>NZ_CP124613.1:668202-1336404 GCF_029958905.1 Vibrio sp. YMD68 | reverse complement strand
GTAGTGGTCAACTAAAATTGGCCACGGTTTTAGAGCTTTCCCAATATAATCGTTCTGATTCATTGGGAGTCAGACCACCGTTATACTGATGTGGCCTGAGTTGGCAGTAATATCCGATAATGTAGCGAGTGATCTCTTGTTGAGCCTCAAAAAAGCTACGATAACCCACTGTTGGCACCCATTCCGTTTTCAGGCTTCTAAAGAAGCGCTCCATTGGCGCATTATCCCAGCAGTTTCCTCGGCGAGATAAACTCTGTTTTATTTGAAAGCGCCACAGTAATTGGCGGTATTTACGACTTGTATAGTGACTACCTTGATCGCTATGGAACATGACACCTTTTGGCTTGCCGCGAGACTCATAAGCCATCGACAAAGCTTTGCCTGTTAACCGACTATCAGGTGATAAAGACATCGACCAACCAATCACTCTACGAGCAAAAAGATCGATAACGACCGCTAAATACATCCACCGATTACCCGTCCAAATATACGTAACATCGCCAACCCAGACTTCATTTGGGGCGGTAACAGCAAACTGACGACCTAAGTGATTTGGAACTTCAATATGCTCTTGTGAAGCCTTTCTGTAACGATGCTTTGGCTCTTGGCAACTCACTAAACCAAGAGTTCTCATCAGTTTTGTCGCTCGGTAACGACTCAGCTTTACGCCCTGGGTTGTAACTATATCTGCAATGGTTCTTGCTCCCGCAGAGCCATTGCTTGCAGTGTGCGCCTCACTAACCAAGCTGCGAAGTTTTACTATTTCAACATTAATTACCGTTGGGCGTTTAAGCCAATAGTTAAAACTGCTTCGATGAACATTGAAGACTTCGCATAATGTTTTTACGCTGTAGCTCTGCTTGAGTTTCTTGATGATCAAGAATTGTTCAGTGAGTCCGACATCAACAGAGCTGTGGCTTTTTTTAGTATTTCATTATGCTCTTCAAGGCGAGCCAACTTCTTTTTCAATTCCCGAATTTCTATTTGCTCAGGGGTCATAGGAGAGGCTTTCGGTGTTTTCCCTTGGCGCTCTCCTCTAAGTTGGCGAACCCATTTATCCATCGTGGATTTACCCACATTCATGGCTTGGGCTGCTTCATGCACTGAGTAATTTTGATCTAGGACTAACTGCGCTGCTTCTAACTTAAATTCTGCGCTAAATAGTCGTCTTGTACGTTTTGTCATAGTGTCACCTGTTAACTTATGAGGTGATGATATCACCTCTAACTAAGTGACCAAATTCACTATGCCACTACACTAATGCGTTTGACAGAGAGTTATCGGAGGTTAGGGAGCAGCCTTACCAAATAGCACAGGCTGCTTTAGAGCGAATTCACAATACACTTGATAGTAATGCTTCCTTTCTGCCGTTAACGCTAGTGCTTAGGGCTCTAGAACAAGCGGTGAACGATACTGTGCCATCCATGCCAATAAAAAAGGTAAGAGAGTATCTTGCTGTGCTTGATACCAATCTTACCTTATTGAATCGCTATCTTGATCCAGAGAGTCAGTTAGATACTCGCTGGTGGCGTTAAGCGTTCGTTATTACTGCTGTGCTTTTTTTTGCTCTTGAGCATTGCGGTAATATTCCCATTGCTCAGTACGGTCTTCTTCTGAAAACGCACAATAAGTCACGCGCAATTCATTTTCAGTCACGGTGTCTAATTCACCACCCTGTTGAACACAATATACTGACGCAGGATTAGCGATCGAGGTATATTCCTTAACCTCATACTCATCTGGCTCGCTCGAGCAACCAGCCAAGACAGCAACGGCTGCTAAACTTGCAAAGATATAGGTCTTTTTCATTGTTTTCTCCAAAATAAATACCTCGTTTCTATGATCAGTATAAAAGAACCTTTAAAAAATAGTGTGTTAAGTTTGTCAAAAAAGTGAAGATGTCTAAAATTAAGACAAACAATACGTTAATTCTGCATTGATGGGATAAAGAATGCGATAAAGAGTGTTGTACTCATTAAAAATAAATACCAAGTAAGGATCTAGGTATGCCAGTGAATAAGTTTCGCCTTGTTACTCGTAGTGATTTTGATGGATTGGTTTGTGCTGTCCTATTAAAGCAACTTGATTTGATTGAAGATATTAAGTTTGTGCACCCAAAAGATATGCAAGATGGCATTGTGATGATCACCGAAAACGACATCGTAACGAACTTGCCTTTTCACCCCAAAGCTCACCTTGTATTTGATCATCACCTGTCTGAAAAAATGCGCAATAAGGGTGAACACGACAATTACATTATTGAACCCGATGCTCCCTCGGCAGCTCGAGTTGTATGGGATTACTACGGTGGTCTGTCGACCTTTCCTAAAGAATGGGAAGAGATGATGATTGCGGTCGATAAAGGCGACTCCGCCGACTTCACCCGTGATGAAGTGTTGGATTCCACTGGCTGGAATCTACTGAACTTTTTGATGGATGCCCGCACTGGCCTTGGTCGTTTCAGAGAGTTTCGAATTTCTAATTATGCTCTCATGATGGACTTGATTGATTGCTGCAAAACGCAAACGATTGATGAGATTCTGGCACTTCCTGATGTGGTTGAACGTGTTACGCTTTATCGAGATCATGAAAATCTGTTTAAAGAGCAAATTACCCGTTGTGCAACCGTGTATAAGAATCTGGTGGTGTTAGATCTAACGCAGGAAGAGACTATTTACGCGGGCAACCGATTTATGATTTATGCGGTGTTTCCTCAATGCAATATCTCTATTCATAAAATGTGGGGATTTCAAAAGCAAAATATTGTCTTTGCTACGGGGAAATCTATTTTTGATAGAAGCTCAAAAACCAATATTGGTGAGTTAATGTTAAAGCATGGTGGGGGTGGACATAAAGCCGCTGGAACTTGCCAAATAAGCACAAATAAAGCTAAAGAGGTGGAGTTGAGCCTGATTGAGAAAATAACGGCAGACGGCTAGCTTCGGAACTATTCGTCTTCACGATTAGCCTTTACTGTAAGCCTTCATAGTATGTAAACACGATTTTAGAGCGGGTCATCGTTTACACAGCGCCCAGTATTGACACAAAAGCCCGCCATTTACAAAAAGCCCAATATCAATGTATTGGGCTTTTTACGTTTTATAATCTGGTGTGTGATTTAGGATGTGGGCGAGTGGGATAAAACCGATTAGAAGATTATCGATTACAACGGCATAACTCTATTTCGACCCAGTTGTTTCGCTTCGTAGAGCAATGCATCTGCTCTATCGATCACTTTATCGATAGTATCGCCTTTCTCAAATTCAGTCACACCGAACGACGCGGTAATATTGGCTATTTGCTTACCAGAGCGGCGATCTTTAATAGACAGCTTTTCTATGGCACGTCGAAGTGTCTCTGCAAATTGCCTTGCAATTCTAATGGATTTATTTGGCACAATGAGTGCAAATTCTTCTCCACCAAAGCGATAAGCGGTAATCCCTTCCCGGCAACTCGATTGTAAACGTTTAGCCAGTGCTTTAATGACGGTATCTCCGAACAGATGTCCGTAGTTATCGTTAAAACTTTTGAAGTGATCGATATCTAACAATATGAGAGACATCGGTTGTTCAGCGCGGCACAAAGCAAACAAATCGGCATCTAATGCTCTTCGGTTATAAAGGCCTGACAAACCGTCGAATAAAGCGTCTTTTTGAACATCAGCAAGTTGCGTTTTTAGCCTGGATATTTCTTTGGTTGCGTTGGTCAGTTGCCCGTTAAGAAAATCAGTAGAGGTTTGAATTTGGCGAGACTCTGAAATGAGTTGGCGGATAACCCCCATCACTTCATCTATCGATAATCCCTCTTTTTCTACTCGGCTTAGATCGGTGAAGCTTTTATCAATGAACTCTGAGAAAGAAGACGTATCTGAAAGGGTATCCGTCATTGAGCTTGAAACCTCGTTGACTAACACCTCAATATTCTCTCTGAGGCAGGTCAAATCAGTTTCAGCTTGGTCTGCTAGGTGATTATTGTACAGTTCTTTCCCTACAGCTGGTGGGCACACGCCAAAATTCTCCACCACCATGTCGAGTTCTTGATTCAGTTCCGGGTTGCTCTCGTCGACATACGTATACCAGACTGCGTAGTTCGCAGGCGTTGCAGCAACATGATTTTTCATCATCAATGGTACGGCTTTTTTAAGGTTGGCTGTCGATTTCTTGAAGTCGTCGCTCGTCATTTCTATTTTTGCTGCCATAACTAACAAATACTTATAAAGCTAAGATTAGCTGATTAATTTTAATTCTGCTTCGGAATTATCCGCATATTTTTAAAAAAATGATAGCTAAAAAGAGCGAAAAACGAATAGCTATCGAAGATTTACAGATATCGGCGACTTAAATGCCCTGAGAGCAATAATAATCTGCGGTAATAGTGATGTCACAATCATACCCAGCATCAATGCGTATTGATGTGGCGTAAAGGAATCTCCGATTAAAACAAAACCACTAACGATTCCAGCAATTGGGTTTGCGATGCCGCCAAAGCTAAAATCCACGACTGACATCCGCTGTAACAACCAAACATACAGGCTGTATCCAAGTGCCGTATTAAGACCAAACACCCAAATGAGTCCGATCAGATTTTTAGTATTAAAGTTCTGGTATACCTCAATGTAAGGGGTAGGTTGAACAAAAAGTTGCCCAATAGAAACGAAGGCTAAAATGGCGCCACCTATCAACAGTTGCCAGGTCAATACGCTCCACCAATCCATTGTATTCCCAAGTGACTTGGTGATGCTGCTGCCAACGACAATACACATGATGGCTGCGAACATGGCCCCTAAACCTATCGGATTTAAGCTAATGGAGCTTGGGTCAAAGAGTAACCATGCGAGTATAACGAGCAGTGTCCCTGATACTACTTGCGTTAAATTGGGTGTCTTTTTATCCATCAACCAGTGATAAACCATGGCGAATATTGGAACAGAAACCATGCCCACCCCTGATATCGCCGCCGGTAATGTTAATGCCATTACAAAGATCAAACCGAAGAAGGTCGCGATATTAATTAGACCCAAGCGAAATAGTACGCTCCAATCGCCTTTTTGAGGCAAAGTGGGCTTGATTAACCATAGCAATAAACCCGCTGGCAAGGCGCGAAGAGCACCAAGCAGTAATGGAGGCCAGTCTGGGAGGGTATACTGAGTCACAGCATAGGTTGTTCCCCAAAAGAAGGCGGGGATCATAGCGAATAGTATGTTCATGGCGTATTTATCTTTACGTTAAGATAGTTTAAAGTCAATGTACGCTGAAAATTCAGCGTTGTAAAGTATCTTTATGTTAAGATACTTCGCGTTCACCTATATGCAGAATGTGGAGAAGCAGTGGAATATGGATGAAATTGAACGAGTTATAGAGCAATGGGCAATAGAAAAACCGGAACTCGACACTGAACCAATGGCGATGTTGGGTCGTTTGTTGCGAATTTCTAAGCATTTGGAAACTCAGATAGCAGACACCCATAAGCGGTATGATTTGAAGTTGGGCGAGTTTGATGTGCTTGCCACATTAAGGCGCAGCGGAAAACCGTTTAGCTTAACGCCATCAGATTTAATCAATTCAATGATGCTCACTTCTGGGGCTATGACCAATCGACTGGATAAGTTAGAAAAGAAAGGTCTTATTGAACGCTCTCATAGCCAGGAAGATCGTCGCAGCGTTCATGTTAAGCTCACTAACGACGGCTTGGTTTTAATTGATGAAATGATGATGGAGCATGTCGCAGTGCAAAGTAATTTGGTCGAGTCTTTATCAGATTCACAGAAGAAACAATTGAATCAATTATTGACCACCTGGCTGACGCAATTTGAATCTGCCTAGTGCATGGACTTAGCCAGTCAGGGAGCTTTAACCATCGGATAGATTAAGAACAAGAAAGGGTCGCTCAGTAAAGGGCAGCTCAGTGCGAAAAATTCAGATACAGAGCCTAATACACCTGAGCGAATACAACTTAATGAATGGATCCGCACCTTTGGCCATCTTATTAAAGCCAACAGACCTGTTGTTAAAGCGAATCGACCAAAACCAACCGCATCATACGGGCTGTTTACTTTCTTCGATGGCTTTGGCCCCTTTGAGCATGGCTTGAATCAATTCACCGGCATTAAACTTTTCTAGCGCTTCATGAGCACCGACTTGATGAGCCCGATCAATACAAATCTCGCTCGATAAAGAGGTGTGCAAGATACAATAGGCGTTATCGAGATCCGCAGAATTTTGCACTTCAAATGCTAACTCATAGCCATCAAGACCTGGCATTTCGATATCACTGACGAGCAGATCTATTGCTTTGTCCGTTGAGGATTGAGCTTTCATGAGTTCTAGCGCATCTAGGCCATTTTTACAGATTTGATAGGGTATATTGATTCTGTCAAGAGCATCAGAAAGCTGTTTTCGGGCGATCGAAGAGTCATCAACGAGTAAAATATTCAACGCTTTCAGACGCTCTCTTTCTATGTCAGTCAGCATCGGAATATTTGCAGATTCGTACTGAGGATAAATTTTTGAAAGCAATAACTCCACATCCAACATTTGTACTATTTGATCCTTGTGACGTGTAATGCCCGTCACAAAAACATCTTTACCTGCAGTTGAAGGCGAAGATTCAATATTTCTCCAGTCACACTCAATGATTTTTTCAATCGAACGAACCATGAAACCTACAATGGTGCGTAGGCAATCAGTCACGATCAAATAGCAGCTATCGTATTCTTCGGGCTGAATTGGGCGAAATCCAATCGCGGCTGCCATATCAATAACAGGCACTGTTAAATCGCGAATGGTAACCGTACCCACAACATGGTGGTGGGAATAGGGAATTTGGGTGGTTGGCATAAAAGGAACGATCTCCCGCACCTTTAGAGTCCCAATGGCAAACAGCTGTTTTTGCGCATTTAGGGTAAACATGAGCATACCTTGAGATTGATTTGCTTTACTTGGGGTCTTTGCCATGACGTGTCTCGAATATAAACCGACTACTCATAATAGTAACTCATTTTGGATACGGAGCAATGCAAACTCATACACTAAATAGTCGCAGTAGAATGTTTATTGATCTGGTTCGGTAAATTCGCAGGATGAACATCTCGATATGTTAGGGTAGAATTGCTGCCTACACGGGATACGGTCTACACAGCAGAGAGCAAACATGGCAAGCACCGCAGCAGCACTTCATATTTTAGTGAAGCATAAAGAGCAAGCAGAAGACATCATTAAGCAACTGAAAAAAGGGGCTAAATTCCAAACGTTAGCGAAAAAATACTCAAGCTGTCCTTCAGGTAAGAAAGGTGGAGATTTGGGCGAGTTTCGTAAGGGTCAGATGGTGCCACAGTTTGATAAAGTATGCTTTAGCGGTGAAACCTTAGTCCCTCATCTAGTGAAGACCAAATTTGGCTGGCATGTTGTGAAAGTACTGTATCGTACTTGATTATCCAGTATTCAACGTGCAAAAAATGAATGTAAAAAAGCGAGTGTGTAACTCGCTTTTTTGCCATTGATGGATTGGATCACGACTTATCCTAGTTCGAATAGAAATAATGAATCACAGAACCAGACTAGATTGTTTAAAAAATACTCGGTACTGTGGACAGGCATTATTATCTATCTTTGGAGTTACTTTTGAACCTTTCTCATATCAAAGCGGTTATTTTTGATCTCGATGGCACGCTCGTCGATTCTAGACTGGATTTTGACCAGCTGAGGCAGCAGTTAGGGTTTCCACAAGGAGAGCCCATTCTTGAATACATTGAACAAATGACCTGTGAGAAAGAACAAAAATTAGCCCATGAAATTGTGTCAGATTTTGAAATCTCAGCCGCCCACACTGCCGATTTGATGCCTGGAGCACTAGAGCTTATCAATGCGTTACACCGTTTGGGCTACCCAACAGCGATATTGACTCGCAACATTCAACAAGCCAGTCAAATGATGCTAGACAATTTAGGTTTGCCGATAGATTTGCTACTCACCCGGGAAGACTGTGAGCCCAAACCTAGCCCTGAGGGATTGTTTATTATTGCGGATAAACTCGGGTTATCAACGAGGGATCTGATTTATGTGGGGGACTACAAGTTTGACTTGGATACGGCGAAGAACGCCAATATGCTGAGTTGCCTTTTTGATAGGGAAGGGAACAGCCCATACCAGGAAGAAGCCGATGTGGTCATTAGGGATCTTGAGCAACTGTTGCCATTGCTTAGGTTTCAAATATAAATAGGGTTTCAAATATAAATAGGGTTTCAAATATAAATAGGGTTTCAAATATAAATAGGGTTTCAAATATAAATAGGGTTTGAAACGTAAATATGTGGTGCTCAGTTGACTAAGCGGTTGTTTTTTTATCTTGTGATAAATGCGCTAACTTGGGATAATTTGGTTCCTTTCTACCCTATATTAGGTTTTACATGTTCATTTTTTACCGTCTTTTAAAACTTGCGATAATTTGCGCTGTGTTCCTCACTGTGTTCGATTTGATTGCATTCGGCGAAATCACTTGGGTCGAACGTTTAATGAGTGAACTGGGCTTATAATCAGCCCTTCGGTCTGTGCTCATTCACTGATCACAACACGGTTTCTACCCGTTTTTTTGGCGCTGTAGAGCGCTTTATCTGCCCGTTCAATGGCGGATTCCCAGTGCTCGTCTTCTCTTAATTCGCTAACCCCAAAACTTGCGGAGCAAAACTCTTTATTACTCGGTAGCATAGAGGTTCTTGCAATCACGTTCTTTAGCTTTTCGGCAACTATTTTTGCGTCTGGCCCAGAGGTTTCAGGCAGCAGTACTAGAAACTCTTCTCCGCCGTAGCGAAAAGAAAAGTCATTACTGCGAGTTTCTACTTGCAGAATTCTACCTATGTCCCGCAATACTTTATCGCCAGCTTGATGCCCATAGACATCGTTAATCTGTTTAAATCGATCTATATCGATAAGAAGTATTGATAGCGAGTGTTTATATCGATGAGTTCGAGCCGCTTCTTTAGGGACTAGATCCTCCAACGCTCTTCGGTTATAGAGTTTCGTGAGTTCGTCTTTGAGCGATGAGTCGTAAATGGTGGCAACCAAGCGCCCCGTCAACATCCAGGTAATCGCGAAGCCAATAAATATAACCAAGAGAAGGATGGTGAGAAAGGTGAGTTGCTGAACTAAGTCTGCGGCCATGAAGTCATCAATACGTTGGCCAAAAGGCAATCGAATCAGTCGGAATAGAGAATAGAAGGCATAGATCAATAAGCCGACAGACAGTAAATGTTTGGATGGCGCAATGTCTTCCGTCGTGCCTCGATAGTTCGCATAGAAGGCCAGCAGGCTTATAGCTCCTGTATACGTTGCCATGATAGCGATGCGAGCTTCGGTAGACACAGAAAAATAAGTGAAGTACGTCAACCCAATAATAACGATTGGAAAAGAACTATAGCCAATATTCGCAATTGCAACAGGGTAGCCTCTAATTCGACAGACACCGTGTAAAATCAGCGTAAAACTCAGAGCAATAATAGAGTTAGCCACTACTTTCGAGAGCCATAGCGTGGTGTGATTGCCAAAACTAAGGAGAAGGAAACCAGTCCCCAATAATAGCAGTGCGAGCGCCATAATATTAATACCGCGAATATTAGGCTGTAGCCTTTGAACAATCGCAAGACTAATGGCATATGTGAAAGAAAGTAATACACAAATGACAGATAGAGTGGGAATATCTAACTCGATCAACATTCAGCTCCCAAACAGTAGTGGTATTGTTTAGTTTAGGCCATAGTTGGCTGTTTAGGAGGTTTGACGTTACCTTTTGTTTCATCAGCCACTTTGAAAAGAGCGCTTTGTTTAACTAAACAGGAAATGAGGCCTGGTTTCTCCCCTTTCTCTTAGACTGATAGAGACATTTATCGGCCACGACAAAAGGTGCGCTATCTTGTCGTAATGAAAAGAGACTATTAGGGTGGCTTACCCCCACTGAAACCGTAATCTTTAGTTCCCCAGCATCGGTTGAGTAGCGAGAGTCACTGACAACTTTAAGCAACGACTCAACACGAATATGAATATCATCGGATTCTTTTAATAGGCACAAAAATTCTTCGCCACCCCAGCGAATCAGTAATTCATCCGATCGAATCTGTTTTTTCAAGCGTTTGGCTGTTTTGATCAGCACTTGATCGCCAACATCGTGCCCATATTGATCATTGGTGTTTTTGAACCAGTCTAGGTCGATTAAAACCACTCGATATTGAGACGAACGGTTTAGCACTGAGCCTGATTCAATTTCCTTTTGGTAGTAGCGGCGATTATTAGCACCAGTCAGAGGGTCTAGATAAGAGTAGTTTTGCAATTCAATATTATGGTTTTTGATGGCGATGGTTCTACGTATCACAAAGGCGAGAACGAGAATCGCGATGACAATCCATATGAACAGTATTTTAAAACGCAGTTTTTCTTCGTTGAGTTGTAATTCACTGAGCTGGTTTTGTACGTTTAATAAATCTCGTTCTTGTTGTACTTCTTGTGTTCCGAAAGCAAATTCCAGAGCATAAATTTCATTGGTAAATTGCGCTCGTTCTTTCGCATTATATTCTTTATAAATGCTGAGCGCCTGGGCTGTATCTCCTAACTGTTCATATATCTCAGCTTTTGTCTGGTAGGTACGGATTAACCAACGTTGATGATCAATGTGATAAAAAGTGTCAATGCTTCTATTGAGGTGTTCCATTGCGTCATCATATTGTTCCAGGCCAATAAGGCTTTTTGCCAATATGAATCCGCAGATAGCGCTTTGCTTTCGGTAAACGACGGGCTGAGTAAAATCACGACACTGTGTTGCGACTAGGACAGCTTGCTGGTAGTTCTTTTCAACCATCAGCAATCGGGCTTTCGCTTTGAGCACGAGTATTTGATAATAGCTTTTTGAATCAAGGTGTAAGTAAGAGCGCGCTTTCTCATAAGCATTGCGGGCCGCTTTGGGTTTATCAAGTTTGGTATACACATAGGACTGATTTAACAAAACCACCATTAATCGCTCATCTGCCACGTTGTCACTGACTTTAAATTGGTTGTCTGCGAGCTTTAGGTGTTCCAACGCTTTTTCCCACTGTTCAAGGTGAGCATGGAGTAGTCCCAGGTTGTTATAGAATCGGCCATTGTATTCATCAGCAGGGTATTTTTTGCCTAGTTTAATGCCTTTGTAAAAATACAATTGAGAGGATTTGAGTTGGTTGGAAGCATTATAAAGAGCGCCAGCCGTGTTATAGGCTCTTAACAGCAAAAACTCGGCATGATTAGACTCAGCAATATCAATTGCGTTAGTAATTTGAGCTATCCCTTGCTCTATTTGGTCAGTTTTTAGTGCTTTCTCAGCCTGTTCAATTTCCAATTGCGCCTGAAGCCATGGGATATTTAGCTGATTGGCTAAGTGCGATAACTGTTGATTAAATTCAGCAGCGGCTAATTTCTGTCCTTCTGATATTGCGATGTCTCTGCGCAGCAAATGCACATAAATTTGCTCGATCGTCGTTAGATTTTGGTTTTTATTGGACAGCAACAACGCGTGAATTGCTTTTGTTGCCAGTGCTGGAGACTCATCAATAAGGGGACGTATACTCACCAATTCTCGTCCAATAGCGCTGTCTGCCAACTGTTCTTCCGGGCTTAGGGTGAATGGCTCAATGGGTGTAGATGCCACGTCAAATCGAAAAAGGAAAACGTCAATGGTGAAAATAAACAGAGCGATAACAGCTGTAATAGAACCTACCCATCGAATGTTTTTCGATATAAAATTTTTACTCATTAACAGCCTTTTATGGAACGAGGAATTTAAAAAACTTATACTAGTTAGTGACAGTTTTGACATTATAGCGTGAAACGCCAAGCGAGAATATTAACGCTCGATGTATAGACCGCGTGTATGATAAAAACTTTCACGAATCATAAGATTATTTTTCGTTTATTGAATGGCTTGTGACGTTAATGCGGATAAATGAAAATTTCGCTTCTGTTGTTAACTTGTTTATTTTAAACGCTTATTTTTAGCACTGTAAGTATTTTTTAAACGTTGAGGCACGCTCTTTAAGTGTCAACAATTCTGTACTCACTGTCGTGTTTAATCTGGGTTTAACGGCAATGAAATGGCCAATCCAAAGCCTCCTGTTAGTGGCGCATAGCTATGTATGCTGCCTTTCATTCCCTGAGTCACTAAATTATAGACGAGGTTCAGCCCCAGCCCTTTATTGCCTTTTCCTCTTGCTGTCGTAACAAATGGGTCGAAAATATGATCCAACACTTTAGAGGAAATACCTTTACCGTTATCTTCTACACTCAGCTCTAGCTCGTCGTGGAGTACATTCGCAATAATAAGGATGTTGTCAGTTGGGGCGTTCGTTAAACCGTGTTCAAGGGCGTTAAAAATGAGATCTTCTACTATCTGACTTAATTGCCAAGTATTGAAGTTTGCTGTCGCGCCAAGGGGCATAACATGAATATCGATTTGCGCTGTATAGGGCTTTTTATAGTGTTCTAATGCTAGTTTCGCGGTGTTTTCCAGCCACTCTTGTAGATCAATACGCTCTAGCGGTTCAAGTTGTGTTTCGTGAATGGAAAGGCGTTTAAACTGAGCCACGAGCTCTGCCATTGTTTTGGTATTCTTTTCAATAATTTCACAGGACTGCAAACCTAACTCAATGCTCTCAGTCAGTGAACTCTTTGATATTGAGCCCGTCTCCAAATCGTTTTTAAGGCCATTGAACAGCTCAGGTTGTAAACTGATTGCGACATTGATATTACCCAGTGGCGTATTCAATTCATGGGCCATCCCCATAACCAGTTGAGCTAAGGAGCTCTGCTTCTCAGCCTCTATCAGTTGGGTTTGTGTTTCTTTAAGATCGTCCAATACGGTTTGTAAATGGTGAGTTCTTTCATTGAGTTGAGCCGTCCGTTCCATCACTTTTTGTTCGAGTAGAGTGTTGGCTTTTTCTAATTCTTTCTGAGCTTTTGAAAGCTCTTGTGTTCGTTCAAAAATCCGACTTTCTAACTCACTGTTGATGTTTTTAATTGCTTCTTCGGCATGTTTACGCTTAATAAATTCTCCGAGAAGTGAACCAAATAGCCTCAGTGTATGACTTTGATAGGTTTGAAAGGGTTGCTGGTTAAGTAAGTTATCACAGGCAATCCAACCGATTACTTCGTCATCGTCCCATATTGCTAAAGCCGCGTTCCACCCTAGACCAACGGTACTGAGTTCTCCTTGGCCTTCACTAAACTCATAAAGCTCTTTGTCATGCCAAACACACACTTTGCCTTTGGTCGACATCTCTTGGATTACTTGCTTTACTTCATCAAGCATTGGCGCAGCAAAGTCCGATTCCGATCTTACATTGCCTTCTTCATCCGTTCCCCATGTACCAATCATCCAGTCTCGCTCTTTATCGATCATTAGGATGCCCATCCGGTCGATTTTTAGATGATTGAGGCAAGCCGTGACCGCTAGACGATAAAGATCGTCCAAGGAATTTGCTCGAGATAACTCGATAGATATTTCATGAAGTTGAAACAGTTGATGGTAGAAACTCGTTGCCTGCTCGCCATTGGCTGCGAGCTCTTCTGAAGCGTCATCTGAATAGGTAATTAGTCGGCTCACTTTGCCTCCACATTAACGATCGGCACACCTAAATAGTGTAGATGAGAAGTAGCCGTATGGGAGGTTATTCCGCTATTTATCTTGTTGTCGTGGAGAGAAAGGCTGCGACAGTTTTGTGCGATAATTTGCTTAAATAAGAGCCAAATTAAAGCGGTAGGGGAACCTCTTGTTCCCCTTTCATGATTAGCCTTTATTCTCTCTATTATGTGGTGCTAAGAAATCGAGGTCAGGCCCGTTAGGGATAATTAATGTTGGATTGATGGTGTCGTGGCTGCCGTAGTAGTGTGCTTTGATATGGTGCATGTTGACGGTTTCAGCCACACCAGGTACCTGGTACAAATCTCGAAGATAGCCACTGATATTCGGGTAATCCGCTATGCGTCTAATGTTGCATTTGAAGTGACCGACATAAACGGCATCAAACCGTATTAATGTCGTAAATAAGCGCCAGTCTGCTTCGGTAATGGTATCGCCAGTGAGATATCGTTTACTAGCCAAACGAGTATCTATCGTATCAAGAGCCTCAAAAACCTCTTTTACGGCATCATTATAAGCTGTCTGTGTGGTGGCAAATCCAGCTCGGTAGACACCGTTATTGATGGTCGGGTAAATGTAGGCATTGAGCGCGTCAACCTCTTCTTTTAGATCGCTTGGGTACAAGTTGAGTGGCGTCGCGCCTACATCGTCAAATGCCTCATTGAACATTCTGATTATCTCAGACGACTCATTGCTGACAATGGTGCTGGTTTTCTTATCCCAAAGGATAGGCACCGTGACTCTACCAGTGTAGTCAGCATCCGCCTTGGTGTAGATTTGGTGAGCAAACTGAGCGTGGTTAATCGGGTCAGAGATCACACCGTCATCGGGCTCAAATGTCCAGCCATTGTCGCCCATAAATGCGTTGACGACGGACATTGAAATCATATCTTCTAGCCCTTTAAGGGCACGATAAATAATCGTACGGTGAGCCCATGGACAGGCGAGTGATACATAAAGGTGGTAGCGATTCGGCTCTGCTTTGAACCCAGAATCACCAGTAGGGCCTGCGCTGCCATCTTTGGTTACCCAATGGCGAAAGCTCGACTCTTTTCGTTCAAATTTACCACCTGTTGATTTGGTATCGTACCAGTCGGTGTGCCATTTACCGTTTACTAGAAGTCCCATCATTTTCTCCGTATCTCTAACTAAAATCATTAGTAAAAATAATTGTGTTTAAGAAGCCACATTATTTACAAAACTCATCATTTATAAGCCATATTATTTATGAAAATAGGCCGTTGTTATAATCTTGGTATGCTTGCATAAGCTCTTCTCGGGTATTCATGACAAACGGGCCGCTTCGTGCGACGGGTTCGTTCAACGGTTTACCAGCGAGCAGTAAAAACTGCGCATTCTGGTGCGCTTCAATAAAGACCTGTTCGCCTTCCCCTAAAATACCAATGTATTTTTTGTTGATCACCTGAGTCGCATGATCGCCGCCTAGCTCTCTACTTGCTTGATTCTCGGCGTGCTCTTTCACCCTGACGCTGCCTTCTACCACGTAAATGAACGCGCTGTGTCCCGCGGGTATTTGTTGCTCAAAATGTCCGCCTTGTGGCAGCGTGACATCCAGAAAAAGTGGCGATGTATAGGTGTTGTTAACCGGCCCTTTTGTCCCGTGGTCAGTCTCGCCTGAAATAACACGGACCGAAACGCCATCGCTACGTTGCTCTAAAGGCGTATGCTCCGGTAAAAATTCTTGATAATCCGGCTCCACCATTTTTGCGGTTTGAGGAAGGTTAACCCACAGCTGAAATCCTTTCAGAAGCCCGTGATCTTGTTCTGGCATTTCAGAGTGTAATATCCCTTTACCTGCGGTCATCCACTGGACACCACCTGACCGAATAACACCTTCATGGCCCGCACTGTCTTTGTGACGCATGTTACCGTGGTGTAAGTAGGTAACGGTCTCAAACCCTCGGTGCGGGTGAGTCGGAAATCCACCAATGTAATCAGAGGCTTGATCGCTTTCAAAGCAGTCGAGTAGAAGGAAGGGATCAAGCATGTTTAGCTCGTTGGTACCGATGATACGAGTGAGTTTTACGCCATCACCATCTGATGTTTTGATTCCTTTGAACACACGTGTCAAAGCTCGGTACGACGTCTTTTCCTGGGTAACATTCATGGCTGAGTCCTTACTCATTACGTTCTAAGACTGATAGTAGTTGTTGATGAAAAAACAATAAACATACACAATGAGAAATTATTGTTCTCAATTTGAGAATAATTAAGAACAGATAAAAGGGATTGAGATGGGGCAACTAGAGAGCATCAGAATATTCATTAAGGTGGTAGAAACGGGCAGTATCACCAAAGCATCGGAACAGCTCGGTTTGGCTAAATCGGCCATCAGCAAAAGATTGAGTGAATTAGAACAGCAACTGGGAACGCGACTGATCAATCGCACCACTCGAAAATCGAGCCTAACGGAAGCAGGGCTCATTTATTTCCAGAAGAGTAAGTTGATCGCAGAGGAAATCGATGAACTCAATGGCCAAATATCGTCTGACCGGAAAGATCTTGTGGGAACGCTAAAACTGGCGGTGCCTCTCTCATTTGGAGTTGAACATTTGGTTCCTGCATTGGATGAATTTTCTAAACAGCATAAGGATCTTAAGCTAGACATCGATTTTTCAGATCGAAAAGTGGATCTTATTGGCGATGGATTTGATTTGGCGGTGAGAATTGGAGAGCTTACCGACTCGACACTGCGAGCCAAAGCGATTACACCCATTCGTCATTTACTGTGTGCCAGCCCTGCTTATCTGGACGAATTTGGGACGCCTCAAACACCCGATGATCTGAGTGAGCATCAGTTTCTTCGATACAGCCAAATGGCGCCGTCAGGGCTTGCTCTTTTAGGCGAAAAGAAAGCGGGTTCAAAAAGAGAAAAAGTCACGGTGTCGTTGAATATTGCGCACAATGCCAATAATGGTGAGTTTTTAAAAAGCATGGCAGTTTCTGGGCATGGGATTACTTATTTACCCCAGTTTATCATCTGGAAAGAGTTAAAGAGTGGGGCATTGAAACAGATACTTACGAGTTATACCCCGGCTCCTTTCAATGCGTATGTTGTCTTTCCTGAAGCACGTTATCTGCCTCAAAAAAGTAGAGTATTTATCGATTTTCTTAGCGACTACTTTGGAGAAACACCGTATTGGGAATCTGACGATTAACGTCACTGTTGCCACTGAAGTATTATTCCTTTTGCGCGATTTTTATTCCCACAATGGCCAGAGCTATCATCGAAATGGGCGTTAAAGCGAGGGTTATTTCAGCTAAAGGAAGCTCGAAAAACATTTTGGACCCGAGTAAGTGTGCTCCAACATTCAATAGCGCTAAGGCAATAGCAATGGTCACTAGGTACAGCTCTTTTTTGGCATAGTTCACAGTTATGGCTCCAGATGAATTTACTAACACAATGATCTTTAAATAATAATTAATGGCTAATCTGAACTCATTGTACTTTCGGCGCCCTTGCTATAATAGATACAGTTTTTAACTTATTGTGTATAACAGTTGTGATTTATAATGGTATAGTGCATGCGTTTTAACCTACCTGGGTAATGTCAGTGGCCAAGTATGTCGAGCTAGCGGAACAAATTAAAAGTCAAATTAGAAGTAATGTTTGGTCTATTGGTAGCAAGTTGCCATCACTACGAAAACAAACGGAGTTATCAGGGTTAAGCTTGATGACCGTAGTGAATGCGTATCGACTGTTAGAGACTCAAGGGTGGGTAGTCTCCCATTCTCGTTCTGGCTATGTTGTTGCCCCCCCTGTTCATAGCGTTACCACGTCACAGCCTGCTAGGCGCTTACATATAACAGAATCTGTGCATATCAATGACTTCGTGTTTGATATTCTACAAGCCAGTCGAACGAAAAAGGCGGTGGTTAATTTTGGGTTCGCTTATCCAGATCCCATGCTTTACCCGCAAGATAAAGTGAATAGATCCTTAGTTCAGGCTGCTCGTCATATGCCGACTTCACACGCACTGGATAATCTCCCTCCGGGGAATGAAACGCTAAGGAATATCATTGCAAAGCGATATGCCGCTCAAGGGATGAACATTAGCCCTGAGGAAATCGTGATTACCGCCGGCGCACTAGAAGCACTCAACTTGAGTCTGCAATCGGTCACTAAAGCGGGCGACTGGGTGGTGATCGAATCCCCTGCGTTCTATGGCGCACTGCAAGCGTTGGAACGATTGAACTTACGGGCATTGTCCATCAATACACATCCCACGGAAGGGATTGACCTAGATTCATTGGAAAAAGCCCTTCAAACGCACGATGTGAAAGCCTGTTGGCTAATGACGAATTTCCAAAATCCGCTTGGTTTTACCTTATCTGACGAGAAGAAAAAGCGCCTCGTGGCATTGTTGACCGAGCATAAGGTTTATCTAATTGAAGACGATGTGTATGGCGAACTTTATTATGGCGCGTCGAAACCATTACCTGCAAAAGCGTTTGATACTCAAGGAATGACGTTGCATTGTTCGTCATTTTCTAAATCGCTGGTGGCGGGCTTTCGGATTGGTTGGGTGGCCGCAGGGAACCGTGCCTTACCGATTCAAAAGATTCAATTGATGAGTACCTTGTCAACCAGTGCTCCAGTACAACTTGCGCTGGCTAATTACCTATCAACTCGACACTACGAAATCCACTTGCGTCAGTTGCGAAGAACATTGGAACAAAGAAAATTTCAAACCTGGCAGCTTTTGCAACAAAGTCTTCCTAACGGCTGTGATGCTTATTATTCAACCGGTGGCTACTTTATCTGGGTCACCCTTCCCGAGCATGTGAATACGACCGACTTATATAGAGTTTTGCTCCAAGACAATATCAGTATTGCACCAGGAGAAATGTTTGCCCCGGATCAGCAGTTTACCCATGGCTTTCGACTCAATGCTTCGCTGGACATGACTGATTCAGTGAAGTGTGCGATCAGGCGGTTAGGGGAACAGATAGCTAACATGTTGTAGTGCTAAGTTTGGTCGTCGTTCTAGTTAAGAGTTGCAATTTCCATCACGATGCGGTTACAATTTGCTCAACGCATCTCAAGGAGTCTACGCCAATATGAAGAACTAATGCCTGTCATCCATTTACATCACTTTTTTGGATCCACAGGGTTAGTAGGCGTAGCTTTATCGCTCGTATCGAGCGCGATTTCCTGCACACCACACGAATAATAGAACGCATGCCATTTATGTTTGCCATTAAAAAATGTGGCCGTCATATTGCTGCTGTCTATTTTGGTCTCTATCCAGGGTTTTCTTGAGATTTTGACCCCGCTACGCTTTACGCCCCTGTCTAACAGGAGGCTATTTATGCCACACCTAACATTACAACCATTATTTCAAGCGAATAAACTCAGCTACCGATTCGATAATGGCCAGACCTTATTCGATAATATTTCTTGCACGTTTACTCATCGCCGGGTGGGTTTAGTTGGACGCAACGGAGTCGGGAAATCCATTCTGGCTTCACTGCTGATAAAAGATCGAGCTCCTTCTTCTGGGAACGTAGATCTGCACACTACCGTCGCCAGTTACAATCAACTGCCCTCCACTTTGCTTCAAAGTGACACAACGATTGCTCAATACCTGAAGCTCGATGACATCATTCGGGCGTTGGAAAGCATTGAACTCGGAGAATGTGGTTCCGATCTCTTTGCTCTGGTTGAAGGGCGTTGGACGGCCAAACTCGATCTAGAACAGCAGCTTATCAAGCTGGGTTTGCCTAAGGATGTTCACTTCCCGTGCCATTTGTTAAGCGGAGGGCAGTTGGCTCGTCTTCGTTTATGGCAGCTTTTTAATGAACACGTTGGGTTGCTTGTTTTAGATGAGCCATCGAATCATCTCGATAGGGAAGGTAGACGGTGGTTAGTCGAGCAAATGAGCCGGTATTCAGGAGGTATTTTGTTGATCAGCCACGATAGGCAATTGCTTCGACATATGGACAGAATTTGGGCTTTATCGACTTTAGGCTTGACTCAGTATGGTGGAAATTTTGACTTCTATGTAGAACAAAAGCACCAAGAATCCATGGCCATAGATCGCCAGCTTACGAGCGTGACAAAACAACAAAAGCACTTAGAGGTACAGGCTCAAAAAAATAAAGAAAAATCTGACCAAAGAGCAGCAAAAGGAAACCAAACTCGTGTAAAAGGAGGAATGCCAAAAATCGTACTTAACCAGCTTCGCAGTCGAGCGACCGCCAACGTGTCGAATCGAATGAAAAATGAGGGTGGACGGCGAGAGCTGTTACAAGACAAGGCGAGCTTATTGCAAGCGAGGCAAGAGCAGTTAAAAGAGCAAAAAGTTTATCTTTCAGATGGGGTTAACCGGTCGAAAAATTTGGTGTCGATTGTCAATGGTTTACTTCCTTTTGGCTCTTGTGAACCTATTGATTTACAGATAAGTCGTGGCATCAAATTGCATCTTCAAGGAGGGAATGGAAGCGGAAAGTCGACTTTATTAAAAGTGCTGTTAGGCCATGAAAAATATGCGGAAGGGACGTGGTCCATCAACACGCCAATGATGTACTTAGACCAACACTTTGGGCTGTTGAACGAGCGACTCTCTCTGCTTGATAATGTGTGTCTACTTTGTGACGGAGTGCAACACAGTGAAGCAAGAACATTACTGGCGGGTATTGGATTTCGTCGAGATGATGTTCATCGTTTAGCAAATAAACTCAGTGGTGGTGAGAAAATGAAGCTCTCGATGCTCGTGGTAAGCCATCAAACCAAGCATCCGCTGTTACTTCTTGATGAGCCGGATAACCATCTGGACCTCGATTCTAAAAGGCTATTGTCCCGAGCTCTTAATCGTTATCAAGGCGCGTTTGTCATAGTCAGTCACGATGAAGAGTTTGTGCAAGAGTGTGGCGTGAATAGGCCTTTTGTGTTGTCAATGTAAGGCGCTTGAACAAGCTAACCTTGATTCTCTGAATACTGAGCTGCTCAACCTTGAGTGACTAAACCTTGAATAACGAACATTGCGTGCACGGTCTTTGAGGTAAATAAAAAATGCCGTCAATAGTATTGACGGCAAAGTAATGCTCAAGAAAAAATGGATCAAAAGTTAGACAGGGATGGATTGAAATTTAGCTTAAACGAGCGTCATCAGCATATCGTCTGAATAGGTGACAATTTCCTTGCCAGATTTTACTTTGGCAACGTAATCAGGGTTGGCTATAAGAGGGCGACCAATAGCAAGTAAATCAAACTTATTCGCTTTAATCGCTTCACTGCCCGTTTCGGCGGTATAACTTCCAACGCCCACTAATGTTTTCGAGTAGTTTGCACGCAGATAACTGGAAGCGCTTCCGCCCAAATAATCAAATGTCATGGAGTCATCGAAGATGCCAACATGAAGATAAGCAAGATTGCGTTTTTCCAGCTCAGTCAGTAAGTGATCGAAGACATCTCTATCGCGATCATCGCTATCAATATTGAAATATGCCCCAGGAGAGACACGCAGAGCCGTGCGATCTTCACCGATTTTAGCACTAATGGCATCAATAACCGCGAGAGGGAAACGAACCATGTTGATAGGGTTCCCACCAAATTCATCATCACGAACATTACTGCTGTAATGCAGGAACTGATCAATCAAATACCCATTGGCACCGTGAATTTCTACGCCATCAAAGCCTGCTTCAATCGCGTTTTCTGCGGCTTGGCTGTAGTCGTTGACCAGTTGTTCTATTTCATCTCTCGATGCCGGTTTTGGTACGGTGTATGTGAGTTCACGCATTCGGGGTACCGATCCTTCAACCGCGATGGCAGAGGGGGCTAGTACAAAGTCGCCATCGAAAAAATGTGGGTGCGCGACACGCCCTGTATGCCAAAGTTGAGCAAAAATCTTTCCACCATTGCTATGAACGGCATCGGTGACTTTTTTCCAACCGCTAATTTGGTCTTCACTAAATAGGCCTGGTGTATTTGGATACCCTTGTCCATCTGGTCGAATAATGACAGCTTCAGAAATGATCAGCCCAGTGTCAGCACGGCGAGCATAGTAATCCACCATTTGTTGGGTAGGGACTAAGTTCTCATCGGCCATACAGCGAGTGAGTGGCGCCATTAAAATACGGTTTTTCAGTGTAATCGTATCGTTGAGGCTTAGCGGTTCAAATAAGTTTTCCATGCTGATCCTTATGGTCTGAGTGTCTATTTCTTGAATGCCCATTCAAATTAGACTAAGTTGAATGATCATTCAAGTACTATTTTGAATGATTGTTCAAAATAGGGTAGTATGAGCGACAGTCAGCAAAGGTGAGAATGAATATGCGCAGTGCAGAGTTTGATCGAGAAAAAGTACTACGGTCAGCAATGGATGCCTTTATCAGTAAGGGTTACAGTAAAACCAGTATGCAAGATTTGAAAAAAGCCACAGGGTTGCACCCGGGCTCAATCTATTGCGCGTTTGAAAATAAACGAGGGCTACTGGTTGCTGCGCTTAATCAATATCGTCTAGAAAGAAACAATGAATTTATGGCTGTGTTCGACAGCAAAACTACCGTCATGGAAGGATTGGAAGCGTACCTTGATAGCGTAGTAGAAGAGTGTGAAAGAGCTCAAATTAAGCACTGCTTGCTGCAGAAGGCCTTGAATGAATTGGCCGATCAAGATGAAGAAGTTGAAAACATCATCAGTAAAATGCTCAATGATTGGCAGCAAGCCTTTACTGAAAAACTCCGCCAAGCTCAGCAAGATAAAGAAATATCCGAAGATAAAGATTGTGAGGAATTGTCGCAGTTTTTAGTCATGGGTATTTATGGTATCCGGACTTTTTCGTATACCCATCCAGTGGCGGGATCTCTTGGCCGGTTGAGTCAGCAGTTACTGACGTATATTCGCAGTTAATCGCTTCCCTTAACCCTCTAATGTTTACTTTTCCTGCACGTAATCAAGCCGTCGTTACGTGTGCTTCGTTCAATGGACCAACAGCGGCTGTTTGCTCATTTATCTTCTTCATTATTTGTAATTTCCTTCCCTTTCTTTCTAGCCCCCTATAACTGAAGTTCCGTCAGCCTCGGTGAAAATTTACAAGGAGAGTGCAAAAATCAGCAGCAAGGGTAACGTGGCCACACTGAGAAAGTTACCAAACAAAACCATCGACGCAACCTTATCAGGTTCAACTTCAAACCGTTCCGCAAAGAGATAGTTCATCACAGCAGGTGGAAGCATAGTGAATAGCACCATCATTTGTAGGTGAAGCGTTGGCAGTGGGATCAACCAGTAAATAATTGCAAATGCGACCGCCCCAGTCGCTAAAGATTGAAGTGTACTGAGTAATCCGATTTTAAGCCCACTAAAGCGCAGATTAACCATTTGAGAACCAAGAGATAGCAACATAATGGGAACCGCGGCCTGCCCCAGAAGTGAAGTGGCTTCGATGAGCGGGTTCCAAACAACGATCCCTGATAGGTTGAGAAACATCGCAAGTGCGGCCGCTAAAAATACGGGCATGGAGAAGATTTGCTTAAAAGGATTTCCCTCGCTAAGCAACGCTAAGCCAATACTAATGTGGACACAGGCCGACATAACAAACAGTAAAACCGCAGGAGCTAAAGCCGCATCACCAAAGGTATAAGTAAAAAGTGGGATGGCCAGATTACCACTATTACGAAACATATGAGGCGGCGCCCATGCTTTGAAATTTAGACCCAGGTATTTACAGATCGGAATCATGAGCAGGCCCGGTACCAGGATCGCAACCAAAGAGGCGTAAATGAGGGGAAGCTGTTCTGTATCAAGAGGCATGGTCGCCAGCGAGGCAAATACTAATGCGGGGATACAAACACTCATATTGATTTGATTGATCGGTTTGAAATCTGGTTTTAACCATCGACCAACAGCAAAGCCAACGAACGCAAGAGCAAAGACGGGAAATAAGATATTAATCACTTGCTCGAACATACAGTTCCTCTAGAAAATACGAAGGTAAAAAGGCATGGCTGCATTACGTTAGCAATATTTTAGGGCCTCGTCACTTGCCTTATGCATGTTGATGAAAATGAGGTGAAATGCGGAAAGAAATAAGAGTGGGTTGGAATATTTTCTATTCAGTACAAAAACATAAGCGCAGTTTGGATATACTGAATGTCAGTTAACCTTAAGAGCTTCCACCATGCAGTTAAATTCACTGATCGCACGTCAGATTGTAGAAAGAGCCAGTAAGATCATTCAATACCCTGTCAACGTCATGGATGAAAATGGGCAAATCATCGGTTCAAGCGATCCGGCTCGATTACATCGTACTCATGAAGGAGCGCTGTTAGCGATTCATGACAATCGGACCGTAGAAATCAACAAAACCGTGGCGAGTACATTAAATGGTGTCAAAGAAGGGATTAACTGCCCCATCCTGTATCAGGATCAAGTCATCGGCGTGGTGGGGGTTTCTGGTGTCCCTGATGATGTGAGAAGTTTTGGTGAACTGGTTCAAATGACGGCTGAGTTAATCATTGAACAAGCCGCAATGATGGCGCAGATGCAATGGAACAATCGACACCGTGAGGAGTTGCTAAGCCAACTGATTGAAGGATCGAGTTTAAGTGACAATCAACTGATGTCGATTGCAGAGCGTTTGGATTTGGACCTTACCCAACCGAGAGTGGCGGCGCTGGTGAAAGTGGTTCCAAAGCCGAATCAATCGGTGACACAAGAGCAGTTGCAAAAGCTCGTTGATTTATTGGAGTACCCAGCCAGAGACAATATCGTCGGTATTGTTTCCGTATCCCAAAATGAGGTGGTAGTCCTTAAACCCATTACGACTAAAGAGGATCAGTGGTGTATAGACGCGGAAAAAGAACGGGTCAAAAAGCTGGCTAGACGGGCCAAAAAAGAGTGTGATTTTACCATCCAGATATTTGTTGGCGGTTACTTCCCTGGTTTACTTGGCCTCGCGAGATCCTATGAAACGGCGAAAGCCACATTGGATTCCAGTGTACCAACGGCCCAAAGCACCCTGTTTTTTGATGATCACAAGCTGTCTGTCTTTATAAGCAGCATAAAACAGGACGCTTGGAAAAAAGAATTATTGATGGCTCCAATCAATAGATTGAATGAAAAAGACAGCAAGGGAGTATTGATTAAAACGCTCAATTGCTATTTTTCTCAAGACTGTGATTTAGCTCGAACTTGTCGTTTATTACATATTCATAGGAATACACTGAGATACCGATTAGACAGAGTTGAAGAGATTACAGGTTTAAATATCAATAAGTTAGATGATTCTATTGAGCTCTATCTCGCTTTGAAAAGTCAGTAATACCCGGCTGTTAATTGTGCAAGTGCACAGTAATAAAATATTGATAGTGTGAATAATTTGTACGCTTGCCCAAAGGAAACTGACTGAGTTCGTTTGATAATAACGACGTCCCCTACAGGCAAACCCAGTATCGGCAGTCATCAAGTACTGGATACAAATTACATAACAAAAAAGGAATTACCATGACCCTAGTTCTCATACTATTGGGGGTGATAGCATTCATCGTCCTCTCTACAACCAAATACAAACTACACCCATTTTTATCATTGATTCTAGCTGCATTTATTGCCGCTTTTGCCTACGGATTACCGGCTGACAGCATTGCGAAAACCATCGCCTCAGGCTTTGGTGGAATACTCGGCTATATTGGTCTTGTTATTGTCCTCGGCACCATCATTGGTGTGATACTAGAAAAAAGCGGCGCTGCCATCACCATGGCAGACACCGTCATTAAAGTACTGGGTGAGCGGTACCCAACACTGACCATGACGATCATTGGGTACATTGTTTCCGTTCCTGTTTTTTGTGACTCGGGCTTCGTGATTTTAAATTCATTGAAAGAGTCTTTAGCTCACCGGTTAAAAACCTCCAGTGTTGCTATGAGCGTGGCGTTGGCTGCGGGTCTTTATGCTACGCATACTTTCATTCCTCCAACGCCAGGCCCAATTGCGGCTGCGGGTAATCTGGGATTAGAGTCTAATCTAGGTTTAGTCATTGGTGTGGGTATCTTTGTCGCCGCGGCTGCATCTTTGGCGGGTATGTTATGGGCAAATCGTTTTAAAGACGTAGAGCCAGATGTAAAAGCTGAAGAATTTGAAGCAGCAAGTCAAGATTGGAAAACACTAAAAGCCTCTTACGGTGAATTACCAACGGCAACCCAAGCATTCGCCCCTATTTTTGTGCCTATTTTGCTTATCTGTTTTGGATCCATTGCCCGTTTCCCAAGCCTGCCTCTCGGTGAAGGGGTCGTCTACGATGTCTTGAATTTCTTAGGTCAGCCGTTAACAGCGTTATTTATTGGTTTACTACTGGCGACTCGTTTGCTTAAAGCCAGTAACAAAATTGAAGAGTTTGGCGAGCGCATTAATCAAGGTATTCTGTCTGCTGCGCCAATCCTATTGATCACTGGTGCAGGTGGTGCGTTTGGTGCGGTACTAAAAGCGACGCCGCTCGGTGACTACCTTGGTACGACATTATCGGCACTGGGTGTGGGTATCTTCATGCCATTTATTGTCGCTGCGGCGCTAAAATCGGCGCAAGGTTCGTCGACCGTTGCTCTAGTGACCACATCTGCCTTGGTTGCTCCGATGCTAGCGCAATTAGGGCTTGATTCGGAAATGGGCCGTGTATTGACCGTGATGGCGATAGGCGCTGGTGCAATGACCGTGTCACACGCTAACGACAGCTTCTTCTGGGTCGTGTCTCAATTCAGCCGCATGTCAGTCGGCTTAGCATACCGAGCACAAACGATGGCGACGTTAGTACAGGGCATTACTGCAATGACATTGGTGTATATCTTAAGCCTTGTCCTTTTATAACAATAAAAATTAGGAAATCTCTATGAAAGTGGTTATTGCTCCGGATTCTTACAAAGAAAGCTTAACAGCAATGGAAGTGGCTTGTGCGATTGAACGTGGCTTCAAACAAGTGATGCCCAATGCGGAATACGTTAAGTTACCGATGGCAGATGGCGGAGAAGGAACCGTTCAATCTCTTGTTGACGCGACGGGAGGAATCATTGTTGAACAGCAAGTCACCGGTCCAATGGGTGATAGGGTTGAGGGTTTCTTTGGCTTGGTTGGTGATGGCTCGACGGCTGTCATTGAAATGGCAGCCGCTTCAGGGCTTGACCTTGTTGAACGCAATAAACGCAATCCATTATTAACCACTTCATATGGTACGGGCGAGCTGATTAAAGGTGCGCTCGACAAAGGGGTAAAACACATCATTATCGGTTTAGGTGGCAGCGCGACCAACGATGGTGGTACAGGCATGGCACAAGCTCTCGGTGCAAAGCTTATCGACAAACATGGCAACGACTTGGCCTACGGTGGTGGCGCACTCAAGAACTTAGTGAGCATTGATTTAACCGAACTCGATCCGCGTTTACAAAGCGTTTCTCTCGAAGTTGCTTGCGATGTGGACAACCCATTGTGTGGCATAAAAGGGGCTTCCCATGTGTTTGGCCCTCAAAAAGGGGCAACATCTGAGATGATTGATACCTTAGACGCTAACCTTGCGCATTATGCAAAAGTGATCGCTGAAACCACAGGTAAAGACATTAAAGACGTTGCAGGCGCTGGGGCCGCAGGAGGCTTAGGTGCCGCACTCATTGGGATGTTTAACGCCACGTTACGGCCCGGGATCAGCATTGTTATGGATGCGGTAAACCTTGAAAAGGTGGTAAAGAGCGCGAACCTGGTTATTACGGGTGAAGGCCGTATCGATAGCCAAACCATTCATGGGAAAACCCCGATAGGCGTCGCGCGTGTCGCAAAACAGTTTAAGCTTCCTGTCATCGCGATCGCTGGGTCGACAGCAGCAGATTGCAACGTGGTTTATGAGCATGGTATTGATGCGGTCTACAGCGTTGTTCTTGGCGCTACGGATCTACCAACGGCGCTAAAAGAGGCCGCATTTAATATTGAAATGACGTCTAGAAATGTTGCAAAAGCCCTGTCGATTCGGCTGTAACTGAATGAAAGAATGATTTTAATGTAGAGTAAATCTGACACCAAAGGACATCACATTGATGTCCTTTTTTTCATGGTAGGGTTGGGAGATTGACGACCGAATACCAATTTACAAAGGTTGGTATCCCTGACACACTTCCAGTTGACTTAACCCACCGCATTTCGGTGGAGAGTTATTTTTGTTTGTTCGCTCGTTAAACAAATAAACAAATAAACAAACAGACAAACGTGAAATTTTAGAGGCCGTCATTTGCATACTGATCAGAATCGAGTCAAAAAGGCAACACGCATAGAAAGTGTCATGAACTCAGCCATGTGGCATTTGGGCCAGCGCGATCTGACCGAAAGCGAGTTGATCAACAAGCTTCGAATCAAAACCGATAACGAAGATTGGATCACTCAGACAATAGAAAAGCTGCGCCGGTTAGATTATCTGAAGCCAGATAATGAATTCGCTGAACAGTTTGCAGAGCGCGCTTTTTCCAGTGAGTACGGCTCGGGTTATATTCTGGAAAAATTGAAGAAGAAAGGCATAGCTGGTGCGCTGATCCAGGAGGCCATCGAGAAAGTAAAGCAAGAGCGACAAATCGATGAACAGACGATACTGACCGAACGAGTGAATCACTATTATCAAGAATTCACCATGAGCAAAGAAAAGCTCGTGGCCGCGCTACAAAAACGCGGTTTCAGTTACGCTCAAATTAACGAAAGCCTTCGGCAGCATCCCAGTTTTGCTCAGTTACGTTCAAACCTAGAAATCAAAGCTGAAAAAGCCGATCTTGAGAAGGAAGTGCTGAAATATGTTCGTAAAGGCAAAGGGTTAACGGTGATTCGTCAAGAACTACGTCAGCGAAAAATAGACGTGACGGATCTCGACGCCTTGATCGACAAGCTCGTTGACTCAGGAGAAATCGATTTTTATAGCGCGTGTTTAGAGCAGTTGGAAAAGAAATCGTACGATCTGAATATTCATAAAGAGCGCAGCAAAGCGTACGCAATGCTAAGCCGAAAAGGGTATTCTTCAGAACAAATTCAATTCGCACTCAGTGAAAGCAGTTAAAAAGAAAGCCGTTATAAATAGCGTGGTTAAAAATTAAAGCGGTTAAAAAGAAAATAGCAAGAACGAAAGCAGCAAGAAAGCAACAACATAGAAAGCGACAACATAGAAAGTCGACTCGGTTGCATTCATGTACGGAAATTGGCTTGTACAGAAATCAGACCGTTGATCATGGCTTTTTTGTTTACGCTAACAGCAAATATCGTTACTGTAATTCGTGAATCATAATAACAACAAGGATTGTCTGAGACTCATGAACAGCACAATAGAAACCATTTTAGGTCACCGATCCATTCGTAAATATACACAGCAGCCAATAGAAAAACAGCAGTTGGAGGCGATCATTCAAGCGGGTTTAGCCGCTTCATCGTCCAGCATGTTGCAGGTTGTTTCTATCATCAGAGTGACAGACAAAGATAAGCGAAAACTGCTGGCTCAATATGCGGGGAATCAAGCGTATGTAGAGAGTGCTGCTGAGTTTCTTGTGTTTTGTATCGACTACCAACGCCACGTTGAAATAAATCCACAGGTCCAAGCTGACTTCACAGAGCTGACTCTTATTGGCGCTGTTGATTCTGGAATCATGGCGCAAAACTGTTTATTGGCCGCCGAATCATTAGGGTTAGGTGGCGTGTACATTGGCGGATTACGCAATAACGTTCAACAGGTTGATGAACTTCTCGGGCTTCCTCAAAATAGCGCGGTACTTTTTGGCATGTGTTTGGGGCACCCGGATCAACAACCTGAGCTGAAGCCTCGTTTACCTGCTCATGTCATTCTGCACGAGAACCAGTATCAGCCGCTGAGTTTGGACGATATTAAAAACTATGACGATTCCATGCAAAGTTACTACGCCAATCGTTCAAGTAACCAGAAACAAACGAGCTGGTCACAAGACATAACAGGGAAGCTTTCTGGGGAATCACGCCCACACATTCTTCCTTACTTGAATGGGAAAGGATTGACCAAACGATAGAGCTTTAAACACACTCATCATGAAGTGCCTAATGGTTTTTGGAGTGGTACGCCCTTCCTGCTCAGCCATAGGCTCTTCATCTATTGTTTCGTTGATCTTTTCATTGATGTTTTAAGATTATCCCCTATATTCTGACAAGTCTCTGTCTCCTCAGGAAAAAACATGGAAAATAACACCATTCAGGATGTGGTCAGTGAGTTGCTTACTGATTCTGGTGATGCCAGCTCGCAACAAGCCGTGATAGAGCAGTGGGAGCAAGATAACTCGGCTGTCGATGTTGCGCTGCTACTCGAATCTCTCCCGCTTACCGAGCGTTTAGGTACATGGGAGCAACTTTCAGATACGATGAAAGTGCCTGTGCTGGTTGAGATGCGTGCAGATGCCAGCACGTCGATCCTAGATAATCAAGACGACGGTACATTGCTGGCTCTGTTTACCGGGATAGATGCTGATACCTTGCTCGAATTGCAAGACAGCATTCCTGATCATTTGCTCGAAAACGTACTTGGGCTGATGAATGAAGAGCAGCAAAATCGCTATTCTGCCGCACAACAATTTGACGATGAAGAAGTAGGCCACTGGTGTGATCACCAGCCTTTAGTGGTGCCAGCAAAAACCAAAATCAAAGTGGTCATGCGATTGCTGCGCCGCAACCTTCCGCCACATAGTCACGTGATTTATCTGGTCGATAGCCGTGGCAACTGGACAGGAACGGTGCGCATCAATCGTTTGTTTGACGTTGAACCGACACTGCGAATTTCAGAACTGTCAGAAGATGATTTTCCATCACTCGATGCAAAGGAAGACATTTATTCCGCGTCCAATAAAGTGTCACTCAGTGGCGAATCCTCTTTACCCGTTATTACTGAAAGTGGCTTATTGATTGGCCGTTTAGACATGGGCACCGCCTACAAACTCCAAAGTGAGAAAGCGGAATCTCAATTGATGGCACAAGCGGGTCTTGGTGAAGATGAAGACCTTTTTGCCTCGGTACGCAAAAGCGCACAAAATCGAGCTATTTGGTTAGGCATTAACCTGATGACGGCGTTTTTAGCCTCGTGGTTTATCGGCTTGTTTGAAGCGACGTTGCAGCAGGTGGTTGCATTGGCAGTGTTAATGCCTGTTGTCGCTTCAATGGGGGGAATAGCGGGTAGCCAAACATTGACGTTGATTGTTCGGGGGTTAGCACTTGGGCAAATATCTAAAGCTAACCTTAAACCTTTATTAACGAAAGAAGTGAAAGTCGGTGCGCTGAACGGTGTGTTATGGGCAGTCGTCATTGGCTTTGTTGCCGGTTACTGGTTTGAAAACCCAATGCTGGGTGTTGTGATTGGTATTGCCATCGTTGCTAATATTATTTGCGCGGCGATATCAGGGATTTTTATTCCCGTGATACTCGACAAGCTCAACATCGATCCTGCGTTATCTGGCTCGGTGATTTTAACGACAGTGACGGACATCGTCGGCTTTGTGACTTTCTTAGGTTTGGGCAGTGTGCTTTTACTTGGTTAGCTGATCGGTTGGCTGATCGGTTAGTCATAAAATAAAGTATTGGCTGCGGGTGCAGCCAATGACGAGTTATTCAGCGGCAGCGCGGCTTAATCTATCCCATATATCGGCCCATGCTTCAATGCGGGGTGGAGCTTCAACCAAAAGCTTTTTCACTCCTTTACCATCAAGTGCATGCAGAGAGGCGTACAGTGCCTGACGATAGCCGTGATGATCGTCGGGTAGGACGACACGGTGATCACAATCAATATTGTGTAGAGACGCCGAATAGACCAGCACACCGGTGTGATCTTGTTCTGTTTTTAATTGAGCTTCGAGTTCGTGAGTGGGGCAGATCACCACTTTCGCATTGGGCTGATAATGCACCTTTTTATTTCCAGACACAGCTTCCTGGTGGCTTTGTGGTGTCACAACCGGAAATGGCAAGTAGGGCTGTAAATCCTCTGCTGAGAGTGGACCGCTACGTAAAATCTCGGCTTTATCATCACTGATTCGTAAAATGGTCGATTCCGTACCGACACCACAACGTCCACCATCGAGTACCGCGGCAATTTTTCCATCCAGGCCACTCAATACCTGTTCGGCACTGGTTGGGCTGAGTTTTTGATAGGGATTGGCGGATGGCGCGGCAACGGCAATATCGAATTGTTGTAATAGTGACAACAGTACTGGGTGATCAGGCATTCTGACCCCAATGCTGGTCAGCCCGCCAGAGATGACATCAGAAACGTTAGGGTGGCGTTCGAAAATTAGCGTCAGTGGCCCCGGCCAAAAAGCGTCTGCCAGAGGCGTAACCCAGTCTGGAATATCTTTTACCCAGCGGGAAAGTTGGTCAAAGCTGCCGATATGGGCAATCAGTGGGTGGTTTTTCGGGCGTTGTTTAGCCTCAAAAATCTTCGCCACCGCTTCTGGGTTACTCGCATCTGCTGCTAATCCGTAGACGGTTTCTGTCGGTACTGCGACGAGTTCGCCAGCGGTTAACAGTTCTCCTGCGCGTTGGAAATCGGCAGGAAGTTCAGCGTTAAGTCTTTCTGTTTTCATGGGGTATACACCAGTGGCAACGTTAAAGGTATGCCACACTATCCTCTGTTGGTTCAATGTCTTGCTTTGAGCAGTGACGACACCGCTTCATATGGGCCTCTGCGAGACTCGTTGTTGTAGCATAATCATAGCATGGATGGAGGCTGACACGATCACATCATGATCAACCGTTAATCCGGTGCATGGTATTCTGTTTAAAGGCGCTGCGCCATATTTGTTGCACAATTATTCGATTAGCGGTGCAATGTAAAAGGGCATTGCTAGTAACGGATACTGCTAGTAACGGATATTGTTAGCAGCAGGTATTGTTAGCCACGGGCATTATTAGCAAAGTGAAGACTGCTTTTTCACATTCACTCAACGAATTCCAAATACCCTGTTTGGAAAGCGAGTTTACCATTGTCAAAGCTTGCCAGATACAGGTCACTGGTTCTTTACCTGTATTTTGACAAGAAGGTGGTTTTGATAACGGATTCAATAGCGAGCTCTAATACATCTCTCGCCACGGTTCCAAAAATGAACCTGGCCAACACTCGTTTAAATGCTGTCTCAACTCGTACTCCACTGGCGCCATCTGAACAAATCTTGTCATCGGATGAATAGATGTGCCGCTGTCTTAGCGGGTTTATTTTCTAGCAAAGTTGTTTTTGTTTACTAATTGCTATGTTATAACATTTCAATTGTCGATTCGTGGCACATCATACATTTCAAGGCTGCATGAGAGACGACAAACCAATAACAATATAGGAGGTTACGTAATGGGCGCTGTTTTAACGGAATCGCCAAGCTCTAAAACTGGCAATGAGTTCAGTGAACAAGACAGTTTCAAAGTAGGAAAGCAACCCACAATTTTGACAGGAATATACGAAGACAACATTAATATCGCGATTTGGCGAAGAAGCTTTAGTGAAGAGCTAACGGATGCCGTCAGTCAATTTATATCTGTTAACCAGAACGTAAGAAAGTCTATGACACTTTCTCCGAAAACGGCGTACGCCGAACTAGAAAATGCCACAGATGGGACTGCGCCTAAACTGCTGTTAGAGAATATGGTGGAGCTTGTCGATATGTTTTGCTGCCTATTCGACTTAAAAAAAGCAGGTTTTCGTTTAGCGGCGCTGGATGACGCGATGTGCCCGCGTTTTCACGTAGATCAAGTACCTTGCCGCTTAGTCACGACTTACCAAGGTATTGCAACACAGTGGCTACCCAATGACGTTATTGACCGTTCAAAGTTAGGACGGGGAAGTCATGGTCAATCTGACTCTATGTCTGGATTGTATCTTCAAGATTCCAATATTCAGCAACTCGCTTGTGGTGATGTTGCACTTCTAAAAGGAGAGCGCTGGAGTGGAAACGAAAGTAGGGGGCTGGTCCATCGTTCACCGACTATTTTGTCTGATGAAAGGCGATTATTGTTAACGTTAGACTTTGGTTAACGTTAGAGTGCGGTTAACGTCAGACCGTGGTTAACGTCAGACCGTGGTGCATCGATGTTAGCCAAACGAAAAATGTCACAAGAGATGGGGCCATCTTTTCCATTTCTTTTGCCTGTTCGTTCTAATTCGGGTCGCGGTCGGTTTATTCCTCTATTTTTGACACGTATTTTCTGAGACCAATTCGACTGTGTCCCGTTGGGAAATTCTCAAAACGGGTGAATTCTTTAAATCCCAAACGTTCATAAAAAACAGGTGCCTGCCAACTTTGTGTCCAAAGCCATAAACCGGATAGAGCTTGAGCCTTTGCAAACTCTTCCGCCTTTTTCATGAGCTGTTTACCTAATCCGGTTCCACGACAGCTTTCATCGACCCAAAGTTCGTCGATATAGAGCCATTCCCACAGTAGATCGGCGGTGAGTGCAGCAATGAGCTTGCCGTGTTCATCCTGAGCCGTCCAATTCAAACGCTCTTTGCTGTAAGGTGGTGCCATCTGTGTCTGGCTATGGGACTCAAAACCGGCTGTCAATTCCGCTTGTGTCAGTGTATCTAGATCACCGGTAGTGAAATCAATCTTAAACATTATTTACCTCCATTATTGGCGGGCTGCTGTTTAGAGCAGGCATTCGTTAAAGTAGGTTTCTCATTACGTTAAAGCTTTAGGTGATGATCTCCGTCACCACATCAGTCTTCACCGAATTGGCGATAAAACAGTTCTCATGAGACATATGGTGCATTTTTTCAAGTTGTTTGAGGGTAGGAATCCGATCATTTGAAAAGATGATGTGCGGTCTTAGCGTTACTTTTGTTATGGATGTTTTACCGCGCGAATCTTCTTCTAGAATACCCACCGCATTATCTACGTAGCTTTCGATGACGTATTGACGTTTAGCAGCAATGGAAAGAAAGACCAGCATGTGGCAACTCGACAAAGCCGCAATAAAGGCCTCTTCGGGATCGACATTTTCTTCTACAGAGTAGGGAAGAGGTACAATATGAGGTGATGGTGAGGCAGGGATAGTGATGCCGCCATCAAACTCCCAGTGATGCGCTCGACTGTATCGATTATCACTGAAGGGTTCGTCTTTCCCGCGAACCCAGCGCACCGTTGCTGAATAGTTAGACATTCATTTCATTCCTAGAGTGAATTGAGGTTGAAGGCGAGTTAAGAGCGTTGCAAAGAGCAACGCTGAGGTTTTGGGATAATTTGACGCCCTGTTTATTTTAAGGGGTCGTTGTCTGGAAGGGCTTTATGCAGCCACAGTGCTAACCGTTTTTTAATATTCGCTCCGTCGAGCTTATCGGCAGGAAGCGGAGTTATTTGGTTAACTTCAACCAAGAACAAATACACGGCTTTGATCTTGATGGGTTGTGAGGAGCTTGGCAAGTTTAGCCCTTGCAGTTTTGCCATCTTAAAACCGACGTCTAACGCCTTTTTTACCAACTTATCTTCATTAAGGATCTTTGCGGTCTTCGACATATCATCATTATCCTCAGTATTGATCGAGTGAGCAGTATACCAATTGGGGAGCATTACACGATTGTATGGCTCCCATATTGATAAGTATCTCTCGTTAATCAGCGGTGAGCTTTAAGTGTGGTAAGCTGTGAAATACAGCGTTAGTTCTTTAAAGCAGCGAAAGACTTAAATCGACTAAAAAGAAACCAGTCAAGCAGCAGCGTGAGTACGATGGTCACCCCTGCCAACGGAAACGCCAGACATATCAGAGAAAGTGTTACTGCTGCGGTTTTCCAAGTGCCAGGATGAGTAAATCTTGGAGGTACACCTAGATGGGCCCGATTTTTTGGTCGCCTAATCCACCACATAACCGCCCCAGTTACCGAAATAACAATGAACATGACACAAAAAAGAACGTTAAAGATTTTATTTAGGATGCTGATATCGCCCTGGTGCAGTGCTATGCCTGCTGCCATCATTTTGGCCATCACACCATAGTCGTCCCAGCTGACATCGGCCAATATTTCTCCGGAATACTGGTCAATATGCGTGGTTCTATCTTGGGTTGGGTCGATAATGTCACCACTCATTGTATTGGCTGACACAGTAAACACCCCTTGCACCCCGCGAGGGAAATGCAGTTTGTAGTGCGTGTATCCTAATTGATGGATAGTGGCTTCGAGGCGATCGAGGATCTGCAGTCCTGCTGGGGAAGAAGCATGATCTGTTCCCATCTTGCTGTGGTCGTGATTGGAGGCGGGCAGCGGCGTTTGTTCTAAGTTCCACGGCAACTCTTCTTCTGCCAGGTGGTTCAGTGACTGATGCGTCTGTGTTGACAGTGGCACATCATCCCATTTCTGAGCAGGGAATGTGCTCCAAGCTTGTACCATCTTTCCACCCCAAACCCCAGCCCACGCGAGACCCGAAAGAATGAAAAACAGAAAAACGAACGATAAAGTTCCGCCAAGGTTTGCGTGTAGATCGCGCATAAAAATACGTGGACCGTTACTTGTCCGAATTTTTAGAAAACCCGCTTTGGAGGCGTTATCGAACGGAAGCCATAGGTATATACCGGAGACTAATAACAAAATACATAGGCTAGCCGCAACTTCGATGAGATGGTCTCCCCAATCGCCTATCAGTAATGTGCCGTGTATGTCGTTGGCTAACTGATACCAACTGTCGCTGCGATCAATGGTGCCAAGTACCTCTCCGTTGTATGGATTAATCGTGGCGAATAAAATCTTGCCATCCGTGTCTTTTATAGAAAATCGGTTGGCAACATCCGCTGTTTTTGCCGGAATAAATTGAGTGACCGAATGGGTAGGGAATGCTTGCTGAATGATATTAAGCTGTTCAGATAACGACAGCTTAGCAAGCGATGTTGTAGAGAGTGTATTGGCTGATGTTTCATGCGAAATCGTCTCGGGAGATAGCTTAATAATATCGCCATAACGGGCAGTTTCAATTTCCTGGTCAAATAACATGACTAAGCCCGTAAGGCTGAGCATGAGTAAGAATGGGACAACAAATAATCCGGCGTAGAAATGCCATCGCCAAGTTAAAAAGTAGCGAGACTTTAGTTGTTGAGCTTCCATATTTTTATTTTCTGAATGAACAGACATTAATTCTTCCTTATTGATCACATTGAACACGAGTGCGACGAGTAGTCATCGACAAAACTCGAGTCGCAAAGCGTGTTGTGAATAAAATATTGGTATAGGTAAACGGGGGTTAACTAGGAAGAAAGAACGTAGGTGGGGCTCGAGGTAAAAGGGGGGTAGAGTGATTGAAGATTTGGATCGTTTGGTAAAGCTGAACTTTGGCTAGGCGTACTTGCAATGATACTAAGAATGGAGTGATGCAAGGATCAGTATCGTAAGAAAAATGACTGGCAGGGCAAGGTGAGCCAGCATGGTCGCTGCCACTAACGCTACTGTCACCGCTACTTTTAGCACCGAACTCATGGTCGTTTGAGGGAGAAGGGATGAATACTCTCTCAAATCCATTTGCCGTACACAGTGTTGCCCACACGCCCGCCGACTGACCGTGAGCATTAATCACTGGCATCAATACAATCAACATCCAGCTCAATAGGCTAGATAAGATCATGGCTCGACGAAATAGGGCGTTGTACATGTAAAAGTTAGGTTAAAGAATTTGGCCGAGAACTATACCGATTTTTCTCAATATTAACAGTGTATTGGGCCATTTAATTAACCTTGTCGCAACATTGGATGCCAAGGTACACTCAAATGTTGATTTTATGTGCACATCAAGTGCGCTAGATCCGCGAAACTGAGTGAACGAGATGCCCCCTCTACTTGGTGAGATTATCCAGTAACTTCTCACAGTCGTGCTTGAGTTTAAGTAGCTCATCCACCTTCATTTTAGACAAACACATCATTTCAGTAGGGACACTTTTGGCTTGTTCACGTAAATGGGTACCCGACTCTGTGACGGAGATAACTCGTACGCGTTCGTCTTTTTCGCTGCGAGTACGAGTCACGTACCCTTTTGTTTCTAAACGCTTCAAAAGAGGGGTCAGTGTTCCAGAGTCTAAGTGGGTTTTTTGCCCTAGGGTTTTTACATTCACGACGTTCTCTTCCCACAACACCATCATCACTATGTATTGCAAGTAAGTGAGATCCAGTGCCTTTAAGAGAGGTTGATACGCTCGCCCCATTGCATTTGAGGCGCTGTAGAGTGCAAAACAGACTTGGTTATCCAGAGTAAGGTAGCTCTCTTCGTTGGGTTCCTTCATGTTCACGATCCATCTCAATAATTTAATTGTGCACAATATACTTGCGCACTTGGATTGTTTCAATTAGTATTGTTGAAAATCAAGTTGTGCACAATTTAATTGCCATCAACTTAAATTGTATTCAAAGTGAACCCAAAGCAGTTTGAATACGTATAGACCAGGCCAATCAAGACCGAGCCGATAAAAATTAAGCCACTAACGACTTAAACAAATACTGACCAGAACAATTGAAAATAAAAGGATTCAGATCATGACAACTATCTACACAACATCAGCAACCGCACTCGCTGGCCGTAACGGTCAAGTTTCTACTGACGACAATAAACTGTCTTTAGCTCTGAGCTACCCAAAAGAAATGGGCGGAAGCGGTGAAGCGACCAACCCAGAGCAGCTTTTTGCTGCGGGGTATTCAGCTTGTTTTTCTAATGCAATTTTACACGTAGCCCGCGAAACAAAGGTGGCTATTGCAGCGGCCCCGACCACAGCAACCGTTGGCATTGGCCCAAATGAAACCGGTGGATTTGCACTAACGGTAAGCTTGTCGGTAGAGCTCGATTTAGAACAAGGCCAAGCGGTTGAATTGGTGAAAACGGCTCACCAAGTGTGCCCGTATTCAAATGCGGTACGTGGGAATATTGATGTTCAGTTAACCGTAAATGGTGCTGAGCTATAATTACTCGCGATACACCACTGACATTTGACCATCATAACTAACGATACAGGTTCTGAGCGGATTGTTTTGGGCCTGAGCTTCTAACAAGTCATCAATAGGAATAATTTATGCGCGCTGTTCGAATTCACCAATATGGTGGCACAGAGACATTAAAACTAGAGAATGTAGATAAGCCTGAGATCAATGACGATGATATTTTGATTTCTGTAAAATCAGCTTCAATAAACCCTGTTGATTGGAAAATTCGAGAGGGATACTTGCAAAGCTTTATCCCTTACGAACTTCCGTTAACGTTAGGTTGGGATGTGGCTGGAGTGGTTGCTGAAGTTGGCAGCAATGTAAAAGAGTTCAGCGTCGGTGACGAGGTATTTAGCCGCCCTGATATCACTCGAAATGGAAGCTACGCCGATTACATTGCAGTGAAAGCGGATGAGGCCGTGCTGAAATCGACCAAACTTGATTTTGGGCAAGCTGCTTCGTTACCGTTAGCAGGTATCACAGCATGGCAATGCTTAGTGGATGTTGCCGATGTACAGCCAGGTCAACGAGTTCTTGTACATGCGGGTGCGGGTGGGGTTGGTCACTTGGCCATTCAAATCGCGAAAGCAAAAGGGGCAACGGTGATTGCAACCGCGTCATCGGTGAACTTAGATTTGTTGAAAGAATTAGGTGCCGATCAAGCGGTCGATTATGCGAAAGCCCCGTTGATTGAGCAAATTGAATCCGTTGATATTGTTTTAGACACTATGGGTGGCGATGTTCAGAAGACGTCTTGGGCACTGTTGAAGGAAAATGGAATTCTCGTGTCTGTGGTTGATCAGCCTGACGAAGCGGTGGCAAACGAGCATAAGGTTCGTTCGGCGTTTGTCTTTATTGAGCCAAGTAGCCGAATTTTGAAAGCGTTAAATCAACTTGTTGATGCTGACCTTCTAAAACCATTGATTGAACATCGATTTTCTCTTGAACAAATAGTGGATGCGCACTTACAAAGCCAATCTGGGCGCACCCGGGGCAAGATTGTCATTGATGTCAATTAACCTCTTGATTGAGTGTCAAAAAGTGAAATGAAAATACGAACTAATGAAAACCGCTGAAGTATCAGCGGTTTTTTCATATCTATTTCATAATTTCAGATTCCGCTGAGCGTTAGGAAAGATAGACAAAGCAGAAAAAAAAGCCTCGTACCGTGTACGAGGCAGAATTGGAGATATAAGCCGTTATTATTTTCTATAGGGTTTACGTAGCTGGAGACTGACGTTTAGTGAATATTGATTGATTTTTTATTCAACATACAAACCTTAGTCGCAATTCTAGAAATAGCGATGTTTACGGTTGCAATGCATCTGATTTCCTAATTTTTTGTGATCTTAGTTCAGTTTCTGTGGCGTTAATCGATGTTGAGTGGAAGAAAATTAGAGAACTCTTCGATCTAACTATCGCGTTTCTATCGCCCATCGCGTTTCTAAAAACAGTTCTGTTGAGTTTACGAGCCAAACTCGACAGAACAAAACCTCGCTTTGATGAGGCTTGGGTATATACTTATCCAAGTAACTGAATTATTAATAGATATTAATGATGGGTGTATTCGCTCGAGTAAGCAGCGTATATATAGTAACAAGCGCCAAGGAATGCAAAGGGAGAGGTCATGCGACAGAAAAAGCGTCTTATTTTAGGTTTGATTCTGATGATGATGGGGACGGGAGTCCAAGCAAACGTTATTGAAACAACCCGCTTGGTCGGCTTTGGGGAAGCAAAGTATCCTGAGAACTTCACTCATTTTGATTATGTAAACCCAAACGCCCCCAAAGTTGGTAAAGTGACTTATGGCCAAATTGGTACCTATGACAACTTTAACCGCTACGCATCACGTGGGGTCCCTGCGGCAAAATCGGGTGAGCTATATGACACGTTGATGTATTCCCCAAGCGATGAAATTGATGCGTATTACCCTTTGATTGCGTCTAAAGTTCGTTATTCTGATGACTATACATGGCTAGAAATTGATATAAACCCTAAGGCTCGATTCCATGATGGAGTGCCCATAACCGCTCATGATGTCGCGTTTACTTTTGATAAGTTCAATAAAGAAGGGGTGCCGCAATACCGAGTCTACTACCAGGATGTCAAATCAGTCACCGCCGTCAGTGATTTGGTGGCTCGCATTGAGATGAAAACACCCAATCGAGAAAAACTGTTCAGCCTTGCTCAAGGCATGAGTGTTCTGCCGAAACATTTTTGGGAAGATAAAAACTTTTCTGAGCCCCTTTCTGAGCCTCCTGTAGGCAGCTCTGCCTATGCAATTAAGTCGTTTAAATTAGGGCAGAGTGTCACGTACGAATTGATCGATGATTATTGGGGTTCTGATCTTCCTGTGAATATTGGGCGTAATAACTTTAAGCAAATTCAGTATGACTACTACCGTGATGATACTGTGATGCTGGAAGCCTTTAAGGCGGGCGAGTTTGACCTGCGACAAGAGAGTTCCGCTAAGTTTTGGGCCAATTCTTACACTGGCACAAATTTCGATAAAGGCTTCATAAAAAAAGAAGAGATTGCGCATCAAAGTCCCCAATCTACTCAAGGATTCGTGTTCAACACACAGCGGGATATTTTTAAAGATCCTAAAGTTCGACAGGCGTTAAATTATGCGTTGGACTTTGAATGGATGAATCAAAATATGTTCTACGGACAATACACTCGAACCCGTAGCTATTTCCAAAATACCGATTACGAAGCGAAAGGGTTGCCGTCAAAAGAAGAAATAGCATTGTTAACACCGTTTAAAGACCGTATTTCCCCAAGCGTGTTCACTGACGAATACCAGCCACCAGTAACGGATGGTTCTGGCCGAATTCGCAGTGAAATGAGAGCCGCGTTTCGATTACTCAAAGAAGCGGGTTGGGAATTAAAAGATAAGGTAATGACGAATGTCGAAACTGGTCAGCCATTTGAATTCGAGTTGTTGATTTATAGCCCAACCACAGAGCGAATTGCGATTCCAGTGCAAAAAAACATGAAACGCATGGGTATCAACATGAAAATCCGCACTATTGATACGACTCAGTACGTCAAAAGGTGGCGTGATCGCGACTTTGATATGGTTTCAGCATCATATTCTGCTAACCCATACCCAAGCCCAAACCTAATGATCATTTGGAACTCAAATTACATTGATTCGAGTTACAACTACGCAGGGGTTATGGATCCTGTGGTAGATCACTTAACCAGTGAAATCTCTGCCAATCAGCAAAACCCAGACAAATTGTTAATGTTGGGCCGTGCACTTGATCGAGTGTTGCAGTGGAATTACTACATCATTCCTCAGTGGCATATTGGTCAATATCGAGTGGCGACTTGGGACAAATTTGAACGACCAGCTGTGATGCCTAAATACGATTTGGGGGTAGATACTTGGTGGGTATCTGAAGAGAAAGCCGCCAAACTCCCTGAAAAACGTCGTTAAAAGAGGGTTCAATGGCTGCGTATATATTTAGGCGTTTATTATTGGTGATCCCCACTTTGTGGGCGATCATTACGATTAATTTCTTTATCATCCAGATTGCGCCAGGTGGCCCGGTTGAGCAAGCTATTGCGCAATTAGAAGGCCACAACTCTGGCATCATGGAGCGATTTTCTGGTGGGGGTAACGAAGTTGAACTCACTACCGGAACCGATGATACAGCTTCGGGCTACAAAGGCTCACGAGGGCTTGACCCTGAAGTCGTTGAAGAGATAAAACGTCAATTTGGTTTTGATAAGCCGATCCATGTTCGCTATTTTGAAATGCTAAAAAACTACGCCATGTTTAACTTTGGTGAAAGCTTATTCAAAGGCGGCAATGTGATCGATCTTATTGTGGAACGCTTGCCTGTCTCTATCTCCCTTGGGCTGTGGAGCACGTTAATCATTTATCTGATATCCATTCCACTTGGCATATTAAAAGCAATCCATCATGGCTCCCGATTTGATGTTTGGTCAAGCGCACTGGTGATCATTGGCTACGCCATTCCTGGTTTCCTGTTCGCGATTATTCTGATCATCGTCTTTGCCAGTGGCAATTACTTCAGCTGGTTCCCACTCAGAGGCTTAGTATCGAGCAACTTTGACCAAATGACGTGGTATCAGCAAGTTCTCGATTATTTCTGGCACTTAGCGTTGCCGACGTTTGCAATGGTCATTGGCGGATTTGCCACATTAAGCATGCTGACCAAAAATTCGTTTTTGGATGAAATTAACAAGCAGTATGTCGTCACTGCCCGCGCGAAGGGGCTGGATGAAAATACCATTTTGTATAAACACGTTTTCCGTAATGCCATGCTGATCATTATTGCGGGTTTTCCTAGCGCATTCATTAGTATTTTCTTTACCGGGTCAATGCTTATTGAAGTGATGTTCTCGCTAGAAGGGATTGGCCTACTTGGCTTTGAATCGACCATTCAGCGTGATTATCCGGTGGTATTTAGTTCTTTGTATATTATGACGCTATTGGGGCTAGTCTTGAGCATTATCTCCGATCTGACCTATACATGGGTTGACCCTCGAATCGATTTTGAGGCTCGATAATATGAATGAAGCACAAGGCACAATGACTAAAAATCAAGACAGCATGATTAAGAAAATGCGCGCGAATCCACTGAATAAAGCACGATGGCTTCGATTTAAAGCCAACAAACGTGGTTACTGGTCAATGTGGGCGTTTGGGGTTCTGTTCTTTTTAAGCTTGTTTGCCGAATTGATTGCGAACGACAAACCTCTAATGGTCAACTATGACAGCGGTTGGTATTTCCCCATTGCTCAGCCATACGCAGAAACCGAGTTTGGCGGTGAGTTTGAAACAGAAGCCGATTACACCGATCCGTTTGTCACCGATTTGATTGAAGAGAAAGGCTACATTATTTGGCCAATTATCCGCTTTAGCTACGATACGATTAACTTTGATATTGCAGGTAGTGTTCCTTCAGCGCCGGATTCGGTTAATTGGCTTGGCACCGACGACAAAGGACGAGATGTATTGGCGAGAATTATCTACGGCTTTCGAATTTCAGTGCTGTTTGGTTTTGCCTTGACGATTGTCTCCAGTATTGTTGGCGTCATCGTGGGTGCAACTCAAGGTTATTATGGTGGTTGGATTGATCTTATGGGGCAGCGATTTATCGAGGTCTGGTCTGGTATGCCAACACTGTTTTTGTTGATTATTCTATCGAGTTTTGTTGAGCCGAATTTCTGGTGGCTGCTGGGAATTATGGTTCTCTTTAGTTGGATGAGCTTGGTAGGAGTGGTGCGAGCCGAGTTCTTGCGGTGTCGCAACTTTGATTATGTTCGAGCGGCTCAAGCGATGGGCGTGGATGACAAGCGAATTATGCTCCGTCATATGCTGCCGAATGCGATGGTTGCCTCGTTAACCATGATGCCATTTATCTTGTCCGGTTCCGTTACGACACTGACCTCCTTGGACTTTCTTGGTTTTGGATTACCCGCAGGGTCGCCTTCGTTAGGGGAGCTTCTCGCGCAGGGTAAAGCGAACCTTCAAGCACCTTGGTTGGGTATTTCTGCTTTTGTGGTGTTGTCGTTGATGTTAACGCTGCTGGTGTTTGTTGGGGAAGCGGTTCGCGATGCCTTCGACCCACATGCTCAGGGAGGTCGTTAATCATGACTAACGAATCTACAGTCGATGCGCCTCAAACCGTTCTGACGATCAACGATCTCTCGGTTGGTTTTGGCCGAAAGACGGAGATTGAGCAAGTGACTAGCAAGGTGTCGCTTACCATTAATAAAGGCGAGACTTTGGCCCTGGTTGGAGAAAGTGGATCGGGTAAATCGGTTACCGCTAATTCAATCCTTAAACTGTTACCAAAGGGATCTTCCCACTATATTGGTGGCAGTATTAATTTTAACGGTATTGATATTTTAAGCTGCTCTGAAAGGGAGCTTCGTGGGATTCGTGGCGGTCGAATTGGGATGATTTTCCAAGAACCGATGGTATCACTGAATCCATTGCACAAAATTGGTAAGCAGTTAGTGGAAACGCTGACGATTCATCGAGGAGTGCGACAGAAAAAAGCCGAAGAATTGGCGGTATCGTGGTTAACCAAAGTGGGGATTCGGTACCCAGAGCAAAAGATATTATCGTACCCTCATGAGCTGTCTGGTGGTGAACGCCAGCGAGTAATGATTGCAATGGCCTTGATCAACGAGCCCGAGCTTCTTATTGCCGATGAACCTACAACCGCATTAGATGTTTCGGTACAAGCGCAGATCCTCGATCTTTTGAAAGCGCTTCAACAAGAACTCGGTATGGCAATGCTGTTCATTACCCACGATCTGAGTATTGTGCGTCGCATTGCCGATCGTGTTGCTGTCATGAAGGACGGTGAGCTAGTCGAAGTGGGTGAAAGTAAAACCGTCTTCTCTGAGCCTAAAGACCCTTATACGCTCAAGCTCATCAACTCAGATCCAAGAGGTTTACCGGTAGAGGTTTCAGAAACGGCTCCAACGTTGCTCAATGTTAACAACCTACGGGTCTGGTTCCCGATAACAAGTGGATTGTTTAAACGTGTCACCTCTCATGTCAAAGCTGTAACTGATATGGCGTTTGAGTTAAAACAAGGACATTCTATTGGGCTAGTAGGAGAAAGCGGTTCAGGTAAATCGACCACAGGTATGGCGATTTTAAAACTGGTTAATTCTCAAGGTTCTATCACCTATGAAGGGCATGAACTTCAAGGGTTAGATCGGAAAGCGATGTTACCGTTTCGCAGTAAAATGCAGGTTGTCTTTCAAGACCCATTTTCCGCGCTAAACCCAAGAATGTCAGTCGCGCAAGTGATAGGCGAGGGGCTCACCGTTCATCAAGCACTCGATGAGCAAACGCTTGACCAAATGATTTGTGATGTAATGAAAGAGGTGGATCTGGATCCAGACACACGATTCCGTTATCCCAATGAATTTTCCGGTGGGCAAAGGCAGCGTATCGCCATCGCGCGAGCGTTGATTCTAAAACCTGAATTTATTCTACTCGATGAACCGACATCATCATTGGATAGAACCGTTCAAGCGCAGGTCTTGGATTTGCTCAAATCATTGCAGCAGAAATATAACTTAACCTATTTGTTTATCAGCCACGACCTTAACGTTGTTAAGTCGCTATGCCATTACACGATAGTGATGCGAAACGGTGAGATTATAGAGCAGGGTGAAACACAACAAATGTTCAGTCATCCTCAACAAAGCTATACACAGCAGTTGGTGTCTTTGTCGAGTTTTTAAATGAGGAAGGTTAACGGGTAATCGTTAACCTTCCGACTTTTCTACTTGTTAGTTCAATGTAATAGAGGCCCTCACTATCGTGAATTATCTCTTGCCGATTGATCTAACTCTTCCTTCGTGGCGTATCTATAAAACCAATAAATGGATAAACGTGGATACGCGATGAAAATTGATCAAGTAACAAAACAAAAGTTGCTCAGAGCCTTTAATCTAATCACAAGAAAAGGCACCAAATCAGATGGCGTTTATGAGTTTGGTGGTATTCGGGCTTCCCATGATTTTGATGGCTATACCTGTTGGTTGATGTACCAAGATCTCACCGTATCTCTTGTGTTCCATGGCTTATACGATTTTGATTATCAAGAAGAGAGCACTCTCAAGGTGTTTCTAAGCAAAGTTTCCGGTTTATTATTGGATGAAGAGAACGAGAGATTAGCAAAAGAGAGTGGTTAAACGCTCTCGGTTATCTTTCGTTATCTATCGTTAGCTGAATAGCTGAATAGCTGAATAGCTAAATAGTTGTTCGTTGAATTTATTCGAAAACAAATATTTGAGCCTAGAGTTATTTATAGATCCGTAGCCAGTTGGAGTTCAGTATGTTGACATCCCGTGTTCTAACAAAGGTTGCGATTGCAGGTATCTTCACTTCACTAGCACATCCTCTGTATGCCCAAGAGAGCGGAGGCATACGTTCGGTGTCAGGAATGGGTTTAGAACAATCAAAGCAGAGCGTTAATAATTATATGATTGATTTTACGAATCAAGATAATCGTCATCTTTGGCGAGTCAGTAACGACAATGTTATGGGTGGAGTGTCAAAAGGCGCGGTGGTGTTAACCTCAGAGAAGACTCGATTTTCAGGCGCCATTTCTTTAGAGAATAACGGCGGCTTCAGTGCTGTTTTCCATAAGGTTGATGTCATTGATGCAGATCTTAACCAGTTATCACTCGACATAGCAGGAGACGGTCAGCGTTATCAGGTAAGAGTCATCGCTAACCAGCGTAAGGGCAATTTTGGCGAAGAGCGCATTCATTACGCCCATGAATTTGATACTCAAGAGAACCAACGACAAACGCTGACTTTTAATTTGAGCGATTTTCAAGCCACTTTTCGAGGAAGAAAAATAGACAATGCTCCCGATCTCAGATCGGAAAACATCGAAGAGATTGGGTTTTTATTCAAGAAAAAAAGTGAGGATGATTTCACTCTGGATCTGTTTTCAGCCACATTTTCAAACTAATCAACTAATCAACTAATCAACTAATCAAATCAATCAACTTATTCGCGTTATCACTTAGACGAGGCCACCAGTGAACAAAATTAGCCCTAAAACACTATTGAACAGCAAATGGACGCATCTACAAGTGAGCAATAAAGAAAAACACTTTATGGTGACAATGGTGGAGTTTGATGAAAACCAGAGCGTCATCAAATGCGTTATTGAAGCTGTTATGAACAACAACGAGTACGAAATAGACTGGCGCGAACTGAAATCAAACAATGAATGGCGTATGGGTTGGAAATAGGCTTTTCCCCTAAATGTATAGGTTAAAGTGCACACGTTGATAATCAGTTGGACGACCATTTTTGGGGTGGATAACGAGGCGATTTTGAACATCTTGTGGAGGTACACCGTGCTTACATAGGCTTACATTCCTCATGCTCGAAAAATTATATACTCAAGTACTGTCACTATAGATTTAAAGTATGTTGTTTCCACAAATAATGGCTTGGATGTATGGTTGTCAATTATGCATAATGGGTTATAAGGTCAGTTTTTACTGGGAGTGGGCATGGATCTATCTCATACACATGTTTTGATCGTTGAAGATGATAAGCGCTTAAGTCACATGATGGCCGATATGTTGAAAGCAGAATCTTATCAAGTCAGCTGCGTTTATGATGGCCTACAGGCTATTCAACAAATCAATCAAGTGACACCTGATATCGTATTATTAGATATGATGCTGCCGGGGTGCGATGGATTGCAGGTGTTAAAACAAATCTCTCCTGATTTTTTAGGCATCATTATTATGATCACGGCAAAAAAAGATGAGTTTTTAGAGGTATCCGCTCTAAATCTTGGTGTTCATGATTACATCACCAAACCACTTCGTCCCCATATTTTGTCGGCTCGACTTCGTGCCCTTTCTCGTCTTAACCATAACCACGTTCAAACCGTCAGCGATAAGAATCTGCTGAAAGTGCAAGATCTTACCTTGAATGTTAATTCTCGTGAATTTTGTTTAGCGAATGAAAGTCTTCAGCTTAGTGCGGCAGAGTTGGAAATGATGAGTTACTTTATGCATCATCCTGGCGTGGTGTTAAACCGAGATATGCTGGTCAGCGAAGTGCGCAATTTAGAATACGATGGCTTTGACCGTTCGATTGATATGCGCATTAGCTCTTTGCGAAGAAAACTCAAGGATAGCCAACCTCCTTATAAATACATCAAAACCGTGCGTGCTAAAGGTTATATCTTGGTACAAGAATAGTATTAAAGGTCAGTCTAACTATGTTTCGTTCCCTTTTTATGTACCTTTCCGCCACCATTGTGTTTGCTATTTTTTTTGCCGCTATTGTTTTAGACCCATTGTACATTCAGGCGATTAAGCAAGACGAGCTAGCCTATACGCGTGGTATTAACCAAGTTGTTTCAGAGGATGTCTTTAACCACCAAGATAAAAAAGCTCGCTTAAGTTATTGGGCTGAACGTTTTAGTTACCGATTTTCTTTAAAGACGTACGCTGATATTGATTTACCAGAGCCAATGCTAGAACAATTGAAGGGCAGTGAGGTATTTGCTGACATTAGCAGTGGTTGGGCTATTGATAATATTAATCTGTATTACCATCATTCAGGTTGTGATTGCTACCTGATCATGACAAAGAATTACGGCAGCCATGGATTGCTTCACAAGTACCTGCTGAGTTTTTTAGGCATCGTCATAATGTGTATTGCTGTATTTATTTTTTGTTATGTTTATCAACATAAAAAGCAGGTAAGAAAACTCAGCAAGGTGTATCAGGCTTATGGAAGGGGCTTGTTTGGTGTTCGTGCTGACACCACAACCGCAGCGCCTTATTCTTTGCTGGCTAACACCTTCAACCAAATGGCGAGCCAAATAGAAGCTCTGTTGCAAGAACAACGGACATTAGTTCATGGGGTATCTCACGATTTACGTACTCCCATCGCACGTTTGCGCTTTGCACTCGATATGAGTCGGGGGTGCCAAACGGTTGAGCAATACCAAGACAAGCTACAGGACATGGATTTAGATTTAGATGAGCTGGATAGCTTGGTCAATGAGTGGCTTTTTTATGCACAAATGGGCAGCCAACCCGCAATCGATACGGAAAACCTGCAACTCCGCGAATTGTTAATCAACACCGTCAACAAAGTGAAGGTGCTATACCCATGTATTGAATGCAGTTTAGATTTGCAACCTGCTTGGATAGATGGCGATCCGCAACTGATAAATCGTTGCTTTGAAAATCTCATTATCAACGCGTTTAAGTTTGCTGACAGCCAGATTAAAATTAGTTTGATTAATCGAAATCAGCAATGTGTGGTGTTGATTGAAGATGATGGAATAGGCATAAAAAAAGAGTCGCAAGAGCAGATCATGCAACCTTTTGTGAAGCTTGATAGCAGCCGAAATAATGAAGGTTTTGGGCTAGGACTTGCCATCGTTAAAAGCATTTTGGATAAACACAATACCCAGTTAACCATCAAAGATAGCTCACTGGGCGGTGCGTGCTTTATGGTGGTATTTAAAAGCTGTAATAAACCCCAAGGCCTGAGTACAAAGTAGTATCAGTATCCACCAGAGGGCTATCAGTAATGCCCTCTGAAAATTGAACAATGTCTGCCATCATAAACAGTGACCAATTTTGCGCGAAACTGTACGTGATATTGATACCCGCACCATAACGTAGCGCAGATCTGCCCTGATAAAATACTCTCCAAGCTTCTGCTTCACTGCTTCTGACACCATAATAGTAATCCACTAATTTATCACTTTCATGCTGTACAAAAATGGAGGGGGTAATTTCCCATTCTTGTAGATTCAAAGGGTACTGGTAAGACAGTTTCACATCATACCCTTGGTGAGTATCACTAATATCATGCATAACATGGAGCCGAACAAGCCCTAAGTGTTGGCTTAGGTAGTTTGCGGCAAAACCCGCATCAATACTAGAGTCTCGTTCCGCCAATCCTTTGGTATAAGCGCTTAATGTTTCGTCAAACCCTTGCAAACGCAGGGCAGCGGTTGCATCAAACCAAAAGGAGTGTGACAAAGGCATGTGATAGCTGGCAGAGAGAGTACTGGCTGAGAATGCCTCGCTGTCATAAGAAACAAAAGGAATCGTATAAATTTTACCTTTTGTTTGCTTGTATTCGCTGGCGCCTTTAAAGGCGCCTAGACCAAGACTGAAGACGCCTTCAGCTTGCGTTGTTACTGGGCTACTGAGTACGGCAACGAGTAACCATTGACCGCTATTTTGTACGCTTAGTTTCATTGGGTTTCCTTATGGTTTAATGGTGCTTTTCGAAGTGGTGACTTGCTAAGTGCTGCTTTTGGAAGAGGTGTTCTGCCAAGTGGTACTTTGCGAACAGTTGGGCCGATTAGAAAATGTTTAAGATCACTGCTGATAAGCAATAGAATCGGAATAAGAAATAACGAGATGAGCGTAGAAAATAGCAATCCGTAAGCCATTGATGCAGCGGCGGGAATGAGATACTGAGCTTGTTCAGATTGAGCGCTCAGTAACGGGTACAAACCTGCAAATGTGGTCAACGTCGTTAAAAAAATGGCTCGAAAGCGTTCTTGACAAGCAGAACACAAGTGATGGGCTAGAGTGTTATCTTGAGCATTATCTTGGACATCATTGCGCAGGCGGTGCTGGTTATAAGCGTTAACAATAAGCAGGCTGTCGTTAACCACAACACCGGATAGAGCAAGCATGCCTAGCCAAGAGTAGAGACTAACGCTTAAACCGAGGTACTGGTGACCAAGAATCGCGCCCACAAGTCCAAAGGGAATGGCGGCCATGATGATCAGAGGCTGACCATAACGCTTTAGCGGCAAAGCTAACAGAACATAAATGGCCAGTAGAGCAATAATGAAAGCCTGGGTGAGACCTTTGTTCGCGCTTTGTGTCTCGGCTAATTGCCCCGAACGTTTACTGTTGAATTGTGGGTATGACGTTTTTATTCTTTGAACAAATTGTTCCTCAAAACGTTGGTAAATCAGCTCTGGCGACGTCACTGATTTATCGATTTCCAATAAAAGGCTGCGGCTTAGCAACCCATTAACACGTTGAATAGAGTTGTTAATGTAGTGAGGTGTTATCTCTGCTACCGCAAGAAGTGGGAAGCTTTCTCCTTGATCATTGAAAACGAGCATCTGTGAAAAATCACTGCGAGAGTCTCTTAAGGCGCGATCTAACTGCAGAGTCACTTTGATGTTATGACCATCTCGGTAAAAACGATCCGCTTCCAAGCCGCCATAAGCCGCGGCTAACTGGTCGGCCAGTGATTTGTGCGTGAAACCTAAGGTGAGTGCTTGTTCTTTGAGAGAAAACATAAGCTGTGGCATGTGCTTAGCTTGTTGCTCTTTGACATTGGTCATCCCCAGTTGTTGTTTAAACCAATGTTTGGCTTGTGTTGATATTTCTTTGAGTATGTCTTTATTGGGGTGTTGTAGAACGATTGAGGTAGCACTATCGCCTGATCCACTTAAAGAAATCATAACTTCACTGCTTTTTACCCCTTCTAACAAACGAATAGGGGCTCGCCAAGCCTCTGCAATACTTTTGAGGCTGGTTCCTGGCCGTTGTTCTCTGTCTAAAGGCTGTGCAAAAACAGTGATGCTGCCTTGTTCGTCCATCACTAATAAGCTTTTATCGATCACGTTACCCTGAAGGTCATAGTCAGACTGGTAATTCTGATTAATCTGGTCTCTAACCGCTTCAATGTTGTATTGCGCTTGTTGGATTAAAGTAAGGGGAGCATTGTTCTCTAATTCAACAGAGAAAATAATGAGGTCTCCAGGCACATCGGGAAACAGTACGCTACGGATTTTTCCTTGATAGAGTGCACCTAACACAGCGATGCACAGTGCAATGAAGCCGGTTAGCCAGGCATAACGATAGCGTAAACTTAGGGTGAGAAGCCGAGAATAAATACGATGATTAAACGTAGTTAAGAGCGTTTGCGGTAACCACCGGAGTCGCTGAAGATGTGTTTTTATCTGGCTGTTATTGACCGTTTTAGGGACGGTAATGTTACGTAAATGAGCCGGTAGGATAAGCTTTGATTCCAGTAATGAAAAAAGCAATGCGATGATCATTACCCATGCAAAACCTGCAAAGAGACGTCCCGTTTCTGAAGGGAAAAAGGTCATAGGAACCAGCGCTGCAATTGTGGTCAAGACGCCAAAAATAGTGGGTAGCGCGACCTTTTTAGCGCCATCGATGGTCGCTTGCCAATCATTCGTCGCTGGTGAGAAGTCTGTACTTTTTTGTTTCTGGGAATAGATGCTTTCACCGACAATGACAGCATCGTCAACTAAAATGCCTAACACTAAAATAAACCCAAAGGTGGTGACTTCATTAATCGTGTATTGAAAACCGAGAGGCCCAAGCACGATAAAAGCGCCAGAAATGGCAATGGGTAAGCCTAATGCCACCCAAAGTGCTAAGCGTATTTGTAAAAACAAGCTAAGAATAATGAACACTAAAATAAACCCTTGTAGGGCGCTGTTTTCAAGCAGGTCTAAGCGTTGTTCAACGTATTGGCTGGCATCAAACCAAAGGGTAATGTGCAGATTATTGGGTAAACTTTTTTTAAATTGTTCGACAACAAGGTGTGCCTGCTCCGATATTTCCAATACATCGCTTTTTGCCGACATCTTGATGGCAAACGCACGGCTTAATTGGTTGTTAAAACGCAGTTTACTGTCATGCTCAACAAAACCATCGTTAATGGTTGCGACATCTTCGAGGCGAATTTTTTGTCCATTATCTTCTTTTTCAGGATCAAAGGTTTTAATGATGAGCTCGGATAACTCTCGTTGATGGGTTGCTAGATGACTGGTGTAGAGTAAAATCTGTCCATTGTCTGTTTTTAATAACCCATCTTTATTTCGAGTCGATTGCTGGCGAATGGCATGTGCTATTTGATCGAAAGTAAGCCCTAATTCACGGACTTTGTGTGGGTTGATATTGATTGAAATGGCATACTGGTTCGCGCCATATTCCTCAATTTTATGGATCTTGGGGTTGGCTAGGAGGGCTCGTTTAAGCTCTTTCCCCACTTTAATTAAGCTGTCTTTATCGCTATCCCCTGATAACTGCACAATTAAGGCATCAAAACTGTCTTCTTTCCTTTGCACCTGGGGTTTTTCTGCAAGCTCAGGCCAGTCATAGAGGTTATCCACGGCAGACTTGATATCATCGAGTAACACTTGCATGGGGTAATCCAGCTGCTTTTTAATGGTAACGTAAGCGCTACTTTGTGATGACGAAGACCGAATATCTTTAATACCCGCGATACCTTGTAAGCTTTGTTCAATTTTTTGGGTTATTTCAACATCAACTTGTTGTGCATTGCGTCCTTCATAAAATGCGGTAACACTAATTTCACTGGCGGGTAATTTAGGGATGATCTCTTTACGCATATTATTCGCAGACAAGACACCACCGACTAATAATATAATCATCAATAAATTTGCAGCGATCGGGTGACGTGTAAACCAAGTGATCACGATGACCTCCTATAATTTTGCATTGAGGCGCACTTGCATGCCCTTAGTATAAGAACGGCTTGGGTACAGCAAAGCATGTTTAGCAACACCTTCAGCAGCAGAGAAGTACACGCGTTTGTTATTAATTAAGTAGTTTTCTAATGAGGATTTACTCAGGCGCTGATGTTGATCAATCCACCAGACTTCACCTTTTAGCGTCAATGCACTTTCTGGCAGGCTAACGGTGTGGTGCCAACCTTGAATGGGTAAATGGGCGTATAAATACTGGCCATAAATGGGCGATGTCGCGTTAGCGACCTGTAAGTAGAGTGTTCTTTGCAAGTTATTCGCGTGTTGGCTAACGCCAATGATTTTTGCCAACCATTGTTGCTGGCCGTCTAAACTGTCTAAGGTGATCGTTTGTTGTCTTAGCTCATGACTTAACAAAGCAAAGTCATCACTGCTTATTTGGACTTTTATCTCTTTATCTTTGGCGGCTAATACGCTGGCGACACTACTACCAACACTGATGAATTCCCCTAATCGAGCTGAAATTTCATTTATTTCACCAGAAAAAGGCAACCGTACCGAGGTGGCGTTCAGATTTTTCTGGGCGTGTTTAAAGCGTATTTTGGCGAGTTCTAGTTGTGCTTCCGCTTGTTTGATCATTAAGCTACCAGGGACAAAACGTGTGCCCGCATTTTTTAACGCGATCTCTGCGTCAATTAGGCCAGATTGAGCTTGTGCCAACGTGATTTGGTAAGGCAGTGGATCAATTTTTAACAGCGTCTTGCCTTTCGGTAACACCATGCCTTTTCTAAACGCTTCTGATATTTCGATGATGGTACCCGAGACTTGCGGGGTAATTTGGCTGACTTTTACCGGTTCAACAAACGCCAAGCGTTGCAATGTTGGCATATCAGTAACAGGTTCAATCGCCACTGGTGAAACCAAAGGAGTGATGGTTGTGTTTTGCGCGGGCGCAGGAGCCGCAACCGACTTTTCGAGGTCATCCAATACCATCAGTAATATGAACAGTGCCCCTAAAAAAGCCAGAACTTGTCGGACTCTTACATGAAAGAGATATTTGAACATGCTGATCACTCCTATTGCAGATTGAGAAACAGCTGAGCTTTGGGGCTGCTAAATTCAAATCGGCTTTGTAAATAGGTAGGTTGGTTATTGTCTGCGAGGTCGACCGCACTGAACGCTAGTTTTTCTGTGGGAGAACCTAGAAAGTTATAATTTAATGTTTGGTCTGAATTTTGGTCGTGAAAGGCAAAAATAGCGTAGTCACCGTAGGGTAATGACTGAAAAGAACACTGCGCTTTTAGGTTATTAATTACTGTATGGCAAACCGAATAGGAAGGGGATTTATTGTTAAATTGGTCAGCACTGTTCATTAAGTGCAGTTCAATATGGCCTTGATCGTTTCGGGCGCTATTGATGATCACGATGAGTTCCCCTGTCCCTGCATTTTGTTGCTTTTTCTCTGCTGCATTAAGTATTGCGGAACATAAAACGCAACCGGTCATCCCCACTGTCATAATCCAATTTTTCATCTTCATCGCTGGCTCCTTAAATAATGTGAATTATCTTAGGCAGTCCAATTCAATTGTTCAGTAAGGCTCTGTAAGCCGTCACTTACAGAGCCTTACAAAATCGGTGGATGCTTTGTATTACTCTATTTGTTATCGAATTGACTGATCAACGGAGTGAGCATGAAAGCCAGGAATACAGGGTTAGATTTAGCTAGGGCAGTGGCTGTTTTTGTGATGATTTTTGTTAACTATAAAGTGGCCATGGAGGTAGAGTTCGGACATCCATTCATGCTGTCATTGAGTGCTCTTTTTGAAGGTCGAGCCGCGGCTTTATTTGTCATTTTGGCGGGTATTGGTATCACTGTCGCGACCAATAAGGCCCGCAAATCAAAGGACGGTCATGCACTAAAACAAGCCCGAATACGTATAGTAAAAAGAGGCATGGCGTTAATAGTGCTTGGACTTATGTTTAGCCTAGTTTGGCCTGCCGACATTTTGCATTTTTATGGTGCTTATTTTATTTTTTCTGCTTTATGTTTTACCTTAACGAACAGGCAGTTAGTCTCTATGAGTGTTGTCTGTATTGTCTTGTTTCCAGTTTTATTGATGGTGTTCAACTATGACGAGGGTTGGGATTGGTCGAGTTTAACCTATGTGAATTTTTGGTCCTTCGATGGGTTTCTAAAACAACTGTTTTTTAACGGTTTTCATCCGGTTTTTCCTTGGTTTTCTTTTCTTTTACTCGGTATGTACTTAGGGCGATTCGATTTATTTGATAAGACCCTAAGAAAGAAGATACTGTTTATTTCATTATCGCTATTAATCGCAGTTGAAGTCGGTTTCTTCATGCTACGTGAACTCGTGATGGGGGCGGGTGAACATTTATCCGAATTAGAAATTCAAGAACTCTTGCTGCTGCTCAGTAGGGAAATGATACCTCCGATGCCGCAATACATTATCTCAAGCAGCGCCAGCGCATTAATAGTATTAGTGGCATGTTTACAGCTTGCTGACTCAGGAAGAAATAGCATAGTCGTTGAATGGATAGCGAAAACCGGACGCCTAGCATTGTCACTCTATATTGGGCATATTGTTTTGGGTTTAGGGTTATTAGACATACTGGGGTTATTTGATAACCCATCCCTGACGGTTGTGTTTTTCAGTACATTACTCTTTATCGACTTTAGCATTCTGTTTAGCGTGGTTTGGTTAAAACGCTTTGATGCCGGCCCACTTGAGTGGCTATTTAGAAAAGTAACGAGTTAATGGTTCGTGACTTTTGCTTACTGCTCTTTATGATGGCTTTCCTTACGATTTGGCGACTTACCGTAACAGGTGTTCGTTGAGCATTGTTCAGCGGTTACGCCAGGCAGTCTCGACAAAACAGCAGACACCTGATGACGGTATTTTGCAATAGCCAAATATACCCAGTGACTGACTGTTTTGATGACAGGCCAGTTCAACGGAGCGACCCAAAATCCTTTCCCCACTAGCGTCCATGCGCGGTGGGTGACTTGGAGACCGAGTAAAAGTTCGCCTTGGTACGTACCATGCAAAATCTTCATTGCTTTTGAAAATTCAATATTGGGATAACAAGATGCAAAATTGTCTTGGTGGATATTGACAAGCTCGATGAGATCATCCGTATCGTGTTGTTTCAGATGGCGCATTTCTGTGGTACACATCGGACAGTGCCCGTCATAAAAAATCGTTAACATGTTCGCTTCCCTAATCGGTGTCACCGGTCGAATTATTCTAACTCGTGGTTGCTATTTTGGCGCCATCGAGCGCAATGGATCGAGGTATACTGTCTTTCTTCGCGTAACTCAAACGAGAGAGTCGCTGACTGGTATGGTAGTTATCTAACCCGGATATGCTGGTGGTTTTAAGTGACTCTATGTCGATGTAACCATCTTCTTTAATGACGGTTTCTGGGCACAAAATGTCGGTAATTTCTCCAATCACAAGTTGCGTATCATTCAGCGTAATGGGCACTATCTCTCTTAACGTTAGCGCATATTTCAGCATGCTCTCTTTAACGAATGGGGCGTCATAGCCGTTGATGTATTGCTCTTGTAATCCTGTTTGTTGGAATTCACTGTGTTCTCTAGAATACCGAGCCGAGGTTTGGTGCGCTTGTATGTAAAACTCTTCGCTGACCTGATTGATGGTGTATTGCTGGGTTTCCAAAATATTATCAAGCGTATGGCGAGAAACACTGGCTGGTCGAATAATGAAGCCCACTAACGCAGGCGAAGCACCAAGGTGAATCACTGAACTAAACATAGCAACATTGGTTTGCCCCTGTGCGTTGACCGAGCCAATGAGGTTTGCACTTTTAAAACCCGATAAACTGTTGATTAAATGGGCTCTGTACCGGTTGTTCATTTCGGTAAGTTGCTGCGTATTAATGTGTTTCACTGTGATCACTCATATGGCGGTAGGTTTGTTATTAGTACGTCCCACGCTCAGTTTTAGATCAATCGCTTTGGGTTATTCTCTTTGGGTTATTCGTTTTCAGCTATTCATTTTCAGTCTGTCGCTTTCAGTTCTTCATTTTCGGTTATGAACCACCAATTCAGTGAAGCCTGTGTTGGCATCTTCTTCCCGTGTGAATGAAAGGTTCGGATAGTGATGAATGATGAGCTCAGCGGTTGTGTCAATTATGTTTCCATCGAGTAAGTGCCCACCTAACACTTGCCCTGTGTTATCCGAGACTGAAATATGAATATGTTGGTGGTCGGGCGTCAGTGTCCCCATAAGAGACACGATTTCAAACGGTGCTGTCATTTGGAGTGTTTCTGTTGCACCAGCCAAACGAAGATGAATAGACGACAAGCAACCCACACACGAAGCGATGCTACCAGCTTGAATGTTGTGTTGGGTGATAAGCTGCTTAACGGCGTGTTTTAAGTCGGTTCCTTGAGTCAACCTAACTGCGATGGGAGTAAGCATAAAATGATTCCATAAGACGGCTTGAATAGCGCTGAAAGTAACTTTAGTTTATTTGTTCAAAGCGAACGTATACACTGCCGATCATATCATTTAAAGACAACCAGATTAATTTAGCGATCACACTATGAATCATGACCAACACGACCAAGCTCCAAACTATCAAGAACCTGATTACGAAGATGATGCTTCTTACGAAGAAGAGTATGACGGTGAGGAAATTGAAATAGAAGCGATCGGGATTGATGTCTCTTCTCATCCAATAGAGCTATATAAAGTGTTCAAAATTGCTAACTTAGTCGGTGGTGGTGGTGAAGCAAAGCACTATATCTCGGAAGGTTATGTGGCCGTTAATGGTGAATTAGAAACCCGTAAACGTCGTAAAATGTACAACGGTGATTTTTTCGAATTCAACCAAGAGTATTATGTGGTGGTGTGTGATGCGCCAGTCACTGAACCTCAAGAGAAAAAAGACAAAAAAGAGAAAGCCGCAGAGTCAAAAGCGAGTCACAGTTCAAATAAGAACAAGGCCCAAGCTAAGAAAAAATCGCCTAAGCCAGCGAAGAAAGAGACCAGTAGCAGTCTGTCAATGAGCAATCGTTCGGTCAGTGGACAAGCTGATAGCAAAAAAGCAGGCAGTAAAAAAACGGAAAGCCAAAAAGCAGAGCAACCAACGCAAACCAAAGACGACAAAAGTGGTCGACACTCTATCGATTTCTTCTAAGTATTGAAAATGCCAAGCCTATGACTTCAAAAATAGGCTTGGTTTTCAATGCTAATCTGTATTCGTTCTGATGAGATCTGACACATCGAGTCAACCGCACTAAGCTGGAACGACATTAAACGGAACGCGAACGAAACTAATGCACTAAAAAGAACGTACTAAAAAGAAGAGTTAGGCTGGGTAAGAAACTCGACTTCTGCCTCGGTTGATGCTCGACCGACAATGGCATTCCTATGCGGATAGCGGCCATACTTTTCAATAATATCGCGATGCTTTATTTCGAATTCAAAATTCGCTTCAATACCATTTTCTTTGTATAACTCAACGGCAATATCATGAATCGCCAGTGACTCGCTGTGCATGTAGGGCATATAGAGAAAGCTTCGCTCGATCGCGTTTAGTTCACGATCTTGACCAAGTTCAATGGCGGTTTGTGCCAATGCTAGGGCTTGTGAGTCAGAGGCAAACGATCTAGCGGTGTCTCGAAACATGTTTCTAGAAAACTGGTCTAACACAATGATTTCAGCCAAACGTCCTTTTGCTGAGGATCGCCATTCGAACAGTTCTCCTTTGACCGCTTGTTCATGAAGAGACAAAAATCGACTCGTGATCAGAGTATCGATTTGCGTATCTTTTACCCACCATTTAGATGGGCCTAATTCATCAAACCAAAATAATAGAACGTCATTGTATGTCATAGAATATTTCCTAATAGTCCATTAATGTTCCTATCCTACGTTTCTTTCTGTGAAATTAAAACGTCATATAAGCTCAACAAAAGCGTCTTTATAACTAAGCGAATTTGTAACATTCACTTAATAGTATGAAAACGAATTTACTGACCTAGTCCATAAGGATAGCGACAATGAACACGATGTTTACCTCCGCAACGACATTAGCACTAGCGACAACGCTTGTTTCTGTACCCGCTTTAGCAAGCGACTCTGATGTACAACAGCTTATCAAAGCCGCACAAAAAGAAGGCGCGGTGTACAGTGTCGGCATGCCTGATAGCTGGGCAAACTGGAAAGATACCTGGCAAGATATCAGTGCTAACTACGGGCTTAAACACCAAGATACAGACATGAGTTCAGCGCAGGAAATCGCAAAGTTTGATGCAGAGAAGAAAAACGCAACTGCGGATATCGGTGATGTTGGTTTTGCCTTTGCTCGCGTTGCGGTTAAGAAAGGGGTGACACAGCCTTATAAACCAACAACATGGAATGACATTCCTGATTGGGCTAAGGACAAAGAAGGGCACTGGGCTTTGGCTTATACCGGTACGATCTCTTTCATTTCAAACAACAACCTTGTGAAAAATGCGCCAACGTCTTGGGACGATATTCTCAAAGGAGATTACAAAGTCACTGTTGGTGATGTGGGTGTTGCAGCGCAAGCAAATAACGCAGTACTCGCGGCGGCATTTGCCAATGGTGGTGATGAGACGAATTTGGAACCCGCGTTAGAGTTTTTCTCTAAGCTGGCTAAACAAGGCCGACTGTCTTTTACCAACCCAAGCATTGCTAATCTAGAGAAAGGGGAAGTTGAAGTGGCGATTTTATGGGATTTCAACGCACTCAATTACCGTGATCAAATCAACCGTGAACGATTCTCGGTAAATATTCCACAAGATGGTTCTGTCATTTCTGGCTATACCACCATCATCAACAAATTTGCGAAAAACCCCAATGCTGCGAAATTAGCACGTGAACATATCTTCAGTGACAAAGGACAAATTAACCTTGCTGAAGGCTATGCACGTCCTATTCGTTCATCGGTTGTTCTTCCTCAATCGGTACAAGACAAGCTGATACCGAATGATCAGTACAGCAATGTGCACCCAGTCAGCGACTTTACTGCGTGGGAAAAATCCGCACGTAAATTGCCACGTCAATGGCAAGAAAATGTCCTAATTCACCAGCAGTAAGCCTTAATGAAACAGCAAACAATCATCATGAACAACAAGGTGTTCCTTGTTGTTCTCATGGTGGTATTTTACCTGCAAAGCGTGAAGTGCCATGGTTTGTTGCCAAGGTTTGTATTGGTGCTTAATTTTCTCCTCGACTGCCTACAGCAACAACCTATTGTTAAGAAATTCTTGTTAAGAAACTATTGTTAAGAAGCTATTTTTTAAAAACCTATCGTTAAGCACTTATCGTTAAGAACTTATTGCCAAGAGCTGCTCCAATCATTTTCACCGGAAGTATTCGCATTATGAGTCACACCGTCCTACCCCATCAGCCTGATTCTACAGAGATTAAAGTAACAACAAGAAAAACAACATTATGGCGCAAATTAAAACCTGCGTTGTGGTTTGCCCCGTTTGCACTGTTCTTTTACTTGTTTCAATTGGCACCCATGGTTTGGGTACTCATCAATAGCTTTATCTATGAAGAGTCGTTTGGCCTTGAAAACTATCTTGATGTGTTGGATTCAAGTTTCATGCTGCAAGCGTTTGGTAACAGTCTTTGGTTATCTATCTGGTCGAGTATCATTGGGTTAGCTGTTTCTGCGCTTTTGGTGACATCATTAAGAAGAGTGGATAGCAAAATTCGCGATGGTGTCATTGCTTTTACTAATATGAGCAGCAACTTTTCTGGTGTCCCCCTTGCTTTTTCATTCATCATTATTTTAGGTGTGAATGGCGCAGTCACTTTGCTGCTAAAGCAATACGGCTTGATTGATGATTTCAATCTTTATGGCCAATGGGGGTTACTGGTTATCTATGTCTATTTTCAAATCCCGTTGGGCGTGCTGTTGCTTTATCCTGCTTTCGATGCTTTAAGTGATGATTGGCAAGCTGCATCGGCGCTTCTTGGGGCGAAGACATGGCAGTACTGGGTTCAAGTTGCGTTACCTGTTCTTTCTCCTGCGTTGTTAGGCACCTTGATCATTCTGATTGCCAATGCCATGGGGGCGTATGCCAGCGTGTATGCTCTGACTGGCGGTAATTACAATGTCATCACGGTACGAATAGCGAGCCTGGTGTCTGGTGATCTCTTCCTCGAACCCAATCTCGCCGCGGCAATCTCGGCCATACTCATTGCTATTCTAGCGTTTATCACGGTGATCAATCAGTGGTTACTTTCAAGGAGCTATCATGCTGCAAAGTAATTCAAATATGCTCTACCACAAGACTGTAGTTTATTCCATTGTCGGCATTATGCTGATCCCGATCTTAGCGACACTTGTGTACTCACTATCATCGAGTTGGGGCGCCACCATTTTACCTGATGGCTTTACGTTAGATTGGTATTTCAAGCTGATCTCAGATCCTCGTTTTTTGGCGGCATTCGGTCGATCTCTGTTTGTGTGTTTCTCTGCGTTGGCCTTGAGTGTGGTGTTGGTCTTGCCAACGATTTTTGTGGTCTTTTACTATTTCCCTAAGCTGGATAAGCTACTCAATATTCTGATTTTATTACCATTCGCTGTACCACCTGTGGTGTCATCGGTTGGGCTTTTACAACTCTATGCTGACAGCAGTGTGCCTCTTGTTGGAACACCGTGGATTCTGATTGGCACCTATTTCACTATTGCTCTGCCTTTCATGTATCGAGCGATTGCGAATAGCTTTGAAGCGATAAACCTCAATGATTTGATGGACGCCGCTCACTTGCTAGGTGCCAGTACCCCCCAAGCGTTTTTGTTGGTGGTTGTCCCCAATCTTAAAAAGGGGTTACTTGCGTCATTGTTTCTCTCGTTCTCGTTCTTACTCGGTGAATTTGTCTTTGCCAATATTCTTGTAGGAACACGTTTTGAAACGTTACAAATCTATCTCTATAACATGCGCCAAACCAGTGGACATTTCACTTCAGCATTAGTGATGACTTACTTTTTATTTATTTTTTTACTGACATGGCTCGCGAGCCGATTGAACAGAAAACAGGGTGAGGAACAGCAATGAGTTATGTCGGCGTTAAGCAACTTACAAAGCGATTTGGAGACACTACTGTCTTTGAAGGGATTGATTTCTCAGTCGAAAAAGGGGAGTTCATCACATTGCTTGGCCCAAGTGGCTGTGGGAAATCGACATTGTTACGAAGCCTAGCCGGTCTTAATTCGGTGGAAGGGGGAGAGATATGGGTTGAGGGTGAAAATATAACCGATCTTGCTCCTCAGCAACGTGGCATCGGTATGGTGTTTCAGTCTTATGCCCTGTTCCCGAACATGACGGTTGAAGGCAATATCGCTTTTGGTTTAAAGATGAAACACATGGGAAAAGCCGATATCACCAAAGAAGTTGCTCATGTCATTGAGCTTGTAGAACTAAAAGGCAAAGAAAAGCAGTATCCTCACCAGCTTTCAGGGGGGCAACGTCAGCGTGTTGCTTTAGCAAGAGCCTTAGTAGTTAAACCGAGAATATTGCTATTGGATGAGCCTTTATCTGCGCTCGATGCAAAAATCCGCAAGCACTTAAGACAGCAGATAAGAGACATTCAAAAAGAGTTAAACTTGACCACGATCTTTGTCACACACGATCAAGAAGAAGCGATGATCATGTCCGATCGAATTTTCTTGATGAATCAAGGTGAAATTGTTCAGCAAGGCGCACCTGAGTCGATCTATACTCATCCAGCCAACGAATTTGTGGCCGGATTTATGGGGCACTACAACTTGGTCGATGCGACGACGGCCAAAAGCCTCTTCGATTTAGACGTAGAACAGAAAGTCGCGATTCGTCCTGAATCGATTTACGTCAAAGAATTGGGAAGAAAATATGGCTCGCATATTTCAGCCCCGCAACGAGCGACGGTCAAAAATCATCAGTTGCTTGGCAACATTATCCGTTACCAAGTTGATATTAATCGTTGTGAGCTGACGGTCGATCTTCTTAACCGGTCATCGGAACGATTATTTGCCGATGGAAGCCAGTTAGAGCTACTGTTTAATCTCAATGAGATTCAACCTGTGAGGGCTTAACGTGTCGAAATCTTTGTATGTGTTTGATATGGATGAGACGCTATTTGCTGCAGATTGTTCTATGTTGTGGAATGCGTTTCTTGTAGAGCAAGGGATTGTTTCCTCGGATGATTTTATTAAAGAAGATCAGCGTTTGATGGCGCTCTATTCGGCAGGGGAACTGGACATGGAAGACTACCTCGCCTTTGCTATGTCGCCACTACTCAATATGGATAAATCGAAAGTGAATGAATTGGTTGAGAAATGTGTGACCCAGCAAATTATGCCGCGCTTTTATCCTCAAGCGAAAGCGCTTATTGAACAGCTGAATGACAATGGGATAAAAACCATGGTCATTTCTGCCACGGTCAACTTCATCGTTAAAGCGGTGGCGAAACGAATTGGTGTGGATACGGCGATGGGCATTGATTTAGTGGTAAAGGGGCCGTGTTACACCAGCGAGATTGAAGGCATTCCTACCTATCGTGAAGGTAAGGTTGAACGTCTCAACCAATGGCTTCTAGAACAAGAGACATCTTATGATGACATCCATTTCTATACTGATTCTATCAACGATCTACCGTTATGTGAGCGTGCCGATAGGGTATATCTGGTGAATCCATGCACTCAGTTATTCGCGCACGCTGGACGCCCAAATTGGCAGACGTTGAACTGGACACTGTAAGCCGAAGTCGAAATAAGCGCTGGAATCGAAATAGGCGGAATCAGAATAGGTGTAAGTGATGGTAACTGAGTAACATCCGCTATGGGTTGAGTTTAGCAATGCGTTGTTTTCGGTACGCACGCGGCGACTCTCCAAAGTACCGCTTAAAGCGATGGCTAAACGCGTACGGGTCTTTATACCCTAACCGTTGAGCAATCATACTGATACTCCACTCTTTGTGGTGGAGTAGCTCAGCGGCTTTTTCCATCCGTAAATGAATCAGGCGTTCTTGCGGTGTTTGACCAAACAACGCTTTGGTTAAACGATTAAGCTGCTCTTCACTTAAAAAGCACTGTTTCGCTATCTGTTTCACGCTCCATGCGAGGTGAAGTTGAGATTCGATCAGGTTAAACACACTTTGCACACGCAGTGTCGAGTTCGAGGGTGACGCTTCCATTCGACTCAACAATCGAGCAATTTCACTGCTGAGCAACTTTCGGTAACTCGAACGACCGGATATTTCATGGTGAAGTAAGCTCATTAGCGACCACACCTGTTCACATTGATGAAATGGCACAACGGCCTGACCGCCAGCAATGACCGACTTCCATTTGTCGTTGGGAGAGAGCAATAGCCACACCATTTTCCAATCATTACTCTTGTTACTGAGTTCAAAACGGTAGGGTAACCCTGCCGGTAAAATAACCAATGAATTCGGTGGGATGGTTTGGCGCTGGTTAGCCAAGGTAAGCAGCCCTTCACCTTCAAGCGTGAACAGGAGTGTGTGCACGTCCACACGCTCTCTTTCAACGATATAACCATCCACTAACTTAGCCATACCCGCCATGAAAAAACCGATAGGCTCAAATTCAGGAACTTCGGAAAGACCCAGAAAACGCTCTCGGCATTTATCTGAGAGATAAACCTGATCCTGCCAACTGTTTTTAGTGTGATCTTGATCAATGACGGATTCAAACAGGTTTTGGCTACTTTCTAACATGTTTTATTTTTCCTTAGAACTGTATATTCCTTACTCAGAATGAGGAATAACTATGAACCATACCACGACCAACACAAATCACTCCACTTCATTACCAAGCAACATGATGTCTACCATGGCGAAGCTTGCTTTTCCGGTAGCAATCCAAAGCGCACTTGTTGCTGTTTTGTCGTTAGCTGACGTTTTGATGGTGAGTGATCTGGGTATGGAAGCGACAGCCGCTGTGGGAATTGCCTCAAAATGGTTGTTTGTCGCGATTATGATCGCAGCGGGCGTTGGCTCGGCGAATGGAATATTAGTGGCGCAATATTGGGGAAGAAGTGACCGTTCTTCGGCTAAAACCGTGACCGTGATGGCGCTCAAATATGGTGCAAAGCTGATTGTGCCCGCGACGGTGATCATAACTCTGTTTTCAAGCTCAATTATGCTGTTGCAAACGACGGATGTGAGTGTGATTGAATTGGGCTCTGAATATTTATGGTATGCATTGCCCGTGTTACTGCTCACTCACATCATCATTGTGATCGAATCAAGCTTACGTTCTAGTGGAAATGCGATGCTACCGCTGATACTGGCGGCGATCACGATTGCGATTAACATTGCATTGAATTATTTATTGATTAACGGCGGCTTTGGTATACCAGCGTTGGGAGTCGCAGGTGCGGCGTTGGCGACCAGTATATCCAGAGCTCTACAAGTCGCGATGTTTGTTTTCATCTTATATCGTCGCCGTCATTGGTTATTAACAGCAAAGACACTTGATTGTGGCGCTCGACTGATGAATTCGTTCAAGTCATTAGCGGTTCCGACTATGTACAACGCCGTACTGTGGGCAATGGGGACGCTAAGCTACCAAATGATTTTTGGGCACATGGGCACCACGGAATTGGCAGTGTTCAGTATGTTGGGGCCTTTTGAACTGCTTTGTTACTCGGCGTTTTTTGGGATTTCTACTGCTTGCTCGGTACTTTTAGGTCAGAGCCTTGGGCGTGATGACTTTCAACAAGCGATAGCCATGACTCAGTTTTTTATCAAGTTTGTTCTGAGTGTCGGTTTGGCGGTGAGTTTGGCCATCACTCTAGGAAAAGAACAGGTCATACTGTGGTTGAACCTAGATGATCCGACGTTATACGCATTGGCTTCTCCGGCACTGGGTTTGTTTGCGATGATCATCTGGCTGAGAATGCTAAACATGGTGATCATCAACGGTATATTACGTGCGGGTGGTGAAAACCAGTTTTGCTTAAGAATGGACTTTATTTCGATGTGGATGATCGGTATTCCGTTAACCACGATCGGTGCTTTTGTGTTTGATCTGCCGTTTGCATCTGTGTTTGCGTTGATGCTGGTGGAAGAAGTCGTGAAGTTTGGTTTGTGTTTCCACCGATACTTACGACGCACATGGGTAAACAACTTAACCATTAGTGCGTAATACAGTTAGCGTGCAATAAAGTTAGTGCTTAATGTATTGGTATGCTTAGGGTGCTAGCCGTGAATCACAAGCTAGCGAACTATAAGCTAGTGAGTTATAAACTGGTGAGTATTAAGCTAGTAAGTAATCAGTATTCACTGCTTAATAATCTGGACATTAAACATTCGTTACATATCATGCGTAATGTTCAAAAGCTTGCTCGAGAGATGAATAAAGCGGTGGTAGTCGTTATTCACGGCATTAACTTTGCCGCCTGCTATTCCAGTATTATTGCGTTGAAGAAGGGTAAAGTCGTCGCGAATGGCTTAGTGAAAGAAGTGATTCAGGTGGATATGCTCGCGGATATATACGAAACACCGTTCAACATTATAGAAGTCAACGGCCAACGAATGTGCACGTAGTATTAAAATGGATTCCGCCGACTTACTCATGATCATTCTTTGTCAAAGCTGTCGACGATAATAGCTCCCATTGATGCTGGCATTGTAATCACAATGATCCGATTTATAGCAATGCCAGGGTCGACGAACAGAGGCAACTTATCAATACAATACAGCACTAAGGCAACAACGAAAGCCGCCATGACATAGGCGGTCACAATACGGAAAAGAAAGACGATCTTTCTGTTCTTGATATCTCGCTGAAATACGCTTTCATAGGTATATAAGGCTAAAAATATTACCGACAATGAAAAGAGCATCAGTAAGTTTTTGAAAGGTAGGATTTCACCTAGTCGCCACGCTTCTTCGGAAAAAGAAATCGGGACAGCAAGCGCGAATGCGCCAACAAAAATCTGGCTGGCATCTTCTAGATTAAAGTTCAATTTCATGGCCTGCTACCTCTATTTTTCTCGTGCTTATCTGAAATGAAAAACCCATTGGGTTGATAGATGATAATCACATTTATAATGCTAGGTTTCTATACTGTATAGCTGATGTGTCAGTGATGCAAAAGTGAAGTGAAAACGCGATTGCCTGTTTTATTCCCCCTCACTTTCTCATAACATGCTGTTTCTAAAAGTTCTGTCTTTGACTAGCGTGAAGACAGCATTCAGTTAATCTTCAACCCTCTTCTCACCGCAGATTTTACATACAAGATGACGTTCAAATTCATCCATAGAAGCCACAAATGCACCTAGAGCACTGCCTTTAATAAAACCGGCGAAAAATTCTTTAATTTTTCTGTTTTTCTGGCCTTTAAATGCACTCTGCTTTCTGACCAGAACAACGACATGATCGGTATCCGCACTGCAATTGGCGCAGTGATGTGTTTCTACTTTATGAGACATATTATTTCCATCCAAGAGGTCGATGTTTTTGCGTCGGAATATCACTATACTAAATCATTTCCATATGAAAATCAGTGTATTGGGAGCCTGGTAACCTAACGTTCATCACGAAATGTAGGATTGACTGTGCTCACTTTTCTTATGAAGTTTTATTGGTGTATTTCAAGATTCGTCGTTTTTCAGCACAAGAACAAACCGGAACATCGATACGAAGGAATGGAATAGCAGGATACCTTTAAAAAGGATGAGCGAGAGTGTTAAAAAGGATAGTGATTGAACACATCTTCAATCATCTCATCGAGTGGTGCCTGGCCGTTATGCGTTTTCGCGTAGGTCCGTAGCCCAGTGATTTGAATTTGTACATGACGTGCTAATTGGGCTGTACTTTTTTGTGCGTCAACTTCACCGATTTCTTGAGCTTCAATAATGAGCTTTTCTATCGCTTTTTCCATTTCAATGACCGATTTTCTCGCTTCGTCTAACAGCTCTTTGTTTTCATCTGTGAGTTCAGCCACTGTTTTGGCGAGCATACAAAGGCTACTTGGTGAGCCGCTCAGCGTATCTAGAATGAGTTGACGCATGAATAACTTAAGCGCTGCGATAGGGGATTCACTCTCTTCTCGGCATTGTGCTAATCGCGCTAAACCATTCTGTTTGTAATGACGTAATGCTTCTTTAAACAGTTCGTCTTTGCTACCGAAAGCCGCGTAAATGCTACCAGGGCGCATATCAATAACATCTTGCAAATTACGCATAGAAGTCGCGTGAAAACCTTTTTCCCAATAGAGGGCCATCGCTTTATGCACGACGTCTTGGCGATCAAATTTTGCGGTCTTTGCCATAGGAGAGGACTAAAAATATTAATTGAACGATGGTTCAAATTATAGGTTTGATCTGAATTGAGGTAAAGAAGAATCTCCACCTCGTCAAACCAGAAATGATATTTTCTTTAATAATCAATGAATAAAAACTAACACTGTAAATAATTGAGCGGTCGTTCAATTATTTACTTGAACGATCGTTCTAATAGGTTTAGAGTTTCGTCATACCTCATAAAAACTGAGCGCATAACGAACGCACTTATTTTTATAACTTTGTTTTATAACTGGCGACAACACATAAACGAAAGGGACACAACAATGACCAATTTTACAAAACATACACTCGAGACCGCGCCACAAGGTGCAAAGCCTGTATTGGAAGGGGCGATCAAAAATATGGGTAGAATTCCTGGATTATGGTCCGTCATGGCCGAGTCACCAGAGACATTACAAGCCTATAGCCAACTGCATCAGCATTTCATGAATACGTCGTTTGATGCTGAGGAGTTAACTGTTGTATGGCAAACGATCAATGTGGAGCATGAATGTCACTACTGTGTTCCAGCACATACAGGGATTGCACATTCAATGAATGTTAACCCAGAGCTTATTGAAGCGTTAAGAAATGAAGAACCGTTACCTACGGCCAAACTTCAGGCGCTTAGGGACTTTACACTGAGCATGGTTAGAAGCCGAGGAAACGTAACTGAGAGCGATCTAGACGCATTTTTTAGCGCTGGGTATGAACAGACACAAGTGCTTGAAGTCATTCTTGGTTTATCTCAAAAAGTGATCAGCAATTACGTCAACCATATTGCGGGTACGCCAGTTGATGACGTGTTTGAGAAGTTTGCTTGGACCAAAAAGGTGTAATTCAAATTACGCAGTGAGCCGAATTTAGCATCGACATTAAAGAGCCTGTTATTGACTATGATGGCTATAACAGGCGAGTCATATTTTTGTATCGGACAGAGAATCCAGAGAGTCATTGATTGGAATTCAGGGGCTAACGTGAATACCCCATGAACACTCGTTCAATCTCCAATCCAACTAATCGTAAAAAGGCGCGGTATCAACATCGATAGAAGACGGGGATATCGCTTTTTCAATCACCAGTTTACTGCTTTTTAGGTCGATAAAGCCCACATCGCAAAAGCGTTTGTATTTATTGGAATAAAAGCATTTTACTTCTGGCTTGAGCGGTTGAGTCGGGTTTGATGTCCATACAATCCCGACTCGGCCATCAGAAAGCTCCACCAAAGAACCGACAGGGTAGACGCCGATGCAGTTGATGAATTTATACACTAAATCTGGGTCAAGGTGGAACGGCGTCAATTTCAGTATGATCTTAAATGCTTCCGACGAACTCATGCCTTTTTTGTAACAACGATCGGCGGTTAAGGCGTCATAAATATCAATAATACAAACCATTCGAGCATGTAACGGTATCTCGTCACCTTTTAAGCCGTGAGGATAGCCGTTTCCATCCAGCTTTTCATGGTGCATTAAACAAACGTCTCGGCTTATATCACTCAGACCTTCGATGTGTAAAATCATCTGGTCTGCAAACACCTGATGAAGTTTCATATGTTCAAACTCTTCAGGGGTTAACTTAGCGGGTTTGTGTAACACCTCATCTTTCACTTTGGTTTTGCCAATGTCATGAATGATTCCACCGACAGCCATTTGCTTGAGTGTGTTTTTGTCTAAACCTAAGTGTTTACCAAACGTCACCAGTAAGCAGGCAACATTGACCGAGTGTTCTAATAGGTAGGCGTCTTTTTTCCTCAATGCCGATACACACCGCAACGCATCAGAATCAATTAATACTGATTCGATCATGTTATCAGCCCAGTCATCGATTTCGTCAAGCTCGATGATTTTGCCTTCAAAGGTGTGGGACATGAGGCGATTGGCTAACCCTTTTGCTTCCGCGATCAGCTTTTTGGCTTTTTGTTGGTTTGCATGTCGACTGGTTGGTTTTTTAGCCGTTTTATGTGCATTGGAAGCGAGCGCTACAGGTTTAGGCGTGGACGCAACTTCTTCGGTTGATTCAGCCTCTGGTTTTATTGGCTTAAAAATGCAGTTTTTTGCGGACAGTTTTGAATCCACCCAAACGAACTTTACTTCGCTTTTTTTAAGCTGATCAATGGCAGATGGTGAGGAGACACGGCCCGCGTGCGCTAAATTGACACGTTCGGTATGCTCTATCGCTGTTACAAACATGCCAACAGTCAATGTGTCGATAGAAATTTTAATGGAATCTTGAATCTTATACTGCATTCTGGGGTTATCTATATTTTTATGTGGTCCTCTTACAGTGTAACAGCAATATGGATAACCGATAAAAATTCTGGTTACATTTGTTACAACTATTAATAGTTAAATTCGAACAATCACACGTTCACGATAGGCGTATAGGCTATTAGAAAGCACTGAGCGGTGTCGATGGGCATGTTTCCAATCGTGGCGAACGATTCTGAGGGGAAATAGGCCGCTTGGAGGGTAGCATCTCAAACGGCCATTCGACTTTGTTTATTTGTTTAGCTGCTCTTTAGCGGCTTCTACTTTTGAAAAGTCTAACCCAAGCTCAGTCACGGCTTCTTTAATCAGCGCCGGATTTTGCATGACTTGCCCCATTAATGCCTGAAGTTTTTCTTGAGGTAAACCCAGTTGGCTGATGGTTGTCATCGCTGCTAAAGGGTTTTGAGTCAGCACTTCAAACAGCGCACTGATCTGTGCATCGTCTATATTATTTTCTCGTAACATCGCAAGAATCGGGTTCATTACATTACCTTTGAATACTCAATCAATTAGGTGAACAGTCTATCATTTGCCTTAAACTGAGTGAATGGGTTTACCTGAATGAAACTTAAAATCCTCATCTACACTAGAGATCAGTTCCGCTTCGGCTTGAGCAAAAACGGCTATTCTATCGGTAATGTCCGTGCTAGAAATACTTTGAGCCAGTTTGAGGTAGTCTTGGTAGTGCCTTGCTTCTGATCGCAACAAAGAAATATAAAACTTGCCCAATTCATCGTCTAAGTAAGGCGCTAGCATCGCAAACCGTTCGCAAGAACGTGCTTCGATAAAGGCACCTATAATGAGCTTGTCAACGAGTGCTTCGGGCTCGTAGGTTCTTACCTGCTTCATCATCCCTTTGGCATATCGAGAGGCTGATATAGGTTCGTAAGGAATGTTTTCTTTTTCCATAATTTCGAGCACTTGGTAGAAATGGTGTAGCTCTTCTCGAATCAACATGATGAGCTTATCGATCATGTCTAACCCATAGTTACAATTGGGCTTAGGCTGAATCATCTTCGAGACATTGCTCTTTCCTTTTAACGTGCTGAGATTACCGATTCGCTTGTATGCAAACTCTTCATAGGGTTTGAGTAGCTCGGTCAGTTGGTGTTTGCCTTCTTCGTCAACCGCGTATCGTTTCAATAAGAACATGGCACTTTGAGCGGCTTTGAGCTCGCATAGGAGATGGTCCCGCAAGATAACGGATAGGTTCTCTTCTTTTGTTGCTTCATCAATCCATTTTTCAGGTGTTGAGCATCTCAAAAATGAGTTGATTGGTGCTAAGAGTTCTTGATACATAATTCTTATGCTATTGATTTGAACATTGAGTGTGATTTTATCACGTAAGTTGGTGTTTCTGAGGTTGCTTAGGTTTAAAAGTGTTGTTTAAACACTGAGTCAGTGAGCCGTAAATCGAATAAACGTCAAATTGACTAAAAGGTAAGGGTGGAAAAAAGCACTCTATTGGCGAGTTTTTTAGTTTTGAGAATATTGATCTGCTCCAGTTAGACTGGAAACCGCATTAAGCGACATATTGTTTTTCAAAGTTAACTGGGCTTAGATACCCAAGAGCACTGTGCCTTCTTGTTCGATTATAATCAACTTCGATGTATTCAAAGAGTGCTTGACGCATCTCTTCTCGTGTCATTATCGGCTCGTATTGGACGGCTTCTACTTTCACAGAGTGGAAGAAGCTCTCAACACAGGCGTTATCCCAACAATTTCCCTTCCTACTCATACTTTGTTTTAGATTATGGGCCGCGATTAAGTCTCGGTAGTCTTTTGAGCAATATTGGCTACCTCTATCACTATGGATAATAACCTCTTCTGCCTGCCTCTGCGGAACAATGCCATCGATAGTGCATCACAGACAAGAGTTGAGGTCATTCTGGTACTCATTGACCAACCAATTACTTGCCGTGAATACAAGTCGATAATAACGGCTAAATACATCCAACCTTCGCTTGTCGCTAGATAGGTGATATCTCCAGCCCATTTTTGGTTTGGTGCTGTCGCATTAAAGTCTTGCTCAAGCAAGTTCCGTGCAATAGGAAGCTTATGCTTACTGTCTGTCGTACATTTGAACTTACGGGCGGCCTTCGCAACTAATCCCTGACGCTTCATGCTAGCGGCGATGGTTTTTACATCATGATTTTCTTCAAGTTCTTTTTGAATGCGCCTTGCACCATCACGTTCCTTTTTATCATCAAAAACTTCATGAACTTTGCTATCAAGTTGCTTGCGGTGCTCGTTGTGTTGAGTGACTCTATGGCGATTATCAATCCAATAATATAACCCACTTCGAGAAACCCCAAACACCTTAGACATACGGACAATCCTATACTGCATCAGGTGTTCGAGTATAAACTCATAGCAATCTACTTTAGATTTTTCGCGAAGTAGGTGGCGGCCTTTTTTACGATATCTAGCTCTTCAGTGCGTATTTCGGTGATTGCGATCGCTCGTTTCGGTTTATTCCGATCACCTGATCCTACCGTTTTTCTCTCTTCTTATTTTTACTCTAATTGATCGGATTGCGCCAGTTTTCTCATTGATTCACCTCCCAGTTCTAGTCGATGACTATTGTGTACTAGCCGATCCATTAGCGCGTCTGTAACGGTCGCGTTGCCGATCATGTTGTACCACTCCTTTACAGGTAACTGACTGATGACGATTGTACTGCTGTTTTGATAACGATCTTCAAGCACTTCTAATAAGTGACCCGCATGCTCTTGTGTCAGTTTTTCCATCCCCCAGTTGTCGAGGATAAGTAAGGCTTTCTTAGCCAGTGATTGGAGTTGCTTTTGATAGCTACCATCCATACGACCAGCGGTCAGGTCGTCAAGCAAACGAGTTAATCGGTAGTACCTAACCGTTTGTTGTTGGTCACAGGCGCTGGTTGCCAGTGCGCAGGCAAGAAACGTTTTTCCTGCGCCTGTTGGGCCTGTAACCAATATGTTCTGGTGTTTATTTAGATAACTGCCCGTCAGAAGTTCGCTCATCTGTTTACGATTGAGGTTTCGTCCCTCCTTATAGATGAGTTGGATGGGCTGCGCATCTACTCTCAGCTTGGCTTGTCGTTTTAAGCGTTGGATTTTGCTCTGATTGCGATTCAAGATTTAGCTTTCCAGAAGTAGGCTTAGCCTTTCCTCGAAGTCAAGTTCTGCGTAGGTGGTCAGTTGCTCTTGCTGCTGCTCTAATGCTTTCGCTGCATGACTCAGGAGTAGGGTTTTGAGTTGGTCGTTCAGTGCATTCATATCCTTTCTCCTAGTGATAACTGTTCGGGCCAAGAACATTACTATGAACAAGGTTTGGCATACTCGTATTGTCTTTACTCAGTTGTCCTTCACGATTGTTTTTCAGCAAATTGCTGATGAAGGTGTAATTGGATTTTGTCAGCATCAGCGCATCTTTACAGGCTTGCTCTAGGCGCGATTCGCCATAGGTTTTACTGAGGCTGAGCAAGCCAAGACAGGAACGATAAGACTGCTCTGGATGAGGCTTAGAGTTCAGTATCTTATTGACGACCTCTCGTGTCGCTGGGCCAATATTGGCTCCCCAGCTAAGCAAGCGCCCTGGCGACCACTTCTGATGTTGATGGTTGCTTGGCATGTGCTCTGGTTGGGTGCTGTTTCCTCGCTCTCTTGAGCTACTTGGATGCTGGGCCACCAAGTTACCTTGATGGTAGATCTGCGCCAGACGATTACAGGCTTCCAACTCGACATGGCGGCCAACAAGTTGATGGGGAACCGAGTAGTAGTGACGGCGATGTTCGATGTGATAGTCAGGGCCCACTTGGGCTCGCTTCGTTTCGGTATACAGGTAACGCTGCTTAGGCAATGGCTTTAATGCAGGTTTGTCGAGTTTATCGAACAGCGCTTGGCGGCTGGCGCCATACTGTTTCATTTGACGCTGATTTAACTCATTCATAAGTTCGCGGATGGCGAGATTCAACCCTTTGAAGGTATGGAAGGTTTGGTGTCGCAGCCGCATCATGATCCAGCGCTCTACTATGAGCAAGGCATTCTCTGCCTTGGCTTTGTCTTTCGGTTTGTAGGGGCGAGCTGGCATCACAGCGGTTTGATAGTGATTCGCCAGTTTTTGATAGCTGTCGTTCAGCCTCGGCTCATAACGATTGGCTTTGGTGACTGCGCTGCGTAGGTTATCGGGAACTAAGAGTTGTGGTACGCCATCGAAGTGTTCGAACGTATTCGCATGCGCCTCTAACCAGTAGGGCTTCCCTTGGCTGGGGAAGGCTTCAACATAGGTGTAATTCGATGCACCTAAAGTCGCCACGAACACTTCCGCTTCGCGTACTTCACCTGTGTCAGGGTTAACTACCTGAAGGCGAGGCCCACAGTAATCGATAAACAGCTTATCACCCGCCACATGGAGCTGACGCATACTGCGTTTTTGGGTTTTGAACCAGCGAGTGAAGTGCTCACAGAACTGAGTGTCAGCGTAAGCTTGTTCTTGATATTGCTCATGATACTCCTGCCAGAGCAAGATTTTAGTCATACCTTTACGTCTGAGTTCTGCATCGCTGCAACTGTCGGGTAGAGGCCAACCAAGTTGGCTTTGTTTAAAGCGAGTAAGGAGTTCCGATATGGTGGACGGGCCGAGTTTAAGGCAAGAAGCGATACCACGATTTGAGAGACCGCAGTCGTATTTATGGCTTAATAACTCTTTGATTTTGTTCATTGGATTTCTCTTTTTGGGCATTGTCGCTTCCTTACTTGCTTGTTTAAGAAGTAAAGAATAGCGAGCTATTGATTTAAAAGAGAAAAAGGAAGGTTTTCGCTATTCCGATCACCGATTTCGGAGTTAGGCTAAAAGTGATCGGATAATCGCGGAATCAGTGATCGGTTTAAACTGAAATGGGTGACCGGAATGCTCCGAAATATGCATTTCTCTATTGCTGATTTTCGCATCTTTTTTGACGGTTTTACGCCACTCATAAATTTGAGATTCATACAACGATAGCTGTCGTGCGGCAGCAGCGACACCGACTTTCTCTGCTAACTTAAGTGCTTCGGCTTTAAATTAAGGAGCATGTTTGATTCGTGTTTTCTTAGTTGTCATTGTTCACCTCGTTAGTGATTGTACTCACTTAACTCAGTGTCCAAAACTTTTGGTGCGGATAAATATATTATTTTTTAAATAATATATTAAATAAGCTAAAGTTTATTACCATAACTGCGCCTATTGAAAATATTTGAGATAGAACATCATTGAAATTATTTTGTATTAGCAGGAACATACAAAAGTTGTTAATGATAAGACCAGGTATGTTTGCTATTAGGAAGTATAAGAAACTACCTGATGCTGATTTGAAAACAAAATGTTTGTTCATTAAATAACTGTTAACTGCAGATATTGAAAACGCCAAGCTTGAAGCGACTAGATATGGAGTAATGTTTTTCATTAAACTATAGACGATTATTGTAATGGTGAAATTACAAAAACCAACAAATATAAATCGAGTGAATTTGTTATTGAGTATATTGATTTCTTTCATGTTAATTATCGCTTAAAATAAAAAATGATGACAGTATAAAAATGATATAAATCGTAGACCCAGAATATAATATATCCGATCTTAACTGTATTGATTTTCCATATATTGTATTCACTGTCTTTCACAATATTCCTTTTATTAGATAGGAAAATTAGGAATACCATTGTTAAGATGTTCAAGGATATGTAGTATCTTCCATGCGAAAAATAAAATTCAGACTGTAATGTTATGAAAAAGAACATTGACTTATAGTAAAAAGACATCATGATATTACTTTTGAATGGAATTATAAACAATACCGACGATAATAAAAACAAGGTATGACTTAGGTATTTGTTTGTTTTTAATAGCCATTCAAATTTTTTATAAATATAGGTACTAGTACCTATATTTATAAATCTGTTCAAGAAATCTGACTCACGAAGATAAAAATTTTCTAGTTGTTCTACTTGATGTTGTACCTTTTCAGTGAATGTGCGTTTATTTTGTTTCTGTTTCTGTTTCTGTTTCTGTTTTTCTATAGTTTCTTTTAAATCTAGTTTGTAATCTTTGGCATTTCCCTTTAGGTACCTATCCACGCTATACCACCTATTGGTATGTCCTGTTGACTCCTTTGCTTCCTTAGAGTAGTCATTATCAATAACAAATTGATAATGACTTGGGCTAATATTCATGAAAAATGAGCCGAATTTATCACTTAGACTTGAGCGCCATGAAAAAACACAAATTAATCCAAAAAGTGGAATTAAAAGAACATGAAGTTTTAACTCTTTTTTCTCTGTGCTCATTAACCACCTAAGAAAAAAACTAATATCAATGCGCTATATTGAGGTCTAATAAGAGCTGTTAATGATAACAAACCCCCAATAATAATAGTGCTAAAAATAAATTTCACTTTTAATACTTTATTTTTTCTAATGATGTTTTCAAATAACACGATGGAGAGGATGGCTAGGTTGGTTGCTAAAGCTTCTCCCCACAAAGCACCACTATAGAAGGAGTAATATGGAATAAATAAACATAAAAAAGTCAATGCGTTAAACTTACCAGTAATTTTTTTTTGCATTAAAGCATATTGCCGTGAATATAAATGAGTTAAATATTGTTATGATAAATCGAACTGATTGATGGGTTGATATGCCACTCAATCCAAGGGAGTCAAGGAGATAAGAAAAAAAAGTAAGTATGAAAGATGTACCGGGGTCAAAGTATCCATGGCGTATTGAACCCTCAAAAAAATAGTAATTAATGTTACCTTGGGGGATGCTAAGCTTCATCTTTTTAAATAAACTAAAATAGTAGTCTTCATCCCCACTCAATTTAATGCTTTGATTGAATGCAACTGCATACAAAGTAGAAAATAAAATTATAGTAAATGTTTGGATCCGATTGTCATTAAGCATATCTTTTTTTGCCTTTTTTCCGTAAAATACACTGATGTACTTATAAATTCAACGATCAACATGTTTTTCTTACCAATTCTACGCCTTATGCGACCAAAGCAGTGGGTCAAAAATGCTTTTGTTTTTGCGCCTTTGCTTTTCTCAGGGTTATTCGCTGATATGTTGTCAGTTCAGCATACTCTATCTGCCTTTATTATTTTTTGTTTAGCGTCATCAGTAACTTATGTGTTAAATGACTATAACGACATTGAAAATGACAGAAAGCACCCTGTTAAATCTAAAACTAGACCGCTAGCATCAGGTGAAGTGAACAAACCACAAGCTCGCATTTTGATGGTTGTTTTGTATGGTGTCGTAGCGCTATCAGCTTTGGTTTACCCCAAGGTAGTAGCGGTAGTTGCAGCGTACTTGCTACTAAATGTGGCGTATACTTTTTACCTTAAACATCAACCTGTATTAGATATTTTTACGATAGCGACAGGTTTTGTTTTGCGAGTGTATGCAGGTGCGGTTTCTTTAGATGTCCCACTTTCTTCTTGGATGTTTATCACCACACTTTCTCTAGCACTTTTCCTTGCAGCAATTAAGAGACGACAAGAGCTGATGAAAAGCGGTAACAAAGCACGAAGTGTATTGCAGTTTTACACCATAGAGCTAGTTGATAAATATGCAGAAATGTCAGCAACTTGTGCCATCTTATTCTATAGCTTATTTGTTATTTCAGATAGACCAGATATGGTGTATACCATTCCATTCGTTTTATTTGGCTTATACCGTTACTGGTTTATTGTAGAGGCAAAAGATTCAGGTGAATCACCAACGGATGCCTTGTTTGCCGACCGTTGGCTCCAATTAACCATTCTCGGATGGGTTGTCGCTTGTTTGCATTCATTAGCGGTTTAAAAAGGAGAATGTTATGGATCTGAGTTACCTTATTACGCCTTTTTTTGCGTGGTTAGTGGCAGGCTGTGCAAAGTTTGCCATTAATACCATTCGAGCAAAACGTTTAACTTTTGATTTGATTGGCTACGGTGGTATGCCAAGCAATCATAGTAGTATTGTGAGCAGTGCCGCCGCGATTATTGCTTTTAATGAAGGGCTTCAAGAACCTGCTTTAGTTGTTGCTTTAGCACTTGCATTTATTGTCATACTTGATGCGAGTAGTTTAAGACAGCAAGTGGGTAAACATGCTAAAGCTATTAATGTGTTGAATAAAGATAAAGTTGAAAAACCTTTAAGAGAAAGAATGGGGCATACTCGCCTTGAGATTTTAGCAGGTATCGTCACTGGTATTGCTTCAGCATTGTGTGTGCATTATGTGTTTACCTTTTGCGTAGGATAATTCAATACGGCTTATGAGCAGCAACGTTTATATTCAGCGATTGAAACGCCTATATTTATGGCTAGCTCTATTCATATTGCGTGGATTTACTCATCAGATTTTGGTGTTGCGATAGACTCTTTACAGTCGCTCTCAGTCGGATTGGTGATACTGTGCTTAGTTGCTGGGTTGAACAATTCTTGCCGCTCTCTTCGCTGGTTAGGCTATATGCGCCTCACAGAGCAAGAGGCTTAGATAAGTCGGCATATCATCATTTATCTTTCAGGCTTTGCTTTTACAGCATCCCCCGCTAAAGCTGGGGAGTTAATGAGAGGGACACACCTTGATGAGTTAGGTGTTCCATTTCGATACACGTATTTAAGCTTTGTGTCAGAGCTATTACTTGATGTTCTTGTCGTTTTACTACTAGGCACTTATTTTCTTATTGAATGTTTCAATATTGCGTTTAGTTTGTTATCGGTTGCAATGCTCCTCTTACCTTTTATTGTTGTGCCAGCGCTAAACGCATTGCTTAATTTGGCTTTAAAATAAACAGTGGCTTGAGCCAATAAAGATGCTGCGGGATTTATGGCGACTACCAGTGGTTCTAAAGAGTCAACTCTTCACACTTATAGCGTGGACAGCTCAAGGGCTAATGTTGATCAATTTCGATGTTAAAATCAGCATAGCAATGGCGGTAAGTATTTATTGTCTAAGCTTGTTGATAGGAGCAGCGTCACTTATCCCCAGCGGTATCGCAGTAACGGAGGTTGGAATGATTTGGCTTTTGACTCAGGTTGGCGTTAACAGCGATATTGCGATTATCACTTCACTCATAACCAGAATGCTAACTCTATGGCCTGCAATGTTAACAGGATTAGCCTTTGTTTTCGCACCCTTCAGCCGTTTCGATTATTAATCCTACACGCAGAAAGTCATCTCTACATTCAAGTTCTTCAAGAACTACATATTGAACTTCTCGGTCAGGGATAAGATGAAATACTAAGTTAAAAATGTTGCCCAAAAATCCCTTTTCGCTCAATTCGTCTTGTATGACACTATTCACACTCAGGGTAAGATTGGGAGTGTTTTGTCCTCTCTTATGACCTTCTCTTGCTAAAGGTGGGAGTTTTTCTAAGTCAAACGACATAGATTATCCTTTTAACAAATACAATTAATGCATCACAACGCATAATCAGTTTCAACGAGTAAAGAGGTTGTTTCTTAGTCGTGATGTGTGTCTTGCTTGGTCAATTATGTTTGAGGTGATGCCTGTGCTGTTTTATCTCGTCTAAACTATTGTTTAGTAGATCTTGCGGATGGATTGCTGTTTCAGCCTTAAGTGCTTCTAAATATTCAGCACGACTATCAATACCATTGGTTAAACTGGCTGGATTTTTTGTTGTGTCAGTCGTTTTCTTGCTTTGTGCTGGAAAGGTATTGTGCTGATAAAACTGTTTTAGCTCCTCTGACGTTTTCTTTCCTAACTCATCTATGGTGAGGGGGGATTTATCTCTTTCAGGTCAGCATAACTGAGTTGATTAGGTGTGTCTGATTGAACAAAAAACAAAAGCTTTGGATCTTTGTCATAAGCGGCTTTCATCAATCGTTTCAAAAACCCTGGGCTTGAATTATTAAGTGTTGCGCGTTTCCAATTATTCTCTAGTGCAACGTTGATTGATAAGGTTAAGTCGTAAGTGTTCGTTGATGAGCCAAACTTGACTGAGCTTCTATCACTAGCTAAAACTATGTTGTAGTTGTAAGGACGGGCAGTGATGTTCTTTTTGCCGAAGTAGATCAAAATATCGCCATTGGCGTTGTTCCTTTGTTGTTTGTAGCATCGGTTGATGTTTTCGATGTGAAAATCCAGCATTTTACGCTGTAAGGCAAACGTTGAATGTAGAGAAGGCGGCTTTTCTAACGAGTGAATGAAGTTAGGGAAGCGTTTTTTGATCTTGCCTAGCGTCATAGAGCTAGAGATTTTACCGCCAGAAATTGTCTCGTCTTGGTAGTGGAACACGATGCCTTTATTCTTACCTGATTTAGCGTGTTTGAGTATCTCTACGGTTACTCCTTGCTCTTCTAACTATTCAATAAAGTCAGCCTCATCATTGGCAGATTTATAGAGGTTAAAAATGGTCTGTTTTACCGCTTCGAGCTTTTGGTTTACCTGTGTCTTTTCGGCTAGGTTCTGCTGAATTTGTTCATAAGCGTTGTTCTCCGCCATTTCAGCTTCACTTTGATAAGACTCATCCATTAGCAGATCATAAGATTTTCGTTTGAGCTTGGTGAGTGGAGTGTCTTGCTCTTTCGTTGCACTGAGGTTTTTCTGGTGTTTATAATCCGCTTCAAGTTTGCGGTTTTTCATCACTTTAGCCATAGGGTCGTTAGTAGGTCGGATTTCATCAGACACATTGTTGCCCGTTAGCGTCAGGTTGTATTTACGTTCAATTTTTTCGCACGCTTGGCGCATTTTCCTTTTGGCGTTTTTTATTCTCTGATACTCACCATTACTATTATACTGCCCTCGTATAAAGTGGAAATGTAGCCTCCTATTGTCTCGCTGAGGATAGATAATGTAAGGCGTGTTTTCCATATCGTATGGATTTTCCAAAAGCTCCACGCTGATTCGGGCTAGTTCATCTTGCGTGAAACGGGCGTTATCTTCATCTTCAAACGAAATCATCTCGTGAGCGTAAAGTTTTGTTTGTCGCTTGTTTGTCGCTTGTTTGTTGATTGGCTTTTATTGAGCTTTATCTCTTCGATAAATCCATCCATAAAGCTTTGATATGCTTCTGGGTCTGATATGTCGATAATGCTAAGGTTAGATAGGGCTTGGAGCAATCGTGGATTGTCAGGTGAATTAAGGTATTCCTTGGCAACCGTGTTGTAGCGAATAATATTTTTAATCTGCTTGACGGTTTCCCCTTCGTGTAAAAGTTTCGCTATCGCCATTATTTACCTCCTTCAACTACAAAGGATTAAGCACTTTGTTTTTAAGTGAGGAGATCGGCACTGCCAATTTTTTGAGTTGAGCGGTTTCTTGTGGGGTAATGGTTTTGCTGCTGTTAGCAATTCTCGTGATTTGATTGAGATTATTTCCACAACGCTTTAACTCGGTGAGGAACTCTAAAATGTAAACACTATCTTGAATGATGGTCTTAGGTTGTTCGATTTTCTTACGGTGTAATAGCTTTTCAAACATCTCAAGCCACGTTCGAGCCTTGAGATGGGATTTAGCCAATAATAGAGCTGATTTTTCCTCTTCACTACATCGAATGACTATTTTTGTATTGCTGCTCCTTTGCGTCATAACTTCCTCCTTGCTGAACAAATACAATGAGTTTTAAGACCGTGGTTAAGTGTCCCATCAGGATTTAACCAAAATGGTTTTCTGATTTTAGGAACTTTTCCTTCCTCACGAGCAAGCTTCTCTCTACGCTTGTAACAGACTTTAACTTTTGCAGATCGCCATTCGGATTCTTTGAATGCCTGTTCCATTTCAACGATAAGTCTAATTCGGAGCGCTATATCATTTACAGCACTTGGAGTATATTCTGTATTGTCTCGAACCGTTACAACCGTGATACCTGCTTTCCAGATACGCTTTATTAGTTCTTCAGCATTGTCGATATTTTGTCTAGTAAGACGAGAGAAGTGCTCTACAAGGATTAATGTGTCAGGCTGAATAATTCCGTCTTCTATCGCCTTCATTAATTGCCCAAGTGAACCATCTTGAAGGTGTTTGCCGCTCCAACCTGACATAGCTTCATAGGCAAAGCTATCAATGACCGTTACATCAGGGTTTTGCTTTAGCCATTCTTTTTGTGAATCAGTTTGGCGATCTAATGAGCTGTTTCCGACCTGTCTTTCACTACTAAATCGCTGATAGGTAACGGCAAATCGTTTTTTTTTCTTCGGTCATATCTTAGCTTCCATAGGGGGCTTGAGCTATTTATAACCAATTTGCACACCTATTCCTACAGCTCACACAACAAATGATCTCGGAGGATGACTGGCAAATTGGTGCTTTTCTTGGCTTGCTCAACCCACTCAATAGGGGTTGGGCATTTTAGGAAGGATTTAATCGGGGCTAAGAGTTCTTCGTACATGGTGTTGTTCTTTTCGATGATATTGCCGCGATTTTATCATGAAGTGACAAACGCTATTTAGTTAAATCTTCAATGATAGGGCATTGGCTATTATTATCCCCTGGGCATGCAGAAACCCAGCTTTCTAATTGATTTTTAATTTCGTTTAATTCGCTGATTTTTAGCTCTATTTCTTCAAGTTTCTCTTTGGTTTTTTCCTTGACTTCACTGCTTTTTCTATTCGGGTTTTGAGCTAACTGGACCAGCTCTTTACACTCGATAAGTGAAAACCCAGCGTTCTTGGCTCTGGCAATCAGGCTGAGCTCTTGAATGTTCTTTGCAGAATATTCTCGATAGCCGGCGAGGCTCCGAACCGGTGGGGTAATGATGCCTTTGTCTTCATATAAGCGGATAGACTTACTCGATAGCCCGGTGAGTTTAGAAACTGTGCCTATGTTCATGTGGTACCCCAGTGGTTCATTGTCTACTGCTGGTTAGATACTTATCTATGCTTTGCTACTAATCAATGTTTTTTTGCTCGCGATAAACTGTTTTCTTTGCGGCAACACCACCATGCAGGTGGATCCAGTGACAATGTGTTGGCTTTCTGGTGAATAATTCATCAGGTAGGTATGAGGTACTCAACAATTTTTGAGTATCTTATACATTACTTCGCATCGTGCTGTTAGGCCCAATACAGATCTAAATAGACGGTGAAGCGAGATTATGTGGGGAGGAAGGACACATTTGATATATATTTTGAGACTAAAATAAAAAGCATTGTTGAGCCAGATCAAAATAAATCTGTTTGTATGACAATAACTTTTAAAAGAAAGTTGAAAGATTAAAAAATTATTGAATAATAGAGATACACAAAAATTGAAGCAGTTGCTTCATCTCTCAGACCTAAACAGGATGCATATTAAATGTCGAACTCGTTTGTTTTAGTCATCAATTCTGGAAGTTCATCGTTAAAGTTTGCTGTTATTGACGCAAATAGCGGTGATGACATCGTCACTGGACTTGGTGAGTGTTTTGGAATGCCAGAAGCTGTGATCAGCTGGAAACACAACGGCAAAAAAACAGAAGAAGCGATTACAGCACCTGACAACCACCATCAGCACGCTATTGACCGTATTGTAACGCTTATTGAGACACTCGGTTTTAATCAAGATTTAGTGGCGGTTGGGCACCGTATCGTACACGGCGGAGAGAAATTTACTTCAACAATTCGCATTGATGAAGAAGTACTCGCTGAAATTGAGAGCTTGTCTGATCTTGCTCCGCTCCACAACCCTGCGGGTGCTATAGGCATTGAAGCGGCGATGAAGGCTTTCCCAAGTCTTCCACAATTCGCCGTCTTCGATACCGCCTTTCACCAAACCATGCCTCAAAAAGCATTCACGGGGGCAATTTCTAACGAACTCTATAAAGAATATGGTATCCGTCGTTATGGTTTCCACGGCACGAGCCATTATTTTGTGAGTCGTGAAGCAGCCAAAATGCTGAATAAGCCAGTGGAAGAAGCGAGCTTTATTTCTGTCCATCTTGGTAACGGCGCCTCTGTTTGCGCAATTGAAAACGGTGAATCTGTTGATACGTCAATGGGCTTTACTCCACTTGCTGGCCTTATGATGGGGACTCGTTCTGGCGATTTAGACCCAGGTATCATCGAGTTTTTGATGAAAAAAGGCTGGAGCCAAGAGAAGGTCTTCGACACCCTGAACAAGAAATCTGGTTTCTTAGGAGTTTCTGGGCTAACGTCAGATGCACGTGGCATCTTAGAAGCGATGGAAGGGGGGCACGAAGGTGCGAAACTGGCGTTTGAGGTGTTCACTTACCGTGTTGCAAAGTACATCGGGTCATATCTGATTCCGCTTAGCCATTTAGATGCGATTATTTTTACCGGTGGTATTGGTGAGAATTCATTACCTATTCGTCGTGAAATCATGAGCAACTTAAAGCTTCTGGGTTTTGTTGAAGATGAAGAAGGAAATGAAGCGGCACGCTTTGGTGCATCCGGTATCGTTGCAAAATCTGAACTGCTGAATGCTGTAGCGATGGTTATCCCAACTAATGAAGAATTCGTGATTGCTCAGCAGTCGGTGGAACTTCTGTAATAGATATTAAATCAGATAGATAGAAGCGAGCCCAGTGGCTCGCTTTTTGGGTTTATATGTTGATTGAACTATCACGAACGATACGTTCTTCGTCTAGTCGATCTTCGAGTTAACGAGGCTAGAGCTGACTTATTTCTACCCCATTTCACGTTAAATGATTTACCAAGTATCAGGAAAAACTCGCAGTTTTCCCTCGAATATGTACTGTGATTAGCCATAGATGCAGGCAATATCACGGGAGGCTTTGTGTAAATACCATCCGAGCAAAGCGACAATAGAAAGAACTAAAACTACAAGGTTAAAAGCATGTCATACCCTTAGATCTTGTATGTGACGTGACTACTAGGCTTACCATGGTAATTGAGTGCCATCGTAGACAAAAAATGAACCTGAATGCTTAAGTTTTAAATTGTCGATAACATTAAGCATGCCTTTAACACTATCTTCTGCTGTTACCTTGCCTTCCTTTCCGCCCATATCAGTTTTTACCCAACCAGGATGAATTGCCATGGTCTTCATTCCCGCTTCGGATAATTCACAGGCTAGAGATTTAATTATTTGGTTGAGAGCCGCTTTTGATGCTCGATAGCTGTATCGTCCTCCTGAGCGATTGTCATCGATACTGGCAAGTATCGATGTCATCCCAATGATGGTTTTATCTTCGCCAGCAAGAGTGTTATTAAGTAAAGCCTGTGTGATTAACATAGGCGCAATGGTGTTGACCTTTAATACATTTATCCATTCTTTTTGCCCCATGTTGCCTAGGCTTTCACATTCATCGCCACTCACTCCCGCGTTGTGAATTAGTACATCAATGGCAATGCCCGCAAATTTTTCTGTCAAAGCGAGAATATGGGATTCATTACTCACGTCCAGCGTATGAATACAAATGGTTGGATAAGTTTGTGTCAAGAGAGTCAACGCCTGAGCTGAGTTAATGTCACGACAGCATGCAATCACATGCCATCTGCGCTGAGCGTATTGCTTGACTAGCTCTAAGCCTAAGCCACGATTTGCTCCAGTAATGAAAACCGTTTTCATTGTGTGGTACCTAAGTTGATTCTAAGTAAGAATGAACTGGTCAAATCAGGACATTGACCAGTTGTTAATGGAAATTATGAGGCTTCCTTTATAAGTACGCTTTCTTGTTCCCACCGATTTCCTGTGCGTTTATCCAGGCGTCCACTCATTCGAGTAAGAAAGAGCGCAACGATCACTATTACGGCACCAATCCAAGGGGTATGCATTAAGCCCATTTCGGACACAATTATACCGCCTCCCCAAGAGCCAAGAGCAATACCCACGTTAAACGCCGCAATGTTTAAACCAGATGCAACATCCACAGCATCAGGGGTGTATTTTTCAGCTAGTTTCACGACATAAACTTGCAAGCCAGGAACATTACCGAATGCAAAAGCACCCCAAACTAAAATGGTTGCTACCGCAGCGATAGGGTTAACGGCAGTAAAGTTAAATACAACGAGTATGGTGGCGAGTCCCGCAAAAATAATCGTCAGCGCTTTAATTGGCCCCATCTTATCGGCCATTTTTCCACCCCAAATATTCCCAATCGCCACGGATACACCGTATACCAACATGATTAGGCTGATTGCATTGGCGCTGAACCCTGTTTCCTGTTGCAAAATCGGCGCAAGGAAAGTGAAAGCGGTAAAGGTACCACCGTAGCCGAGAGCTGTAATTGCATACACCAGTAGTAACCTTGGTTGAGTGAGCACTTTTAGCTGCGATGACAGTTTAGCTGCGGCTGGTTGTTTCAGGTTGCTTGGCACCAAGAAAGCACTGCCAACCAACGCAATAAGTCCCAACAACGCAACAATCAGAAAAGTCGATTGCCAACCAAAGGTTTGGCCGATGTAAGTACCGAGCGGCACACCTGTTACTAATGCCACTGTTAATCCTGTGAACATAATCGCAATCGCACTTGCTGCTTTTTCTTTAGGTACCAGGCCTGTCGCAATCGTAGAGCCTATAGAGAAAAACACACCATGGGCTAAACCAGTCAAAATGCGAGCAACGATAAGGGTGTTGTAACCAGGTGCTTGCCATGCCAATAAGTTGCCAACCACAAACAGTGACATAACAGTAATGAGTACATGTTTACGGTTCCATTTTCCCGTTAGCGCGGTTAAAACAGGCGCGCCAATCGCAACACCGAGTGCATAAAGACTCACCAGCAGTCCTGCGGATGGTAGCGAGACGTTTAGGTCAGAAGCCATGGTCGGGAGTAGCCCCACGATCACAAACTCTGTTGTTCCGATAGCAAAGGCGCTGAGCGTCAATGCGAGAAGTGCTAATGGCATATCATTTACTCTCTTGTTTGTTAGGCTAAAGTACACAGCAGCGAATGTGCTTACCAAGGTGTTGCTGTGTTGTGATTTGTTGGGAGTATTCTGCATGGGAAGTACTTTGCAAAAAATAGGTTATTTAACAAATGATATTTGTTATAAATGCAATAATTAAACGTAAGCGGATAGAAAGGTGGTAAGGAGTTATGCGCACAAAATCGGACGATTTAGAAATTCTACTTACTGTCGTTGATACTGGCGGGTTTACTGCGGCAGCAGAAAGTCTAGATATACAGGTTGCACGCGTATCACGAGCGGTGAGTAAGGTAGAAAGCCAGCTTGGCGTGACGATATTAAACCGAACCACAAGACGGATTGAATTAACGGATGAGGGACGGCAATTCGTTGAGTCGGTGCGAATAGGGCTGATGCAGTTACAGCAAGCGGAAGACGAGATCATATCCCGTGGGGAGTTACCCAAAGGGCGACTACGTGTTGATGCCGCTAGTCCGTTTGTGTTTCATCAGTTAGTCCCACTCGTCCAGCCATTTAATCAAGCCTATCCTGATATTGAATTGGAGTTGACTTCCAATGAAGGTTTTGTTGATTTGCTAGAAAAGAAAACCGATATCGCTATTCGTATTGGTGCATTAAATGATTCAACCTTACATGCTAGGCTTCTTGGCAGAAGTTTACTTTACATTGTTGCTTCACCTGATTATTTATCAAAGCGCGGCTTTCCGAGTAAGAGTAGTGATTTGGAACATCACGATACCATCGGATTTTCAACACCAAAAACCCTCAATGAATGGCCTCTGAAAGGGTTTTCAGGACTGACGCCAACTCTGACCTCAAGTAATGGTGAAACGGTGAGACAGCTCGCGTTGATGGGAAATGGAATAGCCTGTCTATCGGCCTTTATGGTGAAAAAAGATATTGCGGAAGGGAGATTAATTCCATTATTAGAAGGAGAAAAAATCAGTCATACTAGCCGAGAGCAAATTAATGCGGTTTACTATAAGTCCTCTTCCGTTGCCAAGCGGATTTCTGCTTTTATCGATTTTATTCAACCGAAGCTGGGTCTGTAAATCGTTCCAAGCGAGGTAACTTCGTACCTTAGACAAAACAGATACCTATAAAAGTCGATGATACATCGACATCCAACAAGATCATTGCTGGAGAACGCTTATATTATTGCATTTTTAACAAATATCATTTGTCTTTGTTACTATCAATGTAATGCGATGAGTTTGTTAACAAACTAACAGGGTCATTTTGCCTTTTTGATGAGAGTTGTCTAGTTTTTTAGCTTGGCCATTTTTTCATTAGTTGTTCGAACTTAAGTGTGGTGCTAACATTTGTACATACAGATAGTAAGGAGTAGCTTATGGACACAAGAATTCAGTTTCGTGTAGATGAAGAAACTAAACGCCTAGCTCAGCAAATGGCTGAAAGCCAAGGTCGAACGTTAAGTGACGCTTGCCGAGAACTTACTGAACAACTAGCCGAACAGCAGAGAAAAACACTATCCCATGATGTTTGGTTAACTGAACAAGTTAACTTAGCTTTTGAGAAGTTTGATACAGGAAAAGCGGTTTTTGTTGATCACGCATCAGCCAAGTCACTAATGGCTGAGCGCAAGGCTAAAATCCGCAATCGAGGCAAGCTATGATTTTGTGGGAGGAAGAATCCCTTAACGATCGAGAGAAAATATTTGAGTTTCTATACGATTTCAACCCTGAAGCTGCTGAAAAAACCGACGAACTAATAGAAACTAAAGTTGAAAACTTGGCGATTCAGCCTCTTATGGGAGTCAGACGTGATGGGGTTAGAGGCAGGCTACTTATCATTCCTGAGATTTCAATGATCGTCTCATATTGGGTTGAAGGCGACATTATTCGCATTATGCGTGTTCTACATCAGAAACAAAAATTCCCGACAGATTAACGTTATCACTAGGCAACTAAAAAAGTCTTGCCTTTTGCCTTTTTGATGCAGTGGTATAGTTTTTAACTAGGCCATTTTTATTTAGAGAAAACAATGAGTAGACCACTACGGATAGAGTATGCGGGGGCACTTGTACCATGTCACTTTTAGAGGTAATGCGCGCCAACCAATTTATCTTGATGAAGCCGATTTTGCCTCGTTATCTTTTAGTTAAATCTATCAACAGAAAAAACCAAGCCACGTGATGACCTAGTTTTTCTAATCTGAATTATGTCAGCAACCATCATCCAATATTTGAATCGTTTCACTTAGAATTCAAAATCTTCCCACAATTTTCGAACCGAGCTATAAGGGTCATTGATCTGTTTCGATTTAACATCAAATTGCATTGTTGGTCGTTCCGATAAGTTGTAAGGAGACCAATCAGCTTTACTTGTCTTGATGAATGTTAGCCATTGCTTGTGCATGGTATTAATAAGTTCAACTGGAGGCTGTGAGCCGACAAATGTTTTTGCTTGTCCGTTGTCAGTGGTATTAAACACAAACGGTACGTCAACAAAGTGCGCGGCTCCTAAGTGACCATCAAACGCAGGTGACATCCAAGAAAAATTATAATGCCAAACATTGTTGTCGTTTTTAGTTAACTGTTGAGCAATGTGCAGTGCTGGCATTCTAAACGTAAAATCAGATTGAATGTCGGCAAACGTGTCTCCAATGGATTTTCCATTGTCTTCTGTTGAATACACATCCGCAGGCCAACCTTCCAATGACAAGTCAGATAATAATAGTGACTTCGTTTCTTCGGTCGTATTGTTAACGGCACCACTTGGCACCATGTACAGTCGTGATTCTTGATCGGTGCTACCAACGATCACTGGAATAGAAGGTGAAGCTTTGGTGAGATCTTTCATTGGAGACTCGACAATGATATCCCCATCAACAACAGGCAAAAATGCGGTGCCTCCCCACGACAGCATTCCCCATTTGTCACGATCTTGTATGGTATAGCCCATATCAATAACGTTCTTAACTAATTCAGGAAATGGAACCGTCGATAAACCTTCAACGGTGGCTGGGATATTCAGTTTATCAGTATAGCTTTGTGTGATTCTATCAGCTTCTTTTTGGGTTAAAAATGCCATTGGAGGGCTTTGCATAATGGCTTTTTGGAATAGGCCTTCGGCTTTTTCGGTACCCAATAAAATGGCAACACTTTCTGCCCCAGCAGATTGACCTGCGACCGTCACTTGGCTAGGGTCTCCACCAAAATCTTCGATGTTCTTTTGTACCCATTTAAGAGCCATGATTTGATCAAGAATGCCGCGATTATCCGGTGTGCCTTCAAGGTGCATGAAGCCATCAACGCCTACGCGATAATTGATCGTTACAACGATCACGTTGTTCTTCGCAAAGCTTGTACCGTCATAAGCCAACTCTGCAGCGTCTTCTCGGATAAAAGCACCGCCTGGGATCCACACCATGACAGGCAGCTTTTCATTTGATGCCTTGTTGTTGGCAGCAATGGCGTTAGTCGGTGTCCATATGTTCAGAGTAAGGTGTCCGGGAGCCCCCACCAAGGTGATGTTTTTACCTCGACTTGGTTGTGGAACGGGTTGACCTGCTTTTGTTGCATCTAATATTCCATTCCAAGTTTCGTAGGCTTGCGGAGCTTGAAATCGGCGATCTGCCGTAAAAGGGTTTTGCGCATATGGAACGTCATAAAATGCAGTCACACCATCATGGTTGCTTCCCATAAGTTTACCAGACTCAATGATGGCCACCGTTGAGTTTTCAGCATTTTGAGTGTGGGCAAATAGTGTATTACTTTGAATTAAACCTGCACTTAGGCATGCGACTAGCATCATTGTTTTTTTCATTTCATTCGGCTCGGTATTGGAATAGAAGGTCAGTATAAAACCTAGTTTGAAGTTGATATATATGCTATACGTCAATAGATTGTTGCATAAATCGAACTATTGAGGGTGTATGGATAGAATTATTTCAATGGAAGTTTTCGTTTCTACTGTCGATCTAGGAAGCCTGACGGCAGCATCTGAGGCTTTAGGAATGTCACGCTCCATGGCGACTAGGCATATAACCGCGTTGGAAAAGTCTTTAGGTGTATGTTTACTGTATCGCTCAACAAGAAGCTTAGGTATCACTAACGCCGGTCGTGATTTATTGCCTTTCTGTCAGAATATTTTAGAGCAGAATGCCCAACTATATAGCTTAGCCCAAGAGCAGCACTCTCAACCTAAAGGAAGAATTTCACTGGTTACCAGCATTTCGTTTGGTCAGGGTTATCTTGCCCAAGCTATTGAACAATTCATGCTTAAGTACCCTGACATAGAAGTCGATCTCACGCTGTCGAATCAGTCACTGGATTTGATAAAACATGGGGTTGATATGGCAATCGAGTTGAGTAATGACCTGCCCGAATCTTTAATTGGAAAGAAATTGGCTGATTGTCCATCGGTGGTTTGCGCTTCCCCTCAATATCTAGCAGAACATGGGGCTCCTTTATCTCCCGAAGATTTACTCGATCACAATTGCTTGATCCACAAACGAATAGGCAATGATTGGCTGTTTGTTCCTAAAGCCGGTTCTAAATCTGCTCAGCCTATTAATGTGACGGTCACAAGTAACTACTCTGTAAATGATAGTTCCATACTTCTTAATGCAGCGATTAATGGCAAAGGTATCGCGTGTTTACCGTTGCCCTTTATTGCAATCGACATACAAGCAGGGACTTTGACTATCTTGTTGAAAGACTTTGAAGTCAATCCAATTGGCATATGGGCTCTGTATCCTTCAAGGCAATATCAACCCAAACTACATCGACACTTGTTGGACTTTTTGCAAGAAGATTTATCAATTAAGCATGATCATATGCGAAATATTGATTCATGAAGCCATGTGGGTAATGAAACCAAGCAATAATGTATCCTACCTAACCGGTTAGTTACTTCTAAAGTTTTCGTAATATCAACATGTAATGAATGAATGAATGAATGAATGAATGAATTTGGACTGCTGCATAATTGCTGCCCGTAGAGTTGCGACACTAGAAGTTATGTGAAAGTTCAGCGTGTCTGATGGTTCGTAACTCAGAATTGTCCAGAACCGATCCAGTCAGCACTTTCAAACACGAAAGTGCCCCGAAATGGGTTGCGCCTAGAAGTTAGAACAAAGTTGCTTATACAAAAAGTAATGAGAGGAAAAAGGCAAGACCTAACCTTGTAAGCACTTGCCGTAAGCACTTTTTTTTGAAAAATGTTAATTACAGAGTGTTAATATTATGGGTGGATGTATTGAAAGTTTAACCTTCACCATTTATCTATTGGTTTTGTAATTGAACAGAATAGTAACTATATCTAAATGCGATATTTTTCGGACAAGTATGCAATGGTGAGGTTTGATTTTTCAACATGAAAATTACTTTTTTCATAAGCTTAGGGCGACAATAGAATTTTGATAACGAGGGTATGATGCTATTTTTCAACAAAAGCAAAAAACAACCAGATTCTGAAATTTCAAAGTATGAATCTGAGATTTTTGAACTGCGGAAAGAACTTAAAAGAACTCAAATAGAAAAGCAGAAGCTCTCAGAAGAACTTCAATATGAAAAGACTCTTCGTATTGAGCTTAATGAAATCAATGAGTTATGGATAGGTTCATCCGAGCTGCTTAACTCGATTAGAGAGCAGTTAGCTAATTCATCAGCATCACTCCTAGGGCACAGAGATCAGTTTAGTGGCTCGGAGCAATTGTTTGATCAAGTAATGGATATGTTATCTACGACTTCCAGTTCAACTAAAAACATATCATCAGGAACAGAACAAACAACCACTTCTATCTACGATCTCCAGAAAATAATGTCTGGAATCAATGAGTTTGTGGATATTATCAAAGGTATATCTGACCAAACTAATTTGCTTGCCCTTAATGCGGCAATTGAAGCAGCCAGAGCTGGTGAGCAAGGACGAGGGTTTGCAGTTGTTGCGGATGAGGTGAGAAGCCTTGCACAAAGATCAGCAGAAGCATCTAATGAAATCTCCTCTCTTATTGAACAAGTGAATGGTCAAATGGACCATGTAGTAACGGGAATCCTGGATGTTGGCAAAAAGGGAGATGAGATTACTGCGAGTACTACTTCTATTGAAGGCACAGCTGACCGTATCGTTACTATATCTCATAATATGTTAAACGTGATAACCGCTTCAGCTGCTGATGCATTTTTGCAAACAGTAAAAATGGACCATGTAGTATGGAAGTTGGATGTTTATAAAGTAATGTTGGGAACTTCAGATAAAAGCCCTGATGATTTTGCAGACCACACTATGTGTCGATTAGGAAAGTGGTATTACGAAGGTGAAGGCGTAGAAAAATATAATTCATTTCAAACCTTCAAAAGGATTGAGCTGCCACACCAAGAAGTTCACAAGCATGGTGTTGCTGCAATGCTATTAAGCGCAAAAGGTGACCATCAATCTGCAGCTAAAGAGCTAAGTCTTATGGAAAAAGCCAGCTTTGAAGTTGTTGACTTACTTACCTCGCTCTCGGCTGAAATAAGCAATACAGTTTCGGTACAGGAAACAGAAGTTGAATTATTCTAAGCGGTATTGTTAATAGGAATATAGTTACAGATGTAGAATATAGCTGATTATTACAGCTGATTATGGTGTTCTGTAGCCAGCAGGAGGACATATAATGTTAAGTGGTTTCCATAATATAGTTCTGTTCCAGAATTACAGGACATACAGTTAAGCGATTTTTTACATTACCTTAATTAATTCGCGTTTTGCTAAATTAGTAAAAATGCAACAATCTTCTGTCCAAAAATTTGTAGGAGGAAGCTGTAATGTGTCTGCTGTACTAATACCTAGCCAACCAATGAAGAATTCGTGATTGCGCAGCAGTCGGTCGAACTGTTGTAATTTTTTCCAAAATACAGAATATTGAAAAGCGAGCTATGATGGCTCGCTTTTTTGGTTTTGTATGCTGAGGCTACAGTAGTTTTTAAGTCATTCCGGCTGGACACCGAAAATTCTTTCCACCTCTAGTTGACTCAGTCACTCATATAGCTCTGTATTGCCTATTAGAGACAGGCTGTATTCAATTAACTCGAAAAGATAAAGCAAGTGATGCCAGTGAATGTGACAGACGGTTGATCATACCTGCTTGATCATTTACTCCCTCAGTTTGCTCTAGGTTCATTGTTGATGCATCTCTGAGATTAGAAATATTTCGGGTTACTTCTTGTGAAACCATACTTTGCTGCTCGGTCGCAGTGGATATTTGCATAGTTAAGTCTGAAATATCTGAAATAGTATCGTAAACTTTTGCCACGAGAAGTTCTGTTTCTTGGGCCTCGGTAGCACAATTTTCAGCGGCTTCTTTCCCAGATTCCATTTTTTTTGACCACGAAATGAGAGTCGTATGAATTTCAGAGACCGATGAGTGTATTTGCTCGGTCGCAGATTGTGTTCTGGTTGATAAAGCCCGCACTTCATCGGCTACAACAGCGAATCCTCTGCCATGTTCTCCTGCTCTAGCGGCTTCAATGGCCGCGTTGAGCGCGAGTAAGTTGGTCTGCTCCGATATTCCCTTTATTTCGTGCATAATATCGCTAATTTTTTCTACTTCAGTGGAGAGTTCAATGGCTGACGTCGCGGATTCTTCGACTTCTTTGGCTAAAGCATTGACTTCGTCCATCGTGTGTCGCATTGCCTTTGTGGCGGCTTCACAGTCACTATGAGCTTGTTCCATTTTGTGACTTGAACTCATGGTATTCTGTGCAACTTCATCGATTGTTTGAGTCATCTCTTCCGATGCGGTTGAAATTTGCAATAGCTCTCCCACACCTTGCTCTGTCGAGTTTTTCAATTGAGTGACGGTATTGTTAAGCGATGTTGAGCCATCCGCAAGTATGTGGCTAGAGTCGATAACACGCCCGATAATCGTTCGGACTTGACCTTCCAGTAGTTTTATATGGAAGTCGCATACGCTGTTAGGTTTATCGCCAGAGTAGACGTATCTTGAGACACTATCGTATTTATCTTGCTGTTCTTTAGTATAACTAGCCATTCGGAATATTTCGTTTCTGAACAGAAGAAGTGGCATAGGAAGCAATAAGATAGAGAATAGGTAAGAATAAGACGTCAAATATATAATGGGTATACCGCACACCAAAAATAGCAATAATTTGTATTTCTCAAATAGGTCAACCGACGTCGGACGAATAGGCTTTCCTTGCTTAACTCTTTTGTACATCTTAGCCGCAGCACTTTTATACTTAGGGTCTAAGTTTCTTCTCACCGATTGATAGCCAACGATTTCTCCGTTGCTGTATATAGGAGTAACAAAAGCATCTACCCAATAGTAGCGACCATCTTTACATCGGTTTTTTACTGCGCCTCGCCAGGGCTGCCCTTGTTTAAGGTGCTCCCAAAGATCAAAAAAAGCCTCTTTTGGCATATCTGGGTGTCGAACCATATTATGGTTTTTGCCGATTAACTCGTCACGTGAGTATCCCGAAATTGAGCAAAACGCGTCATTAGCGTAGGTAATCACCCCTCTGGGGTCTGTTGTAGAAACAAGCTCTTCAGAGGATGCAAAGTTGACCTCCTCGTCGATAGTATCTTGGTTTCGTCTTCCCATATTATTATCCTACCTAGCCTAAATAGATTCGTTATTCTATGGATACAACCACTAACGCTAATATTTTAGTTCATTTAGAGGGAATTGGTTGGGCGGTACGATAATTAAAGACAATGAATCTGTTTTTAGTTGAATAGTTCTAACACTTACTAGCACAAGTTCTACTAATGGGTTGCCTACCAACGAAGAATTTGTGATTGCTCAGCCGTCGGTAGTACTTCTGTAGTCTCAACGGCTGGAAATAATAGAAAGGCGAGGCTCTAACAGCCAGTATTTTCAATTCTCACGGTACATTCACAACCTTCAGCCGGGCAGGTCGCGCCTGATCTACCACCAAATGAGTCATAAATGACGTAGCAACCTTCAGGAAGGACTTCAATATTGTTGCTGCCTAGGTCTTGGTCAGAGAAATTGTGCTCAAAACCAACGACAGTGTGGCGATTACCAACTGCGGTAGTAAAATCATCAGTGGTTCCTAATGTTAGAAAGTGGAGCATGGTAAGCTTACCCCCTGATTCTCCGACACTCTCAGGACACAGTGTGGCCCAGTCAACTTCGACTGTACCGATACCAAAATCGATCACATAATCATCTTGTGCGCTACTACCAGAGCCCGCCGTGGGGTTGGAGTTACTCGGCGTTAATCCAGCAATAGCTGCTTTGGCATTAACTTGAGTGATCACTCCTTCCATCGCACCAGCCACACCTTCGAGTACCGAACTTCTCGCAGACTCTTGTAAGTTGAGAAACCGTGGTGCAGCAACGACAGCGAGTACACCAAGAATGACAATAACAGCCACTAATTCAATTAATGTAAAACCACTCTTTTTCATCACGCTCTCGGTAATTGATAAAATACATTTTATTAAAGCTGTCACTTTTTAACATGCTTCTATACAGAAATCACATGCAATGTGTATATTTGATTGATGAAGCGGCTGAATTAGGTGATCAATGCATTCTTTCGTTATGCACATTCTTTCGTTATGCAACATTCTCTCGTTGTGCGACATTGTTCGTTTGCTTGCGATCCTTGCTTGGCCACGACAGTAAAATGCATGAGATTACAATAACCGTTCCCCCTAAAGCGGTTAACCAATCAGGAATTTCGTTCCAAAAAATGACACCCCATAAAATATTAAATGCGAGTCCGATGTAGCGTGTCACCGCCACAACCCCAGCATTTTCATGCGTAAAGGCCTTGGTTAAGAATATTTGCCCAAGTAACGAAACCACACCAATCGCAACCAAGTACAACCATGTGATGCCTTGTGGCATGACAAACGTACCTTTCATTAACACTGCTGATATTACGGTCGCGGTTGCTAAAAAGTAGAATACAATTTCATATGTATGGTGGTTTTTGCTGAGCTGCTTAATGGTTATTGAGGCGCCCGCTGCAAATATCGCGCTCGCAATACCAGCGAGGGCATAAATATTAAATGCACTGAATCCAAACGGATCAATCACCAGCGCAACGCCCACTAAAATCATGGGTAATAATAACTTGGCTTTGTTAGGTAAGCGTTCTCCTAGCACAAGGTTAGAAAGCACGATAACAAAGAAGGGGGATAAATAGGCCAGAATAGCCGCATCAGCCAGTGGAATATGCGCAATGGTATACACAAAGGCAAGCAGGTATAACGCGCCAAATACGCCCCGCAGTACCAATAATGGTACTCCTTGGCTTGAGAACGTAACTCGTGCTTGGAACATCAAAAAAAGCACCAAACAGGTACCAATAATACTGCGAAAGAAAACAATTTCTGCACTTGGAATCGTCAAGCTTGCCGCTTTAATCAGTGCGTTCATCGCACTAAAAACGAGTGCGGATGCAATCGCCAACAAAACACCTTTATTCATTATGATTTCTTTTATAATTTTTAAATTGGTCGAATACCTGACAATCACGTCGTATTTAAGCGATCACTTAATCTAGATTTATAAAAACATCAGGCTAAACAGCCGCTAGGTATTGACTATGGGATCGAGTGGGGCGAGTCGGCGTGACATGCCAATGGCCTTGGTTGCAACACCCTACATCCACTTCAACCTGGTAAACTTGTTCAAGTAAATCCGGTTTGAGTACGTCCTTAGGCTCACCGGATGCGACCACGTTGCCTTTATTAAGCAATAAAAGTTGGTCGCTGTAGCGTGCTGCCAACGATAAATCATGCAATACCGCTACAGTCACAGCGCCACTTTCACGGGTGTATTGCTTAGCCAGGTCTAACACTTGAACCTGGTGGCGTAAATCCAACGCGCTGGTGGGTTCATCGAGCAACAGTATTTTGGGTTTCGATATCAGTGCTTGTGCCATCGCCACCATTTGTTGCTGGCCACCGCTAAGTGCACTGAATCGCCGTGTCGCAATGGGTAAAATACCTAAGGATTTCAGCATATTTTCGGCAAGTAATTGTTGCTGTTCACTAATCTGCCATGTCAGTTGATTCACCAATCCCAGCAGCACCATTTCGATCACCGTGAGCTGGCTAGGGGATTTGTTCAATTGACATAAATAAGAAAAACGACTGATAGGGATCGGCTCTGAGCCACTGCGACTCAACACAGTACCGTGATAAGGAATGGTGCCTATTATGGCCTTCAACAAAGTCGTTTTTCCGGTGCCATTGGGGCCTAAAACAGCGGTGAATTGCCCACCTTGAAACTGGGCAGATAGGTCACTAAGAATAGGTTTTCCACCTAACGAAACGCAAAGTTGTTCAACACAAAGATAATTCATTATGCAAACCTTTTACTGACCAGCAAATAGAGAAGAAACGGCACGCCCACTAGCGATGTGACAATGCCAATAGGAATGATCGTTCCAGGCACGACTAATTTGGATACGAGTGAGGCAAGAGTTAAGACAAGTGCGCCCATCATGGTGGCCATGGGTAAGTAAAATCGCTGATCTTCCCCCACCAACATGCGTGACAGGTGCGGAGCCACCAATCCAACAAACCCGATTGTTCCGACAAAAGACACCGCACCAGCCGTTAACATTGAACAAAGAAGAAATATCCGTAGCCTGAGTTTATCGGTTTGAATTCCTAGGCTTTGAGCCCGTTCATCTCCCGTCGACAAAGCCGTCAATGCCCATATTTGTGGCGCAACATACACAAGTGTAAAGACTAAAATGACCCCGGCCACCCAGACGGACGTCCAACTGGCTTTTAGTAAACTGCCAAACAGCCAAAAAACAATCTGCTGCAAGACTTCTGGTGAGGCCATGTACTGAACCAGGGATTGCAATGCTTGAAAGAAAAACAGCACGACGATACCAGCAAGGATCAGCACTTTTGCGTCCATGTTGCGCCCCTTTCCGATAGAAAAAATGGTGAAACTAGAGAGTGCAGAAGCAATAAAGGCAGACACTGGAACGCCTAGCCATGCGTGCCCAAAAATAGTGAGGCCAGACAACATCGCGACCGCCGCTCCAAACCCCGCTGCCGCCGAAACGCCTAAGGTGTATGGGCTTGCTAACGGATTTGCCAACAAGGTTTGCATTAACCCTCCAGCAAGACCTAAGGAAGCGCCAACCACCAAACATGTCAGCGTTAATGGCAGCCTTAACTGCCAAATAATGGTTGAGTGAAGAGAGTCTCCATTAGGCCCAAGCCATATGGTATTCATTATATCGCTGACACCCATCCAGGAAGATCCAATACCAAGGTCAGCAATGACCACCAAGCACAATGCAACTGTCGTCAACCAAATAAAGCGCAATCGCGATCGATTCAGTGCTGCATAAATGCCGCTAGATGGAGAGATCTCTGAAATAGAAGTGTCAACAACCGTTTTCATTAGCCATCAACCTTAATCATGAAAGTACCGTCGAGTTTTTGAGGCATGAATTGCTCAAAAAAGGCTTGGTGAGTTTTCTTTGGATCAATGTCTTTAAAAGCTTCAGGGTAAATAGATTTAGCGAGATATTGCAAAAACACATGGTCATAAATAGTACGCGTACCAGAGTGATACATCCCATAAAATTCGTGGTTCTTTATCGCACTGAGCTGATCCCAACCTTGACGCTTCAAGTAAGGCATGTAGCGAGCTTGGGCTTGTTCTTCACTTGTGCCGAATCCTAGTAATGCGCTGTCGTCATATTTAGACCAATGAGCACCAGAGACAAAAATCACTTCTGGATCTTGGCTTAGGACATATTCAGGCGTTAGGTGGGCAGAACCTTCAAACTTGCCCGCCGCAATATTGTTTGCTCCTGCGAGATCGAGCAATTTCCCCCACATCGAGGTGGAATAGCTCTTACCATATTCATCGGCACCACCGGTGCCGATTTCTACATACACTCGGCGAGCTGGATTTTTTGTCAAATAGTCAGTAACGCGGCGTTGAACATCGATCACCGTCGATTCATATTCATTGGCAATTATCTCTGCTCTGCTGTCCGTGCCCATTACCTTGCCGATCACTCGAGTACTGGCTAAATGCTTCTCGACGGTTTGAGCATTGAAATCAACCACGACCACTGTGATCCCTGTGCTTTCTAATAAATCGACTTTTTCCCCTAGGGATTTATATTGCCAAGCCGCCAATAATGCGACATCGGGTTTAACGGTGAGCAATTTCTCTAGATTAAACGTTCCGGTATAAATAGAACCAGAATCTTCGATTGTATTTAACTCAGGTATGATTTTTGTGTACGTTGTCCACTGGGATTGACGATAATCTTTCCAAGAAGCTTTAGGAAAAATCGCCACCTTGGTGTAAGCATCTGGCCCAGCTATGGCAAGAAAATCCTCAAAATAAAAACCAAGAAACACCCGCTCAGCTGGCTTATCTAAGGTGATTTCCCTACCTATCACATCTTTGAATTCAATATCCGCTTGAACTGGTGCCGCGAGAACGCCACACGTCATTGCCATGGATAAGAGTAATTTGCTCAATCCTTTCATCGATTTTCTCTACCATTGATTAAAATAAATAACGATACGTTATAACACAACACTAGCGCGAAAAAATTAACCCAAATGAGAATTAATATCAAATGTTATTTTGTCGCTAATCTAGAGTTTGAAGCCCATCCGTAAAAAAGGGGACATCGTCTTGATAGATTTGTCTTTTTATTGTGTGGCTGTAGAGAATGAGAGAATTATTCGAACTTAATTGTAGTAGCTCGCTTTTTTGTGTTGAAAAATAGGAAAGAATTCAGGACGTTATTTCCTAATTCACATACCGCTTTAGCGTTTCGGAAGGCAGTTCTTCAAACAGGAGTTTGTAGTCGCGCGAGAAACGGCCCAATTCAAAGAAGCCCCATTTCAAGGCAATATCCATCACCTGAGTGTTATTTCTGGATGAGCGAAGTAGCTCCTTTCGTACGTTGTTGAGTCGAAGCAGTTTCCGATATTGCATAGGGGACACACCCGTATAGTCTTTAAAACCATACTGTAAGTTTCGCTCAGAAAGTTGAGATACCGTGCATAATTCATGCATGCTTGGTAGCTCATTAGCATATTGCTTTAAATAGTCGATCGCTCGGCGTACTCCAGCGATTCGATTTGGTTGTTTCATGTTAGTGTCAACAAATGGAGCTGGCTCAAGCATATTGAGAGTGAGGTTGAATATGCTTTCTCCTAGCGCTTTCATGACCATAGCGTGTTGTTGTAAGTCAGGCTGTCTCTCTATGAGCAACAATATACGCGCTAACCCACTCTTATAGCGGTTTAAGGCTCGTTCATCTGTGACTGTTGCTGTCGTTGTGCTCCACAGCTTTGGGGGTTCTTTACCTCGAAGGTCAGTATAGGCACTCAAAAAAATCGCTTTGTTAAAGTTCGCTCCAATGTAGTCAATGTGGTTTGAATAATTGACGTCCCAATCACCACCTGATGCAGAATAAATCATGTTTGGAAGCATTTTCTTACCGTGGAATTTACCTTCCGTATCATTGGAGATGAGTGCAGGAAATGGGAGAAAGGAAGCAGGTGGGCAGGCAGATATAAGTGCTCCTCGACTAACCTTTTCTCTTACAATTTGTACGCAACCTAAGTTCAATTCGCGATAGCAAATCTTTAGATTTCCAGGCTTGGTTTGAATGTATTCTCTATTCCTTGACGCAATAAACTGAGAGAGTTCATCAATGTTTTCGGTAGAAATTTTTCGGTATAGCGCTTTAAAGCTTGAGGTCATATTACACAACTACATAGATAGAGTTTGAGGTGAAAAGCCGCTAAAAAGCGGTGTCTTCGTTTTCTGCATATTGCTAAAAAATAATGAGTGTTATTATCAGTAGCTATGATTCACCCGCAGTTAATTTACGCTATGAATTATTGATAATAAACGCATTAATGTTCAACACTAAAGTGTAACGAAAGGTTAATATTTGAAATGAAAACATCATTTGTCGCCCGTCAGCCTATTTTAGATAGCAACAAAAATATCTACGGTTATGAGTTACTTTTTCGTGATGGAGAGGACAATTCGTTCCCAAGCGTAAGTGATGAAGAAGCCACTAATAGATTGATATACGATAACTTTTTCACAACCAGTGACAATAGATCGTTACTTGATGACAAAATGGCGTTTATTAATTTCTCTCATCAAAGCTTGGTCAACTTGGTACCCAGCTTATTGCCAAGTGAACACCTAGTCGTTGAAATTTTGGAAACCTGTGAGCCAACGAGTGATTTATTGTTTGCTATCAAAAAGCTGAAGAAAAGAGGGTACAAAATCGCTCTTGATGACTTTGTACCATCACCGGCCTGGCGGGTATTCTTGCCCTTTATTGATGTGATTAAATTTGATATTCAAGCTATTCGTTTTGAACAGGTTGAACATTTCATCAGGAAGGTGAAAGGCAGCAAAATACAGTTTTTGGCTGAAAAAGTAGAAACTGAACAGGAGTATCAAAAATCGTTGAGTATCGGTTTTGAGTTGTTCCAGGGCTACTTTTTTGCCAAGCCAGAAATGTTAAAAAACTCAGTGCTAACAACTGGGGATCTTGCATCGATAAAGCTTTTTAAAGAGATATCTAAAAGCGACTTAGATCTTCAAGAACTGGAAAAAATATTCTCGTCGGATGTTGGGTTGTCATTTAACCTTCTAAGATGTGTTAATTCCGCCAATGTTGCCAACTCTATCAAGTCAATTAAACAAGCATTCACTTTTCTTGGTGATGTGAAGTTAAGAAAGTTTATCTCTTTGGTGGCTTTGGCAAACGTCTCGAAAGATAAGCCAGAAGTTCTTTACCAAACCTCCGTGGCAAGAGGGCGTTTTTGCCAATTACTTGCCTTACGTCATAATAGCGGAATGAACTCAAATGAAGCTTATCTAGCAGGAATGTTATCCCTACTAGATGTCATGCTGATCACGCCATTCGAGACCATTTTTTCTTCTATTTCACTCGAGCCACATATTGAGAAAGCGCTTGAAAATGGGAGCGGGCAACTCGGTTTGTTTCTTGAATTGGCCCAAGCTTATGAAAAGGCCGATTGGCGTACTGTGTCTCAGTTGAATAGTAAGCTAAATATGGATCCGATGATCTCTAATGAGTGTCATTACGATGCTTTGTCATGGGAGGTCAACTAAATGGATGCATTAGCAGCCTCTATCGCTTCTAGTAGACTGAAAGGCGATTTAACAGAGTTGATGAGCTTTGAAATGAAGTCCTTTTTGACCATTTATATAGGGCACGATGACCAAATCGAGTCAGCGGTGACCTTCATTGGAATGAAAAAAAACCATTACTTGATATTTGAGTTAAATGGCAAACCGTCGAATGACATGATTTATAAAAACTTAATCGGCAGTGAAGTGGTGGTTAGAGGGGTATGCCGCGATCTTGAAAGGCATGTGATTGCGTTCAGAAGCACGATATCGAGCATAAAAACACTGAGTTCCTGGATGTTGTTTATCGATTACCCAACAGTGATAGAGCAAAAGCCTTTAAGGTCTAGCAAAAGGTTTAAAGTTGACTTAGCGGTGTTAGTTGCAATCAGTGAACAGCGTTATCACGCACGTGTCATTGATATTTCAGTGTCAGGTTGTGCCATAAAATTGTCAGATTCTCCCGTCAACATCGCACTCGGCGAAGAAATTAGAATTGTGTTCGACAAGGCCACTATTGCTGACTCTTGCCCACAGTGCAGCGTAGCTAATGTACGTGAGCGTGATGGTTACACTGTGTTAGGAGTGCGTTTCGATAAAGTCATCAGCATTGAAGATAATCTTAAGTTAATGGGAGGTAACTGGCTACTCTAACGATCCCCAAACCGCGTTGTGTGTATGCTTTTCACTCTGACTGAACCAGTGAGAAAGTCTCTTTTATTGGCGTAAATGTTCAATTACTGCTCAATGATTTTGCGTAAGCTCAAGTAAAAAGGAGATGTTATGCAACCAACAAAAAAATCGTATTTAAAGGTCATTAACCTGGCTATTTTATCAGCTTTAAGTTCAGGTGTTAGTTCTAGTGTATTGGCGAATGAGCCAATTACTATGAGCGCTTCGTCTACGAAAAACAGTCAGTCTTTAGAAATAGCCCAAGCTGGCACGACGTTATATGCGGCAAAAGCGCAGTGGAACCCGGAACAATTTTCACTCGTGGTCAAAACAGGCCATGAAAAGCAGCGAGGCGAAATCGTGATTAATGGCGCGTCAGTGCAGGCGTTTAATCTGCAAAATCAGTTATTATGGGAAGACAGTCGAGTCGATCAAAAGGTCTGTTTGCCTGAACTGTTTGGCGAATTTATTCGCGCCCATTTAGAGGCGCTAAAACAAGGTCAATCGATCTCATGTGTTGGCCCCATCATCAAGGCAAAAAAATTAGCGCCATTTAAAATCTATCTTGAAAAACAAACCGACAACGCATTGCTGTTCAAAGTTGGCCCTGGGTCTATTGGGATGTGGTTTTTTATGGATGAGGTTTCTATCAGTATGAATACCGATGCCACACAAATATTGTCGTATCGTGGTGTTTCACCAGCGCCCATAACCCTCGAAGGTGAAATGGCTTACCTGAATATTTCGACGGTACTAGCCGAACCACTTGATGTTGCCGAATTGAAAACGTCTATTCTCTGGTAAGTAAATGGTTAAGCTAAATGGGTAAGCTATACGGATAAACTATATGAACATATGAATGTAACCGCGTTTATCACGAATGGCTTACCGCACCTGGTGTATCAAGGTCGGTTTATATGCTCATCATAAAATTTTAAACAGGCTATAAGCCTGTTTGTATTTCTTCTTTATATTTTCCTTTTTCCTTTGCCTTCCTTTTCTTTCTATTACTGTGGCTCCTTAGCTTTTAAACTGCGTATATTGCTTCGGTGACATGCCAGTCCATTGCTTAAAGACACGAGTGAAATGGGCTTGATCGGCAAAGCCACTCACAAAGCCTACCTCGGCAATGCATGACGCTTCATTGAGTAACGATTGACTGGCAAAATGTACGCGTACATCTTGTAATAATTTGGCAAAACTATGGCCTTCATCGCTTAGCTTACGTTGTAAAGAGCGCGGAGAGAGTGCTAAGCACCTAGATACCTGTTGTAAATCGACTTCAAGTAACCCTAAATCCATGATGGCTTGTTTAGCCATGTTCACCACACTTAGCGTGTTATTTGTTACCGATTGTTCGGCGTTTTTAATTCTTGGGTTCGTGTTTTCGCTGACTTGAAAGTGGATATACCATGGTGCATCGCGGTGAAGCTGTGACGCATTACACTGCAAACTGGGATAAGAGAAAAAACCTTCAGAAGCTTTTAAACTATGGCTAATCACGATCTTTCTAGCGGATGATTCATAGAGAAGGGCACACAACACCCCAAGAACGGCTAAATCCTCTTCTATGCTTGGAGGCTCTGTGGTACTGGATTTGTGTGTCACCTTGACGCAATCATCGTGATATTCAAAATCAACAAAGTGCTGACTATGTACGTAGCGTTCCAGCCTTTGCCACTTTTTAAGTAGCAAGAATGGATCACTTCCGTTTAAAAGGGCACGGCCTACAGGCGAATCTATAAATTGCTTCACGCCGATGCCAATGCACAATAATGCACTGGCCCCGTATCGTTGGCTTACCTCATTAATAAAGTCGCGCTTGGTTTCTAGTGGAATATGCGCGTGCGATTGTTTGCTTTGCAACGGCTTGGTCTTCAATGCCTTTCTTTGTAACTGACCGTTTTGTAGCTGATCGTTTAGGAAATGATCGGTTTGTATAGGATGCGTTTTCAGGTGCAGAGAGTCATCAAGCAAGGTATGTAACCCTGCATTAAGAATATTCAACATAGTTTTACTTGCAAACGCTTTTGACTCACTGCTTTTGTTGGCGATTTTAGCCATATTACCTTACCTGTTCATACGTTGATTTTTGCGCTAATAGTGTCTGTACCCTAGTGCCAACCACTGGCAATTTTATCAACCATTTGGGAGCAATCGTGATTAGAGTAACAACGACAGAAAACCATACAAATTTACCGACAAAAACCGTTAATAAAATGCCAAACCAGGCCAAGCCTGAGAGTAAGCTCAGCACCACCATTGTCCGCGGTGGCGTTGGAAACAGTGACATCACCGCTAAGGCAAGAAATCCGTACTCTTGAATGTATCCTTGTAGTGTTAACCACTGTTGGTATACCTTCGATTCTGCCGTTGGTGTGGCCATTTGTAAGTAGTGCTCAAGCAATGTGGCCAGTAACGTTAATATTCCCGCACCCGCCGCCGCCGCGGTGGCAAAAGCGAACACAATCCATATTGCTCGTTTGGGCTGCAACCAGGCCAACAGCATAACCGACGTTTGTGTGGGTAACGCTGGAACAAAAAAGTCACCGATTGAAACGCCAGCCAAGATTGGAATAGCTTTCTCTTTCGCGCCATTGTTACCGATCCACGCCAATACCCGCTGAGCAATAGAAGATTTCTTTTTCATCGTATCTTCCTCATTCTTTTAACATGATATTTTCGATAAGATTTGGAAACAACGCACGTAACTTCATTACGAGTTTGATTTTACCAATATGAATTTCTTTTTTTCCTTTTTCCGCGCCCTCAAAAATTTCCAGCGCAGCTTGAGCTGGTGAAATTTTCCCTTTGCCACGCCCGTGTGTCATCTCGGTATCCACCAAGGGTAAGATGGCTTCACACACTTTAATATCGCTGTTGTGTCGCCTAATTTGGCCATTAAAAGATTTACAAAATGTCCTCAGTCCGGCTTTGTTTGCACAGTAAACCGGTGAGCTTTGTTTAGGCGCAATCGCTAACCCTGACGTTGCAAAAACCCAGGTGCCAGTTGCACGCTGAACATTGTCAAACAGGAGGCGCGTAAGCAAGATTGGCGCGGTAAAGTTAATCATCGTCTCATCTTCAACGCTAATGGCTTCATCAGTGTCAACAAATAGATCTCTAGCTTGTTGTACGCCTGCATTGTGAATCACCAAGGACAGCGGCTCACCATTTAAAGCCTTAGCAAATTGTTCAATGCTTTGGGCCGATTTTAAATTACATTCGTACCAACGTACTTCCGGGTGTGTCTTTTTACAGCTGACAACGCTTTTTTCCGAACTCCCTGTTGCGATCACTGTGTAGCCGTGATTCAAATATTGTTTGACTAAAGCTTGACCGATGCCTCGCGTTCCGCCAGTAATTAACACCGTTTTATGCATGATTTGATTCCTTGATCATTGAAAAATCCACCGTACGATCGAAAATTGCGCGACCTAAATATTCCACGTATTTACCACGAAGATTTCTATCTCTAGGTTCTAGCAACCCCACTATTTTTGTGAGCTTGGGTGCATCACCTTCAAAGAAATATTCAGTCGAACCAAATAATAAGCGCCAAAACCATTTTTCTGGCGTAACACTGACGACCTTAAACTCGCCTTCATCGCGCATGGTGAATTTCACCCCAGTGTGGGCCTGAACTTTAAGGACGGTATAATCGAAATAGAGAGCGTTTCCTGATGCTAACTCGTCCCAATGATGAACAATCTCAAACGGAATACTCAACAAAGTACACGGGCGCTTAGAAAAACTTAGGGTCTTGCTTTTTTGTTTATACTGAGTGTTTTTACTGTTGAGGTCCGAGCGGCCTTGCTGCGCCGTCACGATCAACGATCCCGATTCATTCAGATGAGGTTGATGCATTTCAACCCGCTTTAGGCCGTGTTTTGGGCACCAAATAACGGTTTCTTTCGCAATGTAGGGAGAGGTTAACCCTAGCCAGGTTCGATTCGCTTCAAATGTGCCATTTTCTTTTGCCTCTACGGAGAGACTGTATTCGAACATTGCTCGTTCGCTTTGGTGTTTCTGGTCAAATACCTTTGCTTTTGACGCAACGCTTAGTTGGCTATTTACTCTACTCAAAATTATGTCCTCATTAGCTTGTCTAGTGCCTAAGATAACCAGAAGACATCATGATCTATTGAATATTTACGCCAAATTGAGTGTCAGCATATTGTAACGTTGTTCACGGGATCTGATGGCGTTTTGTGATGATGTTGTGTGAAGGAGAAGCCCAGTTAGCGTGCGGAAAGTGAATCGAAGCAGGAAGGATATTGAGGTGAAACGAGGTTGGAATGAGGCTGAAAGGAGGTTGAAATAAAGCAGGTTGTAATAAGGTTGAAAGTAAGCAGAAGCCAGAGGCGTTTTTTCGTAGATCAGTTGTTCGTTATAACGATTCGCCATAGCTACGGCAATAATTAAAGTTACGGCAATAACTAAAGTGATGGCAATAACGAACACTAATCTTTATTGGTGAACATCTGTACATAATGGTTGCTGAGTTTGTGCGTTCCGTATTGGGGCGCGATGGCATCACCGCCTAAGGCTGTTAGAAAAAACTCACCAGACCCTCCCCATTTTTCAGGTAATTTTTTCATTAGCCACAAAGCTATGCGCCTTATGGTATCTGGAATTAAAACGATATTGGCTTCTTTGTTCTGTGCTTTAAATGCTTGCTGAGCAATGTCTACTGTCGTTAGTGTTTCGGGTCCACCAACCTCTAGTTCTCGATCTGTGCTGCGTACTGCATCTATACAAAACGTCGCCAGGTCCGAGCCATGGATTGGATTTAAGCGGATGGTTCTGGAGCCAAAAAGATACACTCGTCCACTCGCTGCCATGTGGTAGATTTCTTCTAAATCGGAGAAAAAACCATTGGGTCTAATGACACAAGGCGCAAGTATCTTTGAGTTCAGTAATCGTTGAGCAAATTGCTCCTTTGCTTGTAATAGACGAATGTTTCGGTACTTTTGGGCGTTGAATGCGGAAATGTAGATAAATCGACTTACACCAGAACGCTCTGCTTCAATAAGCACATTCAGATTGGCCTGATAATCCACATCCATATACTTCAATCCGTCTTTCTGACGGGTAATCCCTAAGCATGAGATGACCACATCAATCTCATTAAGCTCTCCCAAAAGGCTCTTAGGGTCTGTGACCTGCGCTTCGATAATTTGGTCGCTGGAAACCCCCATCTCTACAAGCTTTTTCTTGTTTCTAGCGATCGCTTTGAAACTAAGATTATGGGTTTGTAGCTGTCTTACCATATGCAGCCCCAGGTAGCCTGTGGCACCTACGACGAGTATTCTCGAAGAATGTGTCATGTTATTTTTCCTTTATGGTTGTCGCCGTATTTTAGCTCGTCAGTGTTGGGCGGTAGGGCTCTTCTCTTACTCCATGAGACAGCACCAACTTCATGATGAAAATAGGGGCAAGCCACTCAAGTCCTTCAGGGGCTGGCATCAATTGACTAAGGATGATGGAATGCATCACAACAAACAAAGCGATAGGACGGTGCAGGTACATAGGCAGCCAGTGAATGACCACAATAGAGATCATCATCACGGCATACCAAATAAACGCATACGACCACGCGATGTCGAAACACAAAGGTATCGCAAATAATTGGAAGTGAGTCGCTGGAAATAGAAACTTGCTGCCGACGAGCTGACCAACCCAATTGACCTCGATCTTTTGATCCGAGTGAAGAAATCGTTTCATTGATCCTAACGAATTGGTGATGACACCTCCAATCATATCCAAGGTTAAGAAGCTGGCGACAACCAGTTGGAAAACACTCCAATCGAGTGTTTTCCAAGAGATAAAATACAAAACGATAGGGGCAATAAATGTGGCATAGTGCGCAATGGCGGCTTCTGCTTTCGTTGCCCCATAACCTGTCGTGAAATTGAATTGCCCGGTACATTCCCAGTTGATCGGGGCGTTTTGTCGCGTAGTTTGATTTTTTGATGTTGTTTTTGACTCTTTTACCGGCGTAGCTTCTGACATTGTGATTCCCTTAATACAGCCATTGAAAAATCGCTGAAGTATGTGAAGAAGATATTTTTAGTCCATTCGGTCTAAAAAAGAATAGCGAACGCATTAAGGTGTTGTCAATGATTTTATAGTCCGATCGGTCTATAAATTATTTTTATCGACCAGTGGACTTTTAAAGTTGAAGTGAATAGAGTCCAACTGGACATTTAAAAAGGGTGATAAGTGAATGCCAAAAGTTGTAGATCGTGATGCTTACCGCAAGGAGCTTGCAACCAAAGCGGTTGAGATTTTTTCTGAGCATGGATTGAATGGTCTGGGTATGAGAGGCATCGCTGAGGCGTTGGGTGTCTCTAAGAGTGCGCTTTACCACTACTTTCCGAGTAAAGAAGCGTTATTTGCAGCATGTACTGAATTAGTGCTAGAGCCTCATACACTCTATGGTATCGAAGAGGGCAGCCCTCTACCTGAAAACAAAGAACAAGCTATTAACCAACTGATTACTGCGCTTGATAGCCGCTTTAAAGGTGAAATGACGGTGCTGTTGGATTACGTAAAGAATCGAGACAGCCAAGATATCGCCAATGATCATCTGCTAAAGATGGCGGATACCAAATTTCTCGCAGAGCTGAGCAAACTTGTTGGTGAGGCGAATGCCACTCAAGCCTATGCGCTATTACTAGGAGGGCTAATGACCCGCTTATTGAATGGAAATCAGACTCAGGTAGAAGAGATTGCAGGATGGATCTTAAATTTGCCTTGTGGTGTCACTGAGAAATAATCACTGCTTTTTGTTTTTCTGATTTCAATTGATTGTAAAGCGTGTTCATCTAATTTTGGCTAATAAAGGGACGGTTAAAAACACCGTCCCTTTATTATTTTAAGGCACACCTTCGCAAGAGCCGGTAGCGGGCGTTTAATCGTACATGAGCTTTTCCGCTTTTTGCATATCAAATTCATTAAGCGATTTTCTTGCCAGTTGTCTAAACGGCAAAGCTTTAACTATTTCCTCAAAAGGCTGAACGGCAAAGGCCCAGAAAATCGAACCATCGAAGCCCAATATGATCATGGCACATAAGGGGATCGAAATAACCCACTGCCCAGTAAAGTTGATTTTAAAGACCGCAGTTGTTTTTCCTAGTGCGCGGAGCACGTTTCCATGCACCGTGTTATAGCCCCGAACAATGGGCAAAAAAATGTAGAGCGGGGCAATGGCAGACAACGCAATGTAGGTTGACTCGTCAAGATCAGGGTAAATGTCACCAATAACAAATGACAGAGCGGCAAAGCCTGCGGCACATACCACCGATATTCCAACCGTGACATCAATACTGGTATTAACATTCTGGGCTAAATCATCCATTTTTTTAGAGCCAATGGCCTGACTAATACTGATCGCCGAAGAATGAGCCCATGCCGCCATAAACTGAGTGCCCGCTCTAATCCAAGGCATGACCAACGTAATGGCAACATAAGCATTGATGTTAAGCTGCGAATAAAGCAACTGATATAGCGTTGCCCCAATCAACAAAATCGTGACATTAGCAGCAACGGGAAAGATTTCAATCAAGTGCCTTTTAATGTTTGTCTGAAACTCTTGCCTGGTGACAGAAAGCGACAGGGTGATATTGGGATCGTAATGAACGCAGAGGGTTAAGTATATTAGACGCAAAGTCATTGCGATCACGCTGCCCAACGCTGCTCCTTGTACACCTAGGCCATCAAAATCATGAATGCCATGAATCAGGAAGTAAGACAAAATTGCATTCACCGGTAATTCAATCAGGTACCCTTTAAATGGGATCTTGGTTTTTCCTAAACTGTTGAACAAAGCAATCATCACTTGCGTTAGCGCGGTGTAAAGCACTAAATACTTGGTGATGTTGAGGTAACTTGATATCTGTTGGTGAAGTGATGAATCCTTGGTGAGGATGTCGATTAATGGCTGATTGAAATAAGTAAGCAACACCCAGAAAATAAGCGCGGCTGAAAGGTTTAGTGTTAGCCCTGCCCAAAAAGCTTTTGAAAGAGATTGCTTGAGACCAGAACCAAAAGCGCGACTTAGAACAAGTTGAGTACCGTTCGCCAGCGCCATCTGGATGCCGAGAATAAAGGCAACTACGGTCGTTGAAATACCCATAGCCGCTAAGGGTATTTCACCTAAAGAGGAAACCAAATAAGTATCAATCATTAGCATAGACTGCATAAGCAGTCCATTCAGTGCGAGTGGCCAGGCTAATGAGAAATTCTTTTTAATGTAAGATTGCGACGACACGATTGGGCCTTATTAATTGCAGTTATTCTATCAACTAATGGAGAAATGAGATGGATTGACTATCCGTTAACTCATTGAATTGGAACTTGAGCGAGTTTTTGGTTCTCATCGTTGAGCAGAACGATAGAAGACGTTCGTGCTCGGTCTGGTTCTCCCGACATAATGGCTTCATAAATCGCATTGTGTTCTGCAAGGCAAAAGCGTCCTCCTTCGGCGGAATGGTCGATAAATTGCTTAAAAATCGTAGATAGAATATTTCCAAAAGGGATATAGAACTGATTTTGGGTTGATACGAATATCGCCTGGTGAAACAAGTGGTCGTAGATTGTCCATTCATCATAATCAAAACGATTGGCTGCGATGGTCATTTTTTGAAACAAGACTGACAAGGTTTTCCTTTGCTCTACCGTCGCGTTGATGGCGGCAAGCGCACAGGCTTCAGGCTCAATTGCTTTTCTCAATCCCAAAAATTGCGATAAAAATGGCTGAGTATCTTCTAGGTCTTGGATCCATTCCAAAAGCTGAGGGTCCAGAAAATGCCACTGATTTCTCGGTAAGATATGTGTCCCTACCTTGGGTTTGGATGATATCAACCCTTTTGCCGACAAAAGCTTGGTCGATTCACGTAGCGCAGTTCTACTCACACCAAAAATCTCACACAGTTCGATTTCATTGGGTAACTTTTGATGCTCTTTAAGCTCCCCCGAAAGAATGCTTCGTGCGATTTGCCGAGCGACTTGCACATGAATCCTACGACTTGAATTACTCACCAATGAAAAAATTGTCATGAAGCCACCTTAGAGGCAAGTAAACAAGAGCGTCTATTTGCGATGATTACTGCTGTTGTTACATATAGCATGCTAAAAATGAATCAATAAATAATACAATAAGATAATATTTAATCAAAGTGAGCAAGGCATAAATGCGTCTTCAGACACAAAAATATCGAAGAAAAAGCCGATATCGTGATTTTTCTCAATTTAACAGTGGCTACTGGGCGGTTTTGTATGAATAAATAAGAGGAATCAATAAGAAATATGAATGGATGAAAATGGGAAAAGGCTTTGAACCTCTTATTGTCTCTGCGCTCACGTTATCCGATTTCCTCGTTTGGAGTCGGTAAAGTAAAGTGTTACAATTGAGGTTAAATAATACATTAAAAGCGAATTGTGAACATATGTCAGGTTCTTTTAACTCAATATCTGGTTCAAAACGTAGCCTACACGTGCAAGTAGCCCGAGAGATAGCACGGGGTATTTTGTCTGGAGATCTTCCTCAGGGCTCAATCATTCCGGGTGAAATGGTGCTGTGTGAACAGTTTGGTATTAGCCGTACTGCGTTGCGAGAAGCCGTGAAACTGCTGACTTCTAAGGGCTTATTAGAGTCTAAGCCTAAAGTGGGTACCCGTGTAGTAAACCGTGCGTATTGGAATTTTCTTGATCCTCAATTGATTGAGTGGATGGATGGACTGGCCGATATCGACCAATTCTGCTTACAATTTCTTGGTCTGCGCCGAGCGATCGAGCCTGAAGCTTGTGCTCTTGCCGCGACCCATGCGACCGCTGAGCAGCGAATCGAACTGTCTGGAATTTTTCAGAAAATGGTCGAAGTGTCGGAAGCCGAGGTGTTTGATCAAGATCTCTGGACCGATATCGATATGAAGTTCCATAGCCTTATTTTTAACGCAACAGGGAACGATTTTTACCTGCCTTTTGGTCATATACTGACGACGATGTTTGTGAACTTTATTGTCCACTCTTCAGAAGAGGGAAGTACTTGTATCAATGAACACCGCCAGATTTATGATGCAATAATGGCTGGAAACAGTGCGAAAGCACGTGAGGCTTCTGCCAATCATTTACAAGAGGCGAACCACAGGCTTCCTGTCGCAAGTTAACATGTTAAGTTCGTTATTTTTATTCTAAGAAGCATGCATCCGCATGCTTTTTTTAGCTCTCCTTCTATTCATAATCCTTCTTTTTCTACCCCTTCAATTTATCTGCTGTCGCTCTTCCAAACCATACGTGCTTCTGTGTTTCCTCTGCTTGGCATCGTTTGGCATCGTGATATTCAACTTTGCTGCACAGTTCTAATTGATAGTGCTGGAAACAATCCCTTTTGGTTATATAATACTACTAAATAAATCCGTGGTGACCATCCTATGCCTCAATCTCTTCTCCCAAACATCATTCAGTTCATTGGTCAAATAGACCCCTTCGACAAAATACCGAAAGAGGCACTTCGAGAACTGGCCTTCACGGTACAAATTACTTATCTAAGTAAAGGAGAAGTGGTTGAACTGGATGATGAAGGTAAAGAGAAGTTCTTATACATCGTGAGAACAGGTTCGATGGAACAACGAAAATCCGATGGTGTACTCAGAGCAAGATTAGGCTCTGAAGACTTGTTTGGCTTCACCTTCTTTGATACCAATATTGATTCCGACAAAAGTTACCGGGCAACGGCCATCGAGAATACGCTTCTTTATCTTATTCCTCATTCTGCACTTCAAGCCCTGTTCAAAAGCTTTCCGAGCTGCGCGGAGCATTTTGCCTCACAAGCGCAAGTTCGCCTAAAGTCTGCCTTGGATGTTGTTTGGTCGAATAAAGAGAAAGGTCTTTTCATTCGCAAAGTGGAAGACGTAGCCAGTGGAAAAGTGGCCGTTGTTACTGCCGATCAGACGATCCAACAAGTTGCCCATGAAATGCGTATTGTTCATCGTACATCGTGCGCCGTCATTTATGAGAACGATAACATTGTTGGCTTAATCACCGATCGAGATATGACAAAACGCGTTATTGCTCACCGAGTGGATGTAGATCGCCCAATATCTGACGTGATGACACATTCACCTCTGACCATCAAGCCAGATGATCTAGTCCTTCATGCGGCTTCCGTTATGATGCAGTTCAACATTCGTAACCTGCCCGTAGTAAAAGACAATAAGGTGATCGGCTTATTAACCACTTCTCACCTGGTTCAGAATCACCGTGTACAAGCGATTTTCTTGATTGAAAAAATCAAATATGCCACGGAACCAAGTGCACTCGCGAGTTTCACTGCCGAAAGACAAGCCATCTTTGAAGCGTTGGTCGAAGGGAAAGTGGCCCCTGAAACTGTAGGTAAAGTCATGACCATGATCATGGATGCTTACACGCGAAGGTTCATTCAATTCGCGATTGACAAGCTAGGGCCGCCACCGTGTGACTTTTCGTGGATTGTGGCTGGGTCGCATGCGCGAAACGAAGTTCACATGCTGTCAGATCAAGACAGCGCCATTGTTCTTGATGATTCTGCAACCGACAATGATCGGGTTTATTTCCAGCATTTTGCGCAGATCGTGACAAATGGCCTCGCGAGTTGTGATTATCCATTGTGTCCAGGTAAATACATGGCCGCGACACCAAAATGGTGCCAGCCGTTAAACGTGTGGAAGCACTACTATAAAAAATGGGTGTCTAACCCAGAATACGAGCGTTTGCTTAATATCAGCGTTTTCCTAGAAATTCGCACGATTTATGGTAATAAAGAGTTTGAAACGGTATTACGTGATGAACTTCATTCGAACATCAAGAATAATCGAGAGTTCTTGGGTACGCTGGTGAAAGATGCGATAAATACCAATCCGCCTTTGGGTATTTTCAACAGCCTCGTGTTGGAAAAGTCAGGGGAAAATAAGAAAACACTGAATGTAAAAAAATACGCCATTAACCTTATCATCGATCTAGCGCGAATTTACGGCTTAGCGGTAGAAAGCGATGTGTCGGCAACCGAAGAACGTTTTGCCGCTGCCCACGAGAAAGGGCTGCTCAGTGAAGATGCCCTTAAAAATATCCTAGGTGCGTATCAGTTCATTTTATCCTTCCGATTCAATCACCAGCTTGAAGCCTTAAAAAGTGGCCAAATACCGGATAACAACATCAACCCGAATAGCTTTGGCAGTTTTGAACGAAAGCATTTGAAAGATGCATTTAGAATCATCGCAGATTTGCAAGATGCCGCTAAAGTGCGCTTTGGGAATCGCTAATGAAAGCACGATTACACTTTTCACCATTACACTACTTTCACCCACTCGAGCGATTAAAACGAAAACGTAAGCACTGTTTGGCGACGATGAAGCTGCCCTCGGTTGTTGAACAACTACTCAAAGAGCCTTTACCAACGTTTGAGGATCTGGCTAAAGGTGGCGAATACATTGTACTGGATATAGAAACCACAGGTTTAGACAGTGAAAAGGACATTATTCTATCGATGGGTTGGGTCGAAATATCAGGAGGGCGAGTTGATCTCGCATCCGCGCATCACCTCTACATTAACGATGATTCTCAAATCAACCCAGAAACAGCGATCATTAACCATATTACCCCACAAATGTTAGCGGCTGGCGTGTCGATTCACGATGCGATGATGACATTTTTTGAAGCGGCGAAAGGGAAATACCTTGTGGCTCACGGCTGTATCGTTGAAGAAAACTTCATGAAACAGTACCTCATCAACCATTATCACATTCAAGATCTTCCTCTGATCTGGCTCGATACCTTGTGCTTAGAGAAAAGCATGGAGAAAGCGATCAATCAGCATGAAGATCTTGATTTAACGCTGGGAAGCACACGATCTCGATATGGATTACCAGAATACAACAGCCATAATGCGTTGGCCGATGCGGTTTCTACCGCCGAACTGTTTCTGGCTCAGCATAAACGACTCGTCAGCCGCAAAGACGTCACCATTGCCTCTCTGTATCGGTTGAGTCGCTGAGTGATACCAGTGCTGTTTATCGCTACATAGTCTTCAAATGATTCGTTGGTTTCTATCGATTCATCTATTATTAAATCATACTAATAGCCGTTGGGTGACCATAGGTTAATCAGCGTTAGAGTGAATAATGGTCTAGAATAACCATCGTTTGGCGCCATCATTCAACCATAATGGTTGTTTTATCACTACGCTAACGTCAGTAAGACGCCCTTGCTTTGTGACGTCTTTGGTTTTCCAAGTTGTGTTCTATTTCGAAGTGCTTCTTATAGAAAGGATGCCTGCCATCTCTATAAGCAGTGAGGGCAAACTTACCCACGGACCAGCCTAATTCAATGTGCGTTTTTGGGTGATTATCCTATGTGCTTGGGCGCGTCTTCTGCCGTCGAACGGTACTTCGATCAAAAAAATGTTACTTCTGGACGACTTTGATAAATTTACGATTGATTAAATGTGAATAGCCGTATATGCTTCATATTAATTAATCATACAATAGTATATTTGGAGTTAGACATGACTAAACCTGTCATTGGTTTCATCGGCCTTGGTCTTATGGGCGGCAACATGGTTGAAAACCTACAAACACGCGGTTACCACGTAAACGTGATGGATCTTAATGCAGAAGCTGTTGCTCGTGTTATTGATCGTGGCAATGCGACCGCATTTACTTCGGCTAAAGAGTTAGCTGCAGCGAGTGACATCGTGCAGTTCTGTCTTACCACTTCAGCTGTTGTTGAAAAGATTGTCTACGGTGAAGATGGCGTTCTAGCTGGAATTAAAGAAGGCGCAGTACTTGTAGACTTCGGTACTTCTATCCCAGCTTCTACTCAAAAAATCGGTGCAGCACTAGCAGAAAAAGGCGCGAGCATGATTGACGCTCCTTTAGGTCGTACGCCTGCACACGCTAAAGATGGTCTACTAAACATCATGGCAGCTGGCGATGTTGAAACATTCAACAAAGTTAAGCCTGTTCTAGAAGAGCAAGGCGAAAACGTATTCCACCTAGGTGCACTAGGCGCAGGTCACACGACTAAGTTAATCAATAACTTCATCGGTATGACAACTGTGACAGCAATGTCTCAAGCGTTTGCTGTTGCTAAAGCGGCAGGTGTTGATGGTCAGCAATTATTCGACATCATGTCTGCTGGCCCATCTAACTCACCATTCATGCAGTTCACTAAGTTCTATGCTGTCGATGGTGAAGAGAAATTAGGTTTCTCTGTTGCCAATGCAAACAAAGATCTGGGTTACTTCCTGCAAATGGTTTCTGATTTAGGTACTGAATCGCCAATCGCTGAAGGTACTTCTAAAGCACTTCAAGCGGGTGTTGATGCGGGCCTTGGGCAAAATGACGTACCGGTAATTTTTGATTACTTCTCAGAACTTAAAAAGTAATTCTACATTGATTTATTGCCATGACTTATGCGGTTGTGGCAGTATTTTTTCTTAGTAAACCCGATTAAAAAGTAACAACTCCCCCTGACCTTACTCGCCCATTTCATCTATCGTTTTCATCGTATTAAATGCCCATAATGAGCTTGATTCGTTGCATCATTTATTTGTAGCAGCAACAGACGCTTAGCCCTATTTTTTCTTTATGTAATCACATATTTTTATATATCCGCGCTTGGTAATTTTTGTGCTTTAGTGCGGGATTACTTAACGAGATAAGCCCCAGAGATTTACATTATTATTCATAAATTATGCGTAGTCATAATTAATTGCAAGTGCGTCTTTTAGCAGCGTTCTGTGTAGTTTCAATAATGAATCGCGATAGAGTGGCTAGGTGTTATAAAATACTAAACTAACGAATGCTAAGGATTTTAAAGGCGTAAAACTCCCCCTCGATACTGTTGATTTAGAGAATTAATATTAAAATTTTAAAAAGATATATGAAATAAAATATATTTTTTTGGTAAATAAACATTGTGTTTGATTTGTTAACTGTTGCAAGAATGTTACAATTCCATTGCTGGGTTTTTATTATCAGCTCGGTTTATAAATTTAAGCTGACATGTTTAAGCAGTGGATAACTATCCGCTATATTAACTCATTTATAATAATATCATATTTTTACGGAGTAATTTATGTCGTTTTTAAAAAAACTTAAGATTATAACGTTATTTATAGTTATATCCTTGATATCTTCGATATCACACGCCGCCGATCCTTCCATAATATTTATAACGGAATCTGGTTCGTCTTCTGCAACTATCTACGCGAATGGAAATATGCAGGTGAGATTAAATGTTTTATACAGAGATGTTCCATCTGGATATGAAGTTACTCAAATCGTGATAAAACAAGCTTATACAAATAATTTTTTACCACAAGATTGGAAAGTGAGCCAAATTTACAATGGGTATGACGGTAATATAGAAACTTATAGGAAATACCAATCTTCTGCTACTCTACGTAACGATAATCAAGATGTTACGACTGAACAGTTTTACTTATCTACGAACAGCAGTAATGCAGATATTTTATTATGTGTAGAGTTAAATTTTTCAAACGTTAACGGAGATGAATACACTGAATCGACTTGCAATGGAGACAAAAATAATGGACTTGTCCATGTTACTACTATACCGGAAATGCATTACACATTTGATGACCTTGATCGAGAGACTACGGAAGTATTTTCTCAATTTTCACACCCTAAGTTAATTATATATGAAGAAAGATTTACACTGAAAAATAACAGAGGAATTCATGATGTAAATGGTTGTTCTCTTAAACAACGGCCAAGAAATTTAATTGCATCTTACGCTTCAGAAAAAGACAGTAATCCTGGATTACTTGCGCATTCCGCCCTTTTTTTATATGAGCCAAATCAAGGTATAGCTGATCAAAACTTCCAGTACAAGCGTGAAAATAGTAGAAATTGGGAGTCTATAAGATGGAAAAAGGCAAAGATTAATACAACAGAGTCTATCACTTTTGCATGGTTTAATGGTTATCCTTCCTTTGGTACTGAAGTTATAACAAACCCTAAAGATAAAATAAAATATTGTCGGACTGTCACATTTAGAGATAACTATGGTAACAGTGGCACTATAAACATAAAACGAGTAAACCCATGGAAAGATGGGTGGGGTAATATTTATTATGGGTTTGACTAAATTAATCTTACCTCGGGATAAATAAGTCTTTCTAAAAAATCAACTCTAGGGTCTAGGTTTATATATCAATTATCCTATGCCCTAATACTTTATTATCCTAGATTAATGTTTATTAATTATTTTTTATATTATAAAAAAGGAGTAATTATGAGTATCGAATCTAATGCAATTAATTTTGTTGAAGGCCTAAGTTCAGCTGTTGATGTGAGAACTGGAATGTATTCTATTCGGGTTTCTCTGGGGGAATTTTTCTCGCACAAAAATGTAGGGCCTAATTTTCCGGTTTTTTTGTCATATAGTGCGGGAAGCTCAGAAGATATGGGGTTTGGTCGAGGTTGGTCTATTTCTCTTAGTCAATACGATAAAGCCTCAGGAAAAATATCGCTTTCAACGGGTCAATCTTTTCGAATATATAAACCCTGGGGTGGAAATGAATACGAAATACCCTATAGAAGGGTTAAAGATATAAAAATAACATACTTAAATGACAGTAAAGAATTAAAGGTGATGAATAAAGAGGGCCTCTGTGAGTATTTGGATGAGTCTTCTGGTCGATTAAATAAGGTAGTATCACAGCAAGGGAAATCGATTTATTTCGACTATGATACTTGGACGGGAAGGATACGTCGAATTTATGACAAAGATGGTCGTAAGATGCTTTTTGACTGGAGTAAAGAGAGAACTAAAGTCGATATCGTTCACAAGCTCAATGATACGATATTTCAGTCGATGAGATTAAAGAAAAGTGGCAATGGAATATATCGCCGTCTATCTAGCATAAAGCTTAATGAGAATTTACCTCCCATTGAATTTAGCTATCGTTATATAGCGAGCTCAAATTATGATGTGGTTGAGACGGTCACTCACTCCTCTGGGCTAATTGAAGAGATGGTTTATCTTGATAATGGCCATTCCCTTCCCTCAGGAGCCCCTTTTTCAACAATTCCATTTATTCAAACTCATACTATTATCCCTTCAACAGATGGGAGCTTGCCTGTTACACAGGTAGAATACGAGTATTCAGATAAAAACTATCTTGGTTTTGCCAGTGAAAAAGTTTGGATCGCAGGAGAAGATACGCTGTTTAAATCTTCTGCAAATTACTCATATACCACCACAGAGATAGTTAACGGCTTAAAAAAAGTAGTACGTAAATACAACAAGTACCACTTGCAAGATGAGGCTAAATATTATGATGACGGTGAATTGTATCGAAAAGAATCGTTCGAGTACTTTGCAGATTTAAATGCCAACATTGAAGTTCAGCCTGCTATCTATAGCCTGGTAAAGTCGCAAGCAACGACTCATTACCATGAGGATCAATCTCGAACTTTCAGCAAACATTACGACTATGATGATTTCGCTAACCCAATTTTTGAACAAGATGCTGATGGCTCTAAGGTGATAAGACGTTACTATCCATCCCAGGGTGCAAAGGGGGCTTGCCCAGCTCATCCATTTGGAATGGTAGCCTTTGTAAAAAGTGAAACCTTGGTACCTAATGACACCGCAACAACTCGAACTATGACGATGACTTACCGATCGTTAAAACGCTTAGATAATAGCAATGAGGTTTTTGTTGTCCTTAGCACACAAACTGATGAATTCCAGTCAACGACGTTTGATTATTACCAAAACCCAGAAAATCCTTTGACTTATGGCCAAGTTCGACGCCAGAAAAACATGTTTAATGGTTATGAGATAAAGACGGACGTTGAGTATCAGTTCTTAAATGATGGGTTAAAGACCACAACATCGTTTACGAGCCACGACAATCTTACGGTCACCGAATCGGCAACCGTTGACTACTTTTGGGGGCAAGCTATCGAGCTTGTTGATGAAGAAGGCGTTGTGAGCCAATTTAGTTATGATTCCTTGGGTCGAAAAGTGGCTGCAGTGACGGCGCCAGACACTGATTTTGAAGTGATTCAAACGTATAGCTACAGCGTTGGGGATGGGGTTAATAGCACGAAACAGGTCGATGCTAAGGGCAATACGGTGGAGAAGCGGTTTGATAATGCCGGTAAGTTATTAGAGGTGGTTCAAGGGCAGCCCGGTAAAGTTCCGAAAGTCGTTGTGTCTTGTAAGTATGATCATTTTGGCATGATGACGTTAAAGACAGAAACAGATTGGCTTGATGGTATCGCATTACCACTGACGACGGTTTATCAATATGACATTAATGGTGACGTCTCTCAGGTTACTCACCCAGATGGGCGACTTGAGCTGATTACTCAGAACCCGGTGAGGCTAACGACTCGCTATGAACATCAGTCAGGCCAAGGGGAAAGGCCTTTGATGGTCGAAAACACGACGTTCGATATTTCAGGACGTGAGCTAAATAAGCAAACTTATGATGCCGATGGCTCTTTGATTGCCAGTACCGATTATCGCTACGATGGGTACGGTAATCTGCTCAGCGTGACGGATACCGAAGGGCGGGTCATTGACTACCGTTATGATAATATCGACAGGCTTGTCGAGGTAACACGTACCATTGATGGGCAAAGTATTTGCGAAAGTTATACGTACCCAGAATTCACTACCGCCGATATTCCCTGTCAGGTTTTTGTTAATAATGTTCTTCAAGGGCAGCAAGAGTTTGATGGCCTAATGCGTTTAAAACATCAAACCTCCTTAAACAGTGGAACGGTGGATTATTCCTATTCGGGCACATCGTCAATGGCTAAGTCAATTAACACCGCCAGCGGTGACCAAGTGAATTTTAGTAACAATAAATACTTGCGAGTGCCCACCACTATTTCAGTCGAAGGCGAAAGCCAGCTAGGAAGTGCGCATACGTATGATACGAAGTCCGCGCTACCGCTTTCTAACCAAAATTACTCTGGCAAGAGGGGCGTCACTCGAGATTCTCAAGGAAGAGTGCTAACTGAAACTGTGGATATTGACGGCATGGAGCGCCAGGCGAGCTTTCGGTATTCACAGCAAGGTAAGCTACTCGAGAAAAGCGATTTTTTTGGTAATACCAGCACGTATCATTTCGATAATCTTGGCCGACTTGCTCGCTCTGAAGAAGTTTTTTTAGACACAAGTACAGTGACTACATTTGAATACGATGCGTTTAGCCGGCCCTATAAATACACGACGTTACGAGGAGAAGATAAGGCTGAGGTTGAACTTGAGTTCAATGGTTTTGGTATGGAGATTTGGCGAAAGGCGACTTTTAATAAAAGTGTGGTCTTTTCTATCGAGCAGGTGTTTAATCCGCGGATGTTACTTGATTCTCGTACCTTCACACAGGGGAGCGATTCAACGCACGAGACCTTTTTCTACGATGATTTAGCGCGTTTAGAGCGTTACAAAGTGACTGGCCCCAACGCGCCTGTAGATGATTACGGTAATACGATCCGCAAACAACGTTTTGTGCATGATGTTTTTGGCAATATAACGAAAGCACGCAGTGTCTTTGATGATGGTACGTCTAATGTTGCTGGCTTTTACTATGCGACATTGAATCCACAGCGTTTAGAAAGCCTCACCAACACGCACGTAAGCTACCCAAGCAGTGTCAGTTTTTCTTATGATGCAGCTGGAAATCTGCTTAATGATGAGCAAGGACGAAGCTTCAACTATAACGCGTTAAATCAGATGACCTCGGTGGAAGAAGACGGAGACGTGCTATCTCAGTATCGATATGATGCGGGCGGACGAGTAGTCGCTCAAAGTGTTGAAGAGAATCTGATTCACTTATTTTACCTCAACGGTCAATTAGTGAATGAAAAAAGTGGGGCAACCCATAGCAGCTTTCACAATATCGCCTCAGGCTTGTCGTCTCGTAGCGTCTCGTCACCAGATGAAGAGATACACCAGTTTAGTCTGGGTAACAGTCAAGATAGCGTACTGGAAACTTTCACGAGTACCGACGGGCAATCTAGAGAGAAAACCTCGCGAAAATACACACCTTATGGAGAGGGCTGAATTATGCAACCTAAAACTATTTTCAATCCAAATCGTAGGCGATTACTCAAACAGGCAGGGGGAATATCCACGTTGGCCGTATCCGGTATGACAATACCAGGGGTTGCCTTGTCTGCAACGCCTTCATCTGACCATTTGGCGATTAAACACAATCCGTTAGGGTTTAATGGTGAACGCCAAGACCCTGTTACGGGTAACTATCACTTGGGCAAAGGGTGTCGTGTTTACAACCCTAAACTGATGCGGTTCCATGGGTATGACTCCATGAGTCCTTTTGGGAAAGGGGGGACTAATGGTTATGCTTATTGCCTCGGCGACCCTGTTAATCAGCGTGATCCAAGTGGTCACTTTGCCCTACTAAGCATCTTAATCGGTGCCATCGTCGGTGCTGTAGTCGGCGCTGCAGTTTCTGTTGCGGCCGAGGGCATTCAGATGGCCATCAACCCTGATCATAAATTTGACTGGAAACAGGTGGCGATTGGAGCTGCGATTGGTTTTATTACTGGTGGGATTGGGATAGCGGCTTCTGCGCCGAAAGCTGGTGCACAGTTGGGTTTAGCTATCGTTAAATCGTCAGTGGCCGAGTTGGTTTCTGTACCTATTTCCACGGTAACCGCGTTGTCAATGCAGCCCGACGCCTCAAAGGGCTTACAAATATTTGGCAAGGTGCTGGGTTTTTCTTTGGCGATTGCAGGCGTAGGGTATGGTTTGAAAAATGCGGCACAATTAGGAAAAACAATCTCCAAAGGTAGAGTTTTTAGAAAAATGTCACATTGGGAAAGGAATCAAAAATTTAATGATAAGTGCATCACTTTAAGGGAAGCTGTGTTTACGGGTGGAGGAATTGCTAGTGGTATTTCAAGTGCATCCGCCGGTATTGCTTTTAATACCAAGGGGCATCTAGGAAAGAACAGTTACAACAGTGATTTAGCCATGCGATTCTTCCATTATGGTAGCTCTATTTCTGGCGCTTTAAGTGGAAAAAGTTTAAATCCGATAAAAAATTTGAAATCTGATCCAGGGGGCTATATCTCGGGGCGATTTACTGACCTTTCTCATGTGACAGGCCTTGTAGCGGTATTATTTACCGAACCTGGAAGTGATGAAAATAGACAATGGAATACCGTGTCATTTTTAACGGGTATTACCTCAGTCTATACTTTGAATGCTCAAAATCACCTGAAGCACTTTAATAAGCAGCCACTATGGGAGCAATATGGTGTATCAGAACGGGTGTGGAACAATGTAAAGCGGTATCACGATCTAGACAGTCATTTGCTCGGCTTTTAATGGTGCGAGGCTTGAAAACGGAAATATCCCGCGTTTACCCGTATAACGCTGTTGTTACAACGAAAAAGCCAGCAATTACGCTGGCTTTTTGATCTAGTTCAATTGGTTAGGGTGGAAAAGTTTAGAAGCTATAAGTCACACCGATACGGCTACGTAATTCGAAGTCATTGTTGTAACCGGAAAAAGAGTCATCTTTCGTGTAAGAAGAGTAACCGAACTCAGCGTACGGCGCCCATTGGCCGATGATGTAACGGACGGTTGAATTATATTCGGTATTCGTTTCTTTATCCTTATACAAAATATAGTCGTCCGCTTTGTAGTAGTTTGCCTCTAAACCAAAGCGCCAGTTATCAACACTGTAGTTTATATTACCAGTTAAGCGGTGACGACGTTCGTTATCAGAGGTGTTGTTTTGGCGAATATCATAACGATAACGAGCACTTAAGCTTAGGCCTTCAATGCTTTCTAGTGAATATGTTGCACGAAGCTGTGGCTTATAGGTCATGCCTGAGCTACGACCTTCAATTGGCATACCGTAGGTCAGTGTCCAGTTATCGTTTAGTTTTTGACGATAGTTTAAACCTAGCTCCCAGCCATTATTTTGTAGGTCTTTTAAGAATTCGCCGTTTTTTCCTTTGAACTTGGCTTCTATGTCAACTAAGAAATTACCAATGCTATCGCCAAGCTTTACACGCGTCGCATGTTGCTCAGAGCTGTTTTTGTATTCGTGACGAACGTCGAAGGAAGCCGCAGAGGCCGCGCCCGCCGCCATTACAGAAGCTAAGGCGATAACAAGGGTTTTCATTTGAGTCATGGTATTGATTCCATCTTTATATTTAACACTGCTCGGAACAGGAGACAGTACACAGGGTAAAGACACTGTCTTAATGTCTTAATGTAATACAAATGGTATAGGTAATTTGAATGCCTGTCTGTGAATTTGATCGGATTGTTGTGAAAAAGTCACTTAAAAAAATCAAACAAAATCAAACAAAATCGAATGATAGTGGGAAGCTTCCGAATTCAGTTGTCCACGCTCATATTGTTGTCCATATTCGAGTTATCAATGGTCAGTTAGGCTATTTTAAATGGGCAACGGAGCAGAATGTTATTGAATAACACCCTAATTAACCCTTGTATTTGTCGACAGGCAATCTGAACTTTTGACTTGGTTAGTGGTTTTTTCTTATGGGAATACAACTTTGAACTCGATCACTTGTATTATTATTAAAATAGTTAACTTGGGGATCTACATCACGCACTTGAATTATTGTACTACAAATATTCCCTGGCCTTATTATAGTTGGCGCAACGAAATGACACATTAAGGTTACAAAATGGAACTCAATACCCTGATTGTTGGCATCTATTTCCTATTTCTTATTGCGATAGGTTGGATGTTTAGAACATTTACAAGTACAACCAGTGATTACTTCCGCGGGGGCGGTAACATGCTGTGGTGGATGGTTGGTGCAACCGCTTTTATGACGCAGTTTAGTGCATGGACATTCACCGGAGCAGCAGGTAAAGCGTATAACGATGGTTTTGCTGTCGCCGTGATTTTCTTAGCCAACGCTTTTGGTTACTTCATGAACTACGCCTATTTTGCGCCAAAATTCCGTCAACTTCGCGTTGTCACAGTCATTGAAGCGATTCGTATGCGCTTTGGTACAACGAACGAACAAGTATTTACCTGGTCATCAATGCCTAATTCGGTGGTTTCAGCAGGTGTATGGTTAAACGCACTGGCGATCATCGCTTCTGGCATCTTCGGTTTTGACATGAACATGACTATTTGGGTGACAGGTTTAGTCGTATTAGCAATGTCAGTAACGGGCGGGTCATGGGCGGTTATCGCTTCTGACTTTATGCAAATGGTTATTATCATGGCAGTGACCGTAACGTGTGCGGTTGTCGCAGTGGTTCAAGGTGGCGGTGTTGGTGAAATTGTAAATAACTTCCCAGTTCAGGATGGTGGTTCGTTCCTTTGGGGCAACAATATTAACTACCTAAGCATCTTTAGCATCTGGGCATTCTTCATCTTTGTTAAGCAGTTCTCTATTACGAACAACATGCTTAACTCATACCGTTACTTAGCGGCAAAAGACTCGAAGAACGCTAAGAAAGCAGCACTGCTTGCTTGTGTGTTAATGTTGGGTGGCGTGTTCATCTGGTTTATGCCTTCTTGGTTTATTGCGGGTCAAGGTGTTGATCTTGCAGCCGCCTACCCAGAAGCAGGAAAAAAGGCCGGTGATTTTGCTTACCTATACTTTGTGCAAGAGTATATGCCAGCAGGTATGGTTGGCCTTCTTGTTGCTGCGATGTTTGCGGCAACCATGTCTTCAATGGATTCAGGTCTTAACCGTAACTCTGGTATCTTCGTTAAGAATTTCTACGAACCCATCGTTCGTAAAGGGAACGCAACGGAAAAAGAACTGGTAACAGTATCTAAGATTACATCTGCCGTGTTTGGTTTTGCAATCATCCTTATCGCACAGTTCATCAACTCACTAAAAGGCCTGAGCCTGTTCGATACAATGATGTACGTTGGTGCGTTAATTGGCTTCCCGATGACGATTCCTGCTTTCCTTGGTTTCTTCATCAAGAAGACGCCAGACTGGGCTGGTTGGGGTACGCTAGTTGTTGGTGGTATTGTCTCTTATGTCGTTGGTTTTATTATTAACGCAGAGATGGTAGCAGCGGTGTTTGGTATTGATGCTCTAACAGGACGCGAATGGTCTGATGTTAAAGTAGCGATTGGTCTCATTGCTCACATCACGCTAACCGGTGGTTTCTTCATGCTATCAACCTTGTTCTACAAGCCGCTAACAGAAAAGCGTCAAGCCGATGTAGACAAGTTCTTTGGCAATCTATCTACTCCGTTAGTGGCTGAATCAGTAGAACAACAAAAGTTAGATAACAAACAACGTCAAATGCTAGGTAAACTAATCGCAGTAGCGGGTGTCGGTATTATGTGCATGGCGTTACTAACCAATCCAATGTGGGGACGTTTTGTTTTCATCTTATGTGGGGTGATAGTGGGTGGTGTTGGATTACTGCTTGTTAAAGCTGTTGACGATAAAATAGAGCAGCCAGCATAAACAGTGAATGCAGAAAATAACTAATTCATACAATCTAATCGCAACATTTTAATACTAGCGGCCAACATGTTTGGCCGTTTTTTTATTAACTACGAAAGCAAATAATCTAATATTTGGTTATTTACATCCCCTATAAAAACTCACCCCAAGCATATAAAAATGTCTTCGTTTAATAAATGCACTGAGATGTCAACTCTAATATTAGCCGGAGTCTAGATTAAACACAGTGTTTAGATTAAATCCCATTCGGATGAAGATATTACTTTAAGAGAGAATTTTAAAATATCATATAGATATAAATCTAAAAATTTAGAGTATTATCTCATTTTATTTACAAAAATAAGAATTAAGCACTGTGTTTAACACTTTCGCAGTGCATGTACATTCATATTAATGAGTAGTAACGTTATTTTGTCCCGGTTGTTACGGGTCATTTAAATAAAAATAACATAAGGGTAATAAAAATGAAATATATCTCTAAACAAGTAATGCTGATCACGTGTTCAACAATATTGACGCTTAATGCCAATGCTTCCATAGTCCCTGAATTTGTTTTTTATGAAGGGAGTCAAGCAACGCAACATACAGTTTGTAATTTAGTTGTTCTTCCTGGCGTTCATGAAACGGTCAATTTTAAAAAGGATGATTACGGTTGCGACAATGATGAAGCGAGGTCGTTAACACTAAGAGATGTACCAGAAGGGACTAGCATCCGAATCTATGATGACCCAAAACTATCAACAAATGATGACTACATAGTTATTAAGGTGAAGGAAGATATTTTTACCGACTATATCATAGGGAGTTTTGAACAGAGTTACTCAGATGAATCAGTGAGCGTCACTTATTATGAAGACAACGGGTTAAATGGAAAAGTGTCTTCGGTCCGAATAGTGGTCCCAGAAGTGGACTAGTCCCTATCGATAAGTTTCTTTACCAGTGTCTATAGATGATATTAATTATAGGCACCTTTAACCACAAGGCTCTTATATGAAATCTTTAATTTTATTAGTCATATTTTTGTCTCCACAGGCTTTTTCCACAGATTATTCAGTGAAAGAAATTGCCATCAGTCTATCTGGTTCTGACCAGGGTCAAATATTTTCCAATGGAAAAAATCAGATAGAAATATTTATATCGGTTGAGCTTGAAGAAGGAGAGGAAGTTGATTGGATTAAATTAATCCGTGAACAAGATGAAACTGATATTCAGGATCTAGGCTGGCTATACCGATCCCCCTTGGGAGAAACAGACGAGTATTATATCAGTCAGGGAAAGTACGTTCAGTCCAATGAATTTTTAAAAACAACGCAAGGGAATCCCTTTGGTTCGAGTTATACATACCAATCACATCGGATTATGTCGAATATTAATGTCACTTCCACTCATAAACATACACAAACTATTTATTTATCGTCAGAAGTGATTCAAACGATTGATATATGTGCTGAAGTTACGCTGAAAAGCGGATACATCGAGACAAGTTGCGAATACAGTGAGCCAACTATTACGGTGGAAGCAATTGCACCTAATACTATCCCTAGCAACCAATTTTCATCCACCCAGGTTATAGACGAGGAGGACTTAGAAGAAAAAAATGATCTGCGGCACTTCACTAACCTAAAAGCGTTAGTGGGACCCGCTCGATTAGAAGGAACAATCCATTCAATTTATATCGATAGCTCGCCGGAAAATCGTCAAGTATTAATTTACAACAGTGCTCAAGTAAAATTTGCCGGATTGGATACTTCGGTCTATTGGTCGGATAATAAAACATATCATTTCTCTATGCCTGAATCGCAATATTTTAATTATTTAACTTTGGGTCGACTTCTGGAGATTAATATTAAATCTGTAACTGAAGAATTAAATGCGCTAGTGAATGGTTCAACTCACATTCTGAATGTTTTATCTATCCCGTATAACAAGCAAGGGCCAACCTACGACACGATATGGGTTGAAAACGGAGGTGTATACAAATCTTCTTATAATGGGTGCTACTTACCCCCAGAAAGGGTCTACATAAGTGCCAATTCAGACTCTTGTTCAAAAAAAATATCTGAGAAATTACTTGAAGAAATTAAAAACCGGCATCCAGAATTAGTCATAGTCGACAGGTGGGGAACGGAACATCGAATTTCTGTTGGAAGAATAATTTGAAAAAATAATGCAGTCTTAAAAATATCTAGCCTGTAAAGTAATACAGTATTAAAACCAATAGAGATCACCAATATGAAAACGTCAAGGATATATAATAATAAAAGGCTATCTATCTGATAGTGACTTTAATATACAATAACAGTGATAATGTCGATGTTATTATAACTTTCAATAATAAAATGTAATGGGTGGTTCTACCATGAGTGATATAGTCAGTAATGCATTTAATTTTTCAGAATTTGTTAATTCTGGTGTAGACCCTCGCACAGGAAGTTATTCTATAAGTTTTACTCTGGGAGAATTGCTTTCAAATCGACTTTCTGGGCCAAATTTTCAACTATCTATTAGCCATAATTGCCTTAATCACAATGATGAAGGTTTTGGTTTAGGTTGGTCATTAAGTATGCCTGGTTACAACAAGATTAATCGAAGGCTAACGTTAGGCTCTGGTAAAAGCTTTGAAACTATACTTAGCAATAATTCCAACGAGTTTTTTATGCCACATCGTAAAACAAAAGATGTTAGAGCATACTTGGTAAATAAGAATACTACGATAAAAGTAGTCTATAAAAATAGTAGTATAGATTATATAGATTATGACTCTGGTAAATTGATTAAGACTGTTTCAAATCTAGGGCATGAAATACATTATTCTTATCAATATTTTAATGGTAACTACTCTTTAAGCAAAGTGAGTGATTCATATGGTCATTCAATTTCAATCGATCATTGGAGTCATAAATATTATTCAGTCATAAATAGTGAAAATGTGAGTGGAGGATATTCTCGAACTTATTTACTGAGTAAGAGATCACATGGCCATGGTGTATTACTCAGTAGTATGTCTATGGTTAATAACAGTCAGTTAAACACAAAGATTGAATATCAATATATTGATGAATTAAACAATTATTTAATTAAAAAAGTTGAACACCACTCAGGACTTATTGAGCGGGTAGATTACTCTTATAAAGGGCACCTTCTTCCGAAGGGAAGTAAAGGCATAAAATCAGTTCCATTCGTTAAAATTCATACACTTGTACCAGGTTTGAATCAGCCTCATATAGTGAGTCAGTACGAATATTCTTTAACGAACTATCTTGGTCGAGGAAGTAATCTTAAATGGGAAGATGGTGTCGATATGCTTTTTAAAACGGAATCAGATTACAGGTATTCTAGTAAGGAAACCGTCGATGGTTCATTACTCATTGAAAGGACATATAATAAATATCATTTACTTGAATCGGAAACATACACTAGAGATAGCGCACTTTATAAAGAAGTTGACCTCGAGTATTTCGCCGACCTCAACAAAAGTATAGAGGAACAACCTGATAACTATTCTTATATACAGAAGGAAAAAACAACGTATTACAATAACGGAGAGCAACGCTCTGAAGTTTTGGAATACAAATTCGACGATTACGGGAACTGTATTTTTGAGCGCGATAAAGATGGGACCGAAACCGTATTAGACTATTACCCGGTTGAAGGGAAAAGTGGTGACTGCCCACCACACCCTTATGGTTTTATTTGTTATTTAGAAAAAACAGAAACACAACCGGCCAGTACCGAATATGGTGAAGAGAGTGTCTGGAAAAGGTATCGATATGCATTGATCACAAGCCTAAATGACAAAGAATGTATCGTTGAAACTGAAGTTCGTACCTCTTATGGTGAAACAACGGCAAGTTCATATTTTCAAGATTTATCTATTCCTGGTTCATGTGGGCTTGTGTCAAACATACTGGTGTCACTGCAAGGTAACGCTTGTGGTTCTATCTCTTTTGATTACCAATTTATAAATCATGAGCGCATTTCTTACATTACCATGAAAGGGTTCGATGGAAAGTCAGCAACACGGATGGAAACGCAAGACATTTATTCTGGAAACCTAATAAGCAAGGTTGATCACGAAGGTTTGGCCACTCGTTATACTTACAACGAAAATGGTCAATATACGATGATAGAGGTTGCACCCGAGACCGATCGCTGCGCCATTAAAAAGTTTGATTACGATTATACGCAAGGTAATAACAGTCTCTTGATCACCGGTTCCAAAGGGCACCAACAGAAATTTATTTATGACGGCATGGGCCGAGAAGTTTACCATTTGTCTGAGGATGAATCAGGTAATTTCAGAACCATTGGCGAAACTCATTATGATGTAGAAAGTCGAGTCTTATATTCAATTGAACGTGATTGGCATGACAGTGAGCCAATAGAATATACCACGCGATATTATTACAATATATTTGGGGAACTGGATCACACGGTAATGCCTAATGGAAACGTATTACTCAGTAAGTTCGATCCTGTACAACTAACGACAAAAACGGGAATAGAGGGTCTGTCTTACGATATTATTCAATATGATATCAACGGTAAACCGGTTAATGAATCGAGGTTTACCTCTGACGGTCAATTCGATTCGATTAGCCAACGATTCTACGATAGTCACGGCCAAACCGTCAAAGCAACCGATCCTTTTGGGCATTCTTCCTATTATTCTTACGATTATTTGGGGCGAAGCCTTTCGGTTAAAGATCCAACTAACTCGGTCAAAACATTAAAATACGCTTTGCATTCGACAGATTCATTGATTACTGAAATATGTGTGTCCAATACCGTAGTCGGTGAGCGAGTTTATGATGGGTTACAAAGGATCACCTCTGAGACACAGGGAGGAAATACAACGCATTATTCATACTCAGGCAGTCAGACCAATCCAAGCGAACTCATTACAGCGCAACAAAAAATATGGTCATTTGATTATGATCCATTACTGAAAAAAAATACCAGTGCATCCACAAACTTGAGTCATCTCAAATTTGAGTATGACTCTGTGACAGGTAAACTCATTTCTAGTGAGAATGAAAATAGCAGAAACAGCTATGAATATGACTCGCAAGGAAGGCTTATTAAAGAAATAAGAACAGTAAATGGTGCGCATTATGAATCAATATATACTTATTCTATTTTAGGTGTTTTACTGTCGTATACCGATTACCTAGGTAATATCGAACGCTACACTTATGATAGTAAAAAAAACCTGATTGAAATAGAAAAAAATAGTAAAAATAAAATTCATGTCACTAACTTTGAATACGATAAATATAATAGGTTAATCACTCAGTCTTGCCATGACTTAGATGAAAGAGTAACTAACCGAGTGGATCACCATATCTATTGGGATTGTTTCACTAGAGAAACAAATAGAATAATAACAAAATCAGGAAATATCCTATTTTCCCTAAAAACAGAATTTGATCTAGCGGATAGAATAATCTCAAAAGAAAAATCAAAAGAAGGTGTGGTTTTACAGAAAGAAGAATTCAGCTACGACGAAAAAAGTCGCCTCTTACGCTATAGTATATCGGGGTCGGAACGCCCTAATAACATTAATGGGTTTGAAGTTGAGAGTCAAACTTTCACCTATGACGGCTTTGACAATATCAGTACTGTTGTCTCTATTTTTAATGATGAAAGTGAAGATATAGAAGTCTACCATTACGATAATTTATCTGATCCTACACAATTAACCAGTATAGAACACAGCCACCCAGAGATGAATACAATCAGTGTTGAATATGATGAACGAGGAAACATTATAGTAGATGAAAAAAATCGATCTTATATTTATGATGACGATGATCATCTAGTATCAGTGAAAGATGAATTAGATGAAGTAATATCAAACTATTCTTATAATGCAGAAGGGCAACTAATCAGTAAAGAAGGTGACGGGAGTGTAATCTCATACCTATATCGAGGCGATCAACTTATTAATGAAGTCAGCCAAGAAGGAAGTACTAGCTACCTTCGCTATTTAAATAAACCCATACTTCGTTTGTACAATGGTAACAATTCTATGCTTCATCAATTTTTCGCACTTGATAAAAATGGTAGCGTACTCTCAGAAATTAGTTTCGGGGAATATGAAGACAAAAACTATATTTACTTGCCATTTGGCTATAAAACGATCAATTAGTTTTTATATAGAGGGTAATAACATGATGGAAGATAACCTAAATACTCTTGTTCGACATATTCTCAAGCCTAAAGTAGTGGATAAGAATGGAGTCAGGATGTCGAATAATGACCATGGTCTGGTTGATCGGCATGGTCAACCACTAAAAAAGTGTCAACAACAGAAGGATGCGATCATCACTCGTTCTGAACAGGATAAATGGGTTGTTACCGACATTAAGAATTTGGGCAGCCGACCTTCAGAAATATCACGACGGGATTTCTTGCACAATAGCATTCTTTTGATGTGTGGTTCTCTGCTTCCTATACCTGGTAATAGCGCTCTAGCGAGCGAACAATCGATGTTATTCGAATCCAATATTTTGCAAAGGAATATGCTGGGTTTTCATGGGGAACGTATGGATCCATCTACGGGGTTATATCCATTAGGCCAAGGGTATCGCTGGTACAATCCCGTATTACGGCGATTTTGCCAATACGATCGTAATGCTTCGCCGTTCGGAGTCGGTGGGGGGAATGGCTATGCTTTTGCGATGAATAATCCCATCGGAATCACGGATCCATCGGGGCACGGCATTATCGCCGCTATCATCGCGTTCATTTCTTCAGTAATAGCATCGGTGAGTTCGGCGATTTCTACGGCAGCAGGGGCGGTAACAGGCGCAGTGTCTTATGCAGGCAGCATTGCGGGTGCTTATGCAGCGTCTGCTAGTTACTTAGCGGGTGCGACAGGTGCCACTGCGGCCAGTGTGGGTTCGTTTACAGCCATTGCGACCAAGGCAATCATTTATACTGGGGTGGCTTCAGGCTTAACCGAGGGTTTTAGGGCCAGTGCTGGCGCGATAGCACTGGCTTCAGGCGCCAGTGATGAAACCGCTCAACTGGCTGAAAACATTACGTACAACATTTTTGCCGCGGCATTTTTTTTCACCGCCGCTCTGCTTCCAATTTCATCGACCGCAACAACCGCTGTTAAGGTTGCTGGGCAGCTTGGTCGTGCTGCGGGGTCTTTAGGGGTGACTTCACAAATCGTATCGGCAACCGGCGGTGGGATCGGTTCATCCAACAGTTTAACGGCATCTAAGCTAACCCAAGCAGCTCTTTGGCTAGGGGCTATAGCAGATACCCTTGTTCTCGCAAGTTCTCCATTAGCCAGTTTAAAAGTTGCGAAATCAAGAGGGAAATATAATCTTGAATCGATGAAAACGAGCTACACATATAGGGTTAAGCTCAAAACAAACAGTAATAAAAAGCAAAGTTTATCTAATACCGTCGAGCGGTTAAGTTCGATAGGCGTTAATGCCTTAGAAAGCACAGCAACTAACTTGGCCGTAGCCGGTTACTACGGCCAAGATTCGACAATGAATAAAGCGTCGATGACGATGACCGTATTTAATCATGGCACCATGGCCAGCCTGAATCGTAAGCAATTGGCGAATAAAGGAACAAAACTAGAGTTTTTAAAAGAGGGGTTGAGAACTGTTCGTATAGGTTATAAGGGCAGTTGGGCGCTTAATGCACATCTTCCCTTACATGAAGAAGCATTCTACGGAAGAGAAGAATAAAAAATATATCCACTTTGTATCGTTTATGACACTTAGTACCGAATAAATAAGCCGATAGAGTTTTTTACTGTTCATATTAAATGATTTTTACTAATTAAAATACGACTGGTAATGAATCATATACTTATTAAACACTCTGATTTCTTGTACCACATAGATCTTTATTTTATTTTGAAAATCACTATTTAAAATATTGGTGAACCAATGAAAAATGAGATTCTATGTACTTTAGCCATAATTTCAGTGGCTTTTGACGTGAATGCAGAAGGTTTTAGCAGATTGGCTGAAGCTTTACCGTCAGATATAACGATTCTGGGCCAAGAGCCCGTATTTGATTTTGACGAGGATGGCTGTTATCCGGCAGCTGGTGTAAGCCGCAGCGGAGAACAAAACTCAGGGCTAGATAATTCTGGGCCATTGGATAAAAACTGCCGAGATGTAGGCTTCCTCGATACTTCTAATACATTGCATCGCTATGCTTGCATAGAAAGTCAGGGGGACTCGTATTGTGGGCATTTTTATTCTCTGTACTTTGAAAAAGATCAAGCACTTCGTTGGTTGGATGGTATTGGCCATCGCCATGATTGGGAGTATGTTGCTGTGTGGACTAAAAATGGCGCTATTACTCACGGCAGTTATAGCGCTCACGGCAACTTAACGACCAAACCGCTTGGGCAGTTGCCAATGCAAGGTGATCACATCAAGTTTGTTTACCATAAAGAAGGGCTCCTAACACACGCCTTTCGGTTCGCCAAATCTACAGAACTTGCTGAAAACTATTACCGCTATTGGGTAACGCCGACGATCACCAGTTGGTATCAATTAACAGGAGAGGGAATATCTAATCAATCAATGAGGAAAAGGCTCAACAGCTTTAACTATGGCTCTGCGACCATTCCGCTGAAAGACAGCAATTTCCGAGTCAATTTGAACAAAGCTCGGCCTTCTGGTTATCCTGCGTTTACTCAGGCCAGTATTGAAGCTTCAAGATAAACTCAATAAAACGGACAAAGCGTAATAAAAGGAAGGAATCAAGAGGCAACGTAATGCTGTTGCCTCTAGTGTGCTGTCTTTTGTGTGTTACCTAACAAATGCGCAATTTGAAATTAACGTTTGTTAGCTAATAACGTTTGTTAGGTACTAAGACACGTTAGATTATGGGCAAGACACTTCATCCCAAAACCAGGTTGCACTTTGAGTTGGCGTTTCCCAAACTCCTGGGTTGTTTTTCGCGACAAAACAAGAGCCTTGGTAACTAACCATATCGCCATTGCTTGCTTGTGTTTGACCAGGAATCCATTCGGTGACGTTGTCTGTATTGCCGTTGCCACCGTTACTGTCACCATTTTCATTACCCGTATCGCTGCCGTTATCCGTGTCACCACTGTTATTGTCATCACCACTGCTATTGTCATCACCGGCGCCATTGTCACCATTATTGGTGCCATCACATCCTGCGTCAGTCACTTCGCGCCAAACGCCCCATTGTCCTGTGCTTCCCGGTTGTTCACCGCGTGTCCACCATGCCGCCTCATACACTGTGCCATCGTGTAAAACACGGTCTCCGCCTTCATAAACATTATTGGTTTGCCACGGAGCGGCGCAACTGCTTTCATCGACTACGCGTATCGTACGCTCTACTGTAGTGGTTTGATTTGCGCTGTCTGTAACACTGTATACCAGCGTCTGCGAACCCAAACGGTTTGCCTCTACGTCTCCATAAATTTCAATAACATCAGAGAGATCACCATCTTCTTCATCAGAGGCGCTCACCCCAGCTAACGAGTCAAACTCACTACCTAACTTCAAATTAGTATCGGTCACGCCCTTGAAGATAGGCTTCGAGCTGTACACTTCAACCGAACGCACTTTCGATGTTTGGTTGCCATCACTGTCTCCAACCAGATAAGTCAACGCATAGGTACCCACACTTGAAGTATTAACTTGGCCTTCAACGGTGATGTGGTGGGTTAGGTCACCATCTTCATCGTCCATTGCGGTCACACCAGACATCGGGTCAAAATACGATTGATGCGCGACACGAGCATCATCAATGCCTTTTAGAACAGGGTCATTGCTAGTGACTGGTGGTGGCGTTTGACCATGAATATAAGGGCCATAGTCACGAATAAATTGCTCATTGTAAGCGCGACCGCCAGCATCGGTACCCATGTCCCAGTTGACAGACCAGGTCATTACGCCACGCAGTGGCTGACCTTGTTGATTGAGCTGTTCAAACGCATCATAAAGATCCTGTGGGTTTTGTACATAACCTGTTGCTGCCGCATCATTGTTGGCAGGAATCCCAAACACCAATTTGTTGTGCGGGATCTGATGAAATCCACGCGTTCCGTTCGATAACGAATCGGCAATGTAGTAAATAAACTCTTGCTTGAGTGCGTCATTGTTCTGAGCAATCCAACCTACACTATCTACCCAGATTCCATCACCGCCCTGATTGTAAAATTGCGGGTTGATCCAGTCGTAATAGCCCGCCAGATTATCAATATAAGGGACGTATTTCCCGCCTTGTGTCAGGTAAGGGAACTCCGGTGCCATCGTAATTAAAAAGTTCTTACCCTCGGCAGCATAGTGATCCTTGACCATTTTAAGCGCAGCAGGAATAACGATTTGGTTGTCTGCGGCGGTCACCGCGGCTTGTTCAAGGTCAATGTCCAGTCCATCAAAGCCGTATTGCTCTGTAAGACGAATGATTTCTTCTGCAAACGCTTGTTCATCGCCTTTTTGTAGCTCGACGTGGGCATCAGCGCCGCCTAACGCAAGTAACACAGAACGGCCTTGCTGATTGAGTTGCTCAATCTGGTTAATAAATTCTTGCTCAGACAACCCAACCGTTGGGTCCAATTTAAACGTGGGAATTCGTCCTTCCGCGGTGTCGTACACCTTCATAAAAGAAATGTCGACGACATTATACATAGGGTTAATGTCATCCAGTGACATGCATGGTGAATTGCCTCCTTTATACCCGGCACCATCGCACCAGTTGTGCCAGTACCCTACAACAACGTTACCGTCTGGGTTGACCATTTCACCGGCCATGGCTGAAGCAGACGCGGCTGAACCCGATAGCGCCGCTAAACCCAGACAAATTGCCATAGGTAATGACTTGATATTGAACATATAAATTCTCCTGATTTAACCAAATAAGCAGCTGTACATTTCTGCTCACGGCTTATCTTTCAAGGTAATAAAACTCATTAGATAAGGTTTGTGTAACGGAATTTTCGCCTGAAATCTGAATGGTAACCGTTCGTTGTGTGGCCTTAACGCTAAGGTCTGTGTTGATGGACAACAAACAAGGTGATTTCAAAAGCCAAGTTATGTTGAGTTAAGAAAAGCCAACAACCAATGAAACGAGTCGTTTCATTCAGAAGTAAGTCACTCTCTCTCATAATCCATTCATTAATTAGTGAGTCAAACAACGGCAACCAAGCAATGGAGTAGTCTAAGTGAAGCGAATTGTTCCAATATGTGTACTGATAGCAGGTACGTATTCCACATTGGCCACCGCCGCACCTGAGTGGGAAAAGAAAAGTTACTCAGGTGGCGTTCAGGTGTGTCATGAGCAAATGTTATTTAAATCAAAATGGTGGGCTGGGTCGTACAACGAGCCCAATCCATTAGGAGCGTTGAATTCAAGTCAGGCGGGATGGGGAAATGACCCCTGGTTGCCCATTCCGGATTCTAGTGAGTGTGGGGCGGAACAAGACAACCAGGCTCCGATTGCAAATGCAGGCGCTGATCTAAATATTCAGTCTCCGCGTTCCTCGGTCAGTCTTGATGGCTCTGGTTCACAGGATGCAGATGGCGACCCACTCATTTATCGCTGGCAGCAAGTGTCTGGCCCAACGGTGTCGCTAAAAAATTCACAGCAAGCCCAAGCAACATTCGTTATGCCTGAACTAGCCAAGGATACCGATTATACCTTCCAACTGACCGTAGACGATGGTGAGGCATCGTCCAAAGATCAGGTAACGGTCAAAGGGTTAGCCGTAGTGGTTGAGAATACGCCACCTACTGCGAACGCAGGCGCTGATCTAAATATTCAGTCTCCGCGTTCCTCGGTCAGTCTTGATGGCTCTGGTTCACAAGATGCAGATGGCGACCCACTCGTTTATCGCTGGCAGCAAGTGTCTGGCCCAACGGTGTCGCTAAAAAATTCACAGCAAGCCCAAGCAACATTCGTGATGCCTGAACTAGCTAAGGATACCGACTATACCTTCCAACTGACCGTAGACGATGGTGAGGCATCGTCCAAAGATCAGGTAACGGTCAAAGGGTTAGCCGTAGTGGTTGAGAATACGCCACCCACTGCGAACGCAGGCGCTGACCTAAAAGTTCAGTCTCCACATTCTTCGGTAAGTCTTGATGGCGCGGGTTCGCAAGATGAGGACGGTGATGTTCTGAGTTACCACTGGCAGCAAGTGTCGGGCCCTTCGGTGACGTTGCAAAACCCGAAACAACCAAAAGCGACCTTTGCGTTACCTGAACTGACGGAGGATACCGACTATGCCTTCCAACTGACTGTTGATGATGGTGAGGCATCGTCTCAAGATCAAATAACAGTAACAGGCTTAGCTGCGGTGGTAGAAAATACCCCACCAACTGCGGATGCAGGAACCGACCAAGAAGTTCAATCCCCAGCTTCTACCGTGCGTCTTGATGGCGCGGGTTCACAAGATGCAGAGGGTGACGAACTCACTTACCAATGGCGTCAGCTATCCGGTGATGAAGTATCATTGAACAATGCAGATTCAGCGGTGGCCACCTTCTCTATCCCGGGTTTATCACAAGAATCCCATTATTCATTTGAATTAGCCGTGAGCGACGGCGAAACAACATCAAAGGATACCGTTCAAGTTTATGCACTTGCAGAGTTAGAGCAACAAGAACCAGGTTCTATCGTCATCGAGATGGATCAAGGTGGCCTCGGTATTCCGAGTACCTCTACCTACGAGGTTGTACTAACCTCTCTAACAACTGGAGAGAGTCAACGCTTTGAGATGACAGCTCAGGGTGACCAACAAATTATAGATTTGGCGCCAGATGAGTACCAAGTTTGGGTAGAATTTGAAGATGACTACCAACCAATAAACGTACCGCGAGTGATAGCGGTGACAGACGAAGGCCCAATGACACTGGCATTTCGCGTTAAACCAAGTGTTGACTTAGAAAAACTCTCGACTATTGATGGCGTCGAAGTTAGCACTATCATTGATGGCGTATTTCAAGCGCGTCAAATGACCTGGGGTGACGGCTATTTGTACGTTGGGTCATCGGCTATATCCGAAGAGAATGGCGCAAGAGGTAACAAAATTTACGCTATTCCTTACGACTATCGTACCGGTTTAGCTGGGGATCCGGTCATTGTCGCCAGTGGCTTAGTTGAACCTCATGGTGTTGCGTTCAAAAACGGCGACCTCTATTTTGCTACGTCAGCCGAACTGTTTCGCATCAAAAACGTCGCGTCTAATCTAGGTCAACCGTCAGAGCCTGAAAAGCTGATGGATTTACCCGCGGGTGACGACAACTTCCCGCTAGAGCCAGTGGGATTATATTGGCACCAGAAGCATACGCTCAAGTTTAACACTTTTGATAATAATGATGAGAACCTATACGTTTCTATTGGCTCTCCGTGCAACATCTGTGTGATCGAAGAAGAGGTCAAATACGGATCAATACTCGCGATCGATTTACAGACCCTCGATGTAAAACAAATTGCAGATGGTATTCGAAATACCGTCGGATTTGACTGGGATCCTAGATTGGGCGACTTATGGTTCACCGACAATAACCCCCAGAACACCGATGGGCATAACACCTATTTCCCAGGTGAAATCAACAAAATATCCGCATCACAGTTAGCAGATAAAGAGATGCCACACTTTGGCTTCCCTTATGTCTCTGGTGTCGACACTCTATCCATTACCGAAGAGCAAGAAAATGGAACGTCCGTCTATACCGGTGGTTATGATTATCTACCACCAGGGGCGATTTACTCAGACATCCTAATCGAGGACATCGATCCTGCTCATTACCAAGCGCCAGAGTTTGAACTGGAAGCAGGCTCGGCACCATTAGGGTTGACGTTCTGGCAGCCAGATGGAATCACGCCAACCAACGGACAAAGTTCTTTCGTGTACGCGACACATGGGCCAGGCGATGGAAAAAGAGCCGGTTATGAACTGCGTATTATGACATTGGATTCTGAAGGGAAACCCATTTTCGATCGCTCATTGATCACCGGGTGGAAACAACCTGAGGGCATTTCAGGTAAGCCAGTAGAAATGCTAGTAATGCCAGACAACAGCTTGCTCGTGTCTGACGATGCAGGCAATACGCTCTACCGCCTTCAATATAATCCAACGTCAGAAGGCCGAATTGAGCTTTCACCGACAAAAGGTGAGATTACCGACACCGATACTTTGGTTGAAGCCACATTGACCGACAGTGATGGCGTATCAAGACGTTTATTCATGTCGTTATCGTCAGGTGGTTACACGATTGATCACCTGGAATACGGCGACTACACCCTAGTTATTCCAACTCATGAAGGGCTAGAACCCACCGAATCTGTTTACCAGATTACCGTGAATGAACAGCAACCACTCGGTGAAGTAAGCTGGAGCTATGAAGATGATTCCGGTGACGAAAAACCGCTAGGCACAGTGACTGTCAATGCACCTGGTGCGCCAAGTAATTCAGCACCGACCATTTTGTTAGAAATGGAAGCAGCAGAAGGGGGCACGGTATACATCGATTCAGAATGGGGAGAAACGACCACAGCAGAGATGAACATTGGTCAATACACCGTTGATTTCCCATACACCGGAACGGCGATTCCTTCACCAAAACAACAAGACGTCAATTTGTCGGCGTCAGGTGCTACGTTGAACTGGACGTACACCGAATATGACAATGATGAAGACTATTTTAATGCCGTCATGGAAGGAGAATGTTCAGGGTGTCACAACGGAGGTAACTTCGCACCTGACCTATCTGAAGGTCCGTCAACAGGTCTGATTGAAAACTATTACGACAACCCGAATATTATTGCCGATAAAATTGCAGAAATGACAGACATGCCAGGCGTCACCTGTGATTCCACTTGTCAAGAAACATTGACTCGTTATCTTGAAGATGACCTTTGGGGGGATGCGCTACCTAATATTGTTGATAGTGCAGAAGTCTACGGCAGTCGTCACTTACGCTTGCTTGGTCAATCTGAATACATCAATACGGTAAACGACCTGTTTAACGTCGAGGTAGAAAAGTCCTTATTGCCGTTAGATGACAAAGAAAAAGAGGGGTCGCTCTATGGCAACGCAGGCCAGTTGGGGTATCTATCGAGCGACAAAATGAACAGCTACTTAAACGCGGCAGTGTATATACAAGACAATATGGACATCTATGCACTAAGTCAGTGTAAAAGCGGCGGTGGTAGCGTGCCTGAATGGCAAGCAAGCCAAGTATACGTAGCCGACGACAAGGTGGTTGATGGAGGCGAAGTGTATCGAGCAAACTGGTGGACACAAGGTAATCCGCCGAAAGAAAACTCAGCGCCTTATGGCCAACCGTGGACCTATGTCGAAGATTATGAGGCTGGCGACCCTGACTGCTTGGAAAACTGGTACTGGGAAACCGCTGAGAGAATGTTCAAGCGTCCGCTTACTGACACAGATAAAGCTTTGTATCCAGCCAGCGATATTGAGCTGAGTTTAGCTAAGATCCTTGTGTCACCGCACTTCCTTTACCGAAGAGAAGGTGGGAATCTTAATGATGAGGGTAATTATCACCTCAATGCGTATGAGTTAGCGAACGTTATTTCTTATACCGTAGTCGGATCTGTGCCTGATGAAGAATTGTGGTCAGCCGCAAAAGACGATAGCTTGATCCGTTCAGACGTCATGGCGCAGCAAATTGATCGCTTGCTATCAACCCCACAAGCTTATGAGCAGTTTGCCAACTTTATGATGCAGACTCTAGAGTTTGACGAAGAACGCGTTGTCGTTGATCGAGATGGGATGTCTTCGGATGTGGGTGAAGCCATGCTGGATGAGTTTACAACGTACATTCGCGAAACCGTATTTGGCGAAGAAATGGGGCGTTTCTCAGACCTGATGGCTTACGAGAATACCTACGTCAATCAGGTACTGGCTAACCACTACGGATTCAACGGTAGCTTCAATTCCGGATTCAAACAAGCCGCAATACCCGCCGAGCGTGGTACTGGCCTACTGAGCTTAGGGGCGATTGCTGTGGCATACAGTACCGATGAACAAACACGCCTCATTCCACGTGGAAAAATGGTCCAGCATTCGTTGCTAGGTTGGGAGCAAGCCATACCTTCTGGCGCAGCCCCAGACGACATAGTGAATGACACCTCTACCAAAGATTTCTGGACACAAGCGACAGGGCCATCTACGGAATGTTGGGTGTGTCACGAGAAAATGAATGACGTGGGTTTTGCCTACGACGTACTGGATAAAACAGGTCGTTACCGTGCCTACGAAGATTATACGTCTCTACATGGGGAAGTGTTCAACAATGTTGCGCTCGAAACACAAGGAACACTGATCGATGTAGATGGAACCGACACGCAGTTCGACGATCTAGAAGATATCTCACTCTATTTGGCAAACAGCGAACAGGCTAAGCAAGCCTTTGTTAAAAACTACTTGTCTTACACATTGGGTGAAGTATCCGCAAGATTCTCCCCCCTATACCCTGAATATGCTTCGTTTGAACAATTTAAACAGCTAATGAAGGATTTACTAATGTCGACCACCGTTATTGAACGTGAGGAGTAATAAAATGACTAAATTAACAACGGTATCAAGACGTTCATTCCTCAAAGCTTCCGTTTTTGCTGGAATGGGGGTGGGGTTAGCGAAATTCTCCACTCAATCCGTTGCGTCAGAGGCCCGAACGAATGGCAGCGCAAGTAAGTTCATCTTTGTCAATTTTTCCGATGGCTACCCAAAGGGCACCTGGCATCCGACTGGCGATTCCGGTGCTCTCACGATGAACGCTTGTACAGAAGGATTGGAAGCGTATAAAAACGATATTGTGTTTCTAGCCGGTTGCCGAAGCGAAGGTGGCACAGGGCACAGTGGTTACAATGGCGTATGGCAAGAAGAAAGCGGCCAAGGTTCGATTGATGTGCATTTTGAATCGGTTTACGCACAAGGAATGCCTAAACGAGCACTGCGCCTGGGTGTCGACACCAAATACTGGGGGCATGGTGGGTTAGTGACCAGCCGTTCCGTTAATGGCAGTGGCTTAGTGCATAACGATGATCCTAATGCCATATTTTCAGAGCTTTATGGCTCACAGGAAGGAAATCAAGACCCAGTCGAACAACGTAAGCTTGCTTTATTGAGCAGTTATTTAGAAGACGTGGCTCATTTAAGCGACAACCTAGGGGGGCTTGAGCAACGTAAGCTAGACACCTACAGTCAAGCGACAACACAAACTAAACAAGAGTTAGAAAATGCCCTAATGGACACTGGGCAGTGCTCGACCAGTTTGTACATGAGTGACAGTTATGGCCGAGATAAAACCGCAGATTTACAGGTTGCCAACGCAGCTATGGCCTTATCGTGTGGTAAAACCAATATCGTGTCGTTGCAGTTGGGGACATCGAATGATTCTAAAGTGGTGGAAACCGTCAGTACTACGCCACCACATTCCGCATCCCATTATGGTTCCGCTAGCTTGAAGCAAACCTACATTGCTCATAGGCAGTGGTATGTAAGTAAAGTGACTCGGTTGATTGAACATTTAAAACTTATGGGTGTTTATGATGATTGCATTATCTATGTCACCTCCGAAATGGATGATGGACAAGCGCATAGCTCTAACGACTTACCTTGCATGTTGATTGGTGGAAAAAACTCCAAACTAGCCACCCAAAACGGCGGGCGGATTATCCGTAACGTTGGCCCGATAGGGCAGATATTATCATCAATGGCTTCTGCCTATGGGGTGTCTACTCCTTATCGAAGTCCTGTGATCAATGATTTGTTTGTTTGAAATGAATAAGGTGAATAAGGGAGGACTAAAGCGTAGAACTTAAAAAGCTACAATTTAAAGGCTATCTCTGAAAAACCTAGCTCCAAATAACCAGTAATAAAGTGGGCATGTCATAACGACATGCCCACTTTTTTACCTCACATTCGGATCACAGCTATTCAAAGTAACGCGTTGTTTCATGGCGTTAGCGTGATCCGCCTGCGAAAATCCCACCGAATAAAAATGAAGGAAACACAAAGAATGCGACCACGATTACTTTCTCCACTGATGGCATTGTTGCTACTAACCGCCTGTGGCACAGAAAGCACTAAAGGGCTACCGACCCAGCAACAAAGTGCCTTTGATGCATATTCAGACAATGATGCATATTCAGAAAATGACGCTTATTCAGACAGCGATGGTGATGGCGAAAGTAATTCAAATGAAGTTTCAAACGGAACAAACCCAAACGACGCCAATGACCCTATTCAAGGCGGAGACTCTGATCATGATGGAGACGGAGACCAGAATGGCGTTGATCCAGACTACTCACCAGAACTCGACAGTGATAACGATGGTGTGACTGACGGCAGTGAATACGAAAACGGGTCTAACCCGCTCGATTCCAACGATCCGTTACCAGGCGGCGGAGAAGATCATGATGGCGATGACATACCCAATGGCAGTGACGCCGACTACTTGCCAGGTAACGATGAAGATAACGATGGGGTATCTAATGGCCATGAATATGAACATGGCACCGACCCACTTAACCCTAACGACCCCCTTGTTGGCGGTGGGCACGACTTAGACGGTGACGAAATCACTAATGGCAACGACTCAGATTACAATCCGCACGGTGATGCAGATGGCGACGGCCTCACCAACGAAACAGAATATGCTCAGGGAAGTGACCCTCTTGATGAGAACAGCCCTATCGCGGGTGGCAATATGGACCATGATAACGATGGCACACCGAATGGCGCTGATCCCGATTACAACTTACAGGTCGATACTGATGGGGATGGCTGGACAAACAACGAAGAAGTAGAAAATGGATTTGATGCCAACGATTCACATAACCCAGTGATGGGTGGACATGGAGATTTAGATGGAGATGGTATTAAAAACGGTAGAGATCCTGAGTATTCTGAGCTGGGAGATGCCGATAGAGATGGCCTTACCAATGGCTCTGAATATCAAAACAATACAGATCCGAACGACGCTAACGACCCTGTGGCAGGAGGCGACAGCGATCTCGACGGTGATGGTACTCCAAATGGTGCCGACAGTGATTATGAACCCGCGGGGGATGCTGATGGCGACGGGCATAGCAACGAGCTGGAATATATTGAGGCGAATAATCCACTAAACCCCAATGTCCCCGTTCTGGCCGGTGATCAAGACTTAGATGGTAATGGTGTCGTTAATGGCGTAGATGTCGATTACGACGCCAATGCCGATCACGATGGTGATGGTCTTAGTAATTGGGTCGAATACCGAGATGGATTGGACCCCGTTAACCCCAACCATCCCGTATTTGCAGGCGATCAAGATATTGACAGCGACGGTGCCGTAAATGGCACCGATGCCGATTATCACGGCGATCACGATTTTGACGGTGATGGCTATTCCAACGAAACCGAATATCGCAACGGATCTGATCCTACCGATCCAAACAGCCCTGTCGCGGGTGGCGCACAAGATGACGACAACGATGGTACCCCAAATGGCGCCGACCCAGATTACAACCCCGCTGCCGACAGTGATGGTGACGGGCAAACCAATGGCGCGGAAAACGTATCGGGCACGGATCCTGCTAACCCAAATGATCCCGTTATGGGTGGTGCTCATGATATCGATGGAGATGGGATCGCTAATGGTGTCGATCCTGACTATAGCGCCAATGCTGACGAAGATAGCGATGGACACAGTAACGAAACAGAATACGGTGCAGGCAACAACCCAAGCAACCCGAATAACCCGTTAGTGGGTGGAGACCAAGATCTTGATGGCGATGGCACTGTTAATGGCGTAGATCCTGACTACAACGCCAAAGGTGATAACGATGACGATGGACTCAGCAATGAACAAGAATACGGCCAGGGTACCAACCCAACAGACCCGAACGATCCGGTCCCCTTTGGCGATCAAGACCTAGATGGTGATGGGGCTGTTAACGGAACCGACCCAGATTACGCACCGGGCAACGACAGTGATGGCGATGGTCTAAATAACGAAGACGAATATATATCGGGCTCAGATCCTTCAGACGCAAACGACCCCCTCTATGCGGGTGACCGAGATCTCGACGGCGATGGCACCGTCAATGGTATTGATGAAGATTACCAAGCCAGTGGTGATTTCGATGGTGATGGCCTAACGAACGAAGAGGAATATCAGTCAGGCAGCAACCCTGCCGATCCCAACGAACCAGTGACAGGTGGGGCACAAGATTTAGACAATGATGGAGAGCCTAATGGCGTTGATCCAGACTACAGACCATCACACGATGGCGATGGGGATGGCCTAACCAACGAAGCCGAATACACCGATGGAACGGATCCATTAAATGGTAATGACCCAGTGGTAGGCGGAAGTGAAGATAACGACAATGACGGCATTCCAAATGGGGTTGACCCAGATTACAGTGCCAGTGCCGACGCAGATGGCGACGGTTTAACCAATGGCGAGGAAACCACCGCGGGCAGTGATCCACTGGACGGCAACTCCCCGATTTACGCGGGTAATAGCGATGTAGACGGCAATAGAATCCCCAACGGTGTTGATGAACATTACGATCCGAATGCCGATCAAGATGGTGATGGCCTCACGAATGAGCAGGAATACATCGAAGGCAGTGACCCAACCAACCCGAACGATCCCGTCTATGCTGGGGATGATGATCTTGATGCAGACGGTCTTGTCAATGGCGTCGATGAAGACTACCTCCCTGACGACGACCACGACGGCGATGGGTTTAGCAATGGCGAGGAATACGGCGCAGGCTCCGACCCTACAGACGCCAACAACCCAATATTCGCCGGCAACGAAGATTTGGATAACGACGGCGTGCCTAACGGCATCGACAGCGATTACAAACCCGGCGGTGATGCCGACGGTGATGGTTTAGGGAACCAAATCGAATACCAAACGGGTAGTGATCCTTTAGATCCCAACGACCCTACTATCGGTGGTGATTTAGATGTTGATGGCGACGGAAGCGTTAATGGCATTGATCCTGACTACAACGGCTCAGACGACTTTGATGGCGATGGCATTCAAAATGGGGCCGAGTACCACCAAGGCAGCGACCCTGCGAACCCCAACAGCCCAATTAACCAAGGCGACCAAGATTACGATGGTGACAGTATTCCCAATGGTGCTGATGCAGATTTGAATCCAAATGGCGATGCCGATGGCGATGGCGTATCTAACCTTGATGAACATAACCAAGGCAGTGACCCATTGGTTCAAAACGTACCGTTACTAACGCAATTTGATGTATCAAAAGCAACAATTAAGCCAGGCGATAGCGTCGGGGCAACCTATACCTGGGCGCAAAACCAGGGTGCTCCAGGTGAAAAAGTGTTGTACCAATGGCAAACCCCAAAAGGGACAATATTGCTAGAAGGAGAGACGAGCGGAGGGGGGATTCCAAGTCATGTTTTGAACAACATTGGCACCTACACTCTGTTGGTTACGCCATCAAACAATGCCAATATAACAGGCCCAACGTTGGCAGGGAACATTAAGGTCGAGAACGAATCGGCCCCGTAATGACGTTGTTTTCGTTACTGAGTCATACGTTGCTATAGGCTGGTTATTCTGGGAAGGGAATCCCTAAACTATAGTATGAACAATATAAAATATTGACTTACCGAATAATCCCTTTTTATTTTTCTACGCTATACTCTTGTTGATCTATTTAACAATTAGGTAGGGCGACATGAGTAAGCAGTTAAAAAATATCATAATATTTAGTGAAGTATACTCGCAGGGGAACTATCGTGACGCATCGGCCAACCTGGGTATGTCGATCGCCACGATTTCTCGGGCCATTAAAGATCTCGAAGAAGACAGCGCCGTTCAATTGTTTATCAATGTTAAAGGTGAGTTTCGACCCACCGTTTATGCCCATTCTCTTTACGACCGACTCGAGGTCACCAACGGTAAACTGGTGAATACCTATAACCAGTTCAAATCCAACAGTCGTTTCGTGAACGTCTTGATCCCTCCGCACTTCTCCTCGCATAACCTGGTTGACAAATTGGTCGATTTTAATCAAGAGTTTGATGTAGAACTGGTGATGAATGAAGGGTTCACATTCAACCATCAAGATGATGCCTATTCTGCATTGGTGAATGGCGAAATCGATTTTATGCTGGATGATAAACCCAACAACGCCAATAGTTTTGTGTCAGAAAAAATCGGCCAGTACAACGTGTCACTTATTGCGTCAAAAAAATACTACGACTCTATTGCAATGGCTGACATAAATGAAAACACCCAGTTCGCTAAATACACCTGGTTAGGCCAAACAGGCCCCTATTTTCACCAGCACTTTGGGGTCGCGCCGGACAAGCAGGTTGGATTTGTCACACAAAACGTATCGAATTACTTTCGCGTGATCAAAGAAACACGATTTATCGGCATCTGCTCTGCGGATGTTCTGCCTAGCGTAGAAGAGTATTTTGTTTACGACGACGATTCGTTCATGACCGTCAATATGTACTTCATTACCACAAAAGCGGCCTTGTACAACAAGCCCGTGGTGAAATGGTTTCACGAGAACTTCAAGCGATCCAATAGAATTACGCCAAGCCGACACTTATCCGATACACAAGACGCTCTAAGCTAAGAAGTTAGAAGAAGAGAGAAGATAAGAGGCATGAGATAAGGCTAGAAGTTATGGAGCAAACACCAAGGCTAGAATTTAGGTGACCCTTGATAGAATAAACGAGGTAGCGCTCCCCCGTCTATTCGATAATTTTATACAATACAATACAATACAATAGTCTTAGTCTTTATCGCTTAATTCATATAACTTGAACGGTCTACTGTACATTCCATTCAAGTTATTTAAATGATTTAATCTCAGGGCGATCGAGCTGCATCACTTTCACCCACGCGTTGGTAAAGTCTTCAACAAAACGGGCTTTTGCATTATCGAATGCATACACTTCCGCAACGGCTCTAAGCTCAGCATTTGACCCAAAGATCAAATCAACAGGTGTTGCGGTGTATTTAACCTCACCTGTTTTTCGCACCACCCCCTCATATATGCCTTCTGATTTCGCTTTCCTCCACTGAATGGACATATCTAACAAATGCACAAAATAATCATTATTGAGCGTGCCCGGCTGGTCGGTAAACACACCATGAGCGCTACGATCTGTATTGGTACTCAGTGCACGCATTCCTCCGATAAGCACCGTCATTTCTGGGACAGTTAACGTCAGCTGATCCGCTTTGTCGATTAATGCCTCAACCGGAGACAGGGAATAGCCACTCTGGTTATCATTTTGTTTGTAAAAGCTTTCCTGATAAAAATCTTCCTGATAAAAATTGCGGAAGCCATCAGCGTGGGGTTCAAGCACGGCAAAAGAAGCCACATCCGTGTCTTGTTGTGTCGCATCGCCTCGCCCTGGGGTAAAAGGCACTGTGATCTTCACGCCAGCCTCTTCGGCGGCTTTCTCGATAGCGGCAGCGCCACTTAAAACAATTAAATCGGCAAGTGACACCTGTTTATTGCCCATAGCTGAATCATTAAACGTTGACTGAATCTTTTTCAGTTGGTTCAGCACGCGTTTAAGTTGGTCTGGATTGTTCACCGGCCAATTCCGTTGCGGCTCAAGCGCAATACGAGCACCGTTAGCACCGCCTCGTTTATCGGAATCGCGGTAAGACGAAGCCGCTCCCCAGGCAACACTCACCAATTCAGAAATCGCCAACCCAGAATCGAGTACTTTACGCTTTAAAAGCGCAATATCGTTGTCGCTTATCTGCGGGTGATCGGGTGCAGTAATAGGGTCTTGCCAAACAAAGGCTTCATCTGGAAAATCATCACCCAAATAGTAGCTGCGTGGCCCCATGTCTCGGTGGGTCAGTTTGTACCAGGCTTTAGCGAATGAAAGGCGATACGCATCTGGGTCGGCTAAAAAGTGCTCTGCAATCTTTTTGTACTCAGGGTCGAACTTAAACGCCAAATCAGCCGTCGTCATAACTGGGGGATTAAACTTCCCCTTAATGTGCGCATCAGGAACCGATTGATGCAAAGATTCTTCAGTCGGCACCCACTGAATTGCCCCTGCTGGGCTATGCACCTGCTTCCACTCAAAGTTAAGCAGATTTTGAAGGTACAGTGATGTCCAGCGTGTTGGGGCTTGAGTCCAAGCGCCTTCTAAACCACTGGTGATCGTGTCTTCCGAGTGGCCTTTACCGCATTTATTTTGCCAACCTAGCCCTTGCTGTTCTATGGGGGCGGCTTCGGGTTCCGCGCCCAAACACTCCGATGCTTTGTGAGCGCCGTGCATCTTACCAAAAGTATGTCCGCCCGCCACAAGCGCCATGGTTTCCTCATCATTCATCGACATACGTCCAAAAGCCTCACGTATGCTTTTAGCGGAAGCGAGAGGATCGGGAACCCCATTAGGGCCCTCAGGATTCACATAAATCAACCCCATATGGGCGGCGGCTAACGGTTTTATTAACTCGCCTTTTTCATCGCGCCTATTGTTTGCGAGCATTTCTAATTCAGGCCCCCAGTAAACAGTATCGGGCTCCCAATCATCGGCACGCCCTGCGGCAAAACCGTATGGGGTAAAGCCCATATTTTCAAGTGAGACATTGCCTGCAAGTACAATCAAATCCCCCCACGAAATACTTTCACCGTACTTTTTCTTCACTGGCCACAACAAGCGCCTTGCTTTATCTAGGCTGGCATTGTCAGGCCAACTGTTCAGGGGCGCAAACCGTTGCTGTGCGCCACTTGCGCCGCCTCGTCCGTCAAGCGTGCGGTACGTGCCTGCGGAATGCCAGGCCATGCGGATAAAAAACGGGCCATAGTTCCCCCAGTCTGCGGGCCACCATTGCTGAGAATCGGTCAGCGTTGCATTGATATCCTTTTTCAAAGCAACCAAATCAATGTCGCTAAAGGCTTGCCTATAATTGAAATCTTCTCCTAACGGGTTGGAACGTGAATCATGGTCACGAAGTGACGATAGATCAAGCTGATCTGGCCACCAAAATTGGTTGGGTTTTGCGTGATTTCTGTTCGCGTGGCTGCCTTGCGGATACATACCTGCTTTATCTTCATGGTGATAGCTTGCGGAATCAGAATCACTTGTTTCTTGTTGAGTTTCGTCAAACACTACTTGAGGCGCGGCAAACAGTACCGTCGGCCATAAAAAAACAGCGACCAAATTGATCAAAATGGTTAAAGGGCTAAGTACGGGGAAACTGGAACGGGTAAACTTTTTTGAAGTAATCATGAAGCACTTTCTCCTGGATATCAGAGGTTATGGACTATGAACGTGTAAAACGTGTTATTGAGTTATCTACAGTGCGTGGTCATCAGACTGCATATTCGGAACTGTACCCCAATTTTTCTACCTATAACCTAATCACTATGATTCATAAAAGATAGGCACTTTATTGACAGTGATGTGTGCTGAAACACCGCTAATGTTGTTTTTGTAAATTAGGTTGGTGATATTTCTGACATTAACCTGTTATTATTTTAATTTGTTGTTTTATAAGTGTTTAATTGTCATTTTTGCGATATTTCCCATCCATTTTTTCGCTCAATTAGATACAAATCCATCCCCAAGTTCCCTTTTTAGTCATGAAACGAGCCGTTTCATTGTCTCGCTGTGCCTCGGCTGTAAGAATCGCTCCAACTCAGTGAGAGCGGGCGTGATTTCAAGGCATGATTTAAAGGTCTAGTTTCAAGGTCTAGTGTCAACACGACAAAAACAGCCTCTCTTGAAGTCAGCGCTCACTGTTCAAAGTTCAAATGAACGAGAAACACGAACGGCCTTGGTGCGCTCCCTTGGTCATCTATAAAAGATTAACTTGGCCATCTATAAAAAAGTAACCATTGAAAACGTAACCACTAACTAAACGGAATACCAAACGGAATGTCATGGTTCATGACTAGGAGTTTTTAACGATGAAGATACAAAAAATCGCAGTAATCATCAGTTTACTGCTGTCTACAGGGGCCTCAGCAGGGGGCATTCATGAAGAGGGCGAGTTTTACCTGGGCGGTAAAGCAGGGGGCTCTATTTTTGGTGAGCCATGCGACGGCAACAGTGTCGATTGTGAAGACGCCACTGAAGCCCTGGGTTTGTATGGCGGTTACCAGATCAACAAATGGCTGGCGTTAGAAGGCGGTTATGACTACCTCGGTGGGCCAACCGCAACCTACCCAGCGATAGACCAGCCTAACAGCCAGGTTGATTATGAAAGCACCGTGCAGGGGTTTGAATTGGGCCTAAAAGCGGATTACGCCCTAACAGAGCGACTCGCCTTATTTGGTAAAGGCGGAACAATGCTGTGGCAGGTAGACAACGACGCTAACGAGCCGATAAAGGGGTCAATCAGTGAGAGCGGCTCTGGAGCATCGCTGATGCTGGGCACCGGGTTGGAATACCGTTTGTCACCCAGTTTGAGCACCCGCTTGGAATACCAATACATCGAAAGCGTGGGGGATGATTCAACCGGCTCATCTGATGTGCATGTTGTTAGCTTGGGGCTGGATTACCGTTTTGGAGGCGCGTCGAACCATTCAACGTCGCCATCCCCTGTTGAAGCCCGAGCGAGCGAGCCAATGACGGATATGGATGAAAAGACGGATATGGAAGAAAAGCCCAAAGACGTGATGCAAGAAAAAGTCGCAGCAGTCCTAGTGACCCCCGTAGTGATTGAAACGTTTACACAGTTGCTGAGTGGGTCAAACAAGGAAGCCTTGTTTGAAAGCAACAGTACCGAGATGTCCGCAGCGCTGAAAGTACAACTACAGCCTGTACTCGAGCGTTTACAACACTACCCAGAAACAACGGTGCAGCTCATTGGTCACACCGACAGCCTGGGCGACGCCAATTACAACCTGTCGCTCTCAGAAGTGCGCGCACAAAAAGTGGCGGATTACCTAGCGTCTCAGGGGGTATCTCGTGATCGCATGACGGTGAAAGGCGTGGGTGAGTTAAACCCGATCGCGTCGAATGAAACCGCGAGTGGTCGAGCGCACAACCGCCGGGTCGAAATCGTGTCGCCAGCAGTGACAACGCAAAGCACGACCATTGAAAAACAAGAACAATAAAGGAACATTATAATGATGAGAATAACCAATAAACAACGAATGAAACTGGTGGCCCCGTTAATGGCTGCGCTACTACTGAGCGCCTGTGGGGGCGACGATACAAAAGGGCTGCCCTCACAAGGTAACTTGTCTTCAGATGCTCAGGGGCAAGTGTGTGAAAGCATTGGCGGTGTTTCAGCGCGATGCGACAGCGATAAAGATGGCATATCGGACGACGACGAAAGGGCTGCGGGCACAAACCCGAACGACCCGAACGACCCGGTAGAAAACGGTGACAAAGACGATGACGGCGATGGCATTAAGAACGGTAAAGAAGTGGTGGATGGTAGCAATCCGAACGACCCCGACGACCCGGTAGAAAATGGTGACAAAGACGATGACGGCGATGGCATTAAGAACGGTAAAGAAGTGGTGGATGGTAGCAATCCGAACGACCCGAACGACCCGGTAGAAAATGGTGACAAAGACGATGATGGCGATGGCATCAAAAATGGTAAGGAAGAAGTCGAAGGTTGGGACAAAAACAACCCGAACGACCCGGTAGAAAATGGTGACAAAGACGATGACGGCGATGGCATTAAGAACGGTAAAGAAGTGGTGGATGGTACCGCCCCGAACAACCCGAATGACCCGGTGCCCAATGGTGCCGAGGATAAGGATAAAGATGGTATCCCTAATGGCCTGGAAACCGTAGAAGGTTGGGACGACAACGACCCGAATAATCCGGTGCCGAATGGCGGCGGCGACGACGACGGCGATGGCATTAAGAACGGTAAAGAAGTGGTGGATGGCACCAATCCGAACAACGCGAACGACCCAGTGCCGAATGGTGCAGAGGATAAGGACGGCGATGGTCTTCCTAATGGTCTGGAAACCGTAGAAGGTTGGGATGATAATGACCCGGACAATCCGGTTGAGAATGGCAGCGGCGACGATGACGGCGATGGCATTACGAACGCGAGAGAGTGGCATGAAGGTTGGGGCCCGAACGACCCGAACAGCCCAGTTGAGAACGGTGACGCGGATAACGATGCGGATGGTTTCAAAGCGGGTAAAGAGTGGCTAGAAGGTTGGAATGATAATGACCCGAACAACCCGATAGCGGCCGACAATGTACAAAATCCGACGCTGACGTTGGACAACACCACGGTGACGCCGGGCATGGGTTTGCAGGCGCGTATTGAGTTTACGGTACAAGGTGAGTCAGGCACGTTCTCGACCCTAGAGGCGCCGGACGCCAACCATGTGACGTGGCAGGTGTTGGATGGCAACGACAGCCCTGTGGCGGGTTTAACGCCGACCAGCGAAGGTCATGTCACGATTCCTGACTCGAAAACGGCGCTGCCGTTCGCGGATGAGCCACTGACGATGCAGGCGATTTTTGTTGAGGGAGGTTGGTTTGATGGTCAGCCGTCGCAGGAGCAGACGTTCACGGTGACCTTGGCAGATGTGTCGAGCAGCAAGGTGGCGCTGTTAAAAGACGGAGCGCCATTAGAGGGTAGCGAGATTAATGTTGGCGACACTATCACAGGCCAAACGACGGTGCAATTGGCCGATGGCAGCAGTATTGTGGTGCCAGCGGATGCGTCCCTGGGAACGTGGAGTGTCGACCAGGCAGCCACCGACCTAGGGGTGACGATAGATCCGGTGACGGGGGAGCTGGATACCAGTGGGGTGGATAACAATGCGCTGGGTGAAGAGGGTGTGAGTATCACATTGAGTTGGACAGGTGTCGGAAGTTTAGCCGGTGGAGAGGACGATTTGAGAGTTACTTTGAATGCTGATGAGGGAATAGCATTCATAAATGATAGTCTGTCGGTAGGACCTATAGTCACTGAGGCTATGTACATAGAAGGAGGCGGTGACGGCAGCGGGAACGTGAAAATGATCAATGGATACGTATACACAAATGGGGAGACAGCGGCCACGTATTGTCAAAATATAGGCGGCGGAATGATGGACGGGGTTGAAAGGGACGCGTTCGGAGCATGGTTAAACGACGGTTTCCGAGAGCAATACCAGGGCAAAGTATACGGCACGTACAATGTCGATTATGACAATGTCGAGAATACGATATACCAATATGTGATGGTAGGACTAAGCAGCCCAACAGAAATACACAGTGTGAGCCGCAGTAGGGAGTGGGGAGCTGGAACTTTGACCACCAGGTTTTGGTATCCGTTCGTTTGCACCATGTGATTCACGCGGGTCGTAGGGGTAATGTAGGGGTCAGGTCTTGCCTTTTGCCTTTATGATGAGAATGGTCTAGTTTTTAACTAGGCCATTTTTTTGTTTAGGGGGAAAAGATGAGGGAAGAAAGGTAATGTAGGGGTCAGGTCTTGTGAGGGTAATGTAGGGTCAGGTCTTGCCTTTTGCCTTTATGATGAGAATGGTCTAGTTTTTAACTAGGCCATTTTTTTGTTTAGGGGGAAAAGATGAGGGAAGAAGATGAGTAGACCACTACGGATTGAATATGCAGGGGCGCTGTACCATGTTACCTCACGAGGCAATGCACGCCAGCCCATTTACCTTGATGAAGCCGACTTCACGTTGTTTCTGGAGGTGCTTGCTGAAACTTGTGAGCGGTTCAATTGGGTAATACACAGCTATTGCCTGATGACCAATCATTACCACTTGTTGATTGAAACCCCCGAAGGAAATTTGAGCAAAGGGATGAGGCAGCTAAACGGCGTGTATACGCAAAGATTCAATCGAAAGCACCACCGTGTCGGTCATTTATACCAAGGTAGATAACAAGGGGTCAGGTCTTGCCTTTTGCCTTTATGATGAGAATGGTCTAGTTTTTAACTAGGCCATTTTTTTGTTTAGAAGATGAGGGAAGAAGATGAGTAGACCACTACGGATTGAATATGCAGGGGCGCTGTACCATGTCACCTCACGAGGTAATGCTCGCCAGCCCATTTACCTTGATGAAGCCGACTTCACGTTGTTTCTGGAGGTGCTTGCTGAGACTTGTGAGCGGTTCAATTGGGTAATACACAGCTATTGCCTGATGACCAATCATTACCACTTGTTGATTGAAACCCCCGAAGGAAATTTGAGCAAAGGGATGAGGCAGCTAAACGGTGTGTATACGCAAAAAGGTAATGTAGGGGTCAGGTCTTGCCTTTTGCCTTTATGATGAGAATGGTCTAGTTTTTAACTAGGCCATTTTTTTGTTTAGAAGATGAGGGAAGAAGATGAGTAGACCACTACGGATTGAATATGCAGGGGCGCTGTACCATGTCACCTCACGAGGTAATGCTCGCCAGCCCATTTACCTTGATGAAGCCGACTTCACGTTGTTTCTGGAGGTGCTTGCTGAGACTTGTGAGCGGTTTAATTGGGTAATACACAACTATTGCCTAATGACCAATCATTACCACTTGTTGATTGAAACCCCCGAAGGAAATTTGAGCAAAGGGATGAGGCAGCTAAACGGTGTGTATACGCAAAGATTCAATCGAAAGCACCACCGTGTCGGTCATTTAAAAGGTAATGTAGGGGTCAGGTCTTGCCTTTTGCCTTTATGATGAGAATGGTCTAGTTTTTAACTAGGCCATTTTTTTGTTTAGAAGATGAGGGAAGAAGATGAGTAGACCACTACGGATTGAATATGCAGGGGCGCTGTACCATGTCACCTCACGAGGTAATGCTCGCCAGCCCATTTACCTTGATGAAGCCGACTTCACGTTGTTTCTGGAGGTGCTTGCTGAGACTTGTGAGCGGTTTAATTGGGTAATACACAACTATTGCCTAATGACCAATCATTACCACTTGTTGATTGAAACCCCCGAAGGAAATTTGAGCAAAGGGATGAGGCAGCTAAACGGTGTGTATACGCAAAGATTCAATCGAAAGCACCACCGTGTCGGTCATTTATACCAAGGTAGATACAAGGCGATATTGGTTGATAAAGAGTCTTATCTACTTGAGGTTGGGCGCTATATTCTCCTCAACCCGGTTCGTGCTCATATGGTTGATGCCCCTCATGAATATGAATGGAGCAGTTGGCCTTTTATTACGAATCAACAACAAGCGCCGGAATGGTTAGCGGTAGATCAAACGTTGTTGCAATTTGGGAGGCAGCGAAATAGGGCCGTAGAGAAATACAAGCAATTCGTTTTCGCAGGGATTGGAAAGCCACTATGGGCAGATTTAAAGCAGCAAGTTTACCTAGGCAGCGATGAGTTTGTGAATAAACACCTTCCCAATGCAGATTTTGAGGAAGGGGATATGAATGAAATTCCGGCGAAACAGCGCAAAGCCAAACCACTCTCTTTGAAGGAATATGAAGCGAATGAAACCAGCAGGAACAATGCTATTGTTGCGGCATTTTCGAGCGGTGGTTATACACAAAAGCAGATTGGTGAGTACTTTGGGCTGCACTATTCTCGAATTAGCCGCATAGTCTCGAATTAGTCGCATAGTGGCAAAAATCAGAATCTGACTCCGAATATCCCGCCCCTTTATCTTTCCGATCTATCCTTACCTCACATCCCATTCACACACCGGCTTGATGCCCAGCACAAGCTCTTTTGCCCTGTGTTCTTCCTCATTCCCCATGGCAGTGAGTACACGACAAAAGAACGCCAGACACATGCTTTATAAATCACTGTCTGAAAGAAATATCGCCATCTTAATCGAGAGAATGATTATAACTTATAACACAAGTGAATAGAAAAGTATGACCTGATAAATTAGGTAAAATTATTAAATTATAAACACTTAATTATTAAATAATATAGAAAATGCCAAATTAGAAAGGTTTGATGATGAAACATCATGTTTACTTGTGGCTATTGTTTTTTTGGTCAATATACCTGAGGGAACGAATACTAATACAAATAAAAACTATTTTGGAAGCAATGTCAAATTAGTGTAAATATATCGTGTCAAATTAGGATGGCAACCTTATGAAGAATATCTCGAGTTTATCGGAATTATTAATCCACTTTGAAGCGATCTACCGTTACGATGGCCTGCGAGCCGCTGCACTTAAGACGGGAATACCATTGTGCAGACTGTCTCGCTCATTGAATGATCTTGAGGCCATTGTTAAAAAGAAACTGTTTTATTCTGATAAGAACGAATTTAAACCGACTAGAGAAGGCGGACGACTATATCATGAGGTTGACACGAATTCGATGCTCATTAATTTATCTCATCAATTGAATGAATATATGAACTATGAAAGCATCAAAGCCTGTGTATTACCTCAAATAAAAATGAATTTAAGTGGCGAAATCATCTCGAATTATTATCACTACAGAAAAGATTCAGGGAAAGTCCTGTCGGTAACGATAACGAGTGAGTATTTTAATGAACGGGAAATGTACAGTCAACTTCGAGCGTGTGATCTAGACATTGTGTTGTCGTATTACAAATTTGACTCTATTGCTGTAGAAAATAAGCAACTGTATATTGATGAATATTCGTTTTATCAAATCAACAATGACAATAACAAAATAGAATACTTGGCCATGCTTGATCTAGGAAATACGAGTAATGATAATTTCATTGCCGATTTTATTGACCAGTGCTGTGATAGTGAATGTATAGTGAAATCTCTGCCCAGGTTAATTCTTCCCGATATTGATAGCCTACTGAAAGTAGCAAAAGAATTACCGCTCATTGTCCTTTTAAACAAAGCGTCGATTAGAAGGTTTGTTAATTCGGGTGTTGATTTAAAAAAGATGAATAAAATAGGTACGTTAGAACTCCCAGTTTATATTTCCTACCATAAAATGAACCCCAAAAAGAAATTAATTAATATGGTGTCTGAAACATACCAGAACCTGTTGAAAGAAGAAGATTTTGACCTAAAGTGCTTATCTGTTTAATGAGAATAATTTGCATACATTAACTTAGGTGAGCATTGGCTGTATTCTATAACCGGAAAGAATTATGAATGAAAATCAATTTAGAATCGTACTGAGAGACCCCACCGTTAATCAGTACAATTTATTGAGACAATCTGTCGGGTGGGAATCGATAGAGAAATATAGAGCTAATTTAGCGCTTAAAAACTCACTATTTTCCATTTGTGCCCTATATGAAGATGAGCTTATTGGTATAGGCAGAGTCGTTGGCGATGGTGCTTTATACTTTTATATTCAAGATATCATTGTCAACCCAAAATACCAGAATCAAGGTGTAGGACGAAAGATAATTGAACATATTATGTCTAATGTCAATAAGCTGGCAAAAGAACGATCAGGTGCGTTTATTGGTTTAATGAGTGGTAAAGACGTTGCTCCGTTTTATGAAAAGTTCGATTTCAAACTTCAATCAGAAGAGGTGCTGTTTATGAGTGTTTGGCGAAAGGTAAATAGTTAACCTTTCGCAAGTCCTTTCAAGAAAAGGGGCTTCGTAATCTTACCTTGAACTCACCTCTTATTCACGAGATGAGGTATCTTTAGCTAAACAAAGTGTTTAATTGTACTGTTTTTTGATTCACGTTAGTTTGTTTTGATGATTTTATACGCGTTATAAATAAGAAAAATTAATGAATGTTGTAAATAAATACTCTAGAGGTTGGAGTGGAGGACATACAGATTTTATTTAGTTCGGTGTAAATAGTTTAAATCGTACTTTAGAACTGTTCCATATCATTAATTAATGCCCAATATAATATCCAGTATTTTAGGTTGTTAACACTATGAAAAAGAAAATTATTTTAACCATGTTACTATCGATTTCGGGTGTGGCCTATTCGTATGCCACACAGAATCATAGGGTTTCTTACCAGGTTTTTGAAGATAACAAATTACTCGTCTCCCCTAAACTTATCGTCCAATTAGAAGAGGAGGCGATTTTTGAGCACGGTGCTATTGAAGACAAGGTGATAGAAATTATAACGACAGTGTCTAAAATAGAAGCGGATAACGAACACTATCATATGTCAAGTCGCTTTAAATTGAATGGTGTCAATACGGTAGCGATTGATCAAACTATCGCTTTGGGGAGTGAATTCTCTTTTGATGGGGGGAAGTATCGAATTGATGCTAAGTTTGAATAAAATATTATGGTGCAGTAAGTGAGTAAGTGAATAGTATCAATGCCAATGTGGTTACTTATCCCAAACAGATATTTAAACCAATGTTCAACTCGACATCAATGGCAGTGACTTTCGAGTGCTTCCCTATTAATAAACACTGTGTTTAATTGTTCGTTTTTTATTACCTAATTATTGTTATGTAATTATTGTTATGTAATTATTTAGCTAATAAGAAAGGTAGATTAAATGAAAATGGTACGAGCGATAGCTTTAACTGCCACTTTATCGATGCCAGCCGTTGCACATTTAAATGGCAACGAGAATGAGTATTCGAGCACCGCAAAGCCTATCCCTGTAAAAGATTATGCGAAAGTCACAACGCCCAATTTTGAAAAAGGTCTGATTCGTCATATTGTTCTCTTCGACTTAAAAGATGATGTTACCGATGTTGAGAAACAAGAGATTGTAAACAGGTTTCTCGCGTTGAGAAAATCTACTCGTGATGGCAAGCAATACATACACAATATTGAAGCGGGTAGTCAGAATAGCAGTCGAGAAGGGCAAGGCAAGGGTTATGATCTCGCTTTTATGGTTAGCTTTTTGTCTCAAAGCGATCTCAATTACTACGTTGGAACACCTGCGATCAGCTCTGCTCAATTCTATGACAAAAATCATCAAAAATTTAAAGAATTCGTAGGACCTTACTTGAAGGTCGAAAAAAATCCAGGAGGTAAAGACAAGGTAGGGGTATTGGTTTTTGATTACACTGTTGGTTTTTGATTATACAGTTGGCTTACAATATACATTGTAACGAGTGGTCTCGATTGAATGATTCGTTTTAGACATGCCCGCTCTGTTTTTTCAACACAGTGGGCATTATGTGTTAATAGCCCACTGTGTTGTGCGTGTAAATTTTGAAGCAGACAGAAGACACCAAAAACTGGCTGTGATTACTGTTTAAATACTTGATTCATGAGTGAGTAGAATCTCATGTTCTGCCCAGAGGGTGTTTCTTGGCGCTGTTGACGCCAAGCATTCTGAAACGTACCCGCTAGCTCTTTGTAGCACAGTGGACAACAAGCATGTTTAGCGGAAAAATGTGCTTTTGGAGTTTGCGAAAAAGACGCATTGTGCTCTTTGCACCACAGTGAAACTGGCGTGCGGCTGTTCACGTAATGAACGTCATTATAACCAAAACGGTCACCCCATAGGCGGCGGGATTTTGCGATAAATTGTGCTTTGGTATCTCTTGGGATTGGCATTGTTTTCTCCAACAAAACGTTTAGTAAATTGCTTGATAGTCGTTCGCCTCAACGAACGTTCACCTTAATGAGTAGGAGCAAACCGTTTTGCTATTCATTGTGCTCAGAAGGTAGTGCAATATTGGCAAAGCTTGGTTTTGATGGAAATGAAACAGCGTGTTTACTAGGCGGTTGTTATAGAGTGTCATTGACGCTGGAGAGTGATTTAATGCGAATACCAAATCTCAAGTGCTTTGAATATAAAGGAAAAGTAGAAAAAAAAAGCCCGCAAGGGGTACGGTATGCGGGCGAAAATACAGGACACAATACACTTGCGTGAGTAGCGCAGGTATAAAACAGAGTACGTTACAGATCCATTGCAACAACCTCTCACTCTGTAATATTCAACCTATCATTTACCCATATAGAAGACGATCAGACACTCTGTTTAAGTCACATATTTATTGCACAGGCTGTTTTATCGCACAGGTGGTTTTATCGCACAGGTAGTGTGAATCGATATTTGACACTTAAAGTTTTAAGTTCTTGTTGCGCGACTGTAGTGCGACAGAATATGAGAGTGCCGATGTTGCGGTGATATTTTCTAAGGTAGTTATTATTTTCTAAAAGAGTTGTGATTAATCGATGTATCCCCCAGTTTATCGACGATCAAAATACTGTTGTCAAGAGCACTAAGCCGCATGAATAGATAGGGGCAGAGTTCTGTAGAGTGCCTTTTGGGGGTTACTGCGACGCTCTACAGCGAATCCATTGCGATTCATTTTTGATTCTTCACCGTTAAATCGATTCTCACAACTTGAAGCGTCCAACGATTTCAATTAATTGTCGGTTGACGTTATCAATGTCGCTTGCTTCATTTAATGCCTGTTTACCGTTGCTGTCTAGTTCAACAACAATGTCGTTGATTGCAGACATATTTCGGCTGAGTTCACGGGTGACGCTGCTTTGTTCTTCGGCTGCGGTGGCTATCTGAGTGCTGAGATCATTAATGTCGTTAACAAATTGGCTCATGGTTTCTAGGCTGTGCACCACTTCGCCAGCCCCTTCTGCCGTGTGCTCGCATCGGTTTTTAGTGACATCCATCGATTCAACCACACTCTGGCTGCCTTTCAACAAACTGCCTAATGCGGTTTCTATTTCTTCGGTGCTTGTTTTGGTTCGACTGGCTAGGTTGCGTACTTCATCGGCAACAACCGCAAAGCCGCGCCCTTGTTCACCTGCACGCGCCGCTTCTATGGCTGCATTCAAGGCCAGTAAGTTGGTTTGCTCGGCAATGGCCCCAATCACCCCCAATATCGTCGTGATGCTGTCGGTTTCGTTACTCATTTTCTGCACTTGTTCGGCGGAATTTTCAACATCGGACACCAATTCAGAGACATTAGATTGCGCGTTCATGGCGGTTTGTTTTGAGTTGTTGCCCGCTTCGTTGGCATTATGGGTAAGTTGTGCCGTATTGGCGGCATCTGTCGCCATCGACTCGGCGGTTGAATTCATTTCCTCAATGGCAGTGACAACCTGCTCTGTTTCAGAAACGTGATTTTGAAGAATCACAGAGTTACGTTGAGACTGATCTTTGAGTTTATCGATGTTCTCATTTAAGTCACCCGTTGCGCCTTTAATCTCAAGCATCATGTTTTGCAGATTTTCGATAAATTTATTGACCCCATTCGCGATTTCACCGAGATCATCTTTGGTTTTGACGTCGAGACGTTGGGTTAAATCGCCATTACCTTGAGACAACCCATCAATGGTTTGTCTTAGCGCTAAAATAGGGCGATACAGCACCTGCAAGACTAAGACTGCAATGATGATACTAACGATCGTGGCGATCAACGTGCTGATGATTGCCGAGTATTTTGCGGCGGCTAAGCTGGCGAATGCGACCTCTTTGTCTACACCTATCGCAAAATACCAGCTCTTATCGGCGATATTAATTTTGTGTGAAAAGAGAAGCTTGTCGCTGCCATTATGTTCGTAATGTTGAACACTACTGACATTGGTCACGGCATTATTGACGACGCCTTTGAACCATGGGTAGTTGGTGGCTTTGTCACTGGCTTTTAATAAGTCGGTAGATGAGGCCAAAATGGTCGAGTCCTGATTCATGATGATGGCAATGGCCCCTGGAATTTCTGTTGCACCTTTGACCATTTCATTGAGAAATCCAAGCTGCATATCGACGGATATCATCCCTTCTTTGATCTTCTCCACGATACTTACCCAGTAAATATCAGAGCCACTCCCTAGGTACGGATCGGTGATGGCGGTTCCGCTGCTCGTTCGAGCGAGTTGATACCAAGATCGCTCGGTAATGTCGCCATCCAACTTGTGATTAGGCCAGGTGTCTGCGGTTTGATTCCAATAGCCATCGCCGTTTTCAAAGCCAACCACTGAACTGTTCAGGTTCATCGCTCCGGCCATTATTTTGGTAAATTCGATAAAACTCTCAGCCGTACCCGTCATTTGTTCTGATTGATATTTTTTAGCGATTTTATTCAAACCAGAGACTTTTTCACCTAACTGGTTCTCAATTAACTGGGCTTGCTTTGCAACATAGTCTTCATTAGCGGCAGTAATGATCTCGATGAGTGTTTTTTCTTGCTTTACATAAGAGACGTAGCTGGATGTTGAAACAGACACGGCAACTAATGCAATGATTGAAATAAGGAGTAAGTTTTTAAAACCAAGTTGTTTCATGGTTGCATCTGCCTATTTATTGATTCTTTTGTAAATAATAGAAGGTAATTGTTCGTTAGGTAGATTTTATGAGGACTATTTTTGAAAATAACTGTTTTAAGCAAGCATTTGTGAGGAACACGCACTTGTGAGAGAAAGAAAAAAGTGTGGCAGGGCGGCTAGTTTGAATGTCTACTCGCAAGGATTCCCCAACATAAGTTGATCGTAACAGCCATTGTCTTTGATCTGGGTTAGCCCTCGATCAAAAATATGGCTCAGCTTTTGTCCTCGTTCATTTTTAGAGAACATCATGTACATAGGATTGCTGATCAACGGTTTCTCGTCGATTTGAATCAGCACCTGGTCAGCCTTGGCTACAGACGACACCATCGTTAATCCAACTTGTCGCTCGATCGGTACAACGTCTACTCTGTGTCTGAGTAGTTTTAGGATGTTCTCATCAAGATCAACTGAATTGATGGTCTCTACGCCATTCTTGACGAGTAATTCTGTGGCAGCAAACCCAGCAACACCACCAATCTTGTATTGAGACAGATCAGAAATCGTGTCCCAATGAAAGTCGACATCTTTGTGGTAGAACATCACGGTATCTGCGTGCATGAGGGGGATGGTTGGGTAGATAAACTTAGCTCGACGCTCGTTGTTTGAATACCAGGGGAAAGTGCCATCGTACTTTGCGTACTCGACCAGTTTGGCACTACGAATCCAGGGCATGTAATCGATTTTAACGTCGTAACCTTGAGAGTGAAATGCGTGTTGGACGACTTTCTCAAGAAGGCCGCCTTGATATTGGCTAGAGGTGTACGGGAACCAATCGCCAGAGGCTAAACGCACCACTTTTTCTTCCCCTGCAACCGCGAAAGGGGCTATCCATACGCATAAAAAAAACACGAAATAGGTTCTGATGGTATTCATCCTATCGATCCAGTCTGCTGTTTATCCATATCTGCTGTTTATCAATAAACGCTCATTCACTAGACATTACTCGCCATCCATTACTCGCAAATAATCAATTGCCAACAATCACTCGCAGCCAATCACTCGCAAACAATCACCCGCAAATAATGATGGGACAGCAATAATTAAAATGTAACTTATCATTAACAATGACACAGTTTTGATGATAAAACGAACAGTAAATACGATGTTTGTCATCTGCTCTCACCTCAGAAACAGTCAGAATATCGATACTTATGGAGCACTTATATTGAATAAATGGCCGGTTTTAACGTAGATCAATGCACCATCTTTTTGTGTAAAAGGCTGGTGCTGACTTAGGTGGGGGCTGCGTAGCCAAGTGCCTTTGGGGTAAGTGCCATGTTCATCGTAGAATGTACCTTCGAGGACGAATATTTCTTCGCCTCCCCAATGCTTGTGGCCGTTAAATTGTGTATTCGGTGCCCATTTTACAAGGGCAACGTGCTCTCCTTCAAACTCATGCAATGGCATCACAGTGAGCCCATCAACAAGGCCTTGCCGCCACGGCTGAGCATGCGTATCTATCACTTTTTGCTCTGCGTCTGCTTGGTCAAATTGGTGAAGTTTGACGAAAATCGTTGCCCCCTCTTTGCCAATGCGCGGTTGGTGGGAAGTACCGATGGGATTGCGTACATAGCAACCTTGCCCGTAGTCCTGATGCTCATCGGAAAAGACACCGTCTAATACTAAAAACTCTTCACCACCAGAATGTAGGTGGGGTGAAAACTCACTAAAAGGCGCATAACGTACAATGGAAGTGGCTCTTGCAACTTCGTCCCCAATTCTATCTAACATCATTCGCTCAACACCGGGCATAGGTGAATCGACCCATTGGTAGTCTTCAGGTCGAATAATGATTCGTTGCTGGAAATCGGCGTTCAGGTAAGTGGTCATGTATGCCTCATGCATTGGGTAAAGCGACGGCTTTATAATAATCATAGATCAGTGGCAATGACAGATCGCTAGTAATGATAGATTGCTAGTAATGATAGTTCAGTAACAGTGAGTCTACCCATCACATCACCATCATTACAAGGAATCACTATAAGAGATCACTAGTATCACAATAAGTCGTCAGTTAATGAGTAACACGCCCTAAGAACTTATCCGCTTTTTTCTTACCTGCTTTTACTTGTCTACTTCTACTTGTCTGGTCTCTATTTATCCATTTTCTAGCTATTCCTGCCCGGTTATCCGTTCATTGCCTTTGTTTCTTGCTCTCGATCACTCTTAATATGTAATCGGTACTCCACGCCGTTCCTAACAAACAGAGCCAAACGACAAAAACCGAATGGGGCACGTTTGCTGTTGGGGTGAGCATTAAGGCGCAAAATGCAACGGTGGGAAGTGCCCAGCCGAGGAGCGTACCCCACTGATACTTCTTAATCCCAAACAGGTGTCCAATGACCGCTATTGCGATAGAAAAGCAAAATGTGAGTGCTATCGCGTAAGGCAGTTGAGCAACCCATAAAGGAGCGAAGATACCGAGGCTCCACCAGGGAAATTGCTGTGACATCTTACTGTGTTTGGTTGCAAACCACGCTAGCATAACCGCGAATGTTTGAATGACGGTCATGGCTGCGTTGCCATCGAGAGCACCACTTATTTGAGTGATCATGAGCCCTGTTTGTAGCGACACAAGTATGAGTAAGCTTGTGACTTTCGAGATGGTTCCTGAACGTCTTGAAAATGCCACCATCATGAGTGGAAATATCACCCAAGAGGAGATCGATAGTGCAATCGATTGGTAAGGTAAAGTGAGCCCGTAAAGGGTTAAAGCGGTGAGTAGAAGAACGCCAGCAATGCCTCGCTGAGGAAGTACCCACAATGCGGGAATGATTAAAGCCAGTATCGACAGTTGGTTGCCACTGAAACTAACAACCTGAGCACCGATAATGACTAAAACAGAAGCCGCGATGAATGAAAGTGTCGGAAATAAGATAGATTCGTCCTCTAGCATTTCGTAATTCATATTGGGCAAAGCACTCGATAAGAACGTGTTTAACGCATTGAATAAAGCGCTTTGCCCTGAAAATAGAATCAGTAAGTTTCTGATGTTTTTATCATTACTCTTTTATCTAAACAGGCAATCCTAACGACAACCGAATAGCCATTCCGTTGTCGCTGAGATTGTTAAAAAAGAAAGTTTAAAAAAGAGGAGTAAAAAACTAGTTACCGATCAGTGCTGGAATACCCGGCAGTTGCCCAACGGCCGCGAGTGAACCAACACAAATAACAAAGGCCACTCCAGGAATGATGTACTTGTCTTTCTTTGATAGCGTTTTTGCACGTTCATGATCGCCAATAAGACCCATGTTATCGAGCAGCATGGTGGTTGCCCAACCAAACACTGGATTTACAAAAGCACAGGCAAAGATACATATCCCCGCACTTAAAGAATCTTTATGTTTATGAACCATTTGCATACCCGCCTCTAATAGAGGAAGGAAAACCCCCACAATCAGTGCAACACGCAAAACTGGTTCCCACATGGCGAGATCCATCGGGTAACCGATAACAGAAGCAAGCACACACATGATACCGGTAAGCACAGCGCCACCAGGGATAGGGCGTTTTGCGATGGCCGCTGGGATCATGTACGTCCCCCAAGACGACGCTAGGTTACCACCACCTAAAATCGCACCCACACCTTGTCGAACAGACGCAACAACCATGGTGTCATCAACATCCATCAATACACCTTTTGCTTCTTTCGGGTAGTTGAGCTCTTGGAATACTCGGTGACCAAGGTAATCAGGTGACCACATAGCAACGGCTAACAGCGCGAAAGGAATAACCGCAATAAAGTGCTGCAAATTCGGCCAGCCCATTTTCCAGCCAGTGTCTTCACCCCACCAGTAAAACGGACTAAAGTTTGGCAGGCCCGGTTCAGTGGTAAACGCAAAATCAGCGCCCAAAGCGTAAGCAACGATCCCCGCCAGTGCAGAGCACAATGGAATGGCTAACCAACGTTTGTTGATTTTCGCTAGGTAGGCATACACCAATACTGTCACACCAATGACCGCAAACGAGATATACCCTTGGTCAGTACTACTGGCCCACGCTTCGGTTCGATTGATTTGACCGATTAACCCGACAGCACCCAAATAGATAAGTAACCCGCCCCGAACGCCGACGCCGGTTAAGGTCATTAATTTGGATCCCCCTTTGGTGTACGCCAAAATTAGACCGAAGACACACACCATCAACCCCAAGGCTAAGGGGTGCCCACCCGCGGCGGCAATTAAGGGGATGAGCGGGATCATTGGCCCGTGCGTTCCAGCTAGGTTGGCATTTGGGTTCAATACAGCCGAAAAAAGAATAACGAATAGGCCACCGGCAATGAGCAACTCATAACGTACGTTTTCTGCAACAAATTCAGGTGATAGGCCAAATTGCGCCGCAAAAGCAGCGACCATGGCCGTGACCATCACGACCTTACCTATGGTGGCCGCGAGTGCTGGCACCCAATCTTCAATCTCGATACTGTAATCACGAGAGGGTAGGTGTATCCCCCAGCGCTTGAAACTCATGATACTTAAGTCGTGATTTAGAAAATCTTCACGGCTTTTAAATTCTTTCGCCTTACGACGCATATCTCTATAAAATGTCTTATTTTTCTTAGACATAATGTATATCCTTATTGGGAATTGAGGCTTGCCAATTCCGACCGCACGTCACTTATGCAGGTATACCAACCTTCGGTTAGTACGAGGCGACATCCCAGACGCTACCTTGCTCCTTAATGGTATAAATTAAGAGGACGAACAGTGGTTGGCTTTACTCTGTGGTGAAAATGAGAGGGCCAAAGCCTTCTCGAATGAATACCATTTATTCGTCAAGGCAATACTAGGTTGATGTTTCATTCCACAAATTGATTTGGATTAGTTTAAGAAACGAAGATTGGTTTAAAGTGGAACTTTTAGGCGGGCATGTTAACTAGTGCACAGTTTTATTCTTGAATGTACGCATTTTTAGACTAGCAGTTGGTGGTAAATAGATGAAAACAGCGGATCATGCAGCTCGTACTGAGCAACTTTTTGGTATTCGTGGTGAAGATATCCACCAGTGGATCGACGGTTTTTTTGACCACAACGGTGTTGAACACTCGCACCGAATGGCGAAAAATGTTGATTTTGACCCGTACGATCATCGCCGATTCCGCCACTGTAAAGAAGCATTGGCAGAGGCGTGCTTGGAGTTTGGTGACAGATACACTCATACCCAAATTAAAAATGTGTTTGAAACCCATATCCGAGATGACTACGAAGGGTATTTGCCTTCAAGAGCGGATTTTCAAAATGGCACCTTTACCGCAAAATACCATGAAGCGACACATTCAGGCGCGTTGAACGAGGTGTTGGATACCACCGAGTTTGCCGAGTACTTTGAGGGGCTACGCGCATCAAAAGACGATCATTCCCAACCGCTTAGTAAGTTTAACTTTCGCATTGTTCTGCCCACCGTTGCCGCGATTGTTTTGTTTGTGACGTCTATTTTTTACGTGATTCTTCCTTTAGTCGAACATTCGTTGATGAATCAAAAACGCCAGATGTTGCAAGAGCTTACGTCATCGGCGGTCAGTATTGTCGATAGTTATGTTGCCCTTGAACAACAAGGGGTACTCACGCTTGAGGAGGCGCAAAATCGGGCCGCGGCTGACATCAAAACCATGCGCTATGGCACCGATAACAAAGACTATTTCTTCATCACCGATATGCATCCTAGAATGATCATGCACCCCTATCGCAGTGACCTAAAAGGGCAAGATTTAACGCATTATTCAGACAACGCCACAGCCAACGATAAATCGACGTTGTCAGAGCAAGAAAGCGCAGGTATTACATCGGTGTTTGTCGAGATCACCAAGTTGGTTAACGCTTCTCAGCAGGGCTTCATCGAATACCAGTGGCAGTGGCATGATGATCCGGATATCACAGCGCCTAAGATGACTTATGTTGAAGGGGTAGAGCAGTGGCAGTGGGTAATAGGAACGGGTGTTTACCTGGAAGACGTTCAACAGGACATTCAAAAGCTGGAAAGTACCCTGTATCGGGTGTTCTTAGTCATTACCTTAGGGCTTATCGGTATCATGGGGTACGTCATTTCTCAGTCTAAAGCCATGGATATCAGAAAAAGGAGAGCGGAATTGGCGTTGTATGAAGCCAAAGATCGTTATCGTGCGCTGGTTGAATCGTCAAACGAAGGCTACATTCTGGAAGCTGATGGGCATATCGTCTTTTCAAACACTCGTCTTCATCAACTGCTTGGCTATACGGATACCGAGCTCAGAGCGCATTCTATCTGGAAAAAACTCTTTTCCGCTAGCCCTCAAAACACCGAAGTCTTGCAACATTTACTGCTGCTTTTTAATGACGTCGCCGAGCCCGGGGAATACGAAGCGCAGATATTGACCAAAAGTGGTAAGCCTATCGATATTTTGCTGAGTACGTCTAAGATATTTCTGTCTGAAAAATTGGGTCACGTGATCTCATTTAGACCGATTGTCCGTAAAATCTATGGCACCAGTTTTGGTCCGGTAAACCAAATTACCGATTACCAAAAAGTGAGCAGTAACATCGTGTCGGAAATCGAACAGGGGATCAGTCATGGACAAGTGGTTGAGTCGCTCAATCAACTGCCCGACCTTATTCGAGAGATGATAGAGGTGGGCTCGCGGCCTGATTATCTTCGTCGCCTCATTGGCAGCACTTATGATGCCGCAATATGCCGTTTTATTGATCTAACCATAGACGATATTGGCCCGCCTCCGGTGCCGTTTTCGTTCATTTCGTTTGGCAGTAACGCTCGACATGATATGACGCTGTTTTCCGATCAAGACAACGCAATTGTTTTTGAAACCCCAGACGATGCGGATCTGAAATCTATCCGGCGTTATTTTCTCCATCTAGCAGAAAAGGTCTGTGGCATGCTCAACCAGGCAGGTTACAGCTATTGCGATGGATTCATCATGGCCTCGAATCATCAATGGTGCTTGAGTCAAAAAGAGTGGAACGATAATTTTAGTCGATGGATTACACAAGCCTCTCCAGAATCCATTCTTGAACTGAACGTATTTTTTGATATCCGCTCAACGTACGGCAGTGAAGGGCTAGTGGATGGTATTCAATCTCATATTCAGCATGTGCTCAACAAGCATCCAGAGTTCTTCCCTATTTATGCGAAACACTGTTTGTCTTATGAACGCCCGCTAAATGCTGCTCAGGAAATCGAGACAGAATCCTACGACGGTAAAGAGTCATTGAACTTGAAAGATTGTCTACGTCCGATGGAGATCTTTTGTCGAATCTACGCGTTAAAGCATGATATTCGGGCCGTGAATACCATGACGCGACTTAAAAGCATGCTGTTTTACAAGGAACTGGACGCTGAAACCTGCCGCGAAATGATTTATATTTTCGATCATATTTGGCAATTGAGGTTTATGAATCAGTTGGTCGAATACACCGACTTACGCAAAGTGAACGATGTGCTAGCGATCAATGACCTGACGGCCCTCGAAAAAGATAATTTGAAGAATGTACTGAGCCGGATCTCTTTGTTTCACGATAAAGTGACGCGTGATTATCTATGAGTCAAGAAGACCTTCAACGCAACTTAGTCTGTCTGAAGTGATCAAGGGCTTGTATATGCTCTGGGTGGATACCGCAACAGCCGCCAATGATAGAAGCACCTGAACCAAGCCACTGTTGTGCAAATTCCAAATATTGTACGGGTGAAAGGTCATCACGAATGGCCGATAAACCGTCATTGGCAAGGTGATCATCCTGAATAGGGGTAAAGCCATTCGCGTAAGCCCCCAATTGCGCTTTTTTTCCATTCTCGTTAAGTACTCGTTTGCTGACCCGTATCGCTTCATTCATCACTTCCGGACGCGAGCAGTTAAATAGCACGGCCTGAGCGTTAGATTGAGAGACGGATTTCATGACTTGTTCAACATTTTCCCCTGAGCGCAATTTTGAAGAATGGTCTAGGTCATCTTTTAGGGTAAAGGCGTAATAAACTGGTTTATCCGATTGCGCTAACAGATCACTGACAAGTAGAAACTCAGCCAGTGAACTGATCGTTTCGACCATCCAGATATCAACAAAAGGCGCTTGAGCCTCTATGAGCGTTTCTAATATGGGCTTAGCTTGCTCAACGTTAAAAAGATCTGGGCGGTAGGAGCCAAGTGCAGGCGGTAACGCACCTGCCACGGTGATATTTTGGTTCTGGTCAGCAACGTTTCTGGCTAATTGAGCTGCGCTTCTTGCCAATTCACGCCCCTGCGAGTGATACAGTTCTACCCCAAGGTGAAAGGGGACACAAGCGTAACTATTAACAGTAATGGCATCGCAGCCCGCATCGATAAAGCGCTGGTGGGCCTGTTGCACATGCTGTGGAGATTCTATCAGTGCTTGAGCACTCCATAGTGGTTGAGAAAAAGGCGCGCCCATGCGTTTTAGCTCGCGTCCCATGCCACCATCAAAAAGAGTAAACATTGATATCTCCCTCACTTATTTTGTCTCTGACCAAGTTTTGTTACTGCCAAGATACATCGTGCGATGATCAATCGCGATGTGTGTGAGTCATTAACCGCAGCACTTTTTGTATTTTTTACCGCTTCCACAAGAACAAGGATCGTTGCGGTTGGGTGTTTTTTCAAATGTGGTTGGTTTTGGCTTATTGAGCAAGGTTTCAAGCTCTAATGTATTTTCTTCTTGAGCAGCATCAACAACAATATCGGCAACAACGCCTTGCTCTATGATTAAGGCTTCTATTTCTGCTTTTCTCGCTTCACTGTTGACTAGTACGGAAACCGGGGCTTCTGGTGTGCCTAATTTTACATCGCGATCTACGTTATAGCCGGATTTAACGTGGTTCTGGCGCGTTTCGATTCGGCCCTTAAAAAACATTTTTGACATGGGTATCTCGCTGACAATGGGTATGACGTGATGAAGCGGGGGATTATACGCAGTTATGCCGATTGTGAAAGGCAAAATCGTAAAAGCCAAACGGCGCAAGGCGATCCGCTAACGTCTGCCAAGCACCCCAGCCATAAGAGAACTAAAGAACGATAAGGCCAAAGGGCTCTAGAAGTTGCGCTTGTTGCCAGTCGCAGACTTTAACACCAAACATGGAGACCCGACGGATATCCAGCCCTTCGAGTTCCACATGAGTGAGGTCGCACTGTTCCATGCCAAATGTTCCCCATTGTTCTGGGCTAAATTCTCCGCGTGATAAATCGGACCCTTTTAAACTTGCGCCAGACAAGTTAGCGCCATTCCAACGGTTTTCAAATAGCTCGCATTTTTCAAGCAAGGCTCGCTCGAAGTTGCTGTAGGTTAAGTTGCATCCGGTAATGTAGGCCGATGAGAAAAACACCGCATTACTGATTCGGTTGGAAAAATTGGCCTGTTGGAAATTAGCGCCTTTTAAATCACATTTGCGCAGTTCGATACCGAAGCAATCAGCCCCATTAAACTGGCACATGGTCAACATGCAATGGGTAAAGCTCGAATCTTTTAGGTTGGTGTAGCGGAAAGTACACCCCTCAAGCGCTTTAGGTTCAATAAATCGACAGTCGGTAAATTTCGCGTCACTGAGATCCGCGCGGTCAAAGTTGCAATTAAAAAAGGTACACCTGTGATAAACGTGTCCTTGCAAGTCCTGGCGAGAAAAATCGTGGTGCTGATAGGTCAGATCAGAGTTGGTCATGTTGTCTTCTTTCATTGTATAAGAGGAAATCTGTGTTAAGCCTAACACCGTTATGAATAAAAACTTAGGAAAATAAACTCAACAATATCAACACATTACGAACCCCAAAAATGTCAGATTTAAGGGGTAAAACAGAGCCTCTGATGGTCTTGATTCTATTCAAATGGTTGCCACAATGGAGAAAATAGTTTCGCACGACTAGGAGGCGTTGAGGTATTAGGTCGATAGGAATTAGCAAAGAGTATAAAAGCGATGTTTCCATTTCTGAATTGCAGTCAAAATTGAAGTTGAAGTTGAAGTTGAAGTTGAAGTTGAAGTTGAAGTTGGACTAGAAGTATAAGAGGAGATGCGACCCGAGTCGTTTCTCCTCTTATTTTTGGCAGATAATTTGCTGGGGACTAGTCTTCTGGGGTGCTAGTTTTCCGGGGCACTAGTCTTCAGGGGTACTAGTGATTAAGTTTCGTAGCGTTTTAACACTTCACCCAGTTCACGTGAAGATTCAGTGAGGCTAGCCACGCCTGCAAGAGACTTCTCTGAGACGCTTTTCAGTGTATTCGACTGAGTTCGAATATCTGACAGTTCACTTGCTATGTCATTTGCAACCGCGCTTTGCTCTTGTGCAGACGTCGAGATTTGCACACTCATGTCATTGATGTGGTTGGCTGAATCGGCGATAAAATTGATGTCTTCCCCGATGCTGGTGATCACTTCTTGGCTATGTTGTGCTTGCCCTACCGTTTGCTCCGTGATGCCAGCAATGCTTTGACTTTCATTTTGAAGTTGTTCAATCATGGTTTGAATTTCAACCGTTGCAGCTTGAGTTCGGCTCGCAAGTGTTCTTACTTCATCGGCAACAACGGCAAATCCACGGCCTTGCTCACCCGCACGAGCTGCTTCGATAGCCGCATTAAGCGCAAGTAAATTGGTCTGCTCTGAAATACCGTTAATGGTTGTCACCACGTCACTGATTTTAGCCGTGTTGTCGTTTAACGTTGCGGCTGAGTTTGAAGCTTGGGAGATAGAATCCGACAGCTGAACGATTTGTTGAATGGCTTTTTCTACGCGAGCACGGCTTTCATTCACCTGAGCGCGGTCTTGCTCGGTTTGAGTGGTGGCCTGGTTAGCAATTGAGGCAACTTCTTGTGCTGATGCGGTCATTTGTTCCATGGCGGTTGCGACAGAATCGAGGGAGGAATACTGGTTATTAATTTGTGCTTCACTCTCTTTCATTTCACGCTCGAATGAACTGGATGTTTCGCCAAGCTTGGTCGAGTTATCTTTCACGGTGTTAACCAGTGTCGATAATGTATCCATTGCATTATCAAGTGCGCAGCCGATGGTGCCAAATTCATCACGCCCAGCGTGAAAGCCTAAACGAGAAGTCAGATCACCTTTTGATATTTTTTCCGTCGTCGAATAGAGAACCCACAACGCCCCGCCGATAAAGGTGGCAACCCAGTAGACAAAAATAGCAAAGGGCAGTGCCCAAAGGTAACTGAGTGCGAACGTTGTTTTTGCGTCACTTAGCATTGCATTGTATCGGGTCGAAAAGTTTTCAGTGAGCTGGTAAAGGGATCCAGATTGATGCTGTTTGCTGACAGTAACAAGGCCTTCTTTATAAACAGGGTCTCGTAATGAAGAAGCATTAGAAAGCCCTTGTATCGCTTGAACGTCTACTTTTTCAGAAGAGAGAAGGCCTGAAAGTTTGTATTCTGCGGCCATGATCGATTGCTGTTCAAATTGTTCAATAGTACCAAAATAGCGAGCGCCACTGATGCAAGTTAATGTTGTGAGAAACAGGAAAAAAATCACCCACATTTTGTCGTTGATTGACATTTTAATAAACAAACGATCAATCGTTCGAAAATCTACTTCTTTCATAAATGGCTCCATCCATCGTAGTAATCGCGTATTTTACTACTTAAATTTCATTATTATTGAGTTACGTGTCGCAAATTGAAAGCTATCTGTTACTTCTGTTACATCGCTTTAGTGATGCCAAGTGGTTTTATTGATGATTCACTTGTTATTTAAGTATTCAGTCACTCGCTAATCATAGTGCAACTGGGAGAAAGGGGGTAAACGCTGATCTCAAGTCGTTTGTATTAAGGAAAGTCATTAGCAGGGGATTATATGGTCAATGGTGTGCCAATCTGTGTTGCTGTTGCTGTTGCTGTTGCTATTACTATTGCTGCTGGCGGCAGGGACCGAGAAATAAGCAATAAGTAAACCCAACTTTCAGTCTTTCTATTAATAGCGTGTAAAAACAATTTATATCGAGTAAAAACAATCGCTAAATAGACATGACAACTGAGTTAACAACGATGAAAACCGTTGTTTAGTTAAGTTGGGGTTACGGAATCACTTAAAGCGTTCAATCGGTTACGCGAATTCTTTTTCTAGATAGGTGACGATATCTGATGATTCGTACATCCAGGTCGTTTGGCCGTCTTTTTCGATACGCAGGCATGGAACTTTAAGTGCGCCACCTTGAGTGAGTAAGGTGTCTCTGTGGGTTGGATCATTTTTCGCATCTCGGAGCTCAAAGCTAACCGATTGACGTTTCATTGCTCGGCGAACCTTAACACAAAAAGGACACGCTTCGAATTGATACAATGCTAACGCACTGGCCTTATTATCAACATCGGCCTGCATCTCAGGGGTACGTTTAATGCCTTTTGGGGCAAAAACAAAATTCAATGTCAAAATGACTTTCCCTAAAAACCAACGAATTAACTTCATAACTTCTCTTCTTTATCTACGGCATAAATTTCACAATAGTGTAACAGCGATGGCAGCGTGGAAATAGACCTGAATGACCGCATTTTTAAAGGTGATTTTTTATAGGTAACTTGTTTTATAACTTTGTTCTGTGCCTTTCTCTTTCTCTCTTTCTCGTTTATGGCGGCTAAACTGACTGCAATCATTCTCTTTGAAGCAGTGATTCCTTTCGATACTGCCTTGGGCTGACCCCGAAGTGTTTTTTAAAGCACTTGGAAAAGTAGTTGCTGTCTGAGAACCCACAGGATTCCGATATAGATTGAATCGAAAGTTCGTGTTGCTCTTTGAGTAGCAAAGCGGCTTGGTTTTGCTGGATGTTTCTGATGTATTGATTAGGGGATGTCTGTAAAAACTGGCGAAACAAACGTTCCATTTGTCGTTGGCTTACGAAGGAGGCTTTGGCGATTTCATTACTGTTTAACTGGGCGCTAGCATAGTGTCTTTCGATGTAAACCAGCGCGCGACTTAACGCCAAAGTGGGTTGGTTACTTTCTGTTGAATCGCCTTGGTAGGCTCTAGAAAGCGTGATAACCAACTGCTGCATTAATGAAGCGAGCATACTTTCAAAGCCGATGGGCGCATCATTGTACTCAGTTTCAATCAACACCAACAGGTTACTGAGGCGAGTCAGTTGTTCTGGGTTTAACGTAAGCTTCGCAGGGTATTCGTTATTTTGCCTTGCGATGGGTTCGACGGTAAATAACGCTTGATAGCCAGGCAGTAGCCTAACCTGTGGGGAATCGAAAAAAGGAAGATTGGAATCGAACATTAAATTAATGATTCGGAGATCATTCACATCGTTGAATCCATGCTCAACGTCGCCATTGATAACAAACACATCCCCAATACTGAGAGGGTAACTGTGCCCCGCAACTTGGTGCTTCCCTGTCCCAGCAATAACAATGAACAGCTCAGAATAGTCGTGTTTATGGGTGGCAAAGTCATGGCTATGGTAGCCATCGACATAGGCAAACCTAACATGGTTGTGTTTCAGATGTGACTTAAGCTGATATGTTGTCGTCATGTCGCTATATTACCCATACTTGTCGGAATATTGGTAGAAAGTAAGATTCTAGAGCTCTAGTATGAATTCATCAAGCGCCATTTATAGATGTAGTGGTTTATAGATACATTGGTTTATAGATACATTGGTTTATCGATAACATAGATTTATCGACAACATTGGTTTATCGATGTATGAGCTATAGATGCATGAGCTATAGATGGTTTCATGGTTTTTAATGCCTTAGTGTCTGGAATGCAAATTATGACGACTTCTTTCTCTACTCCTTACTTTTCAAACTGGCCCAAGATTCAGTCAGAATTTAAACCTGACAGTGGGTTGGAAGCGGACATTGCTTCGATTATTGAAGAAATGACGGTCGAAGAAAAAGTAGGGCAAATGATCCAACCTGAGCTTCGAGAAATAACTGCGGAAGAGATGATTGAATACAAAATAGGGTCCATTCTCAACGGAGGCGGTTCCTGGCCTGACGGTAATAAACGAGCCAGTGCGGCGGAATGGACAAAGAAAGCGGATATGTACTGGGCGGCGACTGAGCAAGCCTTTTCTCATCGCCCTTTCCGTATTCCATTTATGTGGGCGACGGACGCAGTCCATGGTCATAACAACGTGTTTTCATCGACGGTTTTTCCACACAATATTGGTTTAGGTTGCGCTCGTGACCCTGAAATGATCCGAAAAATCGGCCGAATTACCGCCCTAGAAGTCGCTGCAACCGGGTTGGATTGGACATTTGCACCGACGGTTGCTACGCCTCGCGATTTGCGTTGGGGCCGTGTGTATGAAGGCTATTCAGAAGATCCTGAGATCACGTATGCGTATGCAGGCGAAATGGTAAAGGGTTTGCAAGGCAATATGGCAGAGCTGAAAGATGACCATCATGTCATTTCAAATGTAAAACACTGGGTCGGCGATGGCGGAACAATGATCGGTATTGATCGTGGAATTAACCGTTACAGTGAAGACCTACTGCGTAATATTCACGCTATGGGTTATTTCAGTGGTTTAGAAGCGGGGGCGCAAGTCGTGATGTCTTCGTTCAACAGTTGGGACAACGAAAGCAATTATGACCATGATCTGAGCATCAATGAGCCATACAACAAGAAAATTCATGGCAGTCAATATCTGTTAACCGACGTACTTAAAGAGCAAATGGGCTTTGACGGGCTGGTTGTCACCGACTGGAATGGTCACGCCGAGATCAGTAAGTGTTCAAATGAAGACGCACGGTACGCAATTAACGCGGGTAACGATGTATTAATGATTCCTGTTCGCCAACATTGGCAAGCGGTCTACCACAACACCGTTGCTGATATTCAACGGGGTAGCATCCCAATGAGCCGGATTGACGATGCCGTAACACGAATTCTTCGGGTTAAGATGCGAGCGGGTTTGTGGAATAAACCGAAGCCTTCAATGCGTGCTCTGGCCGGTGACCAAACGATTCTAGGCGCACCTGAACATCGCAGCGTAGCAAGAGAAGCGGTTCGTAAATCACTGGTTCTATTGAAGAACAAAAATGAAATATTGCCGCTTAAATCAAAACAGTGCGTTATTTTAACCGGCAGCGCAGCCAATGATTTACAAAAACAATCTGGTGGATGGAACCTGACTTGGCAAGGTGATGAAAATGCCCTGGGCGATTTTCCTGGCGCAACAACGGTGAAAATGGGGCTAGAAGCTGAGCTTGGCAAAGAGAACGTTATTTATGATCCGGATCTGACCGGTACATTGGTTTCGGGGGATACGGCTATCGTCGTTTTTGGGGAAGATCCCTATGCCGAAATGATGGGCGATATTAAAGCGTGGCAAAGCCTAGAATTTGCTAAGTTGAAACGCAGTTACGCCTCAGATTGCGCCAAAATAGCAAAGTTGCATTCGGCAGGGGTCAAGGTAGTCTCGATATTTTTCAGCGGGCGGCCTCTTTATGTGAATAAAGAAATCGCTCGTTCGGATGCGTTTGTGGCGGCATTTTTACCAGGAAGCGAAGGTAAAGGCATCATCGATTTGTTGGTGGCGGATGATAACCATCAGCCCAAGTTTGATTTTCATGGTGTGCTTTCCTTTAGTTGGCCAAATAAAAAGTCAAGCTACACAGTGAATCGAATTCCACCGCACATTGGCCAGTACGAGTTACCGGAAAACGAACAAGATCCTCAAGGTGAGCACGCGCCGCTCTTTGATTATGGTTACGGGCTTAACTACACCGACAAGAAACAAGATCGGGATCTCGACCATCTTGAGTTCGATACCGAATCAGAGGTAACGCTCGCACAGCAAACTCACATGTACGGTATCCAGGCGACCATTGGAGATTATCAGTGCAAGGTCGCTGACACTCACAATGAAGAAGGTATGGATGTCTCTAGAAATAACGCCATGAAACTGACGACCTTGATGACCACGCCTTTTAATTATCAGCAGCAGCAAGACGCTGTCGAATTTACATTTTTAGAGGGTGTTAATGCGTTGTACATTGAGACGACCAATAGCGAGGGGGATGACTTCAGCGACTATAAAAATGGCTTGATTTCGTTCGAGTTGAAAGTGCTTGAAGCCCCGAGCGATGACGTCATGGTGACATTAACTCACCCGTTCAACATACTAGAAAGCGAGACAGGGGATGTGGTGAAGTATGCATTGAACCAGGCTTTGATGGGAGCGTCAGACGAATTTATTCAGTTTCAAGTTCCTTGCCAACACTTCTTTGATTCGGGCGTGGATTTATCGAGTTTACACACCGTGTTTTCGTTAACCAGCAATGGCCGTTTTAAAGCGGTATTAGCGAATGTCTATTGGCAAGCTTAGCCAGGGCTGATTAACTGGCTTGGCTTGGCTTGGCTTGGCTTGGCTAGAGCGGTTAAGGTGAGTCGAAGCGACATCTGATGGCTGAGCTGGCATGTCCAATGACGTCAAAAAGCTAGAAACATCAAAAAGGCTACAAACGTTAAAAAGGCCATAAACGTCAAAAAAGCCAGCCTAGGGATGGACTGGCTTGTTCGTATTTGGACTAAATTATAGAGTGGGTTGACCGTTTATTTAGCGACGGTTTGCCATGCGTTTGTATTGGTGACGTCGCCCTCGTAGGGTAAGCCCCAGTTGCATGATGTTTTCAGGTGGTGCGATTCCGCTGTATCCTCCATCTCCGATGTGAACAATATCGGCACCGGCGGCTTTGGAAGCCATTGCCACTTGTTCAATGTAAGACTCGCTGGCCCCTTCTTGAGAGGTTCCAATTGCCAGCATTCCGAGCATGCCTGTTTGGTGAAGAAGCGGAAGCCGAAGAAGTGAACGAAGAAGTGAACGAAGAAGTGAACAATGTCGCAATGAGCATGCAGTGATTACGCAGAGGATCACCGATAATGAGATCTTGTCAGGCCTTAAATTCGTGCTCACCGCTGCGGAATGAATGCTTTAAATCGAACATCGCGCCCTGAATCGATAAGAGCGCGGTGTTCCACTACGAAAGGTTATAAAATGCCGGGTTTATTTTGCTTTATCGAGTGTCCGTGGGGCTAAATAGGGACAATAAGAATATCGACCGGTGATTTGTTAATCAGATGCTTTGAATAGGAGACAATATTGCTCCAAAAGTCGTGATGATGCCCACAAATAAGAAGGTCGACGTTGTGATCAAGGATCGTGTCATGAAGTTTGTCGCTTAAGTCGCCGGTACCGACCAGAAAGCTATGGATAGGGTGGTTTGCATAAGTTTCAAACCCCTTGAGTTGATCAACAGAGTTTTTCTTTAGTGGGATGTCCCCATCATGCGACTGAATGTCGATAAGCTCAGGGTAGATTTCACCGTGGGTTCCATCGATATGAATAAAAGAAATATTGGCGTCAAACTGTTTGGCAAGGAAAACCGCTCTATCAATAAGAACGTTGCTGTCTTCAGACAATTCAAGTGCGACTAGGATATGTTGGTATTTCATAGCTATTCCCCTTTCTAAATGACTGAAATAACCATAGCGTTAGGCCGGTTAAATTGATGCGGAAGAGGTCGCAAATTAATGAGATAGTAGGGATTTATCTTGTTCGGAATGGAATGTAACAAACCCTATTTGGACTTGTCTTATAAATAACATAACAATAAACGCCATTTTTGCTGTTTTAGGTTTAGGCATGGCGATACCTTGGATCCTTGTCGCTACGTTCCCAGCCATTGCTTTGTCACGAGTAAAAGCTTTGTCGTGATTAATTGCAAAATCATGACCGTTTTCTAGTAGACGAGAATCTGATTTGGCCTTACTATTCGCTTGTTTGGGGAGTAGTCGCCTTTAGTTTACTTATCGTCATCTCGTTAAGCGTTCGCTTTTCCGGTAAGTATAAGTGGATTCATTACTATTGAATCTAACTTCGACAAGACCAACACAATCAAAGCGATATAGAGAGCGTTCATGTGCTCTGTATCGTACATTTTGTTTGTGGAGGGCTTCGTTGCTGAAGTTACTGACTTGAGGTTACTGACTTGAGTTTACTGATATTCAAGCTTACTGACCTAAAGTGATCGATGTACGATCCCTCCACCCTGGAGGAATTATGTCCCTAGAAATTTACTTCGTTTTTGGTTTACTTACGCTTATCTTGGTTTTGCTCGACATTTGGCAGACCCGAGGCGGGAATATTTCGATCAAAAAAGCATCTATTTGGAGTGTCGTCTGGTTTGCTTTCGCTTTTGTGTTCGCGCTAACCCTTTTCTTTTTTTGGGATAGCTACGCGCCAGACAGTGACTATTCAGCTAAAAAAGCCTCAATGTCTTTTATTACGGGTTATCTGCTAGAAAAGTCGTTGAGTGTCGATAATCTGTTCATCTTCGCCATCATATTTCATCAATATGCGGTTCCTGAACACCTAAGACCAAGAGCCTTACTTTGGGGTGTGATTGGCGCATTAGTCCTAAGAGCCATAATGATTAGCGTGGGGGCTCAGTTATTAGAGCAATATCATTGGCTGCTGTATTTGTTCGCGTTATTTCTAATATGGACAGGGATTAATTTGGCAAAAGATAACGGCCATGAAGAGCTCAACCCACTGCCAGAGAAAGTGATACGTGGTTTGATTCCTGTCACTGATGAGTTCAAAGGTAATGCACTGTTGGTGAAAATTAAAGGGGCATGGATGGCAACACCAATGATGATTGTGATTGGTGTGATCGCGTTTATGGATGTGATGTTTGCTCTGGATTCAATCCCTGCGATCTTTGCTGTAACGCGAGAACCGTTTTTGGTGCTTGCAGCGAATGTCTTTGCCTTGCTCGGGTTGCGTTCCTTGTATTTTGTGCTGCAAGGCATGATGGACAAGTTTGTGTACTTAAAACCTGCATTGGCATTTGTGATGGTCTTTATTGGTATCAAAATGCTGCTGGTGGGCACCGATTATGAAATTCCGACCTACATTTCTTTGATTGTATTGCTGGTCACGATGAGTATTGCTGTTATTGCGTCTGTTAGGCATCAAGTTCAGCGCAAGCCACTTCAATGTGGAGCGGACAGCATTGCTGAATAAGGCATGTTAATGATCCCGAATTGACGATAACCCGTTACTCAAACCAATAAATCTTCGTCAGCGGCTATTGAATCTTTCATTGGCCGCTATTAGTGAGTCGCTATTAGTGAGTCGCTATGAGTTAGCCGCTATGAGTTAGCCGCTATGAGTTAGCCGCTATGAGTGAGTCGCTCATCGGTGCCAATAATAAACAGCTTGCGGGATGGATTCTGAAATGGGCATCCTTTAAAATGAGGCGAATGCTGGCGAACGTTGCCAAACCAAGGAATACAATCAGATGAGCGATCTTACGCTACAACAAGAAAATGCACTCGCTACTTTTAAAAATACTTTGCACTTACCCAACAATGGATTCCATACGTTAATTCTTGATTTGAGCAAAGAGTACCATTTGCCTTTTCAAAAGGTTCGAACGGTTTTGTTGAAAAGCCAACGATCTATTGAGAAAAAAATCCGTGTCGAATTTGAGGCAGTCAGCCATCGCGAACTAACGAAAGAACATTGGCTTGAGTTAATCCACACCGCCTTACATGACTTAGCCCAACACAACACATCGGTGATGGAACTGCTTGCGGAAGATGCTCGTTATCAAAGCGCAAAAGCCGCTATGTTGATGCCCATCAAAACAGAAGATGAACGCGAAGTGATGCTAGAAAACTTATTCTGTGCCTACGAAAAAATCGTGTTCAAACCGTTAGCCGCGATGCTTCATACTAGCCCACTTTATTGGAAGTTGATGCGGGCTGAAGAGCTGTCGCAAATGACACCAACTCATCGAGATCACTTTACTGATTACCCGCAGTATATGGAAGCGGCAGCATGTTTATTCGAACTAGACAGCACCGTTCGCTCGATTGAGTTAGCCCAATAAGTCGCCTTTGCCCTAATTACCTTTGAGAAAACAATATGAGACATCTTACGACTATGGTGCACCCGAGTGTCGAGCACCTTGGTGATAAAATTATATTTAAGCGCAATGCGGCCAGAGCTATCGTCGTTGATGGTGAAGACATCTTGCTACTCTATACCGAGAGATACCATGATTACACGATTCCGGGTGGCGGATTAGACGATGGTGAGGATGTGATTGCGGGTATGGTCCGTGAATTAGAGGAAGAAACGGGGGCTCAAAATATCCATGCCATCAAGCCATTCGGCCTGGTTGAAGAGTTTCGACCTTGGTACAAAGATAACGCCGATGTGATGCACATGATCTCTTACTGCTACACCTGCAAAATCGATAGGCAGTTGGGCGACACTAACTACGAAGATTATGAAATTAAGAATGGCATGAAAGCGATGTGGGTTAATATTCACGATGCGATTGCTCATAACGAAAAGACCATCGCTGAAAGTGATAAAAAAGGCATGAGTATAGAGCGAGAGACTTTCCTGCTTCACTTAATTGCCAAAGAGATGATTTAATCGAAACACGGAAACACTGAAAGACAAATACGGGCATCCAAAAACAAGAAATCCGAGCGTTATCGGCTCGGATTTTAAAAACATTCACAACAAGGTCTTAAACCAATTAGCGTCAGCGACGGTTTAGTCAGAATCGGCTAATCAAGGCGTCTATTTTTTGCCTTGTGTCGATTGCTTATCTTCTTCAGTCAGTTCACGAATACGGCGGCTGATATCACGACGTGCTTTAGAGATTTCTGCACTCTTGATAATGTGGTCATCCACACGATCTTCATAGTCTGCTTTCATGTTTTTGATGATAGCAACGATTTCGTCGTGGCTCATGTCTGACTTAATGTAATCCATTAAGTTTTCTAGGAGATCGACACGCTTACGGTTATCGCGAACTTTCTTTTCGTTATCTAAAAGCTCACGTTTTAGTTTGTTCTTACGACGAGCTTGGTTTACGATTTCAAATACACTACTCATAGGTTCCTTTTCCCAATAATTAATGTTAACTACCAACGATTAAAGCACAAGAGCCCAAGACATAACAGTCTTTAGATCAATACCATTCAGATCTTGCCGAATAATTAGCCAACCACTGATGTACGCATTGTTTTCTTAGTTTGAATCACTATATTATGTCGTCCACAGAGAAGAGAACCGAACCCATGAACCCTTCAGACATCATTGTACCGATAGAGCTTCAAGTTCCATCTATAGAAGAAGCCCCTAACATTGACGAACTTCAACTCAATGACAGTGTTGAAGGCTCGCAAGCGTTATCGTATAAACTTCGAGATGCTTACCGTTCTGAACGTGAAAGGCTTGAAGTAACGGAAGTAGAATTAAACCGTTCTCGCATTTTTATGGTGGATAAAAATGGCAATATGAGAATCGTACCGCTAATGTCAGAACATTAGTGGTGTAAATTAGAGTCCAGAACAAGCGAAACTGAGAAGGATGATGAATATATGACGATCGAATTAACGCCAATAGAAGCTCGAATTATCGGCTGTCTGATTGAGAAAGAAGTAACCACACCTGATTATTATCCTCTCACGCTCAATAGTCTTACCACCGCGTGCAATCAAAAGAGTAATCGTGAGCCTGTTATGGCCGTTACCGATGCGGAGGTTCAAGACACCCTTGAAGCGTTGATTGCAAAACGTTTAGTGAGTGATGAAAGTGCGTTCAATAGCCGTACAAAAAAGTACATTCATCGTTTCTGTAATACCGAATTTGGTGATTTGAAGTTTACCGAACAAGAACGAGGCATCGTATGTTGTTTGCTTCTTCGTGGCGCACAAACACCCGGTGAGCTGAGAACCCGCACCAATCGATTGTGTCAGTTTTCAGATGTAAAAGAAGTGGAGTCGATTCTAGACGCCATGAGTCATCGTGATGCGGGTGCTTTGGTGGTGAAACTGCCAAGAGAACCGGGAAAGCGTGAATCACGTTACCAGCACCTATTCAGTGGCGACGTTGATATAGAAGCTTTAGCCGCTGCGATTCCAACACCCGTTGCCGGTAATTCAAGAGTTGAACAGTTGGAAGCGGAAGTTTCTGAATTGAAGCTTGAACTGAGCGATATGAAAAAAGACCTTGATGAAGTCAAAGCACTTCTAGAGAGTTTAACCAGTTAATGACTGGTTTTTCTGCCAAATCGGATGATTCGACAGTGAGTGCTAACTGGTATGTCTACTTAGTTAGGACTCCTAGTAACGCATTGTATTGTGGTATCACTACTGATGTTGATCGTCGCTTCCAGCAGCACTGCTCAGGAAAAGGGGCGAAAGCGCTCAAGGGGAAGTCACCTTTGAGCTTAGTTTGGAGTGATGTCGCAGGCATGAATCGCAGCGATGCTTCTAAAATAGAATATCGTTTAAAACGTATCCCAAAAGCGCAAAAAGAGTCCTTGGTTGCTGGCGATTTGTCATTGGATTTATTGTTGAAACCCCAATAAATGCAAAAATTCGGTGCAAGTTGTGAACATGTATTAACCTTATTTATGGGAACATAAAAAAGGTTGGTAAGGAAATGAAACAACTAACAAAATTATCAGTGGCGATAGGCTTAGTCATATTGGCAACAAATTCTTATGCTGCAACCTCTGTGGCTGATGCTCGAAGTAATGGTATGGGGAACACCGGTGTGAGCACCGCAGATTACCTTCTCGCGCCATTTCATAATCCAGCGCTGGCTGCGGTATACCGAGACAATGACTCCTTCGGAATTCTACTTCCAGCAGTATCGGGTAATGTTCGAGATACCGATAAGACCATCGATACTATCGATGACCTGCAAGACACGATCACAAAATATGAAGCGAACTCTTCTGACACTTCGACAATTGATGAGCTCAATACACATCTGAATACATTGTCAGGAAATAAGCCGATTGTCGCCAGTGGTGGCGTCGGTGCCGCGGTTGCTATTCCTTTGAATGCCTTATCGATGAATATTTTTGTTCGAGGTTATGCAGAAATACTGGCGCTTCCAGACATAGCGCCAGAATCGGCGGGTATCCCTACTCGATATGAAACCTCAACGGTGGACATGGTCGCATTTGGATACAGTGAGATAGGGGTGGCATTAGCAAAACGCTTTTCGTTCAACGGGCAGGACTTTGCGCTGGGCATTACGCCCAAATTTCAAGATATGACGACGTATAAGCAAGTGATCAGTGTTGAAGATTTTGATATCGGTGATTACGACCAAAGTGAAACATCGAAAAGTGCGTTCAATCTTGATCTCGGAGCCGTGTGGTTGTACAACCACTTTAGAGCGGCTATCGCTGTGAAAGATCTGATCTCTCAAGAGATTGATACCGTCGTTGCTGTTAATGGCTCTACTCAGTATAAATTAGATACCCAGGTAACCGTCTCTGGTGCGTATGCAATGGAGTACTTTGTCGCGACAATGGACTGGGATTTAACCGATCAATCGCGATTTAGCGGATACAACGACGATACGCAATTTCTTCGCTTTGGCGTGGAAGGAAATGCATTTGGGTGGGCGCAACTTCGAGCTGGCTACCAAGTCGATCTGGAAGACACGCTTGATGATTCTGTCACTGCAGGCATAGGAATAAGCCCAGGAGACTTAGTCAGTTTAGATTTTGCAGGGAATTATGCAGGTGACAACCAATATGGGCTATCAGCAAACCTAGCGTTTACGTTCTAGTCGTTGCTTTTAATCGTGTATTAGTTTGCGCTTTTTTGCTCTTGTCTGCGCTGAATGGCTTTTGCTTTTGCTTTCGAGAACGAGACGGTAAAAACTAACTCGTTGGATGGCCGGTCTATAATGGCTTTAGCGCTCTTACCTTCCGGGGAAAGAGCGCATAGAATAAGAATCCAAATAAGAAAATGATCTCAATGATGCCAAATATATCGCGTTTAATCACACTTGTTATTTTACTTCTACCCTCGACCACTGTTTACGCGCATTCCACACAAGAGCTGTCGGATTACTGGGGTTATTATGAGTTTTTAGAGGCGCACCCCTCCGAATACGCGCTAACGAATTCATTAGCGACGCTAGTCAGTGAATCGCCGAAAAAGCTGTCTGTCACTCAGGATCGTCCGGTGACTATTTCGATTATTTACCCCGGTGATCAGATTTCCGATTATTGGGTGCGAAATATCAAAGCCTTTGAATTGAGAATGAAAGAGCTAGGCATTAATTACCAATTAAAAAAGGTGGTGACGCGTATAAACAGCGATGTTCGACAACAAAATGAATCGCTAATGCAAGCGCTTAAAGATAAATCGGATTACTTAGTTTTTACTTTGTATACCGTTAGACACCGCAAGTTTATGGAGCATGTGTTGGGTTCGACGGACACTAAGTTGATTCTACAAAATATCACCACACCGGTTCGGTCTTGGGATGATAGGCAGCCTTTTATGTACGTAGGTTTTGATCATGCGAGAGGGACCAAGCTTTTAGAACAATATTTTAAGCAAAACATACCTGAAAAGAGCGCGTATTCAATGCTCTATTACTCAAAGGGATACATCAGTGATGCGCGAGGCGATACCTTTATTCAAGGGATGAGTCACCAAGGCAATTACACGCTTTCGTCCTCATTTTATACTCAGGCGACGAGAGAGTCAGGCTACCAATCGGCATTACGAGCACTGGACAATCAAAGTGATATTTCATTTATTTATGCCTGTTCAACTGATGTTGCATTAGGGGCGGCTGACGCATTGAAAGAGCTTGGCCGTGATGACGTTATTCTAAACGGTTGGGGAGGCGGCAGCGCAGAACTTAAAGCGATTGAGATGGGTGAGTTAGACGTAACTGTGATGCGAATGAACGACGATACGGGCATAGCCATGGCAGAGGCGATTAAACTCGATCTTGAAGGCGCTAAAGTCCCCGTTCTGTATTCTGGTGACTTTGAGGTCGTCACTTCAGACGATGTTGGTCAGCGTTTAGACGAGCTTAAACGTTATGCATTTAGGTATTCGGATTTAGAATGATATTTACACTGTCTTTGAGCAATAAATCGATAAACCTAGCGACACTTATTACTAGAACCGTCTTCTCGGTGATGGCTGCTGTCACGTTATTTGTTTTATTCCAAAACTCTCAGGCCACCTCGCGTGCAGTAGAGTCAGAAGTAGAAAGGACAAGACTCCAAACGAACAGTTTAGTCCAAACTCTATTTAACTTAGAACTGACATCGTTACGAACGCAGCAAGACAGCTACAGCAGAAATGAAACATTAATTAAGGCATTGCAAAGAGAGAATACGGATTTACTGGAACAATTCTTTGCCGATATTGATGAGTTTAACCCCCAACTCCCCCCCGATTTTCGTTACCTTACCATCCAAGATAAGATCTTTTGGGGGGATGAAAGCTACACTTTTTTTGGGATAGAAGATGATTCATTGACAGAGATGAGCCAAAGCATGAACCGAAGCGGAAATTGGTACCTCGTTAGGGCGTCGTCTTTGTTAGGTTCGAAGATATTGCTATTAAGACGAATCCCAATTGTCGATCTAAGTACGGGTGAAGTATTGGCGATGTATCATATCGGTATCGTTCTCAATAGTAATTACTCTTTAATGGATGCCATAAAGCAGGGAAGTAATTCAGACAATGCATTAATGGTGATGGATACGGAAGTGATCGCGTCAACCATTGGAAATGTGAATAGCGAATATGAAGATCATCATGTTCTTAGCAATTTCGCAGGCTTACCCACTTCAGGTCGCTATATTGTAGTAGCAACACCTTTGAGCATCAGTGGCACATCGACTTCTATTACCATTTATACCGTGCAGAGTCGGATATCTCCCGTTGAATTTAATTATCACTATAACTGGTGGGGTGGTGTCCTCATGGTGTTTATGTTCCTACTTGGTATCGTAACTTGGTACTGGTTAAATAAACGCGTCTCAGTAGAGCTGGATTCTTTAATGGATTATGCAGAAAGCTCTGCAGATAAAAGGGAGATCACACACTTTGTGGGCAGTAAAGTGAAAGAGTTTGATCTCATAGGAAATGCGTTAGAGCACTCTTTTAAACGTTTGACTGAACAAGAGAAGCAATTTGAGGATCTGTTTAACTTTTCTCTTTCTCCGATACTGTTTTGGAATGCACAAGGGGAGATAGTAAAAATAAACCCCGCCGGAGAAAAGTACTTTAATGCCAATAAAGTCGGCGATGGTACCCATCAAATCCTGGTTGACCAATTGTTTCCTAAAATAAAAATGGCGGCACAAGGCGCGACGCTGACAGGCGTTAATATCCCCATCGCAGAAAAGACGTTCCGTTGGAATTTATCGCCGATAAAAGTGAATGAACATGTCCAATGGATTATCACTCAGGGACAAGATATTACGAGCCTAATTAATGCGGAAAAACAGAGTGAAGCGGCGCGAGTTCAAGCGGAAGAGTTAGCACGACTACGAGCCGATTTTCTGGCAAAAATGAGCCATGAACTAAGGACCCCACTGAATGGCATATTGGGTGTGTCGCAGTTACTTAGAGGGTCTACGCTCGATCCGGTTATGCTAGAAAACATCAATGTATTGTGCAACAGCGGTGAGCATTTATTAGCTGTTCTTAATGACATTCTTGATTTCTCAAAAATAGAGCAAGGTAAATATAAGCTCAAGCGTTCTGATTTTGCATCAATGGAAATATCCAACACCATAGAGAAAATATTTTATCCCTTGTGCCAAGAAAAGGGTGTGGAGTTCATCGTAGAAACAGACTTTGAGCAAAGTGACATCATTGCTACTGACCAAGTTCGATTGAATCAAATTTTATTTAATCTAGTCGGTAATGCCATCAAGTTTACTCACGCAGGTTCCGTCAAAGTAAGCATTACTCACACTGATATTACTCACACTGACCCGATTCACACTGGCATCAGTCACACCGACAATAATCTAGGCATACTCTTACACATCAGAGTCTCTGACACGGGGATAGGCATTGATGCGTCGCTTTTAGAACGTATCTTTGACCCCTTTGTGCAGGCAAGCTCATCCATATCTCGCGAATACGGTGGGAGTGGCCTAGGCCTGACGATTACCAAAAGTCTGATTGAATTGCTTGATGGGCGATATGAGATTGATAGTGATCTAGGGCGAGGCACCACGTTCTCAATTGATATTCCGGTTCAAAGAGTGAACGGTGAGGTGTCGACTACAACAGACAATCTTGGAGAAACAGAAACCGCACCAGCAGAGTTGTTTGATCGGTCACTTGACGTATTACTCGTTGAAGATAACCATACCAACGCATTTATCGCTCGGGCGTTTTGTGAAAAATACGGTATGAATATTACTTGGGTGAAAGATGGCCAAGCGGCCATAGATGAGGTTAAAAATCGACGATACGATTTGGTACTTATGGATAATCAATTACCTAAGTTTAGTGGAATAGAAGCGACTCGAATCATTAGGGAAGAATTGCAGAGCAAGGTGGCAATTTTCGCGTGTACAGCGGATGGCATGCTCGACACGAAACAAGAGTTTTTGGATAAGGGCGCGGATTACATCATTGTAAAACCGATTAAGCAAAATGAACTCTACCAAGCTTTTGTTTACTTAAAAGAAGAGTGCCTGAGCGAGCACCATCGGCATCGATAAGGTAGCATCAGCCGGTTTATAAAGCGTTTGAGAGCACGGCCAGTTCTAGTATTTTGTTTCTAATGCTGTCGTTCATTTCGATGGGAGCGCTGAATCGTATCCCGATTTTATGCCCCTCTTTTTGCTTTTGAATATTCGCAATAGTATATTTAATATTTTTATCAAGTAACTCAGTGACTTCGGATTGCACCTCGATCACGCTGCTTAATGTGAGCTCATTTTCGCCGGCAAGAAACAGGGCACAGCCTGATACTGAAATATCCAATAAATGACCCTGGTAGGTTTTGGTTTCCTCGGTGATAACCGCGGGTATATCAAAAGAAAAGCGCTCATGGGTGCGAGTCGGTTTTGAAATAAAATGCTTAGGCTGTCGTAAAAATATAGCATGTACAGGGCGAGATATTTTACTCAGTATCCGCGTTTTAAATGCGATCACATGACCCAATTTGGTATGGCAGATACCTCGAATAATGATCGAAGTATTGTCAATTTTCCTCATCAATAACGCTTCTTTAGCCTTTGTGGGCATATCGATCACGATATAGTGTTCACTCTTGTGTCCAATGATATGCGTCGCAAACGATAAGGTGTCGTTAGGGCCAAACTCGATAACGGCCGAAAGCTTTAGCCCAGGGACAAGTAAAGGGTACAGGTCAGTGATGGAGTTTGAGCGAGGCTTCATAAGTAAAAATAAATGACAAGTGATGATTTAAATTATACACATCGTATTTTGAGATCGCTGTGAAATATCGCCCTAAGATTAAGAATCGAGAAGACGGTAACAGTTCGAGCCACTGTTTGACCGGCTCGCTTAATGTTATAAAAGCTTAAAATTCAAAAGCTACCGAGCCAACTTGTGATGGGCCCTGGAAAAATGACCCGCACAAAAAGCACCCACGATAGAAAGCTCTCCGGCTAAACACAATACGGCTGCGACTTCAGCGAGTGCTTGAGATTTACCGGTACCATGTAACCCTAATATATCAAGGCAGGCTTTTTGACTGGGTAAGCTGGTCCCTCCACCCACCGTCCCAACCATAATATTAGGCAGAGTGACACTGGCATAAAGCCCACCGTGTTTATTGAGCTCCATTCTCGTCATGCCTACCGCAGATTCACCTACACAGGCTGCATCTTGACCGCAAGCGATATAGAGCGCAGCCAGTGCATTGGCATAATGAGCGTTAATGCCTATGGTGCCACTTAGCGCTCCACCGACGGTTGTCATTTGCCCAAATTGCATCATTTTTTCAGGGGTGGTGTGCAAATATTTTTTTATCAGTTCTTTTGAGAGGTGTACCTCTGCCGTTACTTTTTTACCCCTTACGCTACGTAGAGAATGCGCATTCGGTTTTTTGTCGCCAGATAAATTGCCGTCTAAGAAAGCGTACTCTGGCTCAACGGGTGTTACCGATAAAATATGCTCGAAGACGGCGTTGGTGGCGATGGTCACCATGTTTTGCCCAGAAGCGTCACCGGTCAAAAACTCGAAGACTAAGTAAACGTGGTTGCCTTCAATGTTCACACTTATATCAGTCAGCTTTCCATGAGATGTGGTTGCCTGAGCCAGTTGTTTAAAGTGGTCGTATTGCGTGGTGATCCAAGCAACAAATTCACCCGCCTGTTGCAAATTGTAAAACGCAAAACCCGGAGTGCGAGTGACGCCTTCATTCAGTAGCATGGCGCTGGCTCCGCCGGCCGCGGTAATGAGCTGCGAACCACGATGATAAGAGGCGACTAATGCGGCTTCGGTGGTAGCAAGGGGCACCAGAAAATCATCGCGAGCAAACAGACCGTTAACTCGTAAGGGGCCTGCAATACCCACAGGGACTTTGACTGTGCCAATAAAATGCTCAATATTTTTCGCATAAACGTCTTTTTGCTCTAACGTTGACGCATCAAGAAGTTGCACTTGATCCGTCATAGAGCTCAGTTTTTGCCATCGCTTATCGAGATTTTTGTCCGTAAGATATGGGCTAGGCGTTAGCCGAAGTGAAGGCTTAGCGAGATTAGGCTTAAAAATGTGCTCTAAGTTAAAGGCGTTTTCGTCGCCATACAGAACGGAAACGTAATCACGTCGGTGTAAATGTAATTTAGGCATAGACAGTCGAATCTTATAATTTTCAGAGATTCTACTGTGAAAGCAAATAAACTCAAGGCTGATAGACGCTTCACGCTAAAAAGTCATCACTAAATATGTATATCAAGCAACGTTCCGATCATCTCTTGATCTCTTTGCAACATATTAGTCCCAATTTTACTGTACTGGGTTGCTTGGTTCAGTTTGATTAAAGGTTCTGTATAGGATGCGACGTATTCATGTTTAGGTGCGTCAAAGATGACTTCATTGAATTTTAAACCATCTTTGTCAATGGGTGACGTTGGTTCAATCGAGGTAGATAGAGAAGGTTGGGCGGGGAGGGCTTGGATTTCTTGCGCGGCTTCTTCAGCCATCTTAGATGACTGTTCAATAATTGGGTATCCAGACTGTACACTCGAAATTGACATAGGGCCCCCTCTGCTAATAAAAGCTTAAGTCCTATTTGCAATTTCTGCAAGTTGTGCTAACCAGATTGAGCTAATTACGAAAAAAGGCTAGAAATGAGGTTGAGTTCTTCTTCAGTGACCAACTTAGCCATATTACTCCCAAGGCTATTTTGAATTTCACTTAACAGGCTTTTCAGTTGCTGTGGTGTCAATAAATGCAACTGAGTTTTCAATTGCTCAAAGTTCGATGGTGTCATAAACAATCCCCTAGTGGACTTTTTATTGCGGCTTCTATTTCGTCTATTAATGAGATAGTAAATAACGGGGCAGCAATAATGTCCGAATAACGTAAGTATTCTGTTATGTGGTTGTTTATTGAGCAACCTATTGCATTGTTTTAAATCCTTTATCCAGGTTCACACAGGACTCTTGGCACTGTTACTTTCTTTGCTTTTGACTCGAACCGCCAGTTTGCTCGCCAGAGAGTGTAGCTCAGGAATCATTCGATAAACCAAATGCAATTGCTGCAACACCATCCTAGCGGATTTATCGTCATCTTCTCGCCATTCATTGAGTCGTCGGGTTAAGTCCAAATCGTCAATCAATGTGAGGTCACAACGCTCACATTGGTCAAACAACTGCTGATGAATCAAATTAAGATGTTTATGGACAACACTGTGCGTGTCTAAGATCAATTGGTGAACCGTCATATCGTCGATTCTGGTTCTATGTGCGCCTAACGCTGAAATGTAGCTCAACAGGGCATGGTTCAAGGTTAAAAAACGGAAACTTTCATCCACCAATGTTTGATACTTTCCAGGCTCAGAAAGCATGGCACTGATTGCGTAGGTTAAGTTTGCGTCGTCGTCGTGAGCTTGCCTACGCGCCATTCGATAATTAAGCGTGTCTTTCTTACCGATTCGATATTGTGCGATGACTTGCCCTAAGTACGCATTATTAGAATCGACGGCACTGGCCATGACTTTATGTAATCGTCTTGATTGCCACTCAGGAAAAATAAACATCACAGCAGCGACCGCGAGTGTACAGCCTATCAGCGTATCGGTCAGTCGCGGTAAAAGGACAGCATACCCTTCGCCCAATTGATTAAAACAAAACAATACCAGCAGAGTGATAAACCCTGTCGCAAAGCTGTAGTTGTTGATACGAAAGGCAAAGAACATCACACCCGATATAATAATCAGTACCAATTGGCTCGCTTGAGAGGGAAACAACGCTAATAAGGGAGCACCAATTAACAGGCCTGCAATCGTACCCACAACGCGAGAGGTGAGTTTTTGTTTGGTGGCGCTGTAGTTGGGCTGGCACACAAACAAAGTGGTCAGTAATATCCAATACCCTCGATCAAGATCAAAGGCTTGCAGTATCGCGTAACCGACCGTTAACGCGAGCGAGAGCCTAACCGCATGCTTGAATAAGAGAGAGTCAGTACTAAAGTTGCTTTTTATTCGCAGCCACATACTTTTCAACGTATGGGCGTCCGTATCAAAAAGGCTGTCTTCTTCAAGTTGGTTCACATCTGGAGAACTCACATGGTTCAGCTGCTTTTCAACGGTAGCCAGGTTATTAAATAGATAGCCAAGCTGGGCAAGAGATACGCGAGACTTCCCTTTTTCGTCTTGCTCAAGATAAGTTAGGGATTCTTTCAGTTCGTCTAGTGCAATGATCGATTCACTCGAATGTTGATAAGGTGTCCCTAAGCGGATCGATTGAGCGATGTCTCGACATGCATTCGCTTGGGCTTGAAGTACATGTTTAAAACGAAACATAACATCGGAACGTTGGAAATCTTGCGCTAATTCCTGGTAACGATAGTGGCTAGAGCTGGCGCGTTCATGAATGTCTTGCGCTAAAAAGTAGATGCTAAAGAAGCGACTGTTTCGGTTGTCCATTCTTCCACGTTTTGAGCGTGTTAATAGTGTTGATTTACTTTGATTGAGTGCGGTTACCGTGGTTGCGTTGAGTTTTGCTTCCGCAATACGATGGGGTTGAGGAATCAGGTTTGATACGGGGTGAAATAGATTACTCTTAGACTCAAGGTAGTTGGCTAGCTGTAAGAAAACGTTGGCTAAACTTTGCTGAACGGGCTGCATCGGCCAGAAAGAGTGCCACACCATAGACATGAAAAAATACCAAGCCGCGCCAGTTAGTAGTAATAAGGGCTGAAACCAGATATTGGTACTGGTGTGCGCACCTAGCATCGCATAAATAGCGATAAGCAGGGAACCAAAGGCAATACTTGCGTATCTAGGACCAATTGCTCCAAGCATAATGAAGCCAAAAGTAGAGAAGGTTAGGCCTACCGCAAACAGGATTGGGTTTTGAAATAACACCTCAATTGAAATCGCCGCAAAGGCAAAACAACACAGGGTTAACACTGAGAATTTAAGTCGGCCTGTGAATGAGCTGTCGTTTTCCGAGATAGCGGCTGCGATAATACCAAGAATCAAAGGAATAATAAGAGAATTGAGTTGGTAATACCAAGTGGGAACCACAACACCAAGTAAGGTCACCAAAATGAGTAGGCTATAGTTGATGGTTTTATTTGCCCAATAAAGGCGAATCTGATTGGTCAATGACACGAGCGCAAGCTTTAAAGTGTAAAACAGCAGTGTAGCAGATTTTTATAAAAAGGCGCTAACCTTATGAGGTAAATAGAAAAACATTAAAGCGTTTGGAATGAAATTAAACAAATGGGGCGAGTAAAACGTCAAATTTTGACATTAATATATCACTTAGGCAGATGGCTGTAATATACTCATTCTACAGCAATTTTGGACCAATCTTTAATGCAATTAGCCGCCAGCAGAACCGCCCAGTATTTGATTCAAACTGAATACCACCAGGTCGAACTTCAATCAACACTGTTGATCCTCTCCTCTCAGTTGGAAGAAGAACACATTCCTTTCCATGTGTGGAATGGCGAAGTCACCTTAAAGCGCGGTTTGTTATGGGGAAGTATTCAGTTTTTTGCGCATGAAGAGTCTGGTGAGCAACAGTCTTGGTTGGTACAAGGTTTACCATGGGAAGAATGCAGAGAATTTGTACGCCACGCGATAGCAAGTTATCAGAGGTGGCATCACGATCAATGTGAGCAACTGAATCAAATTCTGCCGAATTGGGAAAAAGAATTGAAGAGGTTAACCAACCTTCCTTCTTTCTTGTCTCACTCCAAAGTGGCCGCCTGGTCTGAAAAGGTACTCAAGGGTTTTTCAGATATAGACATGACTCTGGAAGAAGCCACACAAAGAATGCCAAATCGAATGAAGGCTCTAGAACCTTGGTTGTTAGAGCCAGAATCGACGTTGCTGTCGCGCAATGATCAGTGGCTAGAAACCGAACGCTTAAACTGGGGGGTACTGTTTAGTCAGTTAGAATCTTCTCCTTTGAATGTATCCCAACAAAAAGCGGTATTATTGAACGATGATCATAACTTAATATTGGCTGGAGCAGGCTCAGGTAAAACCAGCGTCTTAACAGCGCGAGTCGCGTATTTGTTGCAAAGCCATATTGCACAGCCCGAAGAGTTACTGTTGCTGGCCTTTGGTCGAAAAGCCGCCAGTGAAATGAGCCAACGAATCACGGATAAAATTGGCTTAGCTGGTGATCAGGTTAAAGTCAGTACTTTTCATAAGCTTGGATTACACATCATTAATGAGGTGGAAAATCAGCGAGTAGAGGTGTCGCCGATTGCCGTTGATACCAAACAACGAGAAGCCTGGTGTATTGACTGGCTCAAAAAACATTGGATGACCCCTACCAATTTCAAACGCTGGCAAAAACACCTTTCCACATGGCCGATTGCTTATTTGGCCGGCGACGATGAGCTAGGTAGCCACGTAGAAAACCCAAAATTGATTGCCTGGCTTGAAAAGCAACTTACCCAACTTTCTGCCAGTGGCTTAACCAAAAAGCAGATCCAAGAAAAACTCATTTCTCACCGAGACTATACGCGCTTAAATAGCGAGATAGGATTGGTTTGGCCATGTTATCAGGCGTGGCAACAGATGCTCAAAGAACAAAATCAAATTGATTTCAATATGATGATACGCCGTGCTACCCAATACGTAGTGACGAACAAGTTCAAGAGCCAGTGGCGTTACATTATGATTGATGAGTACCAAGATATTTCGCCGGATCGCTTGGCGCTCATTGAAGCACTTTGTCATCAGCCTCGAAATGTCCAAGAACGTGAATGTGTTCTTTTTGCCGTAGGCGATGATTGGCAGTCTATCTATCAGTTTGCGGGCTCAGACGTAGACTTGACGACGGGGTTTGAGGCGCGTTTTCCGCACTCAACGGTGCATTATCTGGACACAACGTATCGATTTAATAGCCAAATTGGCGCGGTAGCGAACCGATTTATTCTACAGAACCCGGCTCAAATGGATAAAACGTTATCCAGCCATAAAGAGATCAAGCAAAAGTCGGTGTATTTGGCGTCCATGAATCGTATTGAAAAAACACTCGATCAGCTGAATAGGCAAGCCAAGAGCAAGAAAACCGTCTTGTTATTGGGGCGAAATCACTACCACAGACCTGAATTATTAGAAGAGTGGAAAAAACAGTATCGGTCACTCGAACTTGAATTTATGACCTGCCATGCGAGTAAAGGTAAAGAAGCTGACTTTGTGATGATATTGGCCGTCGATGAAGGGCAGTTTCCTACTAAAGTGAAATCTCTCCATTTGAACGGCGCATTGACCGAATCTAGAGATTCTTTTGCTTATGCGGAAGAAAGGCGGTTATTTTATGTCGCAATGACCAGAGCCAAAGAAAAGGTTTGGATCTTCCACACCGGAAATGGCTCGGGGTTTGTTCAAGAGCTTTCCGGTTCCGATTACCCTGTAGTGAAGCAAAAATAGCGCCGGTGATCTCCTCGTGACCTCTTCAAGGGAAAGACCTGCAATAAAAAACAGCGCCTATTAAAGAGGCGCTGTTAACCAAGAACGAGCTTATTTTCCTTGTTTATTTTCCTTGTTTATTGACACTAGCCTGTAAAAACCGCCTGTAGATAACCGCTTGTAGATAACCGTCTTCGGCTTTACGTCGACATTTTTAGCGGCCATGCTATGTGTTAAGTACGGCTTGCTAAGTAAGCCTCGTAATCGGGAATTTCAATCTCAACTTCTTGCTCTAATAGAGGTGACTCGATTAGGAAATTAGCCGTTGCTCTGTTGGTTGCCACAGGAATGTTCCATACACTGGCAATACGCAGAAGCGCTTTCACATCTGGATCATGCGGCACGGCATTGAGTGGATCCCAGAAGAAGATCAACACATCAATTTTCCCTTCTGAAATGAGTGCCCCAAGCTGCTGATCACCACCCATTGGGCCGCTTATCAAACTCTTGATTGCGAGCCCAGTTTGCTTACTGAGCATATGCCCTGTGGTGCCAGTGGCATAAAGAAAATGACCCTGAAGTTTTTCCTTATTCTCAATTACCCAGCGAAGGAGCTCTGGCTTGTAGTGGTCATGAGCGACTAAAGCGACATTTTTATGCGCTGGCATAGTGCGAGTTGTTTTTTCCATGTAGGGTTCCTTAGTAATTATTATCTCTATCATTATGAAAACCTAGTGGTTAATCAATAGGGCGTACCGAAAAAGTAGGTCTATAACCAGAAGGAGAGAGAGAATTTAAAATTGAGTCAGCCTGAAAGTCCGAACTTGTAATGGCTTGGATGGCAGGGGCTTCATTAGGCGTATAGGGTTTGTGACTCAAGAAATGGTATGCCTGTTGGACAGATAATCGACCTTGCATCACCATTTGGTCTGTCGGAGCAAACTCGACTCTTCCGCGTACAATGCCACGATACACGCCGTGACTTAAGTAGGTCGAGACTAATTTGATTTGATCGGTCTTGCCCATGATTCTTATTTCTGAAATGGCGGCTTCAATGGCGACCGCGCTACCAACAAGATAATCAAGATCGTTATGTTCAATGAGCGCCTGCACCAAGTTCCTCTGAAGCTCTTTGTCGTTGTCCGCCCATTGGGTTTCAACAATATTGATATCACTGCCTTCGATAGCATCAATAAACCCTTGAATGACGGGCTTAGTTCCCCCACTGGAAACGGGACCAGGAAGAAGCGCAATAGTAACCTTGCCTGACCCCGCAGGGTGCTTCTTTAAAAGGTAATGTCCGGTTGAATGCCCCATCCAATACCAGTCGACGCCAACCGTGCCTTTTAACAAAGGGAGATTTTCATCATTGAGTTCAAGGTGATTAACGGTAGCAAAAATGGGGATTGTGCCCGTCAGTTGAAACAAATCATCACGGTACAAACTCGGCGCGACCGTACCTAGAATAATGGCGTCGGCGCTCCAATTAACACAGTCTTTTAATTGTTGCTTTTGTTTGTCTTTGTTTGGGTAGCCCCCTGATTCGAGAACCTTAAGGTTGATGGGTAGATTCTTAGCCTCGTCTACCATGCCATAATTGATGGAAAGCCAATACGAGTCTTTAAGATGAGGATATACCGCACAAATCTTATAGGGTTTGTTCTCTTCAGTTTGCTCTGTTTGGGCGAATAGCTGTGTTGGGAAAAGAGTGAAGGAGATACTGGCAATGGATAACAGAGTGACAAGCACAGAAGTGGCAGCCCCAGTCATTTTCGACATAGACCTCGTAGGCATAGACCTTGTAGGCATAGACTTTGTAGACATAGAACGTCTGTACATAGGTTTATTCGTTGGCATCTTCATCATAAACACTGCAAAATATGGGGGTTCATTAAAAACAAAGAAGTGAAGTTTATCATGTTGTTGGCTAAAGCGAGTATCGGACGTAAGTTACTTTTTGCCTTTTCTGCAATGGCAATGATACTGCTGCTCTCGGCGCTTGTCGGGGTATTGGGTTTTTCGTATGTGGCGAATACGGAACGCAACGTCGTCAACAGAACCATCCCGTCTATGATTGAGGCACGGAAAGTGTCTGAACTCAGTGCTCGAATCATCACCTCTGTCCAAACGTTATCAAACGCGCAATCTGAGCAACAGCACAAACAGGCAGGGCAGGTCTTGTTTGGCCAATTGGAAACGCTGCTCTTCCATATTACTCAGCTAGGTTCCGATGCTTTCGACTCTGCGTTACTGGATGCGCTTGCTCATGATGTTCAAGTCATTATTGATTCGTTGGCAAACCTCGGTTTAGCCGTTGAACAGAAGCTTCAATACTCTAACCAGATTAACGAACAAGTGGTATCAATGCGGAAGTTGGCTTCTGAACTTGAACAACTCGCCCGTACTCAAGTATTCAATACCAGTACCGTGGCTGTTGCCAATGTGACGCATATTTACGACCTTTTGGATAAGAACGAACCCAGCCTGGTGTATCAAGCGCTCGATGATTTAGTCGAAATTGATTTGGATTTATCAGAACGTTTACACGAATTTCATTTATTGGCGTTTAAGGCGCTTAATCAGATTGAAGAGATCCAGTCCATTACCGACATTGCTCGAATTGAGCTCATAAGCCAAGAATTTTCCCATAACGTGTCTATCATGCAAAGACGAGCAAGAGTGGTTGAGGATCCAACCCGATCTCGACAGATGGCCTTTTTATTAGAAGGGCTTAAAGAGAATAGTCAGGTTTTTGAACGGCTGAAATCACGTCACCAGACACAGCTATTACTCCAGCAATTGATGCAAGAAAATATGCTCGAAATGGCGACGCTCAATAACACGGTGAACCAGCTTGTCGATGATTCAAACGCCTCGACTACCGCAGCCGTCGCGAACGTAAAATCAACGTTGAATTCCGCACAGTGGACGTTGACCCTATTGGCACTTATCGGTTTCATTATCGCTGTGCTGATTGTGTGGCGAGTGGTCTATATTCAGGTCGTTAAACGTCTGGATGAATATTCCTCCGCTTTGCTTTCGATTGCTAATGGCCAATTGAATGTTCAGGTAAAAGTTTCTGGTCATGATGAACTTGCCGATATGGGGCGAGCCATCGTCACAGCAAGAGATACTGCTCAGGCATTACAAAAAGCGGCGGTCAGAGAGTCTGCGGCCAAACAAGCGCTGCAAGATCATAAAGAGCATTTGGAAGAGTTAGTGTCAGAAAGAACAGGGCAACTGCAAGAATCTAACAACAAACTGAATGTGGCAGTTGCCGATCATGCGAAAGCAAGAGAGTCGGCAGAGCAAGCCAATCGCGCTAAATCTGCGTTTTTGGCTACCATGAGCCATGAAATCAGAACGCCGATGAATGGGGTTTTGGGTACCGTCCAGTTGCTTCAGGACACACGATTAAATGACCGGCAGAATCACTACGTCGAAGTGATCAATCGAAGTGGTAAAACCTTGTTAGCCATTTTGAATGACGTTTTAGATTACTCAAAAATTGAAGCGGGCCATTTGGATATTCGCCCAGTCACATTTAATCTGCACGATGTTGTTCGCGACAGCCACCAATTATTTATGGGCAAAGCGAATGAGAAATCGTTGGACTTAAATCAGTGTATTGAAAGTGATATTCAGCCTTTATGGCAAGGCGATGCCACTCGTATTAGCCAAGTGCTTAATAATTTGATTGGTAATGCCATTAAGTTTACCGACAGCGGATACGTGGATATTTACATTCATATGACGCAGGAAGATGACCGCAGTGGGCATGTTGTCTTTGAAGTCAGTGATTCGGGAATAGGGATAGCCAATGATGATATGCAAGGGCTGTTTGATGCATTTACTCAAGCGAAAAAACACGATGCTTCACTCGGCGGCACAGGGCTGGGCTTAGCGATCAGTCACCGACTAATTGAGGCAATGAACGGCACGTTAAATGTGACCTCAGAACAGGGGAAAGGCAGTTGTTTTCAGTTTGAACTGCCTTTGTTGAAAAGCGATGAACAACAAATTAACCGTCATGCGGAACTGAACTTGTTGGGCGGCAGTCAAGGGAATGAACAAAATAGCGCTCTGCGCCCATTACGAGTGTTATTGATTGAAGATAATCCAGTCAATAGCATGATAGCGGAAGGTTTTTTACGCAGTATGGGGCATCAAGTCGTTGTTGCAGAAACCGGTTCAAAAGCAAGAGCGCTATATTCGAAAGCAAGAACGCTATATTCAAAAACAAGAACGCCCTATTCAGAATCGTGCTTAAGTGACCAAAAAAACAAAGAACAAAACGCTATTTCCCCTTCCTTTGATGTCTTATTGATTGATATTAATCTCCCCGATTGCTCTGGGGTTGATCTCTTAGCGGAATTCAAAGCGATCGGTAGTGACACCCCAATGATTGCGGTTTCCGCGCATGTTTTCAAAGAGGAGGTTGAAACCTATTTAGATGCTGGCTTTGATGGGTATCTACCCAAACCACTGGAACGAGACTCCCTTAGGGCATTACTTGGGTCAATTTTTCTTAATGGAACCGCTCTCGATGAAGCCGTTCTTGATGGGGCAGCCCTTGGTGATTCGGTCCTTGAACAAAGGATCTATGATCAAGTCGTTTCATTTCAAGAAGGCCCAGATAAAGAGATCCTAGATCAAGAAAATACGGGTCAAACAATTGAAAAGAAAGGAATTATAAATACAAAAATAGTGTCCAGCGATATTGAGGTTCTGGGCATTGAGAGTGTCACTAAGATAGTGGCATTATTTGATCAGGGGAGTGCAGAAGCACTCAGTAGTTTAGAGAACGCTATGAATGCACGAAGCCAGAGTGAAGTGAAATCCATTGTTCATAAGTTGAAGGGTTCAGCTTCTAGTTTAGGGTTAGATGCTTTGTACCAGCTCTGTGTTGATATTGAAAAAAGCGCGGATACATTGTCGTCTTACTCAAGTGTTGAAGCCGAACTTGAACAAACGATTCATCAATCGAAACAGGCGCTTGAAAACTTACTTACTCAGACGAGCGCTTAGGAGAACGCAGAGTTCAAACGCCGACTGAGTAAGTAATCTGAAGGAATTAACGATCCCAGTAGGTTTCTTCTAAGCTATCTTCTCGTTCTGGAAGTGATCTTGATAGACGAGGCGAGTGTTGTGTTAATACCTCATAACTGACACGGTTAGCGTATTTACAAATTTGTGATAGCGAAGAGTAAGTTAAATACGGGTGGTCGTGTTTGGCCGAATTCGGGACATTCGACTCGTGGTAACTGTTCGCGGCCATGTCGTGCAGTAAGGCTGACAGGGCTCCATCTCCGGCACCATTGGTGTTTTTAATCTCTAGCGGCCCACCAAGATATGGCCCAATATGAGAGTAAATTTTTACAGGGTTCGTGCAATCTGATTTTCGCATCGCTCGGCTAAATTCGAATTCATTAAATTCTGGAATATTTCCTGGCAATAACGCAAGCTCTGTTAAACGTTTAGCAGAATCATCCACGTATCCCGCCATATACAAACCGACAGGTCCTGCCGTACAAAGCACGAGATCCACCCACTGAAGCGCTTTATCAGCGGCGAGTAGAGGATCCTTTTCACCAGTTAGTGCTTCGCCTTCTTCTTCGTTCATCGCAATAATCGTGACATTTTCTTTAATGTATTCTTGCCACCATTTTTCTGCGCCTTCAATCACATACTTAGTCCCTAGGGTAAGGACAACCGGTATGTTTTTCTTTTTCGCAATTTCAATTGATCGAGCCACCGCTTGAGGCATAGGATCTTCGGGTTTACCACGCATTAGGTAAGAAGAAACAACCAGTGCAGACGCTTTGTCGAACACATCCTCAGGAACACTGTCAGGACGAAGTTTGTTCATGTGCCCTTCGTTAATCGCAAAGGTACGTTCACCATCTTCGGTAATCAGCGTGTAGCAACGGCCGATAGGACCGTCGACCATTTGCAGATGATTCAAGTTCATGCGTGAAGAGGTACGGCAAAGGTAGCGGTACGCATAAGAACCGACTTCAATATTTTTCGACATAACGCCAAGCAATACTGATTTACTGTCGGCAAGAACCGAGTAGTTGTGAAGCGTATTACCGATGGTATCACCAGGGTATTGGTGCGTAATGAGCTCTTTCTCAACCAGTTCTTGATACAGTTCATCGGCTTTACTTTCTTCTAAAACCAATGAATGCCCTTTACTGAGTTCATACTTTTCTAAGAATTCAGTATCGACTCTCGCTTCGATATCTACGATCGTTTGACCAACACCAACAATGATTGGTCGGTGCAGCTTTGGTGTTTGTTGAATTTGATTGACCAAAGGATCTCTAGCATGAGTAGGGAAGTAGTGCTTTGACTTGCGTTGTCCGGGAAATTTCATGGGAAAAGAACGGTTGAGGATTTTGTTGAATTATATCACACAATAAAACTTTCGTTACATAGAATTACAGTAATTAAGAGAGGCTCATGGGAACAATCATCCCATGAGCCTGGCAAACTTTAATCAGTCAGAGAAGCTTGGAGTCACCTATAAAACTAATGTCACTTAGTTGGTTTTCGCATCACCCACATAGCTGTTGTAGGCTTTTGTTCCCCACAAAGGCACGGTCGATAGACTGTGTTTGAAGCTGCCCTCGGTTTCTTTGGTCGTATACGACAAATAAAGCAGAGTTTGATTTTCAACGTCGAAGATGCGTCTCACTTTCATTGTTTTAAAGAAAATGCTTTTAGACTGTTTAAACACAACTTCACCGGATTTACTCTTATCAATCGTCGCTAGCATTTCTGGGGTGATATCACCAGTTTGACGACAAGATATGGAACTGTCACTCGGATCAGAAAGACTTAAGTTCGCTTCTACAGAGGCGATGTGGCAGGTGACGCCAGGGATTTTATCGTCATCCAAATTTGATATTTTAATGTCTTTTAGGGTAAAAATCCCTAAACTGACGTCGCCAACTTCGTTTCGGTCACAGCCTGTAAGCATGAGTGCCAGCGCCGAAATCAGTGCTATTTTTTTGATCATTAAAGTAAGCTCTTGTAAAAATTAATACAGTGATCAGTGTATAAGAGTTAGACAGTTTAGGGAAACCTGTTTAGCTATCTAATTGGAAGAGAGTATATGTCACGCATTTTCGTAGCGTGAATTTTCGGACCCATAAACCATTCCCAAGCGCGAGATGATAATAACGCTTGTAGGGTTTAGCGAGTGTCGCTATTCTCGAAGAACTGTTCTCGCTCGGAAATAAACATGACTATCAGATCGTTACCCATTGCTGACATTAAAAATCAGTGGTTATCCCAGCACATTGATGTGAAATTTCCGACCAAAGAAAGTGTAGCGGGCTGCGCGTTGTATCAGCGTTCTCTTGAGGCGCGAATTTACCAGGTTTGGCAGCCAGACCCAACCAATGATGGCAATGCTTTTGGCCTACAAGAGATATACCTTGTGGATTTTCATCGCTTAACGGTCATGTTTTCGATTTTGCAATCGCAACAATGGGTAGATGAAAAAGAACAGGCCGAAGTATTGGAATTCTTTACTCAAATTATCCTATCTCCCCCTTGTGATCTCTACGTTGCTTTCAACGATGGGATACCCGCTGCAGCGGCAATAGTGACCCAAACAGACGATTCCATTTTGGTCTCTGATATTGTATTGATCTCTAATATTGTGGTTGCTGGTGAGCAAGTTAATGACCATCTTGCCCTGTCGTTCGCTTCACAGCTTATTAACCAAATGTATTGCGCAGACATCGACACTAAAACGATTTATATCGAGAAAAAGTGAAACGTTAGTTTTCAAAAGAGTGACTAAGCCTTAACTTTCCATTATTCAACGGCATGATATTAGCTTTGTGTTACCTAGCTCCTTTTTTAGTAGAACACTTTTAATATGATGGAGTGACTCTTAGTTGCGAGGTTAACTGATGGCTCAAAGTATAAAATGCGTTATTTTTGATTGTGATGGGACTTTAATTGATAGCGAAAGATTGTGTTGCCAAGCGTTAGTCAACGTTTTTGCACGGTTTAACATTGAGCTTTCGCTTGAGGATGCGCTGAGTCAGCATGAAGGCGGCAAGTTGGCCGATGTATTGTCAACGGCCTGTGAACATCTAGGTGTCACCATCTCTCTTGATACATTAGAGCCACTCTATCGGACCGAATTGAAAATTCTTTTTGAAAAAGATCTTAGGCCGATGAAAGGGGCCAAAGACTTGCTCGATTATTTAAGTAATAGCGGGATTGAGTACTGCGTGGTTTCGAATGGGCCTTTAGAAAAGATCCAATACTCCCTTGATCTAACTTGCCTTCTACCTTATTTCAAGGGGAAAATGTTTTCGGCATTTGATGCCAATAGCTGGAAACCAGATCCAGATTTAATTTGTTATGCAGCAATGAACATGGGGTATTCTCTTGCAGAATGTATCTACGTCGATGATACGCCAAAAGGAATAGAAGCGGGCGTGAGCGCAGGCGTTAAAACGTTTCTACTCGGCAATGCTCATAATCACAACCCCCAAGTAGAAACATTCACAGAATTACCATCGATTAAAACTTGGCTTAATTAACAGCACAACCTATCGGGTGTATGATTTTACTGTTTAATGAAGCGGTTGGCAGTATGAGTGCAGCTTGTATTGTAGAGACATGTTCAAGGTGAGAGCCGCAATGGGCGCAAAATATGGTTTCGTTGTCCTCTGATATTAGAAAGTCGTCGCTGGCACATAGTGGGCAGCACGTAGGTTCATTTTTTATTTTATTATTATTTTTCATATAGTATCTCGGCAGCGTAATACACCTTGATTTAGGTGCATGAATCTATCTTAGCCTACATCTCACTTTGTTAAATGCCTTCGTTGTTTTGCATATAAACTTTGAGATGCATTTCATATATTTGTTACTTTTCAGTAAACTTTTTAACAGAGGGCGTCAGGTTTGGTGCGCTTGATAATGTGTATTTTTGCCGCAGGGCTCATGTCGTTGTTGGCAAAAATTATGAATAACTCGACAAATACGCCACAGTGCTTTTCAATTAAGAGAAGACTTCCCAACTAGCTACTCTATGACTGAACAACATGAACTGGCAGCCTGCTTTCAAACTTACATGGAAAACCCACTGGTTTGGCCGATATTGGAGGTGCTGAAAAAACAGCCCTCGGGTTGGAAAGTCCATACTTTAGCGGCCCATATTACTGAGCTAGGGTTTGTACCTATTCTTGATTCACAGCCAGAAAAAGACCTATTCAAGCGTAATTTTTTGATGATGAATGCGCTCTACCAACTGCAGGAAACCTTATACCCTGAGAGTTGGTTGCAGGTTCAAGCTATGGACATTGCACTGTTGTCGCATGTCAATGTTGCCCAACACACCATAGATACGAGCGACCCGTTACGAGACTATTACACACAGTGGATAAACTACGAAGCAGAAGAGGGCGAAGTGAAGCGTCTGCTTAATGAGTTTTGGTCACGCTATCGTCAATTTGTGGGCAGTAAAGATGGTCAGGATATGGACAGAGCAAGAGCGTTAACTCTGTTTGAATTGCAACCCGATGCCAGTGCTGCTCAAATTCGTAAAACGTGGCGAAAGCTTGCGCTCAAGTGGCACCCTGATAGAGACAATGGAAACGCGGAACAGTTTAGAGTGTTGTGTGAAGCTTGGAATATCCTTAGGCACTAAATCTAGGAGTTCTAAGTAAAAAAAAGATGGAGAGCAATCCCCATCTTTTTGTATTTTAACCTGAACATTCAATGCTGAAATGTTAAGCCTAGACACTGAGCCTAGACATTGAGCTTAGACATCGAGAAAAGAGCCCGATTAATGATTTGGCTTGAATTGCGATTTTCTCATGCGGTTAAGCGCCGCCATTACATCAAGAACACGAGGCTTTGCAAGATCCCCATGGTTGGGCATATTGACGTGCCAATCATCGTTTAATAATGCGCGGATAGAGTTAGCTGGCGTTGCACACCACCCTGGTGTTTGAGCAAACTGAAACCATGTCCAACCGATAGCGTTAAGTTCAGAATTCGACTCAAGTTGCTCTAGAGCAGAAATATCGGTGATCTCCTTACCAAAGCGAAGAGAGTCTGTCCCTTTTGCGGAAACACGGAACTTTCCATCAACGAGTAAAGTTTGAAGGGCAGCGCAATGAATTGAACGAGGCTTATAGTTTTCAAGTGGCGTTTCACACTCATTGGTTCTTTCTGTTGGGTGTTGCAAAATCACTTGCTTGGCTTTCTCTGTGACATCAACCGGTTGATAGTCGTGCATTTGAATCACAGTGTCAGCAACATCCAAATAATCGCCAGAACCCCCCATGACAACAATGGTCGAAATATCAAGAGAATCACGTAATTGACCAATGCGATCAACGAGAGGTGTAATCGGCTCTTGCCCTTTTGATACCAATGCCTGCATGCGTTCATCGCGTATCATAAAGTTAGTCGCTGAGGTATCTTCATCGATCAATAATGCGCTAGCACCAGCTTCAATCGATTCTTGTAACCAAGCCGCTTGAGACGTTGAGCCAGACGCATCTTGAGTTGTAAATTCTGCGGTATCTTTGCCCATTGGCAAGTGATTGATGTAGTTAGACAGGTTGAGGTTATGAACACAACGGCCATCTTCTGCGCGGATCTTCATTGCTTCAGGATCGGTCACAATACCTTCACGGCCATCCCCTGGGATATGGTTGTAAATCGAGCGTTCAATGGCGTTAAGCAGTGTTGATTTACCATGGAAACCGCCACCAACAATAAGCGTAATGCCTTTTGGAATGCCCATGCCAACGACATCGCCTTGGTTTGGCGTTGTCAGTGATACCGTTAACGCGTCGGGCGCTACAAATTTAACCGCATCTTTCATTGGCAAATCACAGTTACCTGCAATACGTGGAAGAATACTGCCATTGGCAATAAATGCGGTTAGATTATTTTCTGCAAGTTGAGCGCGCATCGCGGCTTGATCTTCAACGACCTGACAATGTTGGATCATTTTGTCTTTAGCCAACTCTCGATCAAGTGTGCATTTACGAATGAATTTAGGCAGATAAAACGTGATGATGTTAAGTGCTTTCTTCGCTAATATGCTGCGACCGTCCGCGGGTAAATTGATGCGAAAGCGAATTTCGATACCTTCATCGGTAAAAACCACGGCGGTATTATCGAGCACGGTTTGGCCAGAGTGGGCGATGCTGACGTTGTTGTCTTGTTTCGCGAACTCAGCAAAACTGCGTGCGATGAAATCTCGAGCGGCAATTTGGTAATCAGTCGATTGTTCTTTTAACCATTCTAAGCCGGTTAATGACCATGCGCGTGTGGCACGGAATCGAGAGGCAGAGGCGTACGGATCAGCTTGGACATGGTCAATATGTAACACAAAGTCACCGAAGTCGTATTGGCCTTTAATCTGCTGATACGCTCGATAATTTTGCTTTTCTAGTTTTTTAAGGACAGCGGTAAGTTGGTCCATATCCAATTTGCTCACATATAAAGATAAAGGCGGCGATTATAGAAACCACCGCCTAGAGAGTAAAGACAATTCAGTACATTAATGCGGTACCGCTATTTGCCCGTTGCCTGGTTGATTCTGGCTCAGTAAACCAAGTTCAAATTCATCACAGGGCATTGGCCTTGCGTATAGGTAACCTTGCCCAAATTCACACCCTTCACTAATAATGAACGCTTCTTGCGCGAGAGTTTCTATCCCCTCGGTTGTCACGCGTAAGTTGAGCTTTTTCGCGACGCTAATAATGGAACGAACAATGGCCCGATCTTCTTCACTATTTTCGAGTTGTTGTATAAAGCTTTTGTCTATTTTTATACAGTCAAAAGGGTATTTCTTAAGGTATTGGAATGAGGCGTACCCTGTGCCAAAATCATCAAGTGACAGTGTCACGCCTAGTTCGTGAAGAGCCAATAGGGTGTTGCTCGCTTTGACCTCATCACCGATGAGCCCACTTTCTGTCACCTCAAGCTCTAAGTAGCGAGCAGGCAGTTGATAGGCATCAAGCAGGTCTTTTACTTGTTGTGAAAAGTTAACGCTTTGAAGTTGCATGGCCGAAATATTGATCGCGACTTTAAAGTCGCTCACATGATTCGCCCATTGCGCCGCTTTTTCTATTGCTGAACGAAGCACAAAGTTTCCGACCTCAAAAATAAGCCCATTTTGTTCTGCGATGTGGATGAGTCGTTCATTGGATATGTCGCCCAATATTGGGTGACGCCACCGCAGCAAAGCTTCCGCACCTGTCCAACGGTGACTCGTTGGGCAGACTTTGGGTTGGAAATAGAGCAGTAAATCATCGCTTCTTACTGCTTGTAAAAGATAACTTTCAAGCTGATTCATATGACTGTGATTATCAGAGAAAGCCTGAGAATAAAAACTGAATTGATGCCCTGAGTCCTTACACGATAACATGGCCTCAGCTGCATATTTGAGTAGATCAGCGCTTTGATTGGTATCACTTGACGTCGCAATACCAATATAGGCATGAAGGTGAACACTTTCTTGTTCAATCACAAATTCTGAATGCCCCACATCGACCAAAGTTTGGCAGAGTTTTTCCAGTGTTACGGCTAATTCTTTTGATTTTACAATAAGAACTAAGTCGGTCGAGGTCGGTCGAGCGGTGATGAGTTTGAGCGTTTGAATATTGGCACTCAAACGGTAGCGATAGTGCGTTAAAATCCTATCCCACTCTTTATAGCCATACTTCGATTGTAAGCGTCGGCCATTAGTAAAACCAATGTGCACTACCGCCAGTTCTTTTTCCTTTTCCGCTGCGATAGTCAGTTGGTTTGGCAGCTCTTTTTCCAACGCTTTGCGATTGAGGAATCCCGTACCAATATCGTGCAGTCTTTGATATTGAACTTGTTCTTCCGCTGCGCGTCTTTTATCGATTTCTTGGTTGAGCGAGTAGTTTAAGCTTGCGAGGTCTTGAGTCCGGCTGTTTACCCGGTTCTGCAATTCATTGTTGAGTCGTTGCAGTTTTTCGTGTTGATAGAGTGTTTCTAGCTGCGCTTCAACGGAGATACGAAAGCTATCGAGCAGGCGTCGATAGGTTGGCGTAAATGGGTTTTCTTTTTCATCGAGGATACAAATGGTGCCAAATTGTTCACCGGTTGGCCAATGGAGAGGCAAACCACAATAGGAAATCATGCCAAGTTCTATGTCTGGATTATCGTTCCACTCTGGATTTTTGTTCGCATTCGACACCAATAATTCAGCATCTCTGTTCATGACAGTTTCACAATACAGCCCTTGCCCTAGAGATTCTTTATCTCCGACATTATAGGGGTTAACCACATTGTTATTTTTACAGCATACTTCAATGGTTGTTTTTTTGACTCGCATGATCAATGCAGCAGGAACCACAACAATTTCTGAAAGTAGGTTAAGTGTGCTCTGCCAACCTGTATACATTGCGTCCGGAATTAACAGTTGCTGAGCATCGATCTTTGACATCTCTATTGCTCCCTTTTCATCAAAGTCTTCTGTGGCATCCAATGCGTCGAGACCGAATGGTTGTTTACTCAATGCTATCCAACTTCTTAATTATAAGAGCCTTTTGTTAATGTAACAAAAAAAAGCCCCAGAAAAATAACGGGGCTTTGCTTATTAATGGCTGTCTCAAATTTGAGACTCTTTATTTTTTAGTTACTTGTAGTAATAAATAACTCAATATCAATCGGAACAGTGTAATCAATTTTCTCAAAATTAAAACCGTTGAGTTTCAAAAAATCAGACTTAAAGCCTTGATAATCTCCAATCTGCTTAAAGTTATCTTGTGTCATTTCTTCCAGTATGCGGGAAACATCGTGTTGAACTTGAGTCTTCAGCTCCCAATCATCCATTCTCAATAATCGTTCGCCATCAAGAGGAATGCGTTGTTCGCCGTACAGTTTGTCGCAAAAGAGACGCTGCATTTGTTCAATGCAGCCTTCATGAAGGTTGCGCTCTTTCATCACTTTGTACAAGGCTATCATGTACGGTGTTAAGCCTGGGATATACACACTGGCTTTGGTTACTAGCGCTTTGCATACCGTCGCATAAGCACCGCCGGAAAAATTGGCAAGTTTCAAATTGAGTGAATGACTGGTCTGATGCAAGTCGATTTTGGCTCGCCCTAAAGTTCCATCAAGATACAATGGGTGCGTAATCTCTGGACCAACGTAGGAAAAGGCGATGGTTCTGCAGCCTTGGGCAATGGATTCAGCGTTAATTAGGGTATCAATCCAGCTTTCCCAATCTTCGCCGCCCATGACTTTTATGGTGTCATCTGCTTCTTGCTCCGTCGCCGGTGGCAAGGTCACGTCAGACCATTCGTCTGTTTCAAGGCTAATGAGAGAGCTGTTAATACTGCGACCAATGGGCTTAATCGCAGAGCGCCATAACTCGCCAGTGTCGGGATTTGGTCTGGCGCCTGTTGCTAGACTGTATATGACAAGATCGACTTCGCCTTCAAAGTAAGTTTCAATGGCTTCAATGACTTTGGTGCGAGTTTCAGCAGAAAAAGCATCGCCTTCAATGTTGATGGCGACTCTTCCTGCCTGCTCAGCGTGGTGCTTAAAATAGTGGTTGTTATACCAGCCTGCTGTCGCCCCACCTTTTGCCGTTGGACCGCGCTCTAATGAGACACCAATGGTATCGGATTCTGATGCGCCAAATGAAAGGGCTATCCTGGATGCAAGCCCAAATCCCGAAGATGAGCCGAGAATGAGCACACGTTTCGGTCCCTGTTGAATGGGCTTAGCTGTTTTTACAAATTCAATTTGATCGAGCACGGCTTGTTCACAACCAAGTGGATGAGCAGAACGAGCGACCATGCCCTGAATAATGGGTTTAATAATCATTTTTAGCGCCTTTTAAAACAAATTGACTCTTACTAGCAGCAAGCCACTAAAATAGCGCAGCTGAAGCAGGTTTTAATTGAGCTAAACCATTAAAATTAAAGATGTACCGATATTTTTTCAGCGACAAACTCTGCGATCCATGGCTGAGCAACCGGTTTAGGGTGCAGACCGTCTTCCATCATCCACTCTGGTTTGATAACGACTTGCTCTAAAAAGAAAGGGAGTAATGGTATGTTTTCTTGCTCAGCTAGGTTTGGGTAAATTTGAAAAAATGCATCGCTGTAGCGCTTCCCATAATTGGGTGGAATGCGGATTTGCATTAATATTGGCTGAGCCCCTGAATCTTTTGTGATCTTTATGAGTTCAGTCAACGTATTAGAGATCAGATTGGGTGGAAACCCGCGCAAGCCATCATTAGCACCAAGTTCGATCAGAACATAGTTAGGGTTATGCTCTTCCAGCAATAAAGGTAGGCGTGATAAGCCATTACCCGTAGTATCACCGGAAACGCTTCCATTAACGATTTCAATGGTTTTATTATGGTTAGCCAATGCATTACCCAATAGTGAAGGCCAAGCCTGTTCAACTGGCATGTTATATCCAGCGCTTAAGCTGTCGCCGAGAACCAGTAGCGTTTTACTGTGTGCAATGCTAGAACAGAGAACAATAAGAATTAAGGAAAATAGCCGAATCATGCAAACATCCATTATTAGTACAAAGTCAGTATCAAAGGTTATCTCAAATAACCGTGAGTCTCTTACCATCCTTAACGATATTGATATGGATGTCAAAGAAGGGGAAAGCATTGCGATCGTCGGCACATCCGGTGCGGGGAAATCTACCTTGATGACGCTCTTAGCCGGTCTCGACACTCCTACAAGCGGCACGATTGAGCTGCTTGGGAAATCGATCAGTCAAATGAGTGATGACGAACGAGCCTCATTGAGAGCCAATGACATCGGTTTTGTATTTCAAAGCTTTTTATTGGTGCCTACGCTGTCAGCGATCGACAATGTCACATTGCCTTGTCTTTTAAATGGAAGCTCAGTAGACAGAAAAAGGGCTGAAATGTTGTTGGGCCAAGTAGGGCTAACCAGTCGCATGGAGCATTTACCTTCTCAGCTATCAGGTGGTGAGCAGCAACGCGTCGCGCTGGCAAGGGCATTCATGATCAATCCTAAAATTTTATTTGCAGATGAACCGACGGGTAACCTGGATCAGAAAACAGCGGCAACAGTGATTGATTTGCTTTTTGATATGAATAAGCAACATGGCACGACGCTTATTCTTGTGACACACGATCTTTCTTTGGCTCAACAGTGCGATCGAACCATTTACGTTCAGTCTGGCTCTATCCAGCCAATGCCTAACAGCTTGCAACAGAGTTCACAGGATCTCTCAAAAGCGGAAGCCTCCAACAAACAGAGCGTGCCGAGCGGAAACGACATCGATTCACAAGGTCATTCAGTATGAATAAAGTGTCTACAGCCGATCGTGGCATTTCTAAAGCCACTTGGCTTGTCAACTGGAGCCTCAAAGAAATACGTCATGGACAGCTTTGGCCCATCGCTCTTTCACTCTCTCTGATCATTGCGTGTGTCTTTGCTCTGTCTGCGCTCGCAGAACGCATTGAACAGGTTGTGGTTAAACAGGGTAAAGATGCGCTCACGTCAGATTTAGTGTTTCAATCTTCTAATCCTCTTCCGCAATCATTAGAGGATGCGATATTAAAAGCGCCAATTGAGGTAAGCCGCGTGACACGTTTTGCTACCATGGCGTTCAGCGATACCCAAATGCAGCTTGTTACGGTAAAAGCATTAGAGTCGAATTACCCACTTCGTGGAACAATGAGGCTCGCTTCAGATATTCAGGAGTCGCAGCAAGTTAATAAAAACGAACTTTGGCTTGATAAGCGACTTCTTACTCAGCTTGATGTTGTTATAGGAGATTCACTGGCTATCGGTGACGCTGATTTTATCGTGAGCGGGACAATAGAAGAAGAGCCAGGGCTGTCGTTTAATCCCTTTCAACAAATGCCAACAGTGCTTATTCACTATTCTGATATCGCTCAAACCGGTGCGATTCAAATCGGAAGTCGGGTGCGTTATCAGCTCTACATTAACGGGGATGAAACTGAACTTGAGCAGTTAAAAAGCCAAGTAACGCTGACGGCTAGCGAACGCTGGAAAGACACCAATACAGCCAGTCGAACCAACGATATCTTCATTAATACAACGCAATATCTCTCGCTCAGCGTAGCGATTGTGATTTTAATGGCAGCAGCAACGTTAGTCTTAACCTGTCAAAGTTATGTGGCGTCGCGAAGAACCACCATTGCTATGCTGAAAAGCCTGGGGGCCACAAAGCGTTGGCTCACTCGATGGATATTACTTCAAATCGGTATTTTGTTACTGGTTTCCATTGCGCTCGGTTTCAGCGCTGGGATGCTCCTAGAATACCTGCTTCGGTTACCTTTGGTGGATATCTTACCAGAGCAGCTTCCTTCATACGGTTTATCGCCCTATCTGTTATCGGTCGCGACGTGTGTGCTTATCGCGGTACCAGCACTAGGCATGCCACTGCTGAATTTGTTTAACATTAGTGCTGCGCAAGCAATGCAACCTGCGAGTAAACACATTTTCAAGCGTCGCTATTATGGGTTAATCGCGATTCCGGTTTTACCCTTACTCGGTTATTACGCGAGTAACACCTTAGTATGGATGCTGTTCGGTGGGCTTGTTGGGGTTATTGTCACCCTGGCAATTATCAGCCTTGCTATCACCAAACTGATGACGAAACTGCCCTTAGGTGCAACGTTTAAACTTGCTTTGAACCGGATACATAGAACACCCGTCATGACTGGGCTTCAATACAGCGCTCTTGGCCTGTCGTTGATGCTAATGGCGACACTATGGTTAGTGAGAACGGATCTATTGCAAGATTGGCAAAAGACACTACCAGCGAACGCGGCTAATGCCTTTTCATTGAATATATCTGAGCAAGATCGGGAAAGCTATTTAGAGCAATTGGACCAGCATGAGGTTGAGCGTTCACAAGCGTTTCCGATTATTCGTGGCAGGTTGACCCATATTAATGGTATTGATGCCAAAGAAATTGAGGGAGCAGAAGAAAAGAGTGATGCACTTCGAAGAGAGCTGAATTTTACCTGGGGAGATACGATTCCCGACTACAACCCAGTGCTCGAAGGGGAGTGGAGCAACGTCGGAGGTGTTTCAGTGGAATCTGAAGTCGCACAGGACTTAGGTATTAACATCGGCGATACGTTAACGTTCACCATCAGTGCACAGACCATCGAAGCCAAAGTCAATTCAATCAGAAAAGTAGAATGGCGCGAAATGAAACCCAATTTCTATTTCATTTTCACTTCAGATCTTATGGCCGATCACATGGCGAGCTACTTGATCAGTTTTAGAATTGAACCAGAGCATGACTCGCTGATGCAACGCTTATCTCGTGAATACCCAACGGTCAGCTTCATGGATATTAGGGAAGTGGGCAGTAAGATTGAGCAGCTACTCAGACAGTTCGTATGGGCGATTACTTTACTAGCTGGGCTGGGTGGTTTGGCGGGCTTATTGTTGATTTTCACGCTACTGCAATTGAGTCTTTCTCAAAGACAGCAAGAGCTTCGTTTGTACCGAACTTTAGGTGCGACTCAGAAGTTTATAAAACGTACCATTTGGGCAGAATATGGCCTCATGGCATTGGTAGCGGGTATTGTCGCGAGTTTAGGCGCAGAGTTGTTGGTGGCCAGTATATTAAAGTTTGGCTTTGATCTATCGCCAACTTGGCATTTTATGCTTTGGATAGTCTTGCCGCTGGTCGCTTTTTGCACACTTTTCGTGGTGGTCAGAAGTTTGGTTAAAACTCTGTTAACCCCTATGAGTAAAGAGATTAATTAACCATTCATTCTCTGTATTTGGCAGTTATCCACAAAAACGGTGGATAAAGTTTTGGATAACTTAGCCTGTAGATAACTGTGGTTTGGTTACAGCCCTTTTAGGACGGAATGTTAAGGATTATTGTTATTCACATAATCGAAAAAAAAGGGCTAGCCATTTATTGCGTCAAGTGTTTTTTTGCAAATAATTCATTTTTATTATGAGTGTGTTTGTTCAATGATGTCTGTTAAATAGCGGTTGAATAGTGGTTAAAAGCCACTAAAATACGGCGTGAATTAAATAGTTGGTGTTTACTATGAAAAATGAGGTTGAACGCTCTAATTACGTTCAAGTCGCCATTGTTGGAGGCGGTGTAGCGGGGTCAACTGTTGCTATTCATTTGGCTGAACTTGGTGTCTCTTTAGCATTGCTTGAGAAAAGCGAGAGTCTCGTCAATGGTCCTCCTATTTGTCATCTCCATGCTGGAGGTAACCTTTATAGAGAGATCTCCTCTAAGCAGTGTTTAGAGCTCTTGGAGCAGTCGATCAACACCGTGAGACTTTTTCCTCATACCATCAATCGTAGGCCTACTGTCATTGCGACTCCTCTTAGCGATGATGGGAATCCTAATGATATTATTGAACGGTTAAAGTTGGTGAAAAGTTGCTACCAAACGCTTGTAGCGAAAGATAGCCGTAATCAGGTCCTTGGCAATCCTGAACAATATTTTAAATCCTACAGTCAGGCAGAGCTTCAAACATTGGCGCTTAGCAAGCAGCCCAAACACCCCTTAACTCTTGATGACTGGATGATACCGTTTGCACAAAATGCCGAATTAGATCGACTGAAATACCCCGTCATCTCAGTACAAGAATACGGTTGGAGTGTGTTTAGGCTGGCGGCGAGTGCTAGCTTAATTTTGGAACAGATGGATAAGTGTGATGTTAAAACCAACACAACATTAATTCGAACACAGTTCATTGATGGTATGTGGCTTCTGACTTATCAAGATTCTAACGGTCAAGAGCGTCAAATGTATGCTGAGCACCTGGTCAATGCGTGTGGCTACCAAACAGGTACCGTCGATGATCAAGCCAGTTATAAACGAAATCGCATGGTCGAGTTTAAAGCAGCCTATATGACTCATTGGGAAGCTTGCAATCAACAGTGGCCAGAGGTTATTTTCCATGGTCCCCGCGGCACCGCAAAGGGAATGGCTCAACTTACGCCTTATGCCAATGGGGTTTTTCAGCTGCACGGCATGACCGAAAATATCACTCTATTCAAGGATGGCTTGGTCTCTTCGACCTCAGAATCTGCTCAGCCTAATTTGCCTGAAAGATTGAAAGGCAAGCTAGCTAAAGGGTGGTCCAATGAAGCGACGATGGAAAGGACCTCACGTGCTATCGGCCATATGGAACAATTTATTCCAACGTTTGGCTCTGCTACCAAGTTATCGAAACCACTTTATGGTGCGCAACAAATCCCTGGAAGCGATGCGACTTTACGATCAACAGACGTGACGTTTGAAGAACAAAACTATGCGCGTGTAGAAGTGGTCAAAGGGTCGTCGGCGTTAGATGCTGCCAAAAAACTGGTGGCTCATTGGTCGCTTTGTTTAGCGAAAGAAAGCTCTATTGAGAATACACATCCCACCGCGCTCGCTTTGAGTTATCAAGACGTTGAAACTAAAGCATTAGAGCTGGCTATTGAGCGTTCTTACCCTAAAGAGTTGGCACTACTCGCTGGCGCAGTGGACACCGTAACATCAGAGCTAGTAACCAAAGAACCGAGCCCATTGGCACCATGCGTCTTGTAATCCTAACAAATCGCCTTTAACAAATTGAATTTCTTGCCCAGGCTTTGCTTGGGCAAGTCTTGGTAAGTCTATTCGTGCAACGCACCCAATTTTGGGGTAACCTCCAATCGTTTGACGGTCATTGAGCAAAATTATCGGTTGTCCGTCTGGCGGGACTTGAATCGCGCCTAAAGCAATTCCTTCGCTAAGCAGTTCTGTTTCTGGCGGAGTAACCTTTTCCCCCGAAAGTCGATACCCCATCCGATCACTATGCTGGCTCACGGTAAAACGTTGCTGATAAAATTTCTGTAATGATTCGGTTGGGAACTGGTCACTTTGGTAGCTTTCTATTACCCGTAACTTCAGCGGCAGATCATAGTTTGGGGTGTATCGAAAAGTCAGTTGTATGGGCTTTTTATGTTGATGGTGCGGTTTACATTGAAAAACATCACCGGTGTCAATGGGTTGGCCATCTTGACTCAGCCCGCCAACACCGTCTCGCACGACCGTCGCGCAGCTGCCAAAATGATCTAAAGCCTTAAAACCACCGACAATGGCTAGATAGGTTCGTAGGCCATTCTTCGTGAGCCCGAATTTTAGTCGTTGCCCTTTGTTGGCATTAAACGTTGACCAATTTGTAACGGTATTGCCATCAAGCGTGACTTGCTGGTTTGCGCCAGTAATGGCGAGTGTACAATCATTGAGAATTTCAAACTCCGCCTGACCGAGCGTTATTTCTAATGCAGGGCTGTTCACCGTATTACCTAATAAATGGTTAGCCCAACTATAAGCATAATCATCCACAGGCCCGCCCTGAGTCAGCCCGAGATGGCTGCACCCAAAGCGGCCGAAATCTTGAATAAGAGTTAACGGACCGGGTTTAACCACTTTCAAAGCACTATTGTGTTGTTTCATTGCATGTCCTCGTCGGGGATCACACCACCTAGCGATATAAACTCTTGTTTGGAAATGGGTCTAAATCTAACGGTTTGACCTATCAAGAAAGGTGTCATCGGCTCTTTAGATGGCTCACAGAGGTTGATGGGGCAATTGCCTATGATGTTCCATCCACCTGGAGAAGCGTTGGGGTAAACTGCAGTTTGCTTATTAGCAATGGCTATACTGCCTTTAGGTACGCTCAGTCTAGGGGAGGCTTTTCTCGGTTTTCGTAATAACGGATGAACGTCAGATAAAAATGCGAAGCCAGGAGTAAAACCAATCGCAGAGACCGTGTAATCAACCTCGGTATGCAGCTCAATGATCTTCTCTAAAGAGAGACCATCGCTTATATACTCGGTCAGATCTGCCCCAACAGATAGGTCGTAATAGGCAGGAAGAATCACCGTATCATAACTAAAATGGGTAGGTTGATTCTCTTGGCTGATGATATGGGAATTCATCTTGGCTAAAAACTCAGTAAGCTCAATGCGGTGAGGGAGGTAATCAATGAGAATCGTATTGTAGGATGGCGTGATATTCATTATCCAATCAGAATAGGATTGAGCTAACGAGTGAGTAATGGCTCCGATAAAAAGAGACAAATGGGATGAAGGATCCGCGTCAAACGTGACTAAGATCGAGCATTCTGCAACGGGTGTAATGGTATAAGAATACGTCAAATTATACTCCCTGTATGGTTTGAGTCATCACGTTTCACTTTGAATGAGAGCTAATTAATTGAGCTATTTCTTTAATAAGCTCTATCGAATCTGGATTATCACCATGGACACATAGGGTGTCAGCGTCAATGGGGATAACAAAACCATCAAGAGTGGTCACTTTCTGGTAATTCAAGATCTGTTTAAGTTGGTTCAATATGTCTTCTTGGTGTGATAAAACCGCGCCACTTAGGTTTCTCGGGGCGAGCAGTCCATTGGCAAGATACGTTCTATCAATAAATGCTTCGAATAACAGAGGCACATCATAGCGATCTGCGATATCAAGCTTAGGTTGATTATGTGGCGAGGCTAACGTCATGAGAGGAATATGAAAGCATGAAACAGCATCAACAACGGCTTCAAAGATCGTTATGTTCGTTTGCATGTCGTTATAAAGAGCCCCATGCGGTTTAACATAATCTAAGGACGTGTTCTTACTCTCGCATAAGGCTTTTAAAGCACCAATTTGGTAGATCAATAAATCGGTCAGTTGTTGAGGCTCGAATGGGATAGAGCGACGCCCAAATCCTTGCAGATCAGGATAGCTAGGGTGTGCACCAATAGACACCTGATGCTGTAACGCTAACTCGATAGTATGGCTCATAATACTGGGATCTGAGGCATGAAATCCGCAAGCGATGTTTGCCATATTAATGTGAGGCATCACTTGTTCATCGGCGCCCATCTTCCACTCGCCGAAACTTTCGCCCATGTCACAATTTAGAGTAATCGTTACTTGTGTCATTTGTAGCCCTAGTTGTTTAATCTTGAGTCATGTATGTTACCTATTAGTTATCACTAATAATAAGTAAAACGGCATAAAATACGGTGATATAAGTACCAATCAGGTTATTTTTTGCTTGTTGCTTGTTGCTTGTTGCTTGTTGCTTGTTGCTTGTTGCTTGTTGCTTGTTGCTTGTTGCTTGTTGCCTTTTCAGCCATAGGTCTCCCTGTTGCGAAGCTCGGGTCCTGCTTTATATTGAGATACACAAGAAGAGTGCAGAACAAGTCAGCAGAAGAAAAGTCTGCATAAGAAAGAGATATAAGTCGCGTGGTATACGGTCAAGTAAACTATTTAAATGTCATTGATGAAAGGAGGACGAGATGGTGCGGTATCTTTCACTGCGAAATAAGCTGACGATTCCGATTATATTGTTTGTCTTCATCACTTATATCGTGGCCCAAGGCTATGGCTTTATTGCGACTTATACAATGCAAAAGAATGCGCTTTTAGAGCGTATTGATGTCGTTGCCAGCAGTATTGCGCTTAATCTTCAAACTACCCTTCTACTCAATGATCCCGCTGTTGTTGGCGAAACCTTGTCTGTCTTTTCTGCCGATGAGAATGTACTGAAAGTTAAGTTGTACAGTGTCAACGGCGATTTACTGGGTATGTATCAACAGCAAGGAGCATCGACTCCCACTCCTAACGTCGAACAACAAAAAGAAATCCTATCATCTGGCTTCTCTTCATCCGGTGATTTCATTTATGTGCTGACGCCGGTCAAGTTAAAAGAGAAAACCATTGCTAGGCTGAGAGTAACGGTCAGTAAGGCAACGTTCAAGCAGTTGTACAATCGCGTATTATTGAATGGATATTTTTCTTTATTGCTACTGGTTATTGCCGGTTTTGGTCTGTACCGTTTGATTGAAAAATTCATATTGACCCCTGTATTTGCTCTAAACCAAGCCATAGGCACCTATATTAACCATGACGGTAAAAATGAGCGGATTGAAGTTTCGTCTAGCGATGAAATTGGCGATCTGGTGAGTGCATTTAACACCATGCTCGACAGGATCAGTGAGAGAGAGCGCCAAGTCGTTTATACATTGGATAAGTTGGAGCAGGAAAAATCCTTTGTGAATGAAGTTGTTGAAACGGTGCAGCATGGTTTAATTGTTGTTGATGACAAAGGAAATATTCTCCATTTCAATGCGGCTTGCAATGATGTGTTCAAATGCACCCCTGCTTATCTCACAGGGGCTAACCTTCTTGATGTGATCAACGTAGATAAGCAGAGCCAGCTGCACAAAAGGATCTTAAGTGGTAACGAGTTTGATGATGTATTACTGATCAGGAAAGACATATTTAACCATGAACAAAGGTTAGAAATCACTTGTCGTAAACTGTCTAGAGAAGGGCAATTTTTATTCGCTATTCAAGATGTCACAAAAATCCAGTCAGTTCTGAGCCGCCAACGCTTAGCGGCTGGTGTGGTCGAGAATAGTCAAGATGGGGTGATGGTGATCAATCAAGATGGTTATATCACGATGATCAATCCGGCAGTAACACAGCTGTTGGGCTATACCCAAGATCAGTTAGTCGAGTGTCGCCCAGAAGACGTGATGGATTGGCACCAAGCCGCCTCATTAATGCCGCTCATTACTGAATCGGTCGTCAATTACGGACAATGGCAAGGCGAGATATCAGAGAAGCATCGCAACGGCAACCTAGTACCAATGTTTGTCAAAGTCAACCGGATAGTCAGTAGTGACAAAGATTCCATCTATGATTGGGTGTTCATGCTGACTGATTTATCAAATATTAAAGAACTTGAGCGGTTAGAATACTTAGCTCATCATGACTCTTTAACTGGCCTTGCTAACCGAGCCCATCTGTACCGTGTCCTGGACGAAGTTATTACCAATGTAAGAGATAACCAACAAGGCTTTGCGTTACTTTATCTTGATCTTGATGGCTTTAAGCAGGTCAACGACACATACGGACATGACGCGGGGGACGAAGTGCTACGGCAAGTTTCACAGAGACTGCTGTCTCAAGTTCGTTCTCAAGATCTTGTCGCTCGTTTATCCGGCGATGAGTTTGTCGTGGTGATTAACCCTTGCCTTAAGTCAAGCATTGGACAGTTTTCGGAACGACTGATTCATCTCCTGTCTGAAAATATTGTTTACAATGGGCAGGTGATGACAATTGGTGTCAGTGTGGGTGCTTGCCATATCAACGATTCGACACACAGCCTCGATACTATTTTAAAGACGGCGGACAGGGCGATGTATCAAGCGAAATCCTCAGGGAAAGGAAAATATGTTCTCATTGGTAATACAGATTAGATGCTAAGGTCCTTTTCCTGTTAGGCGTAGTTATCTTTGTATATAATCAAGAAAAATCATAAGGGTAGGTGACATGAACGTTTTAGTAACTGGTGGTATGGGCTACATAGGCAGCCATACGTGTATTCAAATGATTGAATCAGGCATGACACCGATTATTTTTGATAATCTGTACAACAGTAAGAGCAGCGTATTAGAGCGTATTGAAAAAGTATCGGGTACTCGCCCTAAGTTTGTGGAAGGCGATGTGCGTGATAGAGATCTGCTCATTCAGGTTTTAAACGAACACAACATCGAGAGCGTGATTCATTTCGCGGGATTAAAAGCCGTTGGAGAATCTGTCGAGAAGCCATTAGAGTATTACGACAATAATGTGAATGGCACCTTGGTCTTAGTGGATGCTATGCGCCAAACGAATGTAAAAAGCCTAGTCTTTAGCTCCTCTGCAACGGTTTACGGTGATCCCGCTTCAGTGCCTATTACCGAAGATTTTCCAACCAGTGCGACGAACCCTTATGGTCGAAGTAAATTAATGGTTGAAGAGTGTTTGGCTGATTTTCAAAAAGCGAATGAAGATTGGAGTATCACTTTACTGCGTTATTTTAACCCTGTCGGCTCTCATCCAACCGGGCTTTTGGGGGAAGATCCACAAGGTATTCCGAATAACCTGATGCCTTTTGTTTCTCAGGTTGCGGTAGGTCGTCGAGAGTATTTGTCGGTGTTTGGCAATGATTACCCAACTAGCGATGGTACTGGCGTGCGAGATTATATTCACGTTATGGATTTATCCGACGGCCATATTGCTGCGTTGAATAAGGTGGGCGAGAAGCAAGGGCTGCATATTTATAACCTTGGTACTGGTAATGGTTACAGTGTACTTGAGATGGTTTCTGCTTTTGAAGCAGCATCAGGCAAACCTGTGCCGTATAAAGTGGTTGAACGACGTGCGGGTGACATCGCCGAGTGTTGGGCGGATCCAAGTAAAGCCATTAACGATCTAGAGTGGAGTGCGAAACGTTCACTAGAGGAAATGACTCAAGATACATGGCGTTGGCAGTCTTCAAACCCAAACGGTTACCCAAATAGCTAAAGCTTTCCAGGTAACAGGTTTTCCAGGTGACAGGTTTTGTAGGTAACAAGTTTTCCAAGTAATAAAGTGACTCAGCAGTAAAGTGGATCAGCAATAAAAACGTGACTCGGAAGTAAAGTGGCTAAAAGTAAAGTCGCCGAGAGATCTAGGCCATTCAGCAAAAAGCCACCGTCTGGTGGCTTTTTTATTGTTGGTCGAATCGAGGCTAGACTTCTTTATCTTTACCTAACGACAGTAGCCATATGCTTACCGCGGCCACACCAATGAAACCACCTAGTATGATTACTGGCATCGCACTATAGCCTAGAATGTGCCAAATCACAGATTCAAATGTACTCATATTCTGCTCCTTATTGCCAGCCTTCGACACCATGCATGTCTGGCAGTTTGTGTGCGATACCTTTGTGGCAATCAACACACGTTTTGTCGCCAGAGGCGAGTGCGGTGGAATGCTGTTTAGCACTGCGAGAATTTTGTTCTGAAAAATCCATAAACTCAAATTCGTGACAATTACGACATTCCAAAGAATCGTTGCCTTTTAGTCTGGCCCATTCTCGTTCAGCCAGGTGACCCCGCCTTGCTTCAAACTTTTCTTGTGTCCCGATAGTGTCGAGGACATAGTGAGCAAAAAGCTCTTTCGATGCTTGAACTTTACGAACGATTTTATCGGTCCACTCATGAGGTACATGACAATCAGAACAAATTGCCCGTACACCCGAACGGTTTGAGTAGTGAATCGTTTCTTGAATCTCTTTAACGATAGGTGCGTGGCAACCTGAGCAGAATTCCTCAGAGTTGGTGGCTTCCATCCCCGTATTAAACGCTCCCCAGAAAAGTAAACCACCTGCAAAACCCATGAATAAAACAACGCCAACGGCGGCTTTACTAGGGCTCGATAGGCGTTTCCAAAACGCTTTAAGTAATTTCATATTATAGCCTCTCTATTACTTCGGCTACGATTAACGCAACGAATCAACAGGTTTAAATTCATTTTCAACCAACGGTTTAGCTGCGGCTTGAGGAACGTGGCACTGAAGACAGAAATAGCGACGAGGTGATACGTCGGCTAATACGGCATCTTCACGATTGACATAGTGAGTCACACTGATTTTTGTTGCGCCCATCTCTTTTGCATTTTTCCAGCTATGGCATGCTAAACATTTGTTCGCATTAAGAGACACTTCGTAACCTCTGATCGAGTGAGGTACAAGAGGGGGTTGGTACACGTATTCGCTATCTAAAACCTGCTCTTTTGGATATTTTTTAAAATCATCTGCCGGCCGTGTTGCTTCTAATTCACTTGCGCCACGCAGTGATTCAACGCCACCAATCCCACCCGGGTTATCCGTTTCTGCTTGAGCGATACCAGTTAATACCGCACCAACTGACAGTAAAGCGATAATCAGTTTTTTCATGTTAATTTCTCCGCCTAATGGCTAATTCTTTGATAGGCAGTTATCGGTTGTAAAAAGTAATAACTGCCATTCGTTCTAAATTCTCGAGGTAGGGGCCTGTGATTCAACAAGAAGCCCACTAGCAATTACAAAACCTATGACCAATCAAGAAACCTATGACCAACGATTAAATTTTGGTGATCTTGACTGGGCATTTTTTAAAGTCAGTCTGTTTTGACAGTGGATCTGTCGCATCTAAGATCAGTTTGTTAATGAGAATTCGTGCGTCAAAGAAAGGTACGAAGACCAACCCTTTTGGAGGACGGTTTCGACCGCGAGTTTCAACACGCACGCGTACTTCGCCGCGTTTGTTTTCCATGAGCACTTCATCGCCTCTGCGCAATCCTCGCTCTTTTGCGTCATCAGGGTGGATGTAGCACAGAGCATCAGGCACCGCTTTATAAAGTTCAGGGACTCGGCGAGTCATGGTGCCTGTGTGCCAGTGTTCAAGAACACGCCCTGTACACAACCAAAGATCAAACTCGGAATCAGGGTGCTCAGGTGCAGGTTCAAACGGTGCGGAGATAATCAGCGCTTTCCCATCGGGCTTACCGTAGAAATCCCAGCCAGAGCCTTTTTTCGCATAAGGATCGGAGCCTTCTTTGTAGCGCCAAAGCGTCTCTTCACCATTAACAACAGGCCAACGAAGGCCACGTGACTCATGATAGGTATCGTATGGAGCTAAATCGTGACCATGTCCGCGACCAAACTCTGCGTATTCTTCAAATAAGCCTTTTTGAACGTAGTAGCCAAAGTGGTGCGCATCGTCGTTTAGCTCACGCGCTTCTTCGATTGGGAACTTATCAACTTGTCCATTGGCAAACAGCATGTCGTACATGGTTTTACCGCGGTACTGAGGCGCAGCGGCGAGCATCTCTTCTGTCCAGACTTCTTCCATCTTGAAGCGTTTTGAAAACTCCATGATTTGCCACAAGTCAGACTTAGCTTCGCCTACCGTGTCCACTTGTTGATACCAGGCTTGAGTGCGTCTTTCGGCATTTCCATAAGCGCCTTCTTTTTCAATCCACATTGCGGTAGGAAGAATCAGGTCAGCCGCTTGTGCGGTGGCGGTTGGGTATGGGTCTGAGCAGACGATGAAGTTTTCAGGATTACGGTAACCAGGAAGACGTTCACCATTAATATTGGGCCCTGCTTGTAGGTTGTTATTACACATCACCCAATAAGCGTTCAGTTTTCCATCATTTAGCATGCGATCTTGAAGAACAGCGTGGAACCCAGGCTTTGGAGGGATCACACCGTCAGGGATGTTCCAAATGCCTTCTGCGATTTTACGGTGTTTCGGGTTCGCAACAACCATATCTGCCGGTAAACGATGAGCAAATGTACCGACTTCACGAGCTGTACCACAGGCGGATGGTTGACCTGTTAATGAGAAAGGACTGTTACCCGGTGTGGCTATTTTACCCGTGAGAAGGTGGATGTTATAAACCAAACTGTTCATCCATACACCACGCGTATGTTGGTTCATGCCCATCGTCCAAAGTGACATTACCTTGGTGTTTGGATCTGCATACTGTTTGGCTAATGTAATGAGGCTTTCTACTGGCACGCCTGAAATTTCGGATGCTTTTTCAGCGGTATAAGGTGCAACCGATGCTTTATAGCCTTCAAAATCAAGCGGTAACATTTCGCCAGAGTTCGGGTTTTCAGCCTTCATTTGAATAGGGTCATCATCGCGCAACCCATAGCCGATGTCTGTTTTGGCCTGCTTAAAGTTGGTATGTTTGTTGACAAAATCCCAGTTAACCGCGTCGTTTTCGATGATGTAATTGGCAATAAAGTTGGCAATCGCCAAATCACTTTGTGGTTCGAAAATGTAACCTTGATCAGCCAGTTCAAAAGAGCGGTGATAATAGGTCGAGAGGACGTTGACTTTAACGTGAGGGTGGCTGAGGCGGCGGTCTGTAATACGTGTCCAAAGTACGGGGTGCATTTCTGCCATGTTAGAGCCCCAAAGTACAAAGGAATCTGCATGTTCAAAATCGTCATAACAACCCATTGGCTCATCAATACCAAACGTACGCATAAAACCGACGACGGCTGACGCCATGCAGTGACGAGCATTAGGGTCAATGTTGTTAGAGCGAAGGCCCGCTTTCATCATTTTTGCGGCCGCATACCCTTCCATGACCGTCCATTGGCCTGAACCAAACATACCGACACTTGTTGGGCCTTTGTCCTTCAGTGCTTGTTTCCATTTATCTGCCATCGTATCAAACGCTTGATCCCATGAGACAGGCGTAAAATCACCATTCTTATCGTATTTCCCGTCTTTCATACGGAGTAATGGCTGCTCTAAACGGTCTTTTCCGTACATGATTTTTGAAAGGAAATACCCTTTAATGCAGTTTAAACCTTTGTTTACCGGAGACTCCGGATCCCCTTGTGTGGCAACAACTTTACCGTTTTGAGTCCCTACAAGGACTGAGCAGCCAGTACCACAAAAACGACAAGGTGCTTTATCCCATGTGATTTTAGTTTGATCCGAGCTAGCAATCAGGTTGGTTGCGGTCGCTGGCAATGTTACGCCCGCTACGGCAGCGGCTGATGCTGCTGCGTTTGCCTTCACAAACGCGCGTCTTGTCATTTTCATACTTCACCCTCAGTGTGGGAATGGTTAGTTCCGGTGTCCATATTCATATCGTCTAGGTCTTGTTCTATTTGGTGATACACCAATGCTGTGCCTAGAACGTTTGGTAAGTTGTTAATTGCGTCGATGGTATCTGTGACAAATCCTTGGTTTTCAGTTTCTAAAACCACAATGATTTTCCCTTCCGCGCTGTCGCCATAAATCTCAGCGTTCTCGAACTCGGCGATCTGAGTTTTAATGGTGTCTAAATGCACAGGGGCAACGTGAACCACTAAACTTGAAATGTGCACTTCATTTAGTGCCATATTAAATGTCATAGTTATCTCTCATTGTTTTTGACATTGCTTACTTTGATGGCCGAGGTCGGGCAAACGGAAACACAGGCGCCACAACCCGTACATTCATCAAGTTCTAATTTGGGCTGTGCTACTTTTCCCAATTCTGGTGTAAATTTTATGACCATAGCGTCACACACATCACTGCAACTTCTGCATTCAACGTTGTTGTACGCTAAACATTGGTTATTAATGGTTATTTCGGCCAACCATGGTGTGCTCTCTTGACGTTCAAATAGGGGTTCAGGACAGGTTTCAGCACATTGATAGCAAAACGTACATTCATCGATCGAAAAGTTAACCGTAGGAAAGCCACCATCGCCTTTTTCAATGATCTTATTTTCACAGGCTTCAATGCATTTTCCGCAGCGCGTGCAGTCTTGAATAAAACCATCGACACTGGTTAACCAGGGAAGTCGAAGTGAGTCATCGTCATTTGTTGCTCTGGAAAATAATCGTCTTCTTGAAAGGTTGACCACTTGGCGCCTCAATATTCATCAACATCAATATAAAACTCGTTGACTATCGCTGTTAACAAACAGTATTTATCTGTACATAAATTGTAGTTTTTGAGGGTGTTGAATAAATACCTATAAGGGGTTAATTGGTGGGCTTTCATGTTTTAGATCAATATATCGTAAGGCGTTAGGTCACATATTCATGCTAGGAAGTAAATGAGGTAGAGTAGGGGGAGCATGTTTACGACAAAAGGAAGCCGGTTTGCCTAAAAGGGTTAAACATTCAGTCACAAAAACAATCGCAAAGTCTATGTTGTTGATAGTGCTTTTATCGCTCGTGACAACCAATTTAGCGATTGTGACTTTAGCGTCGAGCATCAATGATGCCGAAGCGATCAACGTAGCCGGTTCAATGCGAATGCAAAGCTATCGATTAGGTTACGATATAGAAACGGATTCTAATGAATTTTTAGCACACATCGATCAGTTTGAGCGCTCTATTTATTCTCCGTCGATGAAGCAGTTGCAGAAATTTTATGTGCCCGACGACATCACCCAAGATTATTATCGGTTAACTTCCCGTTGGCACCAGCTAAAAACCATTCTTAACAGTGATGATCACAAAGAGTATGCAACTGCGCTTGAACAGTTTGTGTCGCAAATTGATGACTTTGTCTATAAATTACAAACGTTTTCAGAGCGTAAACTCATTATTCTGGCTTGGGTTGGTGGGCTTGGCTTAAGCTCGATTTTTCTCGTTAGTGTGTTTGTGGTGCGGTATGTACGCAAGGAAATTGTTCGACCATTGCATTCATTGGTCAGTGCAAGTGAACAGATAAAAAATCGCACCTTTAACGTGCTACTTGATGGCTCTGGAAAAAATGAAATGGGCATTTTGAATCGCGCGTTTAACCAGATGGCGATTGATCTAGATAGCCTTTATAAGGGATTAGAAAAGGCGGTCAACGAGAAAACGCACAAATTGCAGCATGCTAACTTGTCGCTAGAAGTATTGTATAAATCCTCGCAAGAATTGACCGCTTCAAGAATTACTCATGAAAATTTTGAGGCGATACTGTCTCAAATCTCAAATATTGAGGGCATAAAGGGCGTTAGATTAGAAATCAGCCAAGCAGGTGAAAGAAATGATGTGTTGGAAGCAGGAAACATCAGCTGTTCTGACTGTAAGCGAAAATCATTGCAGTTAGACGGTGTTGATTTAGGCACTTTTTATTGGCAAAGTGAGTTACCTTGTCCAGATCAAGCCTTAATTGATAACTTCGTGCATATCTTGTCTCGAGCTATTTATTATAATCAGGCTCAGCAGCAATCTGAGCAGCTGCTTATTATGGAAGAGCGCGCGACAATTGCACGAGAACTCCATGATTCTTTAGCTCAATCCCTGTCTTACCTCAAAATTCAGGTCACACTGTTGAAGAAAGTACTCGCTAAGCAAGATCCTAACCCACATACTGACAACATAAATGCCGTGATCAGTGAATTACATTCAGGGGTTTCTGACGCGTACACTCAGCTTAGAGAGCTTCTAACGACATTTCGGTTGACGCTCAACGAAGGCAGCTTCGGTCTTGCTTTACAAGAAATGTTGGTTCAACTTGGTGAGCAAACAGATGCAAAGATTCATCTTGATAACCAATTATCAACGATTGAGCTAGAAGCTAATCAGCAAGTGCATCTTATTCAATTGATACGTGAAGCGACGCTAAATTCTATTAAGCATGCGCACGCGACCAAAATTGATGTGGAGTGTATAGAACAAGACAACACAGTGACGGTATCTATTACTGATGATGGTATTGGCTATGACAAGGATATCGAAAAATTAAATCATTATGGAATGGCCATTATGCATGAGCGGGCTTCTCGCCTTAATGGTCATTTAGAAGTCAGATCTATTCGCCCGAAAGGGTGTGCCGTTGTTCTTACCTATCAACGATCTTAAGGGTATAAATTTTGACAAATTGTAAAGTCATGCTGGTGGATGATCATCCGTTAATGCGTCGGGGAATCAGTCAATTACTGAGCTTTGAAGATGAGTTTGATGTCATTGCTGAAGCAAGCAATGGCGCTGATGCAATCGCTAAAGCGCACGAAATCGACCCCGATCTTATTTTGCTTGATTTGAATATGAAAGGGATGTCCGGATTAGATACGTTGAAAGCGTTGAGAGCCGATGGCGCGACAGCTGTCATCGTGATTCTAACCGTTTCGGATAATGGCTCTGACATTGAAGCAATAATCAATGCAGGGGCCGATGGGTATCTACTAAAAGACACTGAGCCAGACGACCTGATCGCTTTGCTAAAGCAAGCTTCAACAGGTCAGAAAGCGTACAGTGATGAAGTGTTAAGGTATCTTTCTAGCCGCAACTCCGAAGACGATATTTTTTCTCAGCTTACCGCGAGAGAGAAACAAATCCTGCAAGAAGTAGCAAAAGGTTTTAGAAACAAACAAATTGCGGATCGTTTATTCATCTCAGAGTCTACAGTTAAAGTGCACATGAAAAGTTTACTTAAAAAATTAAAAGTACCCTCTAGAACAGCGGCGACGGTATTGTATCTTGAACGATCGGGTGATATCTCAGGTTATAGGCAGGGAAATTGATAAGATGTAATTCGGTGAATTTGTTTAGCAGCGAGAATGGATAGCGAAAAAGATAGGCTGAGTAATAGAAATTGCTTGGTCTAAAGGCGCATGTTAAATGACATGTTTAACGCTGGTACGAATCGGCTTGGGGGTCGCTAGGTAAAAGCCTTGAAACATATCCAAATCAAGTTTTGTCATCGCTTCTAACTGCTCGTAGGTTTCAATGCCTTCAATGATAACCTCAGCGCCAATAGAGCGCGCTAGGGCAATGCCTTCATCAAGGCGCTTGGCGTCACCACTCATATACTCCAACAGTAACTCTCTATCGATTTTAACGATATCAGGTTTTACATCAGTCACCCTTTGTGATGTGGAAGCACATGCCCCAAAGTCATCAATCGCAATACGGTATCCTGCAGAAGAGAGCTTTTTGATCGCTTCAACGAATAAAAGCTCATTGTTTGCATTAATCTCAATAATTTCCATTACTATCTGAGAGCGGTCAATGCCCAGCTCATTCAGCCGTTTGGATAAGAGACAATGTTCGATGTTGGCAAGAGCAAAGTACTCACTGACATTAGGTAGAATGTTTAAAAATAGCGATGAGTCTTTATATTTTGAAATGGAAAAATTGCGTATATGAATGACTCGACTCAATTTATCGACATTAATCTTATCTTTAGTCGAAATAGTATCAGAGCCGAAAAACAGATCGGGCCGAACCGCTTGCCCTTTGTCGTCATTGATGCGAATCAAAGCTTCGACACCAACCAAGCGATCATTTCGACCGAAGATCGGTTGGAAAACACTGGTTAAGCTCCAGCAAGAATATTGAGCTACATACTCACCATTCTCATTCGTGGAGATTAAAGGAAGAAACTGTGCTTTCGTCGTTAAGATCATAGAGCCTATATACAAAGTGACAAGAAATGTACTCATTGAGTAATCGAATAATAATTACTGAATGCGATAGATACACTGGTTTAGTGAACAAATGAGAGCGTGACTCAAATTCTATCGTTTAATATATAAAAATTCAGACAGAACTCAAGTTTTTCAACGTTCATCAAAATAGTCTTTGTTGCGAATGTATTTACTCATTAGGTGATAAGTAAACGGCCTCAGTACCCAGGAAGTGATAGACCGTACCAAGCGTATTAGGGTGGGCGTATTCTCATATATCTTGCCATTATACAACCAAAGCTGTTTACCAACGTGTTGATAAAAGTAAGGTACTGGAGGCAGAAAGGTCACAATATCGAGATCGCAACAGACTCGATAAGTTTTGTGTTTAAGTGCATAATTATGCGAGAAATCATGGCCTCCAATCGCTGGCTGGCCAAAAGTAACAATACGCTTAATGGATTTAGGAAACCTCTTTTCAATCGCGTCTCCAATGACACAACCAATCGCGCCTCCAGAAGAATGCCCGGTTATTGATATCCGTTTTCCTTGTTGGATTAACGGCTCAATGATCAGAAATAGTCTGTCAAAAACAGAGAGTCCCAATGAGTCGTGATTGTATTTGGGACGGCTTTCTTGAGACAAAAGGTAATGAAACCCTGCGTGAATAGAATAGGGCAAGCCAAAACAGTCACAGGGTTTAAACCATATTGAACTTGTGAGTAGCCAATCCCACAAGTTGTGAGAACCTTTAATGACAATAATGACTTCTTCACTGTCTTTGTGCCAAAGCACTCGTATAAAGGTTTGCCCCAATCGATTATTGATGATCCGCTGGCCTTTGGGTGAAAATCCGTAATTACTCTGTTTGAGTACTCTTCGATAGGAAAGGTTACAAAGCACAGCGTATCTTTCATATTGATATCGTTTCAGCGTTTTCACTGGATGTTTGATTAGAGGAATGTAACGTTCAGTGTAGTCGGAGTAAATGAAAGAATAATGACGCAGGCTATCGTGATGGTTTGATCAGTTCCATTGAATGACTGCGTAAAGTTGAATGTACTTTCTGACCATTTGTTGGTTTTTAGAATGTTTGAGAGGGTGAGAAAACTTAATGTAGTAGGGGCTCAACTTATATTGACTCTCAAGAAGGTTTGTTAGCTGGGAATCACTTTCATAGAGAGTGATTCCTTGAGCATTATACTGGTCGATTTCATCCGGAAGCTGACCTGTCCACCAGTGGAGCAACTCTCGACTTTGTTTACTACGACTGATCCAATGATCAGAGAGCAACAACAAAAGATCATTGGGTTGAATCGCGAACCCGTATTCTTGCTGCCATTCTCCGATGTCTTTCATGAGCTTTTGGCGGCATGTCTTACCTGCACTGACCATATGATGAGTAAGAATCCAAACGGTCCCAACATCTGAGCTCACTCTATAGTGATGAGGTGCGTCAGTACTCTTAGTCGATTCGAGCGAACCGTAGTCACAATGGTGTCCAAATTCATTGAGTGTTCGTGCCAGCCTGCGTGAAAATGCTAACCCGAGATGGTGTTGGCTCATCCCTTGATTGTGGATTGTTGGATAGTGTTTTTCACATAACTTCAGGCAGTCAGCTTGAAATTCATTAACACTTTGAATGAGTACATCTAAAAGCACCTGAAGTTCTCCCAAGACATTGGTGGCCTGAATTAATTGTATCTAAAGGTTACCATAGCTATGATTTAGTTCTGTGTAGAATTGTTTAACTTCATGATCCCCCGCGCTTTTTATTATGTATTTAAGTGCTGTTTTTACTATTACTACGCCTGTTTAAAGGTGAGAGGCCAATTTATGTCTGAAATCGAGTTTAGCAATCAACAAAAGAGCTCCATGAGTGAAGATCTTCGACGCTACTTAGAAAACGAGTGTGATTTGGAACTTGGTCAATTTGACGCTGAATTTCTGTTCGATCATATCTGTAAGCGCTTTGGCCCTGCCTTTTACAACAAAGGGCTACAGGATGCTCAAGTTATAATTGAACGAAAGGTCATGGACATCGCTGATGATATCTTTGAATTAGAAAAAATGTCCGATTTTTAGGCATTGATGCTAAGTATTGCGCTAGGCAACGCATCTTGGTCAAAATATTTGAACAAGTTGATCAGTAACGTGTGGTTTTATGTATGTAAAATGTCGTAAATAATCTATTAGCAAACTAATATTGTACGTATAGTTATTAAATAAGATTCTCATTCTCACTATCGAAACGACTGGAACAATTAATGAGTAGTAATGTAAACGGATACAACCTACCAGCCCGATTTTTTCATTGGGTGTCAGCATTTACGGTAATTGGCATGTTTGCCGCTGGAATTTGGATGGTTGATCTAAGCTATTACAGCGAATGGTATCGGGTGGCACCGCATTGGCACAAATCGACAGGAATTTTGCTAGTACTGTTTACCTCTTTACGTCTTATATGGAAGATGCTATCGAAATCGCCAGCGCTTGAAGGTGCAAAGCTTGAGAAATTTGCTGCTAAGTTAGCCCATCGCGCAATGTACGGTTTGCTGTTTGTTATTTTTACTTCGGGGTATCTGATTTCTACAGAAGATGGCCGAGGAATAGACGTATTTGGTTGGTTTACCGTGCCTGGAATGGGCGCATTTTTTGAAGGGCAAGCCGATCTGGCGGGTCAAATACACAGTTATGCGGCATGGACGCTCATTGTCATGAGTGGCCTCCATGCTCTAGCTGCATTGAAACATCACTTTATCGATAAAGATAATACGCTCAACAAGATGATAGGGATAAGAAAATGAAAAAAACACTAATGGCTACAGGCCTCGCTATGGCATTGCTTTCATCAGTCGGTGCTCATGCAGCAGATTACGTGATTGATACCAAAGGCGCCCATGCTTCGGTTAACTTTAAAGTCAGTCACCTTGGCTACAGCTTCATCAAAGGGCGCTTCAACCAGTTTGATGGTGTGTTCTCTTACGATGGAAAAGATCTATCGAATTCAAGTGTGACGGTGAATGTTGACACGCGCAGTCTGGACTCTAATCATGCAGAGCGTGATAAACACCTTCGCAGTGATGATTTCATTAATGCATCGAAATATTCGACAGCAACGTTTGTGAGTAACAAAGTTGTCGATAACGGTGATGGGCAGTTTGATATTATGGGCGATCTATCGCTTCACGGGCAAACGAAACCAATCATCATCAACGCAGAATTGATCGGTGAAGGTACAGACCCTTGGGGTGGAGAACGTGTTGGTTTTGTTGGTACAACAAGATTAGAGTTAGCGGACTTTGCCATTAAAGTGATGGGCGATTCTAGCTATGTTGACATGGAATTGCATGTTGAAGGTATTAAGAAGTAAGGCTAGAAGCCTAAATCTATAGAAATACCGAGTGATTGAACAGAGACAGCTATTAAAAACCCGTTGAGTTTAACCTCACGGGTTTTTTTTACACAGTTAAAAAGAACACGATTAAGCAGAACACGATGTCATACGCACTGAATAACACAAATTCTACGCATTCCCGCGCTCATCGTTTTTAATCAAAATAAAACTCTCCCCATACACTGGACGAAGTGCTCTTAAGATTTCATGGCGACTAATGACTCCAATGAATTGTTCACCTTCTAGTACCGGAATAATCTGCGGTCTAGCAACTTTCATCGACTTTGCTCGTTGCTCTAACGATAAGGTACTAAAATGGGTTGCTGTACCGATACCGGCACTGCTCGTTGGGTAGAGTTTATCTTTATCGATGCATAGGAACTCAGCAACATCAATTAAACGTTCATGTGCCTGTATTGCAATGACATCCCGTGACATCAAATCGACGACCTTTTGATTGCTGGCTGCGACATAATCTTTGCACCATAAGTCAACCATGACATCGTGTGTGGAAAAAAATCCGACCAGGCGGCCCTCAATATCGCAAACAGGTGCACCGTCGAGATTGTTTTCCAACAGCAAATCTATCGCAACTGATGTTTGCATGTTGGCACTCAGAGTCATCGGCAAAGGCATCATAATTTCTTTGACCGATATATGGTTGTTAAACGAGATTTTTTTAACCGGATCTAAGGCCGCCGCGGTGGTGATGGTCGACAAATTGGCGGCTTTAAGTTGTGGACGTCTGTAAATTGTCCAGTTAGCCAGGCCAACAAGAACAGCGCCGCCAACAATGTTACCCAGCGTAACTGGGATCAAGTTAGCCGTAATAAACTGATAGATATTGAGATCAGTATACTGACTTGGAGTGGTGCCAATCTGTAACCAAAAGCTGTCAGGTGCGAAATTTTGTAACACAATACCGAGTGGTACCATAAACATATTGGCGACACTGTGTTCAAAACCACTGGAGACGAACATCGATACCGGAAGTACGATCAATATGGATTTTGTCATTGCATTGGCAGAGCAAAATGTTAACCAAATCGCCATACAGACTAATAGGTTACAAAGAACCCCTAATGCAAAGGCTTGAACAGGGGTGTGGTGTAGTTTATGTTGCGCGATACTCAGCGCGTTCAACCCCCATTGGCCGCCATCGAGCTGATATAAGCCTGCTGCCGTGACGAGAAGCAGCACAAGCATGGCACCCAATAGATTGCCGATATACACTTTGCCCCAAATCGACAGCATCTTAGTAAAAGTGATTTGCTTATTCGCCCAAGAAATCGATGACAGTACCGAGCTTGTGAACAGTTCGCCACCGCAAAGGACGATCAGAATCAGCCCCATACTGAATGCAACGCCGCCAGCAAAACGGCTTAATCCCCAACCTGCGGCAGCGCTGCCTGTTGTGACGGTGATGTAGAAAACAAAAGCAAGACCAATAAACGCGCCAGCCATCATGGAAAGCCCGAGGATCATACCGTCCGTTTTTTTTGCTTTACTTAACGCAAATTTTTCAGCTTCAGCCATCATTTCACTGGGTGAGTAAAGTTGGTGGTTGTCGTTTTTTTCTGTAGTCACAATGACATCCTTGCTCAAATTGCAGTGTTTGCTTTGCCCAAATGAAACAAATTCTTTTGCGCAACCTGTTTTATGCAACCAACTGTAACAGAAAAATTGATGATATATTTGCTGTTAATCAAATTAAATGATGATATTTAAAGAGGGAGATAAGATGAAACCACCACCAACTCGTCTTAAAATAATCAATCTGAATTCCATTTAATCGATTACATTCACGTTTCTATGAAAATGGTGGTAACGAAAATTACATTTATGTGATGAATGTCTGTCAGTGGCCTGTGTCTTTGCTTTAGTATCTCCTCTTGATTAACGATTGTTCCTTGATGTAACTATCGAGGGTGGAGAGAAGTAATGAGTGTATTGGTTGCCATTTCATTAACAACAGGCATACTTTCTGGTCTTTGGGGCTGGATTGCCATTTCGTTAGGTTTACTGTCCTGGGCTGGTTTCCTTGGCTGTACGAGTTACTTTGCCTCTCCCAAAGACGGTATGAAAGGGCTAGGTCAAAGCTTGATCACTAACTTAACGGGAGTGTTTTGGGCTCTCGTTATCATCCATACGTCGTCGATGCTGAGTTTAGAGATTCTCGGGTATGTGATCACTGCAATCGTTGCGTTCTTGATGTGTATACAAGCGAAACAGAGCTGGCTTTCCTATATTCCAGGAACCTTTATTGGTTCATGCGCGACGTTTGCTGCGGATGGAAACTGGAAACTCGTGGTCCCGTCATTAGTTTTGGGCGGTATCTTTGGCTATCTAATGAAAACCAGCGGCGTATGGTTACACCAAAAGTTAGATCAAAGTGATTTGGTGACAAAGCCGCTCGCTTAATCTGCTTAGACTGATTAGAATCTGTTGGCTAACTGGCTAACTGGCTAATTGCTTGAAGATGCGATGGTATTGATGTCCTAGATGAGCGCTCATTATTCTAATGTGTTCCTCTACCCATCTAGGTATTACCATTTGCCATCGTAATAACCCTTTTTAGAGTCCACCTTATAAGAACAGGAATAAAATCAACCCCTTGTTCTTCACAGTACGAAACAATGGCTAATGCTAAATCGGGTTTTGCGTGTTTTTTTAGAACGCGAGCCACCACTTTTTTAGCTGGAATCGGATGATCATAGGGGATTCGGATCATGTCTCTGAAGAAATGCTCAAATCCATTCGCGTACAAATAATGCTCGATATCTCGATCTGGCAATTCCGTTAACCGGTGACGTTCCTGGTCTCTACCCAACTGTCCGCGAGCGGTTGCCGAATACTTTTTCCCCGCAGGATCGCCGTCAGTCACGACGTGCCAGTCAATGCCAAATGCTTTGGCCACTTTGATCAGTGACTTAAGACCTGACTGCGCGAACTCAATAATTTGCACACCTTCAGCCGCAAGGTTATAGCCACATTGATTCGCTAGTTCGTTAAAAAGCCATACCTCCGTTTCTCCTTCAACGAGTAACCAACATCGTGCAAATAGAGCGCCGGAGCGGTGAAATCGTATATGGAAGCCAATACGGCGAAGCTCATCTTTAGTGAACCCTTTTTCAGGCAGTGAGGTGGCAATGGTTTTGTCTGATTGACGAACCAAGCGCCTAATCGTGTAAAGAGGGACTTGAGAAAGTAACTCACCGCTGTTGGTGGTGAGTATTTTTTGCATAGGGAGAAGTTGAAGCAAACTCCAAGCTCTGGCGAGATGAGTGGGGTGCAGTCTTCCTTCTGGGTCTTCTAGAATGAGCAGAGGACGCGCACAGCGGCGAAGGTCATTGGGTCCTTTCGCTTGAAGGTAGGCATTGAGTAGCCCCATCATTAATAAGCGTGTTTGCTTGCTCTTCGTTTCTTCGACCACTTGTGAGAGGCTTTTTTCATTAGTACGAGTGTTAAAAAACAACCCATCTCGTTGTTTTCTCGGACTCTTTCGACTGGTACTCTTAAAGGAAAAATAGTGGTCTACGAGCATACTCATAGAATTTAGACTGCTGCGCATTTCTCCTTTGTTTACGTGACCAGGGGTGGCGAGTAAACGGCGGCAAGTATTATCGATGCGTTTTTCAATCCGTGTGTTAACCCCGTTGGTTTGATCAAATGGGCGATCAAATCGTCTAGAATCTTTAAGTCGAATCACGGGATGCAATGACATCAGTTCTTGAGCTAATTTTTCAGAGTGGTGCAGATGCAGCGGATTGCCTTGGCAGTCTAAAAAAGCAAATTGAGTCGTTACCTCATACTGCTTAAGTGTGGCACTGATTCGATAATAGATATGCGCGTTGCTGTCTTCATCGTAGACCCAAATGGGTTTTATTTTTCGATACCGACCCGCTCTGATCTCATGTTTGTCGGTAGATTTTAATGCAATGATGATTTGCAAATGTTGGGTTTGTGGATGGGCGATGGAATAATCGACATGAAAATCTTGCATCTCAAATCGGTATGGCTGCCCGTTAGCGGGCAGTGCAACGGATAGGGCATCCAATAAAGAAGACTTACCCCATGTGTTTTCCCCAATAAGTGTGGTGAGTTCGCCCAGTGGCAGTGATAAGCGTTTTATTCCTCTAAAACCAGAAATCTCTATTCGTTCTATTTGCATAGGCAGGCTCCAATGCAGTTAAGTATAAGATAACGTGACTGTGTCCGCTGTATTCTCATCTCACTTGTTCTGATATCACTTAACCCTAAGCATAATAGAAAAGTATCGAATAAGCAGACTGTTAGCTCACATAATCATTTTTGTCGATCAATCGATCTCTGCAAAGCGAGCTGGGCAAATGAAAAAAATAGGAGAAAAGAGACGTTTCTTTTTCAAGAACGTTTCATAAAAGTCACGATTCTGTCATGATTTGCACGCTAGGATGAGCGGGAATAGATGATAAATGATGAACAAAAATATGAAAAATAGACCAGCTAAAATGATTCTGGCGCACATTAACGATACCCACTCTTATTTCGAACCTACTTCACTGCATTTAAACTTAGATCTGCAAGGTCAGACGTTAACCCCCTTTGTCAGTGCAGGTGGGTTTGCACGCATCGCCACTCGAGCTAAGCAACTGAAACAACATGCGAGAGAAACGAAAACGCCATTTGTATTTCTGCATGCAGGGGACTGCTTTCAAGGTACGCTGTACTTTTCTCTTTTTAAAGGTAAGGCGAATGCTGATTTATTGAATGCACTAGACATTGACGCAATGGCTTTGGGTAATCACGAGCTTGATATGGGAAACGAACCGGTTGCTCAGTTTGCTCAACGTATCAACTTTCCTTTGCTCTGTGGTAACTGGGACCTTTCCAACGAAAAGAAAGAGAAAGCGTTCCGAGTGTCCGACTCAAATAACGTGTTGAGTTTTTGTAATCGAGAAAAAATTGCCCCTTGGATGATTAAGGATGCAGGCGGAGAACCGATCGCAATATTCGGTCTTTCGTTAGATAAAATGGCGGATATTGCTAACCCCGATTTTGATACCCCCTTTGTTGATGCGACAGAAACCGCAAAAAGAACGGTGGCTGCAATACACAAAAAGGGAATCAACAAGATAATTTTACTTAGCCACCTAGGGTATGAGGCGGATATCGAACTCGCAAAGCAAGTCAGTGGTATCGGCGTTATTGTGGGTGGGCACAGTCACCGATTACAAGGTGATTTTAGTGCTTTAGGGCTAGAAAAAGACGATGACTACGGAATAAAGGTAAACACAACTTATGTTGTACAAGCAGGCTTCCATGCGCTAAGTATTGGCCATTGTGAAATCCAATTTAATGAAGCAGGGGAAGTGGTTTCATTGGTGGGAAAGAATGAGTTGTTGCTCGGGCGTCGTTTGTTTTTAGATGCCAATATGAATCAAACAGGCTCAGATGATCATCATATTAAAGCGTGTGATTTTTTAAAGCAGCATCCAAACGTTGTGGTGTGTAAAAAAGATCAAGGCGTTCAAAACATTCTACTAGAAAAGTACATCCCCAGAGTACGTAAGCTACAAAAGCAAATTATTGCTCACGCGAAAGATACGTTACGTCATATTCGTATTCCTGATAGTCAAGGTGAAAGCGAATTAGCGCCATTAGTCGCTGAATCGTTCCTTGTGGCAATGAACCGCCGCGGCCATCATGTCGATTTTGCCGTACACAATGCCGGTGGCGTTCGAAATTCATTGAATCCAGGGGATGTCTCTGTCGCGGATATTGCTGGAAAATTGCTGCCTTTTGCTGTGCCGATCGGCATCTATCATATTAAAGGTAAATACCTCGCTCATGTACTGGAAGGTGCCATCAATAACGCGACGAATAATGGCGTTGATGGGACCGGTTCGGGATCTTATCCTTATACTCATAACCTTCGTTTTCATTATTCTCCTAACGCCCCTTTAGGTGAGAGAATACAAGACCTTAGAATATATAAACAGGATCTTGGCTGGGTCACGTTGGAGCCGGAAATGGTCTATACCGGTTCGTCTTCGGCGTACACAATGAAAGGAAAAGAAGGGTACGACGCGATACTTAACATGAAAGACGAAGGGGTGGTGACTTCGCTTTCTATGGCCGATTGCTTTACTGAGCTGTTAACCGAATTTCCTGATAAGTTGAATCAAATCAATGAAAACGTGCGCTGTGGTGAAGCTTAATCACGCACAAAAGATCTTGGCTTAATCTTTGCTTCTCTTTTGTTGTTATTTACGCGTCTTCGTTGGGAGAAGATGCGAAGATGTGGGGAGGTAATAATGTGGAGTCGTGATTGGTTCGATGTCATGGTGGTTGTATCTTGGGTTTTGGTTTGGGCTGCTTTAGTCTATTTCATGCCATTCTCAGGGATATAGCCCTAAAATACAGCCACTCAGGTGGCTGTAAATATCGTTTCAGTATTTACCATTCCTTTTGAAATCATTTCTTTGCTACTATCAGCCCTAAGTATCGTTACCAAGATTTGTCCAGGGCATTATGAAGTTTCTTCACACCTCTGATTGGCACTTAGGCCGTCAATTTCACAATATTTCTCTGCTCGAAGATCAAAAGGCTGTGATCATTCAGCTCATTGATTATATTCGTCAGCACCCCGTGGATGCCGTCATTATTTCGGGCGATATTTATGATCGATCGGTCCCCCCGACCGCTGCGATTGAATTGATGAATAGCACCGTGAACACGATTTGTAGCGAATTAAATACGCCGATAATCATGATTCCGGGCAATCATGATGGCGCCATGCGTTTGGGCTTTGGCTCAGAACAAATGAGACGTTCAGGGCTGCATATCATCAGCTCATTTGAAGATATGATGACCCCCGTTATTTTAGAAACAGAACAAGCTGGAAAAGTGGCGTTCTACGCCATGCCCTACAATGACCCTGAACTTGTTCGCCATCATTTTAATCAGCCCGTTTCCACTCATGATGAGGCTCACCAGTTTTTGGCGGGTGAAATCGTGAAAGAGTTCATGCCCAACCATCGACATGTTTTACTCAGCCATTGTTATGTTGATGGTGCAATAGAATCAGAATCGGAACGTCCATTGTCTATCGGTGGTTCGGACAGAGTAAGCCATGAGCACTTTACGCCGTTTGACTATGTAGCACTGGGTCATTTACACCAGCCACAGAAAAAAGGTGAAGACTTTATTCGTTACTCTGGCTCGCTGATGAAATACAGCTTTTCAGAGCAGCACCAGAAAAAAGGGGTGACTTTGGTTGAGCTTGACCGAAACGGTTTTCAATCGGCTCAGCACATTGATCTGGTCGCGCCGCATCAAATGAGGATCATCGAAGGGGAACTCCTTGAGATCATCGCGGAGGGACACAGTGACCCGCATTCCCATGATTATTTACTCATTCGGTTGACCGACAAACACGCTATTTTAGACCCCATGGAAAAGCTGAGAGCGGTGTACCCCAATGTCTTACATATTGAGAAACCTGGAATGCTGATAGGCATCGAGCAGCAAATGGGTAAAGCCCGTTTGGCGAGAGGCGAAATCGACATGTTCAGAGATTTCTTTTTGGAAGCCCAGAAGAGCAGTTTGTCAGAACAACAAAACGACACCATTTTAAAAGTGATCCAAGAGCTAACCAATGAACAGAAGGGATAATCATGCAGCCAATTAATCTCACATTGCAAGCATTTGGGCCTTTTGCTCATCAACAAGCGATCGATTTTACCGCTATGGGCAACGCCCCGTTGTTTTTGATTAATGGTCCAACTGGGTCGGGGAAAAGCTCCATTTTGGATGCTATCTGCTATGCGTTATACGGTGAAACTACGGGCAGTGAACGAACAGGCGATCAAATGCGTTGTGACTACGCGGATGCTTCACTGCTCACCGAAGTCAGTTTTGAGTTTAAACTCGGTAGCGTCTCATACAAAGTGGTGCGATCGCCGGAGCAAGAAGTGCCGAAAAAAAGAGGCGATGGTACGACGGAAAGAAAACACAGCGCAACACTGTATCGTTTGAATAACGAGGAAGAGCAGTTGATTGCGAACAAGCCAATCCCAGTACTAAAAGAAATTCGCGAACTTATTGGCCTTGATGTGAAGCAGTTTCGTCAAGTGATGGTGTTACCCCAGGGTAAGTTTAGAGAATTGTTGACGGCGAATTCTAAAGAGCGTGAACAGATATTTGGTCAGCTATTTCAAACTCATATTTACACGGCCATTGAACGCGCATTGTTTGATCAGGCAGCAGGGATAAGAAAAGCGAAAGACGAGTTTGATAATCAAATAAAAGGCGTTTTGGATGTTGCCAATGTTGACAGTGAAAAGCAGTTGGAGCAAAACCTAAATGAGGTGACTGAGCGCCTAAGCGAATCACAGCAGCGCTTTGACTTATCGAAGAGCGTTTTAGAGAAAGCCACGTTAGAAGAAAAAACATCACAGGAACTCAAGCAAAAATTTAGCCATTTAGCCCAGAAGAAACAGCAGCTCAATGATCACTTGAATGAGGACACTCACGTAAAACAATTACGCGTTCAACGTGATAATGCGTCGTTTGCTCTCTCAATGGCGGTTTGTCATTCTCAATTTAAAGGCAATCAAAAGGCGTTAAGCGATAAGTTAGCTGAGCTAGAGCTGTCTAGCGTGACATTGACTCTCGCTAACGAAACGTTGTCAACATCGGAAGAAAATTTGAAACAAGCTCAGCTAGCACAGGCTGGGCTCGCTGAGATACAAAACCAGATATTTAATTTGGATTCCGTTCGTTCTAAGTTAGTCGAGCGATCTGAGTTCGAGAAAAAGTTGATTGAAGCTCAACGCAGCTGTGTATCGGCTGAAAAAAAACGCGATGAGTTGCAAGCTGAGATGGCTCAATTGGAAGTGAAAATCGCCAGTAAAAGAATTGAGCTCGACAAGGCCAAGCACAATCAACAGCAATTGCCCATTCTTCAACAGCAACTCGATACTCTTGTCGAGCAACGCACGTTAGAGCAGAAGAAATGGGGATTAGAACGTCAACAAAAAAAGCAGTTTGAGCATCAGGATAAGCTAGAAGCCAAATTAATCGCGGCAAAAGAACAAACGGAAAATGCCATCGCTTATGCAGACAATCTAGAATATCTATGGCATTCAAGCCAAGCGGCGCAATTGGCAAAACATCTCAATATTGGTGAACCATGTCCAGTCTGCGGGAGTATCGACCACCCAGAACTTGCTGTTTTTACTCGTGAGGAAGTCACGAAAAAAAACGTCGATATCGCACGAGGACACCAAAAAGAGGTCGCCAAAATAGAGCAAAAATGTCTGGATGATTTGGCTCAATGGGGTAAAGAGATCGCAATAACAGAACAAGCTATTTTGGGCATTAACGATCAGCTTCTGGCTCGTCCTTCTCTGACTGCAGAAGAGACAGAGAAAACGATTGTACAGTTAGAGCATAAGATAGCCGAGATCAAACAAGTAAGACTCGAGTCGGTTGAATCGTCATTACGCCAAATAGAGCAGACGCTACTGGATGTTAAAACCAATCTAAGTAGCCAGTTAGAACATGTGAATATTGCTCAAGTGTCGATGGCTCGCATTCAGACAGAAGTAGACGCTAGAACGGAGAATATGCCTCAAGAATTCGGTGATTTAGCCTCGGTTGATGCTAAGTTGCAGAGTCTAAAGACTGAAGTAACTCGCGTGGTTAACCAAGAGAAAACAGCGAGGTCGCATTTTGACCAATCGCAGCAGTCGTTTGCGTCAGCGCAAGCAAAAAACCAAGAATTAGAAAAACAAAAAGCATTGTTAATCGTGGCGCGAAATCAAAGTGATGAACAATGGAATGCGGCGTTAGCGGAAAGCCCATTTTCCGATGAAACCCACTACATAGAAAGTGCATTGAATAAGTCAGCCATCGATGCGTTAGAGCTAAGAATTTCCCAATTTGAGCAAACTAAAACCACTTTGACTACTGAGCTCACTGCAATAGAAGCGAGTCTTGTCGATAAAGTTTTACCGGATGTTGATCACCTCATCCAACAGCGAGAGGCGGCGGAATTGGAGTATAATGACCTATCTCAGCAACACACGCAGCTTCAGTCGACGCAACATCGTTATCATGAAGTTCAGAAAAAGCTCAAGTTGCTCAAGCAGCAGAACGAAGAATTGAACAAGCAATATGAAGTGGTGGGTACGCTCAGTGATGTTGCCAATGGCAAGACAGGGTCAAAGATCAGTCTGCACCGTTTTGTCCTTGGCGTGCTTTTAGATGATGTGTTGATTCAAGCATCACTGCGCCTGCGTAAAATGAGCAAAGGTCGCTACGAACTTAAGCGTAAGACTCAAAGAACAAAGGGTAACGCTGGCTCAGGGCTCGATCTTCTTGTGGAAGATGGCTATACCAGCAAAATGCGAGATGTCGCGACGCTATCGGGTGGCGAATCATTTATGGCCGCTTTAGCCCTAGCATTAGGCCTTTCTGATGTGGTTCAGTCCTACAGCGGAGGGATCCGTTTGGATACACTATTTATTGATGAAGGGTTTGGCAGTCTCGATCCTGAATCGCTCGATCTGGCCATTGAGACCTTGATTGATCTTCAACAAGGTGGAAGAACCATAGGGATTATTTCCCACGTGAGTGAGCTCAAAGAACAAATGACGTTGAGAATTGATGTAGAGCCAAGCCGGAGTGGCAGTGTTGTACGAGTCATCCATTGATCATAGCGGATACTGAGCGGATAGAGATCTGAGACGTTCGTTAACGTAACGGCTACTTTTATCCTGAGCGTACATTTCTGCATAGGTTCTCTTAAGAAAAGTTCTTTGAGCATGAGAAAAAGATGCTAGTAAAGAGGCTCTATATGCACTCGTAGGCTGTAGAAAAATCGAAGTGTTTATTAGCAGAAGCTGTATGAATACGCTACCGTAAAAGCATAGGGATAAATGAGTAGGCGCGTCGTTTGGTCCTATTAGTACCTGCATCAATAGGAATTGATCGACAGTGCAATAGGACTAAGCTGACACTAAACAGAGTGAAGAAATTCAGTGTCAATGCGCCTTTACTAGGAAGTTGGAATGACTCTTGTTAATAAGATATACAAGTATGCTGAGCCTAATCTCAATATTGTAGGCTGGATGGGTTTTGTAGGTTTCCCGTTTTATTATTTCATTTGGTCTTCAGTGTTCCCTCAGCCCTATGAAAATCTACCTTTACGAATTGTTTGTTCGCTAGCGTTATTGACCTTGGCGCTAAGAGACTTTGTTCCTCGTTCATTGCATAGATATTTACCGCATTATTATGTGTGGGCAATTGCTCTGTGTTTACCGTTCTTTTTTTCATATATGTTGATGATGAACGACTGGTCCATGGTTTGGGTTATGTCTTTTATGGCATCGATCTTTCTTCATATACTCCTGGTCCATGAAACACGCATTCTTGTCATGCAATGTGTTGGGTCTATTGGCTGTGCAATACTCGCGAGTTATTTTGTGGGTGGCCAAGTGGAATGGCATGAGATTGATTGGTCTTATGTACCGATTTTTGTCTTTACCTATATGTTTGGAAACATCTTCTATTTTAGAAACCAGATGGAACATGAGTCTAAGATAGCGCTAGCCAAATCTTTCGGTGCAGGTATCGCACATGAAATGAGAAATCCATTAAGTGCTTTAAAAGCGACGATAGATTTATTAAAAACCATGTTAGTTGACAATAGTGTGTCGGCACCCACTCCATCTGAAAAAGATCAAAAGATAGTGAGTGAGTTATTAGATGATGCGAGTGAAATTATTAAAAATGGCAACGAAGCCATCGACTTACTGTTGACGTCTATCGATGAAAATCGGGTTTCTCGTTCGACTTTTTCGATACACACCATTGAAGATGTTCTGTCTGATGCCATTAACAGCTATCCCTACAAATCCCTCAATGCAAAAGATTCTGTCGTGGTATCAAAATGTGAAAACTTTGAATTCTTAGGCAGCGACACGCTTTTAAAGTATGCATTGTACAATCTATTCAAAAATGCGTTTTACTATCAGGGTGAAGAAACGTTTCGATTGGACATTCGTGTCGAATCTACGCACGAATTTAATGTACTTTCTGTTCGAGATAATGGGGTTGGCATTGAAAAAGAAAAGATAGGTTCGATATTCAATGATTTCTACACGTTTGGAAAAAATGGCAGCTTTGGACTCGGGTTGCCCTTTTGCCGACGTGTGATGCTCTCGTTTGGTGGGGATATTGTGTGCCATTCCGAAAAAGGGGAGTGGACTGAATTTGTCTTAATGTTTCCGAAATGCGATTCAGATGGGGTTAAAGATATTAAACTCGATCTTATCCGAAATAAATCCATTCTATCGATTAATGTTGAGCTGCCTATAACAAAAGCGTTAAACGACGGTTCTTTTTATCGCGGCTATTCTTTCCAAACCATTACTCTGAGTACTGCTATTAAAAGAGAAGAATACCAATTTGAGTATGATTTAATATTCGTCGACCTCGATGAAATAGACGAACTGGCTCTCGCTTTACTAGAGGATAAACTCTCCTTTACTGAGGCCAAAATCGTTTACTTATATCAACCGGATAAACACTACCATTCAAATTTTAATCGCTTTATATCTTGTTGTGCCGTGAGCAAAAAAGACATGACATTATCGTTACCCCAAACGCTAGAACGTTTGTTTTTTGTCCCCAGTTGCGATGATAAGAATGCGATACCCAAAAAAACGATGGTGCACACAAGCACAATGGTGTTGCTGGTCGATGATAATGATTCTCTGCGTTCTTTGACCACTCTGCTACTTTCTCAGCAGGGCTTTCAAGTAGTAGAAGCGAAAGATGGCAGTGAAGTGCTTAAGCTTGTCGATAGCGAGGATGTTGATATCATCATTATGGATATTGAGATGCCTCATATTGATGGCTACAAGGCAACTCAGATATTAAGAACATCGGGCCATATAAAATCAAATATCCCTATTATCGGGCATACAGGAAATAATAGCCAAGAATGCATTGACCAGATGAAACAGGCTGGCATGAATGACTATGTGATTAAGCCAGCAACTAAAGATGCGTTATTAGAAAAAATAGAACACTATGTTTAATCGATAGTATTAATCATTAAAAATGACACTCTATTTAATGGGTCAATCGGTTCAAAAGAGTATATATTTACGGTTGCATGAAATACAGGTTAGGCTGATTAAAAGCTTGGCGAAAAATAGAGAGAACGTGTTCTATCTGGTCTTTCGTAATGTCAGAGTGTATCGAAAGACGAATGATGTTCTTATTATTAGGGGTCGCGGGGGGGCAGAATACCGATCCTAATACGCCATGCTTATCAAGATAATTTCTGACATTTATCGTGTTAGTGGAATCACCCGTTTCAATCGCTATTATTTGAGACTGGCTGCGTATGTTAAAGCCAATTTTTTTCAATCCTTGAATCAGGATATTTGCATTCTCAAATAACGTTTCTCTTTCCCGGTCACATGTTTTTATTACTGAAAGAGTCGCTCTGATTCTTTCTAATTCACTTTCCATCATCGCTGAACTAAAAATAGACGAATAAGCAGTATAAGGTAGGCTCTCGCCAAAACGGTTGTTACACCATATTGCGCCAGCACGATAAGCAAACGTTTTTGCCAGGCTTGCGGTCATAAAGTCAACATCGGCAGAAATATTGAGATGCTTTAGCAGTCCAGCACCTTGCGGACCGTGCGTGCCCAATGAATGAGATTCATCAACTACGGTCGCGCAATTCTCGTCTTTTGCAACGGCGATAATATCGCTTAAAGGTGCAATGGTACCAATCGTACTGTAAATAGCGTCAACGACTACTATTCCAGGACCATTTCGACGAATTAAACGCTTCAAATGGCGGGTGTTATTGTGCATAAACGGGAAAATGTTGGCGCCAGCATATCGAGCGCCTTCCCATAACGACATGTGAGTAAAAAAATCGATATATACATTGGAATTGGAATGACAAATGGTTTGCATTAAGGCGGTATTAGCAATCCAACCGGATGGCGCAATGATGCAGTGATCAAACTCAGTAAAGCTAGACATTTCACAAGCTGTTTTTCTGCTGAGTGCGTCATTATGTAAAAATACGTTCGACATAAATGAATTATTTTTACTTGATCGTAATGATGAGATCTGGGCTCCGATAACTGATGGGTGGTTACCTAAATTTAAATAGTCATTGCTTTGCAGAATAACATCTCCCGGAGAAGGGGGCTTTCCCAGTACTAAGTTCTTGCCTTTATCGGCAGGAATAATCAAGCGGTTGAGATCGTGTTCTAATTTTTTAGCGCAAGCCTCAGGCAGTATTGATGATTTTTTATAATTCATAGTTCCACCTTATTTTTATTATATTGGTTGATTGGGTATTAATAAAAATATCTATGACAGCAAAACATGAACTGGTCGACAACTAAAAACTATTTTTTTAGTTACGGTTGGAAATAAACATTTTGAGGAGGAACTAGGAGCCTGAATCTGGACCGTCACGGCGTCTAATTAAAATAATGCTTAGGGAGAAAAGAACAGTTATTTTATGATTGATAAATAAGTCATTTATAAAGTTGCTTAATTGAAATTGGTAGTAAATGGCGTTCGTTTATTCAATGTGGTTATTTTTAATGTGAGGTTTTACATTGAGGTAGATAGGTGGGGGCTATTAAGCCCCTAACGATGATCGTTGAAATAATAAGCTAGAACTTTTGACCGAGCTGAGGCCAGTACATCTTGATGAAGCCGATAGAGACCCAAATAACTAAGCCAGTAGAAATAGTCAGTTCCAAGAAGCCGAATTTATGGAGCCAGTGCCAGTGCGGATGATACTCATCAAAAAAGTCAGTCAATCGGTACATTGCTACGGAGCTAATCACAGAAGGAAATGTGATTGCCGCTATTGAAGGCTTAAATTGAAGACGCAGTAATCTGAAATAGCATAAATAGATAAACAGCGTCATAGTGACGGCAATACCCGCTAATGCACCCGTTAAAATAGGGTCTGGGTTAGGAAAGTTGACCAGATAACTGGCCAGCGATAGGTTGATAGGCGCTGCCATGATTGCCAAAGTCGGTTTAGCTCGAACCGACAATGCGCCTTCAAATACCAAACGATAAAGAACGACAGGAAGCATAAAGAAGTAGATAGCGATACATGTGTTCACTAGAGTAGATGAAAACACGGTGTAGCCAAATTGAGTCCCTGCCAGTGAGCTACTGATTAACCCTACTGGATACAAGAACCAGCTGGGTAATATATGCGACATTTTGAAGTTCGAGAGTTGAAATGTGAAGAACAACGTCATCATAGAAAGATGCAGCAATAGAGCTGCAAACCAAATAGGGTAAGCGATAATCGGGGAAACTGCAGCCAAATAGTCACATAGCATCAGTAAAGACATACTGATAGGGGCCATTAAACTCCCACTGACAGGATGACGAAGATCACTGATGAACATTCTAAAATTAGTGATGTATTTTAGTAAGACTGGAAGTAATAAAAGCGCCCCAATGCCTGCAAGGTAGGGTCTAATTAAATCACCATAAAAAGGTAAGTAAAGATCCCATGCTTGACCTAAACCAATCATGCCTAGCGCTAAAGAAGCTTGCGATGGTGGGACGCCGCCAAATTGAAGAAATCGTTTCCAGTTCAATGTTTACTCCGTATTCGAATACTGCATGTGAAAAATCTTAGGGATCAAGATTTTACGCAGCGAATAGTATCAATCTAGTCGGTTGATTTGCAAACAGTATCCGTAATACTTCTATGGTTACTACTGAGCGACGGCTTCCATCGTTGATTGTTCGTTGACTGAATGTTTGAAAAGTCAGTGTCTAGATCTTAATGGATAAGGAATACAACACGAAACAATGCATGCCCATTAGCTAAAAGTGTGACAGATATCACTAACAGTACTTGTGTTTTTGCAGATTTGAACGATAGTTAAAGGGTAAGGCAATCTGAACCACCGACTCGCAGGGAGGAATGCAAAGGGTCTTACGTACAATAGGGTCTTACATACAATTTGGATGGATTCAATGTAACGAAATTTTAGCTCCTCGTAACAGTTCAAGTTGCATCTTTGATGACTTGATTCGCGAACTCACGATTGAGTAACGAGGGATAGGGCGCACTTAATTTGGTGCGCCTTTCGTCGTTTAGGCATTTTGAAACTGCGCCTTTCTCTATATAATCCCTCAATAACTTCTTATGTGAAAGGTTCTTTCATGCACAATCGTGTTCCCACTAATATCATTACCGGATTCTTAGGCGTTGGTAAAACGACAGCCATACTCAATTTACTAAAGAACAAACCAGAAGAAGAAAATTGGGCGGTACTGGTCAATGAATTTGGTGAAATAGGCATTGATGGTGCGATTTTGGCGGAAAATGGGGCGATGATCAAAGAAGTGCCCGGTGGCTGTATGTGCTGCACCGCGGGTGTTCCGATGTCGGTTGGTATTAATGCATTGTTAAGACGAAATCCGGATCGTTTGATCATCGAACCAACAGGGCTTGGGCATCCTAAAAAAGTGGTAGCAACGCTCATTTCACCTCAGTACCAAAACTATGTTGATCTGAAAGCGACGATTGCACTCGTTGACCCGCGAAATTTGAGTATCGATAAATACATTGAAAATCAGAATTTCAATGATCAACTCGCGACAGCAGACGTTGTCATCGCTAATAAGATGGATCAATGTGATAGCAACGACTTAGACGTGTTCGAACGTTGGGTTGCTCAGCAGAATCCTACTAAAGTCTTGACTCAAACCGTCGTTCAGGGGCAGATCCCTTTGGAAACGCTTGATGTCACGAGACGTGAAAGTGGAGCGTCTTCTCAGATTGAAGAACATCACCATCATCATGCAGAGATGGAGCCTCAGTTTCAACTGCCACCAGGACAAGCTTTTGTTAGAAAAGAAAACGCTGGTCAAGGCTATCACAGTTGCGGTTGGCTTTTTGGCGCAGAGCACTCATTTGATTTTGACGAACTGTTTTCCATGTTTAGTGCATTGAAAGCAGAACGCGTTAAAGCGGTGGTGAATACCAATCAAGGTTGTTTTGCTTTTAACATTGCCAATGGGGTGGTGTCCGTCAATGAGATATCGCTAGAGGGTTTCGAATCTAGAATTGAAGTCATTGATACCGAGCTAATGCCATGGGATCAACTCGAAAGTGTTTTACTCAAAATTGCGGGCATGTAACGGTATGAGTGCGGTGCACAGTATTTGTGTTTCAGGGTTATTGTGTATTTGTACCTATGAATTGTTAATGGTCACAACAGATCTGAGCAATTGCAAATTAAGCAGTTGCTTGAGTATTGATTGAACAAGAGCGCTCATCGGATAATGTCTATCGTTTGAGCGCACATTGTCAGCCTAAATTGTCAGCGTATATTGCTAACTTAGCTTGCTAGGATGTAAAGCGAGCCGCTATTCACTGGCATTACTTAGTAAATAGCTAACGCTTATTTCGAAGGTAGCGCTTACGTCGCTCTTCTTTTTTCTTAATCTGTTGCTCTATTTTTTTCGCCGTTTCAATTTCTACTTCGACCAGTTCTTTGGTGATCATCTCTGGAAGCTCTAGAGTAATTTGCCCCAGTGTTCCATTGCGAAGTTCATGAAGAAGAATCTCAGAGGCTTTATGGAGGTCAACACGACCACCAGAGCGTAAAGCCCCTCGTTTGCGTCCAATCTCTTCCATCAGCTCAACATCCGACTCAGGTAACTCATCGATCATGTAGCGCTGCTTGAGCTTTTCTGGGTATTGTTTCGCAAGGTATTCAACGGTATAAAAAGCCACTTCATCGTATTCCATTGCGGTGTCTTTTACTGCTCCCGTCGCCGCTAAGCGGAAACCACTGTGAGGGTTTTCTACTTTTGGCCACAAAACACCAGGGGTATCTGAAAGCACCACACCGTTTTGCAAGTTGATACGTTGCTGACGACGAGTCACAGCAGGCTGGTTGCCCGTTACCGCGATAGTTCTGCCAGCGAGTGAATTGATGATGGTGGATTTACCGACATTAGGAATCCCCATGATCATGGTGCGAATGTTTTTTCCGATTTCTTCTCGATGGGGAGCCAGTTTACGGCAGAGATCCATGACTTTATTCACTTCATGAGCTTGAGAAGTAGTTATCGCGATGGCTTTCACTCCTTGCTCTTTTTCAAGGTGATCGATCCATAATTGGGTAAGTTCGGGATCCGCTAAATCTCTTTTATTCAGTACTTTTATTACCGGTGTTTCACCACGTAACTTGGAAATGACCGGGTTCTCACTACTAAATGGTATACGAGCATCAAGAACTTCGATAATGACATCGACCTGAGGAATCGCTTCTTCAATCTCTTTAAGGGCTTTATGCATGTGCCCTGGAAACCATTGGATTGTATTATTAACCATTTGAAAATAATGCCTTAAATAGTGTTGTTTTGACCAAGTGGTTACTGACGTTTGGTCAACATTCATGAACTTAATTTTGCGCCATTGTACTAAAGATTCACGCGGTTGTATTCAATGGATCCATTCATCGTAGGCCTAGGCGTTATTGTTTAGGCAAGAGTCAGGTGTGTTGATGAGTTTGTCTCTATGAGTTTGCCCACGAGGTTTTTAAACCCTGTTCTAGAAGTGATACAGACAATAGCGTAGTGTTGTAACAATAATCATCGCGAAATCATAAGAAATACAAAGGGTAATCATGTTTAAGGAAGAACAGACAAAGAAGAGTGTAGAAAGCATGGAACTGGGCATCTATGTGGTCGATGCATTTACCGACGTCCAATTTAAAGGAAATTCCGCGGCAGTGGTTCCATTAGAGCATTGGATAGATTCAGCGCAGATGCAAAGTATAGCGACTGAAAATAATCTGTCTGAAACCGCTTTTATCAAACAAACCTCAGATAACCATTATCAAATCCGTTGGTTCTCGCCAATAACCGAAATAGACTTTTGTGGCCATGCAACGTTGGCGGCTTCGTTTGTGCTGTTTAACTACCTTGGTTGTGAGGGCCAGATCACCTATGAAACATTGAGTGTTGGTGAGTTAATGGTTGCTCAGCGGTTGGACGGTGGTATTGAAATGGACTTCCCTAAGCACTCCCTTCAGCCAATCTCAGATATCCCAGAGCCTTTGCTGAAAGGGTTATCAATAACGCCTCAGCAAGTATTAAAGAACAATCAAGCTTATGTCGCGGTATTGGCTTCTGAACAAGAAGTCAAAGAAGTCAGTTATGACAGCGAGCAGCTGAAGCGGTTGGCGCCTTTTGATGTTGCGGTCACGGCATTGTCGAATGAATACGATTTTGTCTCTCGTTACTTTTGGCCAGCTTCAGGAGGGGACGAAGATCCCGTCACAGGTTCCATGCACACGGGTCTTGCTCCGTATTGGTCGGGTATTTTGAACAAGAAAAATCTGGTCGCGTATCAATCCTCTGGTCGAGGAGGCGTCGTGTATTGCGATGTGCAAAATGAACGAGTCACGATCGCAGGTTATGGCGTCTTGTACCTAAAAGGCACGATTTTTATCTAAGCTCAGGCTTTGATTAAGGGGGTAGTATGAAGTACACAGTTTCGGGGTTTGAGGTTCAGATCCCTATCAATTCTGATTTGTTTCACTTTCAACAAGCCGTGAAGGAGAAGTTGTATGACTTCAATCATTCACGTCCCTCAGAAGAACGTTTACGTCAGACCATCATGAAGGAAGTACTGGGGAGCAGCAATGGCGTCCATATCGTCCCTCCTTTTCACTGTGATATGGGAAAAAACATTCACTTTAAAGAGGGCGGTTTTCTCAATTACGATGTTAAAATTCTGGATCTTGCAGAAGTGACCATTGGGCAATATGTACAAATAGGCCCAAATGTTGTCATCAGCACCGCAAGCCACCCTTTGAGTTTGTCTGAGAGAGTATTACCGGTTGCGACTGCAAATCCAATTACGATTGGCGATAATGTATGGATTGGTGCAGGGGCGGTGATTCTTGATGGTGTGAGCATCGGAGATCGTTGTGTTATTGGTGCGGGCAGCATCGTGACCAAGAGCATACCCGCTGACAGTGTTGCTGTTGGGTCACCTTGCAAAGTGATCAAAACCATTGTTCAAGGTGAAATGCCCACAGATCAAGAAATAGAAGAAATGTGGCAAGAAATTAATGAGTTAGAGTTGTGATTCAGGGTATAAAAGAGCGATTAAATATTGTGTCAAGCCAACCGAAAAACGATGAGTCTGTCTGGATTCGCGCGAATTTCGCTATTTCGTCAATTAATTTCTATACTTATTGTCATGCCTAGAAAGGGATTGTCAAATATTATGCGTGATCGATTGAACATTGTTTTTTTACTGTTACTCAGTGTACTCGTTTCATTTTCAGCACTGGCAAAGTATGAGATGCACTTTTTTGTGCCAGATTTTCCCCCTTATACCACGGTTGATAATCAGGGTAATCCTACAGGCTTGGGCGTTGATAAAATGACCACGATACTCGATTCCTTAGATGTAAATTACGATATAGAAGTGGGTTCTAATCATGGTAGAGCGTTGACTGAATTGAGGCTCGGACGCTCAGATGGCTTTTTTATGGCATCAAAAAATAGCGAGCGAGATAGATACGCTGTTTTTTCCGAGACGATTATGGTTAATCGGTGGGTTTGGGTTGTATTGAAAGAAAATATGGCTGACTTTGACCCAAAAAAAGAAGCCTTTAAAAAAGAGGCTAGGGTCATGAGTTTACTCAATACCAATACTAATTATTGGTTGTTACATAATGAATACAATACGTTGCCGCATGCCGTGGACATACAAGGTCTTGTTGAAGCTTTGGACTCAGGACAAACGGATGCTATTTTCGTAGCGGAAGTGGTGTTCCAGCATTATGTCGAAAACAGCGACAAATATCAGATTATATTGGAAAAAGAAAAAGAGTTTGGTGTTTATATCTCCAACAATTTTTTGGAAAAATACCCAAGGTTCATGTTTGAGTTAAACATAGCAATAAGAGAGCTGCGCTAAAGGCTCAGGCTAAAAGTCGACGTAGATGGATGTTAGTGATGCATACCGCTTTACCATAAATAATAGTAGGGTTGATAATGGTTATATTAAGCATCAATTATGCGTATAATCGGGGCGTCATCATTATCTCGTCAATAGGGCAAACATGTCACAAGAGCAACAAGAACAGCAAAACAACCCGCTACACGGTCTTAAATTAGAACAGTTACTTACCGAGCTGGTTGATTACTATGGCTGGGATATCCTCGATGCAGCTATGCGTTTCAATTGTTTCCACACTAAGCCGACGATAGAAAGCAGTTTAAAATATTTGCGCAAAACGGAATGGGCAAGAGAAAAGCTAGAGAATTTTTATCTATCACGTTTTAAGCGAATGCCGAAAGCGAGTGAAGAACAATTTAAGCTGCCTCCACGCCAAAGAACCTACCCTTGCGGTATAGAGCCTCGCGACCCAATGCCGCTCACAGTGGAGTCGATTTTGTCATCACAAGCGAAAGCCGCCTCTTCCCATAAAGCCCGAGCTTCTGCCGGTGGCCGCTATAATCGCCGTTCGTAATAGCAGCGAATAATCAACCCTTGCATCGACTGTTGCAGAACTGCAGCAGTCTGAATTCTATCTTTTCTGCTTTCAATAACATCTTCACCTCATCTCCACGTATAAGTCTTGGCCGTTGTGCCTCTTTTTGGTGTAGTCTTAGAGTTCATATTCCTTAAATACACAATGAATCAAAGACTTTGGCTTTTGGTTATCATTTTAGAAAAATAGGTATCATCGGTGTTTATCTGCATAAAGACCCATCTACGCATGGTCACAATTTTACTTACTGTAGCCTTATGGGGATGCGGTTCAACAAGTCATATGACTTCTGAAACGCCTAAGTCCGGCAGTTTTCACTATGGGTATCAACAGGGTTCTCAGCTTGATTTAGTGTTCCAGCAAACTGAGTATGATACTCGTATTTATACGGGCTTTTTACCGTTGAGCCGGGGTCACGATGCATTATTGGCGCGTTTAGCGTTGATTGAGTCTGCGCAAAAAAGCCTAGACGTTCAGTATTACATTTATCGAAACGATGAAACCAGCCAACTGCTTACATGGCGTCTCTATGAAGCGGCACAAAGAGGGGTTCGAGTTAGGATACTATTAGATGATATGCAAAAGCGCAGTGATCGAGATATGGCGTCATTGGCGGCCCATCCTAATATTGAAATCCGCCTTTTTAATCCTCATCAGTACAGGAAAGCCCGAAGTCTGGCCTTTATTTCAGATTTTGACCGCTTAAATCGCCGCATGCACAATAAATCGATGACTGCCGATTCTGTTCTGAGCATTGTCGGTGGGCGAAATATTGGTAATGAGTACTTTTCGTTTGAATCGAGTGTTGAGTTTGGCGACTTTGATTTCTTACTTTATGGGAACACGGTAGAGCAGACGGCGGATCAATTTGATATCTATTGGAACAGCGACTATACGGTGCCGATGGAGTGGATTTACCCCAATGCCTCCATTTTCACTGAAGAAGAGGCGGCCAAAAAGGTTGAAGAGTTACAGCTAGAAAGTATGTTTTCTTCTGGAGACTACGACTTTACTCAACTTCCTTTTTACCAAAAGATTGCGAACCGTGAATTGTCGTTGTATTGGGGTAAGGGAAAGCTCTGGTATGATTTGCCTAATAAAGTGTCAGGTGAAAGCAGCCAGTTGGTGGATAATTTAACGACATTGCTAGGCACAGTAGAAAACTCTTTAGTGTTAATTTCTCCTTATTTCGTTCCCACTAAAGAGGGCAGTGCCAGTCTAGTGGACGCCGTCGAATCGGGAAAAAAAGTCACCATCATTACTAATACGCTCGCTTCCAACGACGTTTTTGCTGTTCACGGTTGGTACGCGAAGTACCGGCAAGAATTGGTCGAAGGCGGAATTGAACTTTGGGAAATCAAAGCGAGTGCCCATATTGACAATAAGTGGAGTTTTACTGGTAGTAGTCGGTCAAGTTTACACGCAAAAGCCATGCTATTGGACGACAATAAAATATTTGTAGGTTCAATGAATTGGGACCCGCGTTCAGCGAATTTGAATACGGAAATGGCTGTCGTCATCGAGCAACCTGAATACGTTCAAAAGTCATTGGAAGCTGTTCAATTAGGCCTTAAGTCGAATGCCTACAAGATTGTGATAGAAAACGATAACATCGCTTGGTATGACCCTGTGACCGATACGACGCTAACCTCTGAACCTGAAGCAACACTCTGGCAAAAGATGGGAGCGTGGCTAGCGGGCTTGTTGCCCATAGAAGATCAGTTGTGATTGATGTTCTTGCAATACGCTAATGCATCAGTATCGAGCCCCACAGTCAGAAACGGAACAGATCGGTGAGCATCGTTACTGCCGTTATTTTGAGTCATTATTTAAAGCCATTATTTTAAAACATTACTTAAAACCATTACTTAAAACCATTACTTAAAACCATAGGTTAAGGTAAACCATGAGAGTTGGAATCATTGGATTAGGCGATATCGCATTAAAAGCTTATTTACCCGTATTAGCGCAATGTAAGGGTATTGAATTAGTCTTGTGTACACGAAATTCTGATGTGCTGCATGAAGTGGCTAAGCAATATCGAATAAAAGAGTATTGTACCGATTATCATTCTTTGCCCATGATGAAGGTCGACGCAGTGATGATTCACGCTGCAACGTCAGCGCATTTTAATATAGCGAGCTATTTCTTAAAACAAGGTATCGCAACATTCGTTGATAAGCCGTTATCTGATACATTTCATCAAGTTGAGCAACTGTACAGCTTATCTCATCAACATTCGGCTCCGTTGTATGTAGGATTTAATCGCCGCCACATCCCCTTATTCAATCAGCATATTCCTGAATTGCAGCAAAGCGCTGCCGGAAACCTGACTTCCCTTCGATGGGAGAAACATCGTCATGATCTGCCAGGGGAGCTTAAAACATATATATTTGATGATTTCATACACCCACTAGATAGCATTAACCTCAATAGTCAGAGTACGTTAGATGACCTAGCTATTACTCATCAAATGGACGGGCAATTATTGACTCGTCTTGATGTGCAGTGGCAAGCGCAAGGCGCTCTTTTGCACGCGTCAATGAATCGTAACTTTGGCGTAACTTGTGAGCGGGTACAGGCAGTATATAACAACAAAGTGATAGAGTTTGATTCCTTTGTCGAAGGAAAAGTATGGCAGGGTAACAATCAATCCCACATAAGTCTTAAGGACTGGACTCCTATGCTTACAAGCAAAGGGTTTGAAGCGATGATTCTAGACTGGTTTAACGTAATACAAAAAGGGACAGTGAATCAAACCATCATTGATCGAAATATTGCGTCTCACGAACTCGCTGAAGCCATTTATCAGAAAATTACCAAGCAAATAGTAAGTCGTTTCTGAACGCATAGAAGTGAGGGGCATGACTCACTGAGATTGCTCTAAAAACGGATTACGTGCTCATTAAAAAGGCAATCAATGGAATATTGATTGCCTTTTTAAATAGACGAAACGATTTCTATGATCCTAGTTGGACTGTCACTTTTCGGCTATTTCTCGGCTTGTTCTACCATAGATAATGCCACTGCCTCTGCAGCTTTAATACCATCTATGCCCGCCGACAAGATTCCGCCAGCGTAACCTGCGCCTTCGCCCGCAGGGAAGAAACCTTTTAAATTGATACTTTGGTAATCTTTGCCGCGTTTAATACACACAGGTGAAGAAGTACGGGTTTCAACACCAGTAAGAAGACCATCTTCAATCGCGAACCCTTTGATCTTTTTATCAAAGGCCGGAATCGCTTCACGAATGGCTTCCACAGCGAAGTCTGGCAACGCTTTCGATAGGTCCGTTAGTTTAATTCCAGGGGTGAATGATGGCTCAACGTTGCCGAGCTCGCTTGGATCGCGTCCTTTAAGGAAATCACCGATTTTTTGGGCTGGTGCATCGTAGTTTTCGCCGCCTAGCTTGTAGGCTCTGGCTTCTAACTCACGTTGCAGACGAATGCCCGCCAATGGGTCACCTGGGTAATCTTGTTCGGGTGAAATACCGACCACAATGGCACTGTTTGCATTTCGTTCTGCGCGTGAATATTGGCTCATGCCATTAGTAACCACCGCCCCTTCTTCTGAAGTAGCGGCAACCACGGTTCCACCAGGGCACATACAAAAGCTGTATACCGTTCGTCCGTTACTGCAGTGATGAACCAGTTTGTAATCCGCCGCCCCTAAAATTGGGTTCCCCGCGTTTTTACCAAAACGGGCATCGTCAATCATCGATTGCTTGTGCTCAATTCGGAAACCCACAGAGAATGGTTTTGCTTCCATGTAGACGCCACGGTCGTGCAGCATTTCAAAGGTATCACGTGCACTGTGCCCAATAGCGAGAACGACATGGCGTGTTTGGATTTCTTCGCCATTGGAAAGTGTTAACCCTGTAATTTGACCGTCGTCCATGTGGATGTCATCAACACGGGTGCTGAAACGAATTTCACCACCAAGTTCGATGATTTTGGCGCGCATCTTTTCGACCATAGTAACCAGTTTGAACGTACCGATGTGAGGTTTACTCACGTACATGATTTCCGCTGGTGCGCCCGATTCAACGAATTCAGTGATGACTTTACGACCATAATGTTTTGGGTCTTTAACTTGGCTGTAGAGTTTGCCATCAGAGAACGTGCCCGCACCGCCTTCACCAAACTGTACGTTTGATTCCGTATTCAGGGTTCGTTTGCGCCAGAAACCAAACGTATCTTTGGTACGCTCACGGACCTCTTTGCCACGCTCTACGATAATTGGGTTGAAGCCCATTTGAGCGAGCACGAGACCGGCAAATAAACCGCAAGGGCCAAAACCAATCACGACAGGGCGCTCGGTTTGAACGGCTGGCGCTTTAGCGACAAACTTGTACTCCATATCTGGGGTAACTTTTACGTGTGGGTCGCTGATGAACGCTTCCAGCAGTTCTGCTTCATTGTCGACTTCAACATCAAGAGTATAAATCAGTAAGATCTTCGATTTTTTACGCGCGTCATAGCCGCGTTTAAATAGATTAAATGAAAGCAGTTGTTCTGGCTTGATGCCTAACTTGGTAATGATTGCTGCAGAGATCGCTTCCTCTTCATGATCTAAAGGGAGCTTTATTTCAGTTAAACGTATCATGGGGTTCTCGATGTTGATAATAGGTGTCTTAGCACAGTCATCCAAATCTCTGATCACTAGATGACTAGATGACTAGATGACTACGCTCACAATGGCGCGCATTTTACGTGAAGTAGAGCGAAGTGTCATATACTTTAACGGAAATTAATCGGGGAGAATGAGCGTGCCAATCTAACAATTTTCATTTTAAGATGATTGTATTTTTATCAAGGATCAGTATCATCCCCCATCCTGAATTTGACTAATTAAGAGCGAGTCACCATGGCGTTCGTCGTAACCGATAACTGCATCAAATGTAAGTATACTGACTGCGTGGCCGTATGCCCAGCAGATGCATTTTATGAAGGTCCAAACTTCTTAGCGATTAGTCCAATTGATTGCATAGACTGTGGGTTATGTGTGCCTGAATGTAACGCTCAAGCTATTTTCCAAGAAGATGAGCTGGCTGATGATCAACAAGTATTCATTAAGTTAAATGAAGAGCTTGCTGAAATATGGCCCAATATCACCGAAGTTAAGCCTGCTATGGAAGAAGCGGAAGAGTGGAACGGGGTGGAAAATAAACTAGGGATGCTAGAGAAATAACCCGCGCACAAGTCAGCATTAATTTGATTTCTGCTCTTGTGTTTTTATCGTTCTGTAATGTTTCAATCTTTTGTTTTAATGGAAAAAAGCGTTAAGAAGCCACTTAACGCTTTTTTTTTACACGTACTTTTTTGTACACGCCCTTTTTTGTAAACGTACTAGCTACAAGGGCGATCTGTGCTGACGACGCCAGTTATCCAGGATGATCCCACTCGCCATCGCGACATTCAGTGATTCTGCTTCGCCAAAAGATGGTATGGTAATTTTGTCTGTCACCAGAGGCGATGCCTCACTGCGTATACCATGCGATTCACTGCCCATAAGTAAGATGCCTTCTGGCTTAAATGCAGTGTCATGGACGCTTTCCCCTTCAAGGAATGCCCCATAAACCGGTAAGTTAGCGCCTTTTAGATAAGCGGGTAAATCGACAAGAGTGACTTGAACGCGAGCAAAACTTCCCATGGTTGCACTGATGGTTTTTGGGTTATATGGGTCAGCGCAGTCAATGCTTGCGATAATGTGCTTAATGCCATACCAATCGGCAACTCTGATAATGGTTCCCAAATTTCCTGGGTCTGAAACGCCATCTAGGGCGATCATCATTCCTTTCGCGAATGGGGTTTCAGCCTCTGGCGTTTCAACAATCGCAATCGCCGCATTATTGCTTTTTAATGTGCTCACTTTGGTTAATTCATCGAGTGATGCTTCTACACAATCAAAGCCTTCCAATTGATGAGTATGTGCAGCGAGGAACTCAGCGGTGGCAAAGATATGTTTTGTGGTTAGAGAACTATGGATCAGTTCTAGGACATTCTTTTCACCTTGAACCAAGAATAGGCCGAGCGCCTTTCTTTGTTTCTTTTGGCTTAGAGCGCGAACAAGCTTTAATTGGTTTTTAGATATCATTTTTTTATCTCGAATAAAATCGCGTTCATTATAAGGAAAACAAAAAGGGACACAAACTGAAGATTTGATGACAGGCTGTAATGCGACCTAATAAATAACGCCAGCTAAGTGGGAATTGGAGCAGGACGTGATTGTAATCAATGAGTCTCGCCAGTAAAATTGTTCACGCTGAGCGTCACTCCTCAGTGAAGGAACACTCAGTCAAAAAACGCCGAACGACCATTTCGCAACACCATAAACCTAATAGGCATATCATGTTTCATGCACACGTTTACTTCCCGTTAAAAAATATCGCCCAAGCAGAAGCCCTAAAAGATCGTATTGATGCAGAAAGGCGAGATGTACTTAAGGTTTTCCCATTGAATATGGGCTTAGTTGGGCCGCATAAAATGCCCATGTTTGAAGTTCACTTTGCCAATGATGACAAAGGTTTCACGCAATGGTTGAATCAAGCGCGTGGTGACTTTCCTGTGCTTATTCATCCTATCGGTGATAATGAGCGGTTAGATCATACAGAACATGCCGTTTGGTTAGGCCGAGAATTAGGCGTATTTGAGGATAAGCTTTCTTAACGAATCTTGTTAAAAAATGAGGTTTTAAAATAAGAGTTAAAAAAAGGCCAATAACACGTTTACTGAGTTTTAGTAAACGATGCTAAAGGCCTTTGGGTGTGAGTTCGATGATTTGTTGGCAGGTGCCATCAGTAACTTTGGCTCAGCAATATTGTTTAAATAGTATTGCTCAAATAGGATTGTTATCCAGTTTGGGGCTCAGGCTCTTCAATAAGATTGTTAATCCATTTTTTGGATTGTATGCGTTGAGCGGTAAGGCAAATCTTGATGATCTCTTCTAGTAGGATGATCATCATAACCATGTGCAATGGCCAACCAAGGACAATCCCCGTAAAGTACGCAAGCGGTATACCGACAGCCCATTGTCCAAAGAGGTCGATGAATATACTGTATCTAATATCCCCGCCACTTTTTAAGACGCCACCAATCCCCACCATATTAAAGACTTTTAACACCATACCAAAAGCCATGACTAAACAAACATTCACCGCCATTTCTGGGTCACTGAGTGGGCTCTTCATCAAGACAGCGCTAATCAGTGGTGAGGCCAGTAAACAGATAATCGCCAGCAATAACGCCAATACACAGCTTGTAATAACGTACCACCACGATGTATCAGAGACACGCTGATAATTTTTAGCGCCAATTTCGTTACCCAATATGATGGAAGCTGCAACAGCAAAGCCGAGAAAAGCAGAAATCAGCACGCTTTCAATGGGGGCCAGTAATGAAATAATGGCAAGCTCTCCAACGCCAAGTTGGCCGACGATATAGCTGTAAACCAGAAGGCCGCCTGCCCACGCGGTATCGTGAATGATCATTGGTGTCGCGACTTTTATGAAACGCTGACGATGTTCTGGGCGGCGACCTTCTTGCCAACTTTTTCGATTTGGGAGTAAATGGGCGTAATGTTTCTTCACCATGTAGAACAGCATCAAGGTATGACATAAGCGAGAAACCGTTGTACCGATAGCCGCGCCTAACACTCCCAGTTCCGGAAACCCAAACAGACCAAAAATCAGCAATGCATTTAAAAAGGCATTAATAAAAATGGCGATAATGCTGACATTGGTCGGCATTTTTGCTTCGCCGACAGATCGAAGCGCCGCTTCCATAGGCACGACAACGGCAGTGAGCAACAAGCTGACGCCAGTCATCCATAAGTAATCTGTCGCCAGAGTAATGTACTCAGGATCCGAAGCGATAATAGACACCACGGTTGCAGGGGCAAAGGTATAGATCAGCACAAAAGGGAGCGTGACCAATAATGCCACCATCCATGTTTGTGCCAGTGTCCTAGTGACGCCCGCTAGGTTGTTGGCTCCAAAGTATTGTGAGGCTAGCACACTCACCGCACCACTGGTTCCGACAATAACGATTAAGTTGAAGAAAAAGATACGATTGCCGACACCTACCGCGGCTGTCGCTGATTCTCCTAGTTGACTCACCATAAAGATATCAACCACACCCAGCAGCGAAAACAGAAGACCTTGCATTGAAACAGGCAGCCCTATGTCAATGAGCTTACGCCAAAATTGTTTATCGAGCGTTTGGTAAGTGGTTAACATCGCAAAATTCCTCATCAGTGTTAATGAGAAGTTTAATTCCTGCCCAAAGAAAAGTATTGTCTCAATATATCAATAAGTTTTGCAAAACTATCATATTTCGTTGGTGCATATAGTGTGAATGACAAACAAGAACGCCTACTAATATCAGAAAAGACGCATCATGAGTTTATTGACCATACCCATGTAATGATGCTAGAGGAATATGGGATCATTCAATGTGGAATCGCGACGTGCAGAGATGTCTTTTCAATTTATAGGAAAAATCAACAGAAACACATGTTGCTTTACACTGTAAAAGGCAGGGGGTGGCTAGAAACAAATGGACGTCGCCACATACTCGAACCCAGCTCCGTTATTTCAGCTCCGGCTTCAATAGAAATCGGTTTTGGTATTGAAGAAGAAGATTGGCAGATAGCGTGGGTGTTTTTAGACATGAACAAAGAGTGGCCGGAAATTGTAGGTGATGAAGTTCAATACTCTTTAACGCCGATATCTGAAGTCATCTATGCGTCTATATTGGCGATGTTACGCTCGATTTCTCTGCCCATTGATCTCGGAGGTGCAGTAGGGAGAAGGGCGGTTGAGCAAATTGAGTTACTGATCAATGCTCCGATTAATTTAGAGCAATCGAGAACCAAAATACGGATGACGCGCGTATTTGATATGGTACAAAGGCAACTTCATAAAGATTGGACGGTCGCGCAGTTGTCTTCGAATTTGCCTTGTTCGGAACCTCACTTTCACCGTCTGTGTCAGCAATATTATGGACACAGCCCTAAAGTACACGTCATGAGGATGCGAATGGAATATGCTGCAAGATTACTCGTATCAACAGAATGGTCAGTTCAACATATCGGTGAAATAGTCGGTTATCCGAATGCGGCAAACTTCAGTACACGATTTAAAGCGTGGAGTAAGATGACGCCAAGAGTCTTTAGGAACACTGTGAGAGGCAGTTAGTCTATACTGCTGATTAGCCCTACCCAAAGTGAGGTTATAAGGTGTGAGCTTTTAAAGTAACAGCTCTAAAGTAAAAGCAAAAACGAATATTTTGATCTCAATCTTCTGTCTTTGTCTGTTTATGCCCGTCTGAGTCACGTCTAAAATCCAATTTTGTGCTAAAACTTAAAGAGTTAATCCGTCAATACTTAGAGGTGTTATGCAACTTTTTGCTGACAAAAAAGATCCTATTCTCGATGATGCAGAATTGTCACCGGTTGAGCACAGCCAAAAACCCTGGCGTGTGCTCATTGTTGATGATGATGAGCAAATGCATCAAATAACTCGATTGGCGTTGGCAAATTTTAAGTTTCAGAGCCGTCCATTAGAACTACTATCAGCATTGTCCGCAAGTGAAGCGAAGCACCTGCTATCAAATGAAGACGACATCGCACTCGCTTTGATCGATGTCGTGATGGAAACGGAACATGCTGGGTTGGACTTGGTTAGGTACATTAGAGAGCAGCAACAGAACTCATTAATTAGGTTGGTGTTAAGAACGGGCCAAGCAGGCCAAGCACCTGAAGATACCGTTATCCAAGAATATGATATTGACGACTATAAAGAAAAAACGGAGTTAACCACTCAAAAACTAAAAACATTGCTTTATTCCATGCTCCGTTCTTTTCGCGATCTTTGCTTAATAGAAGAACAAAAAACGGGCTTACGACGAGTGATAAAAGCATCCGCTCGGGTGCAAAACACCAGTAGCCTTCAAGAATTTGCATCGTCGGTACTCAGCCAGTTAACGTCCCTTTTGAAATTAGATACTTCAGCACTGTACTGTGTGGTTCAGCCTGGCCCTGATGCTGAGGCATCAAGAGCGTTTACCTTAGCTGCAACAGGCAGTTTCGTCGATTTGTATTATGACTGTGTATTAGACAAACTTCCTAAATTGGTGTCAGAGCGTTGTCGTGACGTTCTGAGAACAAAAAAAACAGCCAAATACCCTGATGCGTATGTGCTTTGTACCAATACCGATGAAGGTGTCGACAGCCTCTTATACGTCAATGTAAATCGACCTTTGAATCTTCTCGATGAGCAGCTTCTTCAGATCTACATGCGAAATATTAGCCTAACGTTTGAAAACTTAAATTTGTTGGTTGATCTTCGTGAAACCTCGAAAGAGTTGGTGAATAACCTAGCAAACGCGGTTGAAGCAAGAAGTCGAGAAACAGGAGCACATGTTCAACGTGTGTCCCTTATCAGTGGAAAATTGGCCGAGTTATATGGGTTATCGAATGATATTGTCGAGTCAATTAAAGATGCCGCTCCACTTCATGATATTGGTAAGGTCGCCATCCCCGACAGTATTTTGCATAAACCAGGTAAACTTGACGCTGATGAATGGGAAATCATGAAAAAGCACGTTGATTTTGGTGTCGATATTCTCAGTTCGTCAAAACGAAGACTCATCGTTACAGGCAAAGAAATAGCAGGAAGCCACCATGAAAAATGGGATGGTTCTGGCTATCCATCGAGTCTATCGGGCTATGATATTCCTGTTAGTGGAAGAATCGTCGCGCTTGCCGATGTATTTGATGCGCTTGGTTCGGTACGATCTTACAAGCAACCCTGGTCAGATGAAAAGATAAAGGAATTACTGGTTGCTGAAAAAGGAAAACATTTCGAACCTGAGCTTGTCGACCTGATGATTGATCACTGGCAGGATTTTATTCAGATCCGCAGTGACTTGCCTGATTAATACGTTTTTCCTAGAAGTCTAATAACTAGCGGTTTAGTAACTAGCGGTCTAATAACCAGCCGTCTAATAACTAACTTATTTGATCGTTAGGCTTATTGATTTTAAGTGCTGACGTTAACATTATTAACCTGGCTTATTCAGCAGGTATATTTTCAATGGACAGTGGCAGATCTTTAGGAATGATCAGAGTGAATTTGACACCCTGGCCAGGTTCCGATTCAAATTGAAGATCGCCACTCAGTTTTTGTTTAACCAAATTAAAGACCAAATTCAGGCCTAGCCCACTGCCTCCTTTTCCTCGTTTACTGGTAAAAAACGGTTCAAATATTTTTTGATGCAATGCACTTTCAACCCCACTGCCATTGTCGGTGTATTCGAGCACGATATCAGAGTCTCTTTGATGGAACCTAATTGAAATCATGGGATTATCGAAGTCTTCAAATGCGTGATTAATACTGTTCATCACAAGATTAGTGACGATTTGAGTCAGAACGCCAGGTAGGCTATTCATGACAATCTCGGCGTTGCCTGACACAACGGGTACAACAGGGATTCGTCTGGTTTCTGAATGAAGACTGCTCATCAGTGAATCAAGTACTTCCTTAACGTTGAAAAGAGTACGAACTTCAGACACTTGATCGACCGCCGTTTGCTTGAAGTCCTTGATGAGCTTGGCTGCTCTGTTAAGGTTTTGCTCAAGCATGCCGTTGCCTTCATTGAGTTGTTCCATCAGTTGACTGAATTGAGTACTCGTGAGTGTCTGATTTGAAAATGCGGTTGTTAATTCAGCGCTCACATCGCGAATCACTGAGGCTGCGGTCACTGAAATCCCGAGCGGGGTATTCACTTCATGGGCGACACCAGCAACAAGGCCACCAAGTGCGGCCAACTTCTCTGATTCTATTAGCTGCTCTTGTGTGGCTTGAAGTTGCTCCATACTCTGCTTTAAGTCTGCTGTCCTATCCGCTACGGTATGCTCTAAATTGGCATTGAGAGTCTCAAGTTGCAGCTGCGCCACTTTTAAGTCCGATATGTTAATGCTCGTACCTCGAAATCCAATGAATTTGCCATTAGAAAACCGTGCGAGCGCCTGAAAGAGCATATGATAAGTTTGCTCACCAATCTTGATCGTTTCTTCACATCGAGAAAAATCGGTGGATAATTTTACGCACCTTTTCAAATTCGACAGGTCGTTTAACTCGGGTACATCAAACAGGAACGGCTTATCAGAAGGATCAATGTTGAGAGACTTTGCCATGGATTCAGAGTAGTAGGTCAACTTTCCCAGTTCGTCGGTTTCCCACAACCAGTCAGATGAAACATGAGTAAAGTCACTGAGTCGCTCTTGTTCAAACTTAATATTATTGTAGAGCGTGGTGACATCGGCGGTGATTTTATTGGTTTCATATGCCAACCAATTTAGCTCATCGTCCTCTTCCATAATCCATTTTTTATAAAATAGGTTAAGTGGTTTTGACGGGTGCCGTGGGTTGTATTTTCTTAAATACTTTGCGATTAAGAATATTCGACGATTGATGCTTTCATGAAAGACCAGCAGGATAAGAATACACACAAAGGTGGTTTTGATTGAGTTGAAAATCAGGGTAATAAAAAACTGCATTAGCAGTGCGTCATAAATGGTCTTAGCGTTGGATTCTATGTAAATAGTACCGAGAAGCTCCGAATCTTCGCCGTCACGGCTCAGGTATTCTAAAGGGAAACTGACTGAAATGCGCTCATCTAGTACCTTGCTACCCGCATGGAAGGAGTAGTCGCCAGAGTCCACTTGCAGATAGTCAATCTTAGGCAAATTGACTAAACCGTCGAGACGTTCTTGTAAAACAACAAGGTCAAAATTCCACAAAGAAGAGGCCAATAATGGAGCATGGACACTTTCTATTTCGTAGTGTCGCTGATCAACAGCATTAAATTCACGATTATAATCCCAGTACAGTTGAATAAGCGTCATGATCAGAGTGATGGCCCCACTCAGTATCACCGTGATCAGAATAATTCGACGACCAATCCGACTATGCAGAGGGTTATTGATGCTCTGCTCAAACTGCATTTTGTTTTTCATGTACTACTCGTTGTGGTCGCCAGTAGTGTAAGTATAGAAGCTAGTCAGCATTTGGTACTATGCGCTACAGCACATAAGTAAAAGCACATAAGTAAGAATCGTCTCAGCTAGCGCAATTAATCTTTGCCAGAAAGGTCAGTTAGCCAATGTGTTTTAACGTTACTCTCGTCAATTCTACCTGGTTATTGCGCGTGAAGGCTTCAATTAGAGCCTCACTTCGTGGTATGTTCCAATTCAAAATGAAACCAATAATAGGGAAGTTAACAATATGGATTTAAACACATTTATTTCACAGCTTAAGCGAGAGCCTGAACTTATTGAATTTGAACAAACCATGAGTGTGATTGACGAAAATTTTCGTTTTACTCCCACCACATTTACTAACGGTAAAACACTCAATCAGGCAGGGCAGAATAATGGATCTTGTAAAATATTCGCGTTGGGTGAATTGCAGCAGCTTTCTATTGAAGAAACGCTTGCTTGCTTTGGCCGATTTTATCGCGAAGACGTATTGAAGCACCCTGAGGGTGACGATCATCAAAATATTCGAAACTTTATGGTAACGGGCTGGGATGGTGTTGAATTTGAAGCCGTTGCATTGGTGAAAAAAGTCTAGCGTTCTATTTATTTACGAACCAAGCTATTTACGAACTAATCTATTTGCGAACTAAGTTATTTACGAACTAAGTTATTTGCGAACTAAGCTATTTACGAACTAAGCTATTTACAAACCAAGCGTCTATTTCAAAAACCTAACGTCTGCTTTACTTATCTAACATTGAGCTTATATCTCACAACTGAACTTAAAGGATAGGCAGTGCACTTAGGCATTTCCGGCACAGGCAAACGTCACTGTCGGTAACACCTGCACTGTCTCGCCTTTCAATATCAAAGCACCAACAGGTACTTTTTCCACTCTCAATATCACACTGCGTTTTTGCACTGCAAAGAGGGCATTGGTGGCTGCTTTGCTCGCCGCGCAGTTCAGCCATAATGCTCGCTCTTTGATCATCACTATAGTTTGGCCATTGGGCTATTTCTTTTTTGGTTCTGTGGCATCCAATGCACACATCGCCAGGCGTTTTGCATACGCCTATGCAGGGAGTTTTACAGGGTGTATTCATTTGTGTCATTGCCTTGGAAAATAGGCCCAAAGTATACCAGAGAACGCAGGTCATGCTTATTGATTCTAGAAAAGCATAAAGCCTTGGTGTAGGATTGTCGGCCATTTTCTATTGGTGAAATCACTATGTTCATTGGATTTGATTACGGTACCGCGAATTGCTCAGTGGCGACCATGCAAGATGGGCAGCCAGTACTTCTTCCGCTTGAGGGTGATAGTTTTTACATTCCTTCGACGTTATGCGCACCGACGCGAGAATCTGTCTCAGAGCACCTTTTCCGTCACAGAAATATTTCTCCTTCTGATGCTGTCGGGGAGCAAGTATTGAGGCGTTCGATAGCGTTCAACCGAGAAGAAAGCATCGACCTTCAATCGGAAGATGTCGCATTTGGTCAATCTGCTCTGGATCTGTATTTAGATGATCCGAGAGATGTTTACTACGTTAAATCACCGAAATCATTTTTGGGGGCGTCAGGTTTACATGACGTTCAACTGAGTTTTTTCGAAGACCTCGTTTGTGCCATGATGGCCAATATAAAATCGCAGGCTGAATTACAGACACAGAAAATGATTGCTGATGCTGTTATTGGTCGACCGATTAACTTTCATGGGCGCGGTGGCGAGAAGGCGAATAAGCAAGCCGAGAATATTCTTGAAAAAGCGGCAAAGCGAGCGGGATTTGAGCATGTTGTTTTTCAATTTGAGCCCGTTGCAGCAGGGTTAGAATATGAAGCAACACTCAATGACAACATCACGGTTTTGGTTGTAGATATAGGCGGTGGTACGACCGATTGCTCGATGATAGAAATGGGGCCAAATTGGCGAGGGAAATCAGACCGTACGCAATCTCTTCTCTCTCATAGTGGACAACGGGTAGGGGGGAATGACTTAGATATACATCTAGCGTTCAGACAACTCATGGCACCTTTTGGGTTTGGTAGTCAAACTACGAGTGGTATTGAAATGCCCATTACACAGTATTGGAATCCAATTGCCATTAACAATGTAGAGGCTCAAAAAGAGTTTTACTCGCGATCCAATTTATCGGCGCTTAAAATGTTGGTGAAAGAAGCGAGTGAACCTGAAAAGTTGAATCGGCTTCTTCAAGTGTACAACGAAACATTGGGCTACAATATCGTCCGTCGAGCTGAAGAAGCGAAGATCGCCCTCTCTTCTGATCGTCATTATCAAGCCCACATCGATCTTCTTTCAGAAACGATCCAGGTTGATATCACCCAACAACAAATGATTGACGCGATAGAGCAACCGAAATCGAAAATGGCCGATCTTGTTAAAGAAGCGGTAAAATTAAGCAGCGCTCAGCCAGATGTCATTTTCATGACGGGAGGCTCGGCACGCTCTCCATTCTTACGCAAAGCGGTAGAAGAACTGCTACCGAATATTCCCGTAGTGAGCGGCAATTATTTTGGGTCAGTCACCGCAGGGCTGGCGAGATGGGCAGACATCTGCTTCAAGTAACATTCGTTAACCGTTAATCGCCAAGCACGGACAGTTAATGGTTAATAGTTAATAGTTAATAGTTAATAGGCACATGAACCATCACCAATCTGTGATGGTTCATTTCTTTGGTGGTTCATTATTTTGAAACGACCAAATCTTAGGAATGAACAAATCTTAGGAGTGAACAAAGCTTAGGAGTGAACAAAGCTTATGAGTGAACAAAGCTTAGAAGCGATCAAATGATCACGCCGCTTTGGAATGCTACCTGTGTGAAACGTTATTTTGAGTGCTGAGGTGGCTGATACGAAAGAGAGGCGTCTTGCCGTATAAAAACGTTACTCGCAATAATGCTTCCGACACATATGCACACTAAACCTAAGCAAGTTAATAGCTGAGGTGTCTCATTAAATATCACCATCGCAAGTAGCGTAGCAACAACGGGGGTAAGGGACCCGAACGCTGCGGTTCGCTCTGCTCCGAGGATTGAAATTGCATGCAGAAAAGTAAACGAAGCAAACAACCCAATTCCAAAACCTTGTATGAGCAAATGTCCCAGTAATTCTCTGATCGGCCAATCTCTTGCTACCTCTATCAATGAATGGTGTTTAAGAGGCGAGAGAAGAGAGCTTTCGATAACACCGGTGGCGATGAGCAAAGCCAACAAGACGAAAGAGACAAAGGAAATTAATCCGGCACAAACCAGTGCAGGTAAATGACTAACCCGCGCACAAATCGTGAACGTTGCCCACATTAAACTCCCCACCAAAAATAACAGATGGCCTTTCAAGAGTGCAGGATGGTTTTCAGATGCCCCTGACCATAAAAATAGGCCAATCCCAACAACGATAAGTCCCAGCCCAACTTTTCTATGCTCACTTAACGGTTGAGAGAAAAGGATCACCGCAATAGCAGAAACAAATAAGGGTAATGTCCCGGGTACTAAAGCACTACCATCAGACACGGTGGCATTCTGCATTGCCCAGCCTGCGATGAGCAAGTATGGCAACCCACCACCAACGATCATGCCAAGCAAATATCGAATAGGGATAGACAGGATCTGTTTTCTGGCTCGGAAAGTGACTGGAAAAAGAACCAAAGCCGGCACCAAAAAACGCGTAATCGCGATATCAGCAGGAGTAAATGAAGATATCGCCCCACCTTTTAGTGAAAGAAAGAAGCCAGACCAAAGCAGTACCGTTGCAAAAATTGAGAGGTATCCAATAAACATAGTCGTTACATTTTTGTTAATAAGTACTATTATCCTTCTAAATAGGCGCTTATATCAGGCGTAATGTTAACTAAATTCATCAATTATTGGCTGTAATTGTCGCCTAATGGTCAATAATTGGCTGAATCAATCGTGTAGGTATTCATTGAAATGGACAGAATTGATCGACGTATACTGGAATTAATTCAGCAGCAGGGAAGGTTGTCCACCGCTGACCTGGCAGACCAAGTCGGTTTGTCTGCTTCACCTTGCGCTCGACGTCTAAAAAAGCTTGAAGATGAGGGTGTTATCGATAGCTATAACGCGAGCTTGAACAAGGGGAAATTGGGCATTGGAATGACGGTATTCGTTGAAGTGAGTTTAAACAACCACCAAGCGGATTCGATAGATGGATTCGAACAGGCGATGTGTGAAAGCAAAGAAGTGATTAATTGCCATGTGGTATCCGGTGCTTATGATTACTTATTGGAGGTCGTGACTAAGGATCTTGAAGGGTATGAGCAGTTCACGCGTCAATTACAAAGAATTCAGACGGTGAAAGACATTCATACACACTTAGCAATACGACAAGTAAAGCAAGGTAAGTCGCTGCCTATTTTAATATAGGCAGCTTGTTTAATATGTTGTTTCCTTTTTAAGCAGCTTATTTTTTAAGCAGATTCATTGACAAGCAGCAAGAAAAATAGGCTTAACCTAGTTACAGCTCGTCAATTGGCTGATACTCGCTTAGAGAATAGACAAGATCTGCTAAGCGAGAGCCAACTGCTAACCAAGAGCCGGTAGAAAGCCTGCACTGATGGCCAGCTGTGCCGAAACAATAAAGACCCCTACCATACTGGTCATGATAAGGGCTGGCTTACCACCAAACACTTGATACTCAGACTGGTAGTGTTGAGATTGTCTAACTTTATACACCATTGCAACAGGCAGGAAGATAGCCAGTACAGCAAGGGCAATAGCGGCGTAACCTAACGCCATAATAAAGCCTTGTGGGTAGAAAAGAGCAAAACCAAGTGGCGGTACAAAGGTAATGATTGCTGAAAAAAGTCGATTTCCTTCTTTTTCTTTACCCTTCACGGAGTCAGCCAGAAACTCAAATAAGCCAAGGCTCACACCCAAAAAAGACGTCAGTAGCGCTAAATCAGCGAATATTCCAACTATTTGACTAATATTGGATTGCTGCACCGTTACGGCAAGCTCGCTAATAAGCGCAGATAATCCCGTGTTTTCTATCAGAGTATCTTGGCTTATCACCCCTAATGTAACGATTTGCCAAAAGATATAGACAACTAAAGGGATCGACGAGCCAATGAGAATCGCTTTACGTAACGAGCGAGTGTCACCATCCAAGTAATTGACCACCGCAGGGATACTGCCGTGAAAACCAAACGAGGTAAAAATAACCGGTATTGCCGCAACAATGAAACCATGTTGAATGGGCATACTGAGCAGGTATCCTTGAGTCACATTTGGCGCAAGAAATCCAAGAACGACGACCATAGCAACCAGCTTTGTGATAAACAAAACTCGATTCACTTTATCTACCGTGCTTGTTCCAAACGTAACAATCGTCGCCACAATGAGCGTAAAGAGTACCGTCGCGAACCGAGCGTTAATGTCAGTTCCAGTCCAAGAGGCTAATCGCTCACCAAACTGAGCGCCACCTCCTGCGATATAGGCTGAGCACAAAGAATAGAAAAGAAACAACATAGCAAAGCTTGTCAACCATTGGCCTTTTTTCCCCAATATTTTTTTTGCCAAACTATGCAGCGTAGCATTGCTATCCGCGTGTTGATGAAGTTCAAGCATCAATAGCGCAGTGAAAGCCATTAAAAGCCAAAGGCTCAGCATTATGATGAGTGAAGTTGAGAATCCAATGCCTGCGGATGCGATAGGGAGCGCAAGCATGCCTGCGCCAATCGTGGTACCGGCAATAATCAAAGTACTACCGAATATCTTTGAATTTGTCATGTGTACACTTATATTTACGTTATTTGATGTTTAGTGAAGAATACTGTGATTTGAATAAATAACAGATTCTGCGTTTAGAAGTGGAAGATTCTGTGGCTTTTAAGTCTGCAAATCAAGTGTTTTGTAAGGTTTATAATCCACGCGTGTAAATTAAAATATACGAACGGAATGTTTGAGTAATGATTGCGTCATCTTCGTCGGTTCAAAGTAGCGCTATAAAGTAAAGTAACATTATAAACTTAAGTGGCATGTCGAAAGGCAACCGCTAAGGACCACAACACTGTACAGCGAGACCTTAAACATAATTACCTGCTTTCATTTAGGCATTCTGTTAAAATCCGCGCCAGTTTAACTATAGGTAAAAAACATGACGCTATCTTTCCAAAATCTTGGGCTTTCTCATAAAATCGTTGATGTGGTCAATCAGCTAGGAATTAGCCAGCCGACAGAGATTCAGGCTCAGGCTATCCCTCATGTGTTAGCAAAAAAAAATGTGCTAGCCGGTGCGCAGACAGGCACAGGAAAGACAGCCGCTTTTTCGCTACCCATTATTCAGCAGTTCTTAGATCAACCACTGACAAGAGAAACAAACAGCCGAATCGTTAGAGCGCTCGTTTTGGTACCCACTAGAGAATTGGCCCAGCAGGTTTTTGACAATGTCACTCATTATGCTGACCAAACTGGTTTAAAAATCGTGACTGCCTATGGTGGAACGAGCATGAATGTACAAACCACGAACTTGAAGGGGGGCGCTGATATTTTGGTCGCCACGCCGGGGCGACTTATCGATCATCTATTTTGTAAGAATATCGTGCTGAGCCAAACCGAAGTACTTGTCTTAGACGAAGCGGATAGGATGTTAGATATGGGCTTTATGCCTGATGTCCAGCGTATTTTGAAGCGTATGAATGAAGATCGCCAAACGTTGTTCTTTTCGGCAACATTGGATCAGAAAATCAAAGCCATTGCCAACAAAATGATGTCTGACTCCGTAGAAATACAAGTAGCACCTGCGAACAGTACCGCCGAGACAGTCAAGCAAATGGTGTATCCAGTGGATAAGAAGCGCAAAAGTGAACTGCTTGCGTACCTGATTGGTTCAAAAAACTGGCAGCAAGTGTTGGTCTTTACCAAAACTAAGCAAGCGACAGATGCGTTAGTGAAAGAACTTAAACTCGATGGCATAAAAGCGACATCGATTCACGGTGATAAGAGCCAAGGCGCAAGGCAAAAAGCACTAGACGATTTTAAATCAGGTAAAGTTCGTGCTCTCATTGCTACGGACGTAGCAGCAAGAGGGCTTGATATCCATCAGCTCGCTCAAGTTGTTAACTACGATTTACCGTATAAAGCCGAAGATTACGTACATCGCATTGGTCGTACGGGGCGAGCAGGAGCGACAGGCTTAGCCGTCTCGTTAATGAGTCGAGATGAAGAGTATTTGCTTAAAGCAATAGAAGATCTACTCGACACCCATTTACCGCAGGAATGGCTAAATGGATTTGAGCCCAGCCTCAACGATCCAATAGATAATGCGCATGCGCCATCCAAACGAGGACGTTCGTCTGAAAAACAAAAGATGAAAGCAAAGTTAAAAATACATGCAGGAAGAGGGAAGCGTAGGTAAAACGTTTAAAGTATTTCAAAGTTCCAGTCAACTTAACTTATATATAAGTTGTCTGGAATATATTTATCTTTAGTATTGGCCTTTCTCTTTTTACGAAATTTCATGCCTCATTTACCCATAATTACCAATCTATATTTTTATTAATAATATAGATTGATTCGATATCTATCATTAATAATTAATTTATAAAATGTCTAATCTTCAATCTTATTTAATAATATAAAATAACAGTATCTAAAAATCGATAGACACCGAAATGGTAGTTTTAAACGGTAATCCCCAATTACCGATATTTCTAATTATAAATAGAATTGTTCTTATAGGAAACCAAACTTCAATGTTTCTTTACCACACCATGACGAAGAACATCTCACTATAAATAAAAAACCGCACTACAAATATAAATTCAAAACTAACTTATTGTTTTATTTATGATAAACCTACTTTCTCTAGTGTTAAAAAATGACTTGATATTTATAGGTGAATCACGAGGAATATTCATTTGTTAATGAAATGTTTTATTGTGTGTCCGGTTGCACTTCCATTGTGGTAGGCAGCTATTTATTTATTTTTCAATGACTTGTATTTTACCGAATTCATATGCTGAGATCACCTTCCCTCATAAAATCAGATACTTAAACTATTTAACCGTAAATTAACATTACATTTGTGGTGGGATCTTGTTCAAATTTATGCATCTTAAGTGAAAAAACATTTGAATTGTAATATTAGGCGTCTAATTTAAATAAGTAGAAAGATTCTTCAATCAAGAAAGAATTATAGTATTTGTTACGTTAGTTGGTGCTTATTTGAAAGTGCCATTTTATATACGCTTTAATATTTCTGTTAAGAATGGAGTCCCTCAATGAAAAAGCTCGCTTTGATCACCGGATCAAAAGGCGGAATAGGTTCCGCGATTTCCTCTAAACTGGTTGGCGATGGTTACCGTGTAATTGCAACCTATTATACTGGCAATTATCAGTGTGCATTGGACTGGTTTACAGAAAAAGAATTCAGTGACGATCAGGTTCGTTTATTTGAGCTAGATGTGACGAATGCCGAGGAGTGTGCCGAGCGCCTCAGTCACCTTTTACAAGAGGAGGGCACCATCGATGTTTTGGTCAATAACGCGGGTATAACGAAAGACAGTGTATTCAAAAAAATGACGTTGGATGCATGGCGTGACGTCATTGAAACCAACCTCAATAGTTTGTTTAACGTTACCCAACCGCTGTTCGCGCCAATGTGCGAAAAAGGCTCAGGTCGAGTCATCAATATTTCTTCTGTTAATGGGCTCAAAGGGCAATTTGGTCAAACCAATTATTCAGCGGCTAAAGCGGGAATGATTGGGTTTTCAAAAGCACTTGCGGCTGAGGGGGCTCGCAGTGGCGTGACCGTTAATGTGGTTGCTCCAGGATATACAGCAACCCCCATGGTTCAGCAAATGAAACCAGAAGTTCTAGAGTCCATCAAGTCACAAATTCCGATGAAACGGTTAGCGACGCCGGAAGAGATTGCAGAGTCGGTGAGTTTTCTCGCAAGCGATGCAGGGGCATACATTACTGGTGAGACATTGTCAGTCAATGGCGGATTGTACATGAGCTAGGTGGGTATTATGAAAAGAGTATTTGTTGTCGCAGCAAAAAGAACACCGATTGGATCGTTTGGTGGCAGTTTAAAAGAGATATCTGCAGGTAAGCTTGCGTCTATTGCTATCCGAAGTGCGCTTGAAGCTGGAAATGTTCAACCACAAAACGTGGATGAAGTGATTGTTGGCAATGTCATTGGTGCTGGCCAAGGAATGAGTGTTGGCCGTCAAGCAGCCATATTTGCAGGTCTTCCCACCAGTGTCCCAGCATATAGCCTGAACATGGTTTGTGGTAGTGGTATGAAATCAGTCATGGATGCGGTGTCTCATATTCGCTCTGACGATGCTGAGATTGTCGTTGCAGCGGGTGTTGAAGTGATGTCGCAAATTCCTTTTACCGTCCCTTCGTCAATCCGTGATGGTCACAAAATGGGTCATCTGAACATGACCGATCTACTGATAGCAGATGGTTTGACGGATGTGTTTAATCAATACCATATGGGGGTAACTGCGGAAAATGTGGCCAAAGAATGCGAAATTAGCCGTCAGCAACAAGACGAATTTGCGCTGAACAGTCAGCAGAAAGCCATCGCAGCCATAGAAGCAGGCGTATTCAAAGATGAAATAACGCCTGTAGATGTAAAAAAACGTCGGGAAACGGTTATCTTCGATACGGATGAATATCCAAAGGCCACGGCAACATTGAGTGGATTGGAAAAACTCCGCCCTGCTTTTGACCGAGAAGGCAGTGTCACTGCTGGAAATGCGTCTGGAATCAATGATGGGGCGAGTGCATTGATTCTGGCCTCTGAAGACGCGGTTAACACCTACGATCTAAAACCCATCGCTGAAATTACCAGTTATGCGCAATCCGGGTTGGACCCGAAAGTCATGGGGTTAGGTCCTGTTGAGGCGGTATCTCAGGCGTTAAGTAAAGCAGACCTTAAATTAAAGGACATCGATTTGTTTGAACTCAATGAAGCATTCGCTGCTCAAGCTTTAGGTGTGGTGCATTCATTAGCGAAAGAGCATCAAGTGCCGGTATCTTCTATCTTGGACAACGCTAATGTTAACGGCGGAGCCATTGCACTTGGGCATCCATTAGGAGCATCGGGCAATCGTATTCTCGTGACTCTTATCCATGAACTCAACCGAAGAAGTGGCCAGTATGGTGTTGCTTCTTTATGTGTCGGGGGCGGCATGGGGACAGCAGTCATCGTTCAGTCAGCATCGCCAAATCAACAGCGTTAATTTAAACCAGCATAGTTAATTTAAATCAGCACAGTGAAATCAATTTAGTGATTAAACCGAATATTTTATTTATCTAGGAGAACGACCATGTACACAGATTTCTTTAAATCATTCACAGACCAAACTGAGCAATCACTTCAGCCTTATCTAAAGTTCAACAAGCTAATGACAAAAAATGTTGAAGTGCTTACTGAGCTACAACTTAATGCCATTCGTACATACAGTGAGATGGGTATGACTCAAATGAAGGCCGCTACGGAAGTGCGTGATGTGACGTCATTGGCTGCATTTAATGGTCAGCAACTCGCTGTGCTAACCAAGTTATCCCAACAACTTACCGAAGACAGCAGTAAGCTACAGGCGATTGCAAAAGAGTTCAAAGACGATGTTGAACAGATGACCTCGGAAAATCTAAAAACAGTGACTCCTGCATAACACAGTCCATTTTGCCGCCTTTGATAAGGCGGCTTTTTTCCGAAGATAGGAGTAGAAACCATGTTCCAACACTTCTTTTCGGACTACCTTGTAAAACTCCAAGAAACCAATCAGCAATGGTGGCAAGATCTTGAATTAAGCAAGGAAGCCGTAAACACCCCCCTCAACAAAGCCATGCAAGAAGTCAATTTTGAAGACTCTGCGAAGTTCTTTGAACAAGCGGTCAATCAACCTGCTGCTCTACTGAAAATGCAAACTCAGTGGTGGGAACAACAACTCAAAATATGGCAAAACGTCGCGTTGGCAGGCAATACACAAAGCTTGGTCAATGAAGAAAAAGGCGACAAACGTTTTTCAGATGAAGGGTGGAAAAACGATGCATTTTATAGCTTTATAAAACAGTCGTATTTGCTTTTTAGCCAGACTTATTTTGACACCATAAACAGCATCGAAGGTGTTGATGAGAAAACTAAAGAACGCATCATTTTCTTTTCTCGGCAAGCTATTAATGCACTCTCCCCAAGTAATTTTATCGCGACCAATCCAGAACTGCTCAAGCTCACCATTGAACAAAATGGCGAAAACTTATTAACGGGCTTAGATCAACTGCGCGAAGATGTAGAGTCTAGTGCGGACATCTTGAAGATACGCATGACCAATAACAACGCGTTCCGTATTGGTGATGACGTTGCCAATACACCGGGTGACGTCGTTTTTAAGAATGAGTTATTTGAGCTTATTCAATACAAACCACTCACAGAAAAAGTGAACGCTACACCGCTGTTGATTGTTCCGCCATTCATCAACAAATATTATATTTTGGATTTGCGCGAAAAAAATTCAATGATGCGATGGCTTGTTGAACAGGGTCACACGGTATTCATGATGTCTTGGCGAAACCCAGGTAAAGAACAATCTAATGTTCAGTTCGGCGATTATGTAACGGAAGGCGTTGTCAAAGCGGTGTCTGCTATTGAGGATATCACGGGTCAAGAGCAGATTAATGCGGCGGGATATTGTATCGGCGGAACCGTGCTAGCTTCAACGGTTGCGTATTATGCAGCCAAAAGAATGAAGAAGCGGATCAAATCTGCGTCGTTCTTCACGACATTACTCGACTTCTCTCAACCGGGTGAAGTGGGCGCATATATTAACGATACAATCGTCAGCGCGTTAGAAGTGCAAAATAATGCGAAGGGCTATATGGATGGAAGATCGCTCAGTGTGACCTTCAGCTTGCTTCGAGAAAATAGCTTGTATTGGAACTACTACGTTGAGAACTATTTAAAAGGTAAAAGCCCCGTCGATTTTGATCTCCTTTACTGGAACAGCGACAGCACAAACGTATCAGCACCGTGTCATAACTTCTTAATTCGACAACTCTATTTGGAAAATAAATTGGTTCAAGATAAAGGGGTTAAAATTGGTGGCGTCTGGATTGACCTGAATAAGATCAAAGTGCCTAGCTATTTCATTTCTACTAAGGAAGACCACATTGCCTTATGGCAAGGGACGTATCGTGGTGCTCTAAAATCGGGTGGTAATAAGACGTTTGTACTTGGCGAATCTGGGCATATAGCGGGCATCGTTAATCATCCAAGCAAAAACAAGTATGGGTATTGGTTAAATGACAATCTTGATGATTCTGCTGATGAATGGTTATCAAACGCCACTCGTTCAGAAGGGTCTTGGTGGACGCATTGGCATAAATGGCTAATGACCTTCAATCCAGAAGAACAGGTAGAGCCGTTTGGGCAAGGTTCAGCGAATAACCCTGTGATTAGCGCTGCACCAGGGGAATATGTCAGACAGGTCCTTCCCGTTAAATCGACTGGTGATGGCAAGAGTAAAACAGAGAAAGAGCAGGCAGAGACAGCTTAGGTGTTTACTGCGCTAAAAAAGGTATTTGAACATCGCGGTTGCGGCGTTCAAATACCTTATCGTGTTTCATGACTTATGTTAGCTATTGAGTCATTAGCTACTGAGTCATTAGCAGTAAGCGATTTGGACTGTCGTTTTCTTGGTGCTTTTTACCTAGCACCCAGCGAATGCGTAAGTACGGAAGCCACCAATCAAATTTCGCGCTTTGTAGCCATTATTAACCAGTTGACGATACGCGACGTTACCGCGTAACCCGACTTGGCAGTAAATGACGATTTCTTTGTCTTTCGGTAATTCGCTCATGCGGTGACGAAGTTGATCAACAGGGATATTGATAGCGCCCTCGATATACCCACCATTTTGTAGCTCACCAGGGTTTCGTACATCCAGCAATACTTGTGTGTCATCGAGGTGATCAATCTCATCAAAGTGAATTGGCATTGAATCACCTTTGATGATGTTATTCGCAACAAAAGCAGCTTGGTTAATGACATCTTTTGCGCTGCCGTAAGGGGGAGCATAGGTCAGTTCAAGGTGCTGAAGTTGTTCAACGGTCATGCCTGCTCTTTGCGCCACGGCCATGATATCAATGCGTTTATCTACACCGTCTTTCCCGGCGGCTTGAGCACCCAAAATTTTGCCAGTGTTTGGATCAAACAGCATTTTAAATGAGACGATTTCTGCGCCAGGGTAGTAGCTGGCATGGCTTGCCGTATGAACGAACACTTTTTCATAGTGAATGCCATCGCGTTTTAGCTGTTTTTCATTCTTACCCGTAGATGCAATCGCAAGATCAAAAATCTTACAAATTGCGGTACCTTGTGTTCCCTGATAACTCTCTTGGCGGCCTAGCATGTTGTCCGCCGCCATTCGGCCTTGGCGATTTGCAGGGCCAGCCAATGGAACCATGGTTTGAGAACCCGTTACGAAATCTTGTTCTTCTATGGCATCACCGACGGCATAGATTGACGGATCGCTGGTTTGCATAGTGGGTGTGGTCCAAATGCCACCTAGATCGCCAATTTTTAGCCCAGCTTGAGACGCTAGTGTTGTCTCAGGACGAACACCTATCGCCATAATTAGAATGCCTGTTTCTAATTGCTCGCCATTGTTTAGGCTCAATACCAAGCTTTGGTTCGTCGATTGGTAATCAACGGCTTCAAGCGCAACGCCTAATCTAAGGTCTATGCCTTTGCTTTTAATTTCCGCATGAGCAAACCCCGCCATTTCACGGTCGACAGGTGTCATTACCTGATCCGCCATTTCAATGAGCGTTGTTTCAATGCCTAGCTGGTGGAAAGCTTCCATCATTTCTAAGCCAATAAACCCCCCGCCGACGACTGTGGCGTGTTGCGGTTTATTGTCAGCTAATGTGTTTAGGATCTTATCCATGTCAGGAATGTTGCGCAGCGAGTGCGTCAACGGATTCTGGATACCCGAAATAGGCGGTACAATCGGAGCTGCTCCTGGGCTCAGCAATAAAAAGTCGTAGCTTTCAATGTACTCGGTGCCGTCCAGAAGATTCTTTATGGTAACCGATTTACTCGAACGATCGATGCTGATCACTTCATTCATGGTGCGCACATCAACATTAAAACGAGCTAGAAAACTCTCAGGGGTTTGAAGCAGCAGTTTATTACGCTCCTTGATATCACCGCCAATATGATAAGGGAGGCCGCAGTTAGCAAAAGAGACAAACTCACCGCGTTCAAACATGATAATTTCAGCATCTTCACTTAATCGTCTTGCGCGAGCCGCAGCAGAAGCACCACCAGCAACGCCACCAATAATTAGAATCTTTGTCATTATTTTCTCCGAGATACGCTTAGCGTAGTCCTAGTTTTTTTAAAAAATATACGGCAGGACAAATACCAGTGAATGCACTCTGAATCAGATTTATCCCAACAAATACGGTTAGCCAAACAAAATTACTATGAACAGTGACTGTTAATAGCACAGATAGAAGAATCATACAGCCAGCCAGTACGCGTACACCATTATCAATTGTCATAATCTTATTCCTTCCATTCATTGTGTAATGTCTTTCCATTTTTCTATTAGTTCATGCTAATGTTAAATTATCTAAATTGCAAGTGGCTAAATTAGTATTGACTAATTTATTTTTATTAGTAGAATCTAAATTAAGCCCAATAAGAGTGAGTATTGCTATGAAAAATCAAGTTCTCGATATCAAAGAGATGCAAAGCCAAGCAGAGGACGCCGCGAATTTACTAAGAGTGATGGCGCACCCTGAGCGTTTGATGGTTCTCTGTTATTTAACAGAAGGGGAAGTGGGCGTTGCCGAACTGATGCAGCATTCAAATTTGAGCCAGTCTGCTTTTTCTCAACACCTATCTGTACTGAGAAAATGTGGTTTGATTACTTCTCGTAAGGAATCTCAGCAGGTGTTTTACTCGTTGGCAGACCCAAGAGCGCAAGCATTGATTAATAGCCTTCACAGCGTTTTTTGCAGAGCAGTCAGTTAATTAAAAAATACATTTTGATTGGCTGTTTTTGCTGAGCAGGTAATCAAAATTTGTTTTCAATTGTATAGAGGTTTATATGGCGTTTGCTGTTCCATGGGAGTCACTGTTCGGTGGCATGTTACTCGGGCTATCGGCCGTAATATTGATGCTATTTAGTGGGAAAGTAGCCGGAATTAGTGGGGTTGTTGGGGGGCTTTTAAATCCCCAAAAACACGATTCTAGCTGGCGTGCCGCTTTTGTTGTTGGGTTAATATTAAGTGCGGTTATTCTTGCGCCGCTTGGCTTTGATCTTCCAGATGTGTCAAATAACAATATCGCGCTGGTTGCTGTCGCTGGCGTATTGGTTGGGTTTGGTACCCGTCTGGCAAATGGTTGTACAAGTGGGCATGGCATCGTAGGCATGGGTCGATTTTCTGTGAGATCCATTGTTGCGACATGCACATTTATGATCACAGCGATCATCGTTGTTTGGGTAAAGCGTCAACTAGGGTGGGTATAATGTCAGTGAATAGAATAGTAGGAATGATGGTTGGCTTGATCTCTGGGCTGCTTTTCGGTGCAGGCATGGTTATCTCTGGGATGGCTGATCCTAAAGTCGTCACGGCGTTTTTGGACCTAACGGGTGAGTGGGATCCAAGCCTCGCATTCGTGATGGGGGGAGCGCTTTTCGTGTTCACACCTTGTTATCATCTGATCATTAAAAAGTGTCCAAGCGCGATCAATGGCCGTCCATTTTCGTTGCCACAGAAAAAGAGCCTTGACGGTAATTTAATCGCAGGCGCTAGCATTTTTGGTTTGGGTTGGGGGCTTTCTGGGATTTGCCCAGGCCCAGCAATGAGCAGTATAGCGGGTGGTTCAAATATAATTTTAGCGTTTGTATTGAGCATGTTGGTGGGTTTCGTATTGGGCAGTCAGCACCTGGCAGGACGGCTGTGGATTAGCAATAAAAATGAAGCAAGCGTCGATCCAAGCCAACAAATTGATCCTTCTCCAGTCACCAATACAATTAACTGATCAATAGGGCAGTGAGATGCAGTTTGCATCTCACTAGAAAGCCAATCTAAAGGAGTTAGATAATGGATAAAGAACATCAACATTCGCTTGTCTATCGGGTAATGAACAGCTTTTTCCCTCCTATTTTATTGGTCATCGCACTAGCGTTTGGGGCGGCAGCTTTCTGGTTGACCCCAAAAGAAGAAGATCCACAAATCGTCGTGCCTATGATTGATGTGTTAATCGATGCACCAGGCTTAAGTGCACGACAGATCGAAAATCAAATCACGGAACCGATTGAAAAGCTCTTGAGTCAAATTGACGGTGTTGAATATGTCTATTCGTCATCAATGGAAGGGGCTGCTCAAGTTATCGTGCGTTTTTATGTTGGGGAAAACCGCGAAGAAGCCTTAGTTAAACTTTATAACAAGCTCTATTCTAATCAAGATCATATTCCTTCTTCTGTGGAACGTTGGTTAGTCAAACCTATCGAAATCGACGATGTAGCGATTGTCGTGGCGGCCATTTACTCAAAAAACGCGGAACAGCTTGATCATGATGATCTACGCCGAGTTTCTGAGCAAGCGACTCTAGCGTTGAAAGCGGTTCCCAATACCAACATCGTCTCAGTGATTGGCGGCCAACCTAGAACCATCGAACTGGCGCTCAATGCCACGGCGATGGCTAATTACAAAGTCACGGTTTCAGATCTTGCTCAAGCATTTCAACTCACTCATGCCAAATCTTCGGCAGGGGATATTCAAACCTCGGGTCAGAGGTATTCTCTTGAAAGTGGTCAACTGTTTCAATCTTCGGAAGAGCTTGGAGACTTTGTGGTCTCCGTGATTAACGGTCGTCCTATTTATTTGCGTGATGTCGCTGATATCTACGACGGCCCATCTGAATCCAAAAGTGATACCTGGTATCGTTCAGTGGCGTTGAATAACGCTGAAGAGGTTCCTGCGGTCTATATTAGTGTGGCTAAACAAAAAGGCGCGAATGCCGTTACCGTTGCCAACGACGTCATAGCCACGTTACGCGAATTAGAAAGTACTCAGTTTCCTGAAGAGATCGGTGTCGATATTATTCGAAACTACGGACAAACCGCCGATGAAAAAGTCACCAACTTAATCTCTAGCTTAGGTATTTCTATACTGACGGTGGTTGTTTTTGTCGGGTTATTTCTTAATTGGCGCAGTGCTCTTGTTGTCGGTATTGCCATTCCTATCAGCTATGGCGCGACATTGGGCGTGGATTTGCTGTTTGGCTACTCGATAAATCGAGTGACTCTATTCGCGTTGATTTTGGCGTTGGGCCTTATCGTCGATGATCCTATTGCGAGTATCGACAATATCGAACGGTATTTAAAGCGAAAAGAACTCAAACGGACCGATGCCATTGTGCTGGCAATGGCTGAAATTCGCAGTGCATTGCTCATGTCCACCGTGGCGATTGTGATTGTATTTACCCCTATGTTCTTTATCACTGGAATGATGGGGCCGTATATGGCGCCACTGGCTTTCAACGTACCGATAAGCGTTGTGTTTAGTACTGTCATCGCCTTTTTCATAACACCTTGGCTTGCGAAAAAAATACTGAAAGGCTCTGAAGAACGTGGTCACTATCAAATCAAAAATACACTCTTATTCAAGGCATACCAACGGTTGTTACTGCCGTTATTGCAAAGTCGTAAAAAAAGTCACGGATTTCTGGCGTTAGTCGGTCTACTCTTTTTAATTGCAGCCTCACTGCCTCTGTTTCGCTCAGTACCCTTAAAGTTACTGCCTTACGACAACAAGAATGAGTTCCAATTGATCGTAAATATGCCCGAAAATACCGATTTCGTAACGACATCGAACGTATTACGAGAGTTTTCAGACTTTTTAATGACCGTCCCTGAAGTCCAATCGGTATCTGGTTTTTCGGCAATAGCGTCCCCGATGGATTTTAACAGCATGGTCCGACACTATTTTTTACGTAATCAGCCCTATCAAGGTGAATTACGGATTGTATTGGTTGATAAAAACCACCGGAATATGCAATCACACGAAATAGTGACCAGGCTAAGGTCCGACATCGAAGCCATTGCGTTTAAGAATAATGCCGCCATTCAAATCGTCGAAGTGCCACCTGGCCCTCCGGTTATTTCCACCATCACTGCGGAAGTGTACGGGAATGGGTTCCAAAGCTATTCACAATTGCAGGAACAAGCAAAACAGGTAGCAAATCGGTTATCAAGAGAAGCGTTTGTGTCTGAAGTCGATACCAGCGTTCAAGGTGAATCCAAAACGTTACAGTTCATTATTGATCAAGAAAAAGCGGCGTTATCTGGTATTTCAGTAGCGGATATCAATCAGACACTTCAAGCCGCCAATCAAGGCTATACCTTAGCCCACTTAGCAAAACAGGACGAAGTAAACCCGCTCGCGATTTCTATTCGATTGCCAAGAGGTGATAGAGATCAGTTAGCCGCGTTATTGCAACTTTACGTAAGAGGTAGCGCAGCGTCGATCAAAAATAGCCAAGATGGTGGCTTAGTCGATGCCGCTAAACCTTTGGTTCAATTAAGTGAACTCGGAGAATTTGTAGAGCGAGAGACGGATCAACCTATCTTTCATAAAAACCTAAAACCCGTAGTCTATGTTTACGCAGAAGTCACAGGAAGAGTCCCTGGGGAGATCATTGCTGATGTAATGGCCGATCAAGATGCGCCAGTGCAAACGTATTCAGTGCCCGTTAATGAGCGGTCATACTTAAACAATGGGGCTGGCGATAGCTGGAGCGTAGCTAAAGGCACTGATATCGTTTGGAGCGGTGAAGGGGAGTGGAAAATCACCGTCGATGTATTTAGAGATCTCGGTATTGCCTACGCTGCCGCCCTGTTTGGTGTGTTCATCGTCATGCTGATTCAAACCGGACTGCCTGCCGTATCAGGAATTATCATGTTGGCGATTCCTTTGACGGTTATAGGTATCATGCCCGGGTTTTGGCTGTTGAACGTATTGAGCTCAGACATTAACGGCTACCCAAATCCTTCTCTTTTCACCGCGACAGCAATGATAGGGATGATTGCATTAGCAGGGATAGTGGTACGAAATTCACTGGTGTTGATTGAATTTGTGCAGCAATCCTTAGCGAAAGGGCAACCTTTACAAGATGCACTGATCGAATCAGGCGCGGTACGTATGCGGCCTATTTTATTAACCGCGGGCACCACCTTATTGGGTAACATAGTCATTACCTTAGATCCTATTTTCAACGGACTCGCGTGGTCGATCATTTTTGGTATTACCGCATCCACTATTTTCACTCTTCTGGTTATCCCCGTCGTTTACAACCTGGCGTATCAAGAGAGTCACAAAAGCAGCGTAGTCAGTCGTGAACAAGTTACGCTAATGGAGGACGAATAATGAAAAGCAAAAACAAATGGCTTGGGGTGATTTTGTTTACCTTATTAACTATGCTATTCCTTTATATGGCGGGCATGTTCAATGAAAAAGTTTCGGACAATAAGCGTCACCCAACCAAACCCGAAACCGCACCGGAAACAATCGTATTAGCCGCTATTAATGAGCCTGTTTGGCGAGAGTTTTCAGGTGTCGTTGTGGCAAAACAGAGAGCTGATATTTCCGCGCGAATCACAGCTAAAGTCTCGGAAATCTATATTGAAGTGGGCGAAGCTGTCGAAAAAGGTGACATTTTGATGCGTCTTGAGAACGAAGATCTAGAAGCTCGAGTCACGCAAAATGAACAGGCCTTATCGGGAGCGCAAGCGAAACTCAGCTCTGCGATTAAAGAGTACGACAGAGCGAAAGAGCTGTTAACCAGAAAGCTCGTTTCTCAATCCAGTTTTGATAACGCAGAAAGCGAGTTGGAACTGGCCAAAGCCACATTTAACCAAACTCAGGCGGCACTGATAGAGTCACAAACGACGCGCGAGTTCAGCATCATTACCGCGCCTTTTTCAGGGTTGATCACCAATAAACCGATTAATGTTGGGGACACAGCTGCCCCCGGCAATGTATTGGTTTCTCTTTATCAGCCATCGCGTTTACAAATTCAGGCCGACATCGCTGAATCAGTATTGCCACATATTCACTTGGGGCAAGAGATCAATGTCGACCTGCCCACCGTTTCTCTTAATATTCCATCGAATGTGAGTGAGATGACCCCGTCAGCAGACGTAAATTCAAGAAGTTACCAGATTAAGCTCGATGTCAATGTCGAGGGGGATGTCTACCCTGGTATGTACGCCAAAATTAAAGTTCCAGTGGGAAACCATGACGTTCTTCGTTTACCTTCAAGTGCCGTAATACAAGTGGGCCAGCTAGAATATGTCCAGATATGGGATGGCGAAAGCATCACTCGCAGGCTAGTTCAGCTGGGTGACGATGGCAGAATTAGAAAAGGGGTCGTCGAAGGAGAGCAAATTCTTCGTTTCCCGCAAAACTGATCGTGATGCGATTGAGCGTGATGCGATTGACCGTTGAGCGGTCGTAACGAATGGCGTCTTTTCGAACTTGAGCCGTTCAACACGATAAGCTCTGGATGAGAGGAGCCAAAGACAATAAGGGAAGATTAATGAATGGTCATTACTATCGGGCAATGGTCGCTAAGATTATAATTTAAAACATCTTGAGCACGATACGTAGTTTGCTTAGGTGCAGAAAAAGCCAACTGCTTAGTCAGAACAATATGATCGATAACCGAGCGATACTGATGCGTTAAACCTGTCTGTCTTTTGGATCGTACTTTGCAGTCCGGCGTGGCGTTTTGACTAGCAAGTATCGCATCGGTTTGGTGAGCCAGCGTAGTCCAAAGCCAATCGTTCGGTGCGCTGAGGTTATGATTGAAATCTCCTAAAATGACATACGCATTATTGTCCAGCTCTCGGTCTTGAATCCAGGCACGTAATTTTTTTGTTTGCTCTTTTAAACGTCGACAGTCTTTCTTCTCTTTATAGCGCTCAATACACCCTGCTTTTAAATGAACCGACAGCATATGAATGGGCATTTTTCCTTCTGGATTGATCACAACATAAGTGGCAAACCTAAGTTTGCTGCGCGAATGAGTTTCTAATTGAATGGAAGGCATCGCCGTCACAGAAAGAGAGGAGTGGATCGCAAACCCTGTGTATTGGTTGATGTCACCAAATTGATGGCTTTTATTCGTGGCTAATGAACGATCTGACATCCATAGGGTGTAATCGGGGCCAACGACACGCTGAATCGCTTCAACATCGTTAACCTCTTGGAAACTTAAAACGTCTAGATCCATGCTATTGAAGTAGCGCTGGAGGTGGTCAAAGTCTTCGGGCGACCGATGGGAATTTGACATGGACTTGTTGGCATCCGATGTGAGCCATTCAATGTTCCAACTGGCGACACGAAGCAGACTTTCTGCTTGGAGTGAAAGCGGCAAAAAAAGTAACGCTGTGACAAATATTCTAGCCAGATGTGTAATGATCATACGATAGTTACTGTGAATTCCATGAGAGCCTTTATTCTATCAGTGTTGCGAATAAATCAAGTACCATTTTCGCTAAATATCCAATTTTCATCGTTTCTTTTCTAAGTGAGAAGTACAGAGAAAAGATCGAACTGAAGTTCATCAGGGAACCGCTTTTCTTGATCCAAATCAATACTTGTCATTTGTGCTTTTTGTTAAATACACCACAACATATAGTGTCAGTGCATTTAATAGTCGCCCTATATAGTGTGTTTGTGGATAACTCTGTGAGTATGCTTAGGGTAAGGAGAAATGGTGAAACCAATCGTAATCAAACGTGACGGCTCAAGAGCTCCGTTTAGTAGGGATCGTATTCAGGCAGCGGTGGAAAGTGCCGCAGATAATGCCGATAAAGAAATCGCTATTTACGCGCTGAATGTCGCGTTAGCTGTTGAGTTAAAATTAGCGGATTACGATGAAGTTCATATCTCTGAAATTCAAACGCTGGTTGAAAATGAATTAATGCAAGGGCCATTTAAGTCGCTTGCTCGTGGTTATATTGAATACCGCCATGATCGTGACATCGCCCGTGAAAAGCAAAGTACGTTAACGCGAGAGATCGAAGGATTAATCGAAGAGAGTAACGTCGATTTAATTAACGAAAATGCGAACAAAGACGGCAAAGTCATCCCGACTCAACGGGATTTATTAGCGGGTATTGTGGCAAAGCACTATGCAAAGACCCACATTTTACCACGTGATATTGTTCAGGCTCATGAAGAAGGCGATATTCACTATCACGACCTAGATTACGCCCCATTTTTCCCGATGTTTAACTGCATGCTGATTGATCTACAAGGCATGCTGACACGTGGTTTTAAAATGGGTAATGCTGAAATCGACACACCAAAATCGATTTCAACGGCAACGGCGGTGACTGCACAAATCATCGCTCAAGTCGCAAGCCATATTTATGGTGGAACTACGATTAACCGAATTGATGAAGTGTTAGAGCCATACGTAACCACAAGCTATGACAAACATCTAGATATTGCCAAAGAGTGGGATATTCCGAACCCAGACGCATTCGCTAAGGCGCGGACTGAAAAAGAGTGTTATGACGCGTTCCAATCACTTGAGTACGAAGTCAATACGTTACATACCGCGAACGGGCAAACGCCATTTGTGACGTTTGGTTTTGGTCTGGGCACCAGTTGGGCCTCTCGTTTGATCCAGAAGTCGATTTTGAAAAACCGTATTGCAGGTCTGGGTAAAAACGCAAAAACGGCGGTATTCCCTAAATTAGTATTCGCGATCAAAGATGGTCTCAACCATACCTCTGACGATCCAAACTATGACATTAAACAGCTTGCCCTAGAGTGTGCGTCTAAGCGCATGTATCCGGATATCTTAAATTACGACAAAGTGGTTGAAGTGACCGGATCATTTAAAACGCCGATGGGCTGTCGTAGTTTCCTTGGTACATATGAAGAAAACGGTGAGCTTGTCCATGAAGGTCGTAATAACCTAGGGGTAGTCAGTCTTAACCTGCCGCGTATCGCGCTGAAAGCGCAAGGCAACGTAGACAAGTTTTATACGTTATTGGATGAGAAATTGCAGCTTGCGCGTCGCGCTTTAGAAACGCGTATTAGCCGTTTAGAGAATGTTAAAGCGAGAGTCGCTCCGATTCTGTACATGGAAGGTGCGTGTGGCGTGCGTTTGAAAGCCGACCAACCGATCGCAGAGATCTTTAAAAACGGTCGTGCCTCTATTTCTCTTGGGTACATTGGTATTCACGAAATGATCACCGCATTGTATGGCGTGAACCAACACGTTTACGATGATGCTGAGCTTCGACAGCAAGGATTGAATATCGTTAAGTATTTAAAAAATGAAGTGGATAAATGGACCGAAGAAACAGGCTACGCGTTTAGCCTATACGCGACACCAAGTGAAAACCTATGCAGCCGTTTTTGTCGTGTTGATACTAAAGAATTTGGTGTCATTGAGGGCGTAACGGATCGTGGTTATTACACCAACAGTTTTCACCTCGATGTGCAAAAGAAAGTGAATCCTTATGACAAGATAGACTTTGAAATGCCATACCCACCGATTTCTTCTGGTGGCTTCATTTGCTACGGGGAATTCCCGAATATGCAAAACAATATTGAAGCGTTAGAAAACGTCTGGGATTACAGTTACTCACGTGTTCCATATTACGGAACAAACACGCCCATAGATGAATGTTATGAGTGTGGCTTTAATGGCGAGTTTGAATGTACCAGTAAAGGATTTACCTGCCCGAAATGTGGAAACCACGACTCAACCAAAGTGTCAGTTACTCGTCGTGTGTGCGGATATCTAGGTTCTCCTGATGCTAGACCCTTTAACTTTGGTAAGCAAGAAGAAGTAAAACGACGCGTTAAGCACTTGTAATCTTCTGATAAAATAGGCGACGGCTCTTGTCATGAATTATCACCAGTATCATCCGATTGATGTTATTAACGGCCCGGGAACCCGTTGTACGCTCTTTGTTTCCGGTTGCGTTCACCAATGTAAAGGGTGTTATAACCAATCGACCCAGCGTCTCGATTCTGGACATCTATTCACGCAAGAGCTGTCGGATAAGATCATTGCTGATCTTAACGACACGCGCATAAAACGCAGAGGATTATCGTTATCAGGCGGTGATCCTATGCATCCAGCGAATGTGTCAGAGGTATTAAAACTGGTTCAAAGAGTGAAAAGTGAGTGTGTTGGTAAAGATATTTGGTTATGGACCGGTTATCAATTGCATGAGCTCGATGAACATCAACAGCGTCTGTTGCCTTATGTTGATACTTTAATTGACGGAAAATTTGAGCAGAGTAAAGCGGATCCAAGCCTAAAATGGCGGGGCAGTGCCAATCAAATTATTCATACCTTCACGGCTTGTTAAAAAGTCAATATCTCGATCTCGATTTTGCTTGAGTACTAAACATCGATTCAACAATTTATTAAAATAACAATCCATTCTATTAAAGTAACAATCCATTAAAATTTCGCTTCGATTTTGATGAATCTAGTGTTACCGTGATGGCATTACTTGAATTTCAAAGGGTTGTGACTTTCATGTTTTCACACTTATCCGAACCAACGCTAGATCCTATCCTCTCTTTATCTATTGCCTACCGTCAAGACGAGCGTCCTGACAAGGTTGATCTTGGCATCGGTGTATACCGAAATAGTCAAGGTGAAACGCCAATTATGGCGGCGATAAAGCAGGCGCAAGACATCGTAACACAAACACAAAAAACCAAAGCTTATGTAGGCTTAGCGGGTTGTGAAGAGTTTAATCAGTCCATGACCGATTTACTGTTATCCGGCACGTCAGCAATGGGAAGAGTGGCGACTATTCAAACGCCAGGTGCGAGCGGTGCACTTAGAATGCTGGGGGACTTAATGAAGCTTGCCCAGCCAGATACGACGATTTGGATTTCAAATCCGAGTTATGTAAACCATAAGCCTGTGATGGAAGCCGCTGGGCTTAAAGTGAAATATTACAGTTATTTCAGTGCCGACACCAAACAGGTGGATAGCGAAAAAATGCTGAAAGAACTGTCTCTCGCGGGACCAAATGACGTCGTGTTGCTTCATGGTTGTTGCCATAACCCAACGGGTGCGGATATCGATTTTTCGGCTTGGCAAGCAATCACAGAGCTTTCGCAGAAGAAGGGTTTTATTCCTTTTGTCGATATCGCTTACCAAGGCTTCGGTGATGGTTTAGAAGAAGACGCAAAAGGTCTGCGCTACATGGCTGACAATGTTGAAGAGATGATGATCACCACGTCATGCTCTAAAAACTTTGGTCTTTATCGTGAGAGAACCGGTGCCGCCATTGTGGTGGGTCAATCTTTGAAAGATGTGACTAATGCGAAAGGTAAGTTGCTGACACTGGCACGTTCTACTTATACGATGCCACCTGACCATGGCGCGGCATTGGTTAAAACTATCTTAAACGACGATCAACTGACTCAAACCTGGAAAACTGAGCTAAGCGAAATGCAGCAACGTTTACTTAGCCTGAGAAAAAGCTTGTGTGATGAGCTTAGAAATGAACATGATACGGATCATTTTAACTTCATCGAAAGCCATAAAGGCATGTTTACCGTGCTAGGCTTTACGAGTGACCAGATGTCTACGTTAAGAGAGCAGTTTGGTATCTATGGTGTCGGTGACGGTCGGATCAATATCGCTGGCCTATCTGAAAATCATATTGCGTATGTGGCTAAGGCCATCGCTACAGTATCAAGATAATAATTAGATCAAGATAATAGTTAGGTATTTCTATGAAGAAGCAGAATCACTTATTGCTAATGGTTATGTTGAGTCTAGGGCTCACAGCGTGTTCGACAACCAGCAATGTTGACAAAGAGCCGTTACCCGAACCAGAAAACCCGGTGGAAGTGCCTGTTGTCGAGCCTGACACGGACAAGCCTGTTGATCCTGAAGTGGAACCCGCAGAGCCAGTTGTCGAGCCCGAGCCTGAGACAAAACCCGCTGAGAAACCAAAACCGCAAGCGAAAAAAACAGAAGATGGAAAACTGATTCTTGGTGATCAAGAGTGGGTTTACGTTCCTGGTTTAAAACAAAGCTTCAAAGCTCGCGTGGATACGGGAGCAACCACTTCGTCAGTAAGTGCTCAAGATATCGTTCAGTTTGAGCGTGATGGAAAAGAGTGGGTGAAGTTTAAGATGGACATGGGTGACACGCTGAGTAAAGAGATTGCGTTACCGGTTCAACGTTGGGTCAAAATTAGGCAATCAAACAGCGAGGAATCAGAAAAAAGACCCGTCGTTGTTGCTTGGGTCCAGGTCGGTGATCTCAAAGAAAAAACAGAATTTACCTTGTCTGATCGTAACCATATGAAATTTTCAATTCTATTGGGTCGCAGCTTCTTTAAAGACGTCGCTATCGTTGATGTGAGCAAGAAATTTGTACAAGATAAATACAAATAGTTGGACTCAGATGTAGAGGGATATCAACACAATAAGGGCCATTCAGTGAATGGCCCTTATCTATTGGCAGTGATGTTTTACTTACAGCGACAGCTACTTATAGCGATTGCTACTTATAGCGATGGCTACAATTTAAGGGTGTATTGGAAGATCCTCTCTTTGGCCCCATTCCGTCCATGAGCCATCATAAACCGACATATTTTTATAGCCGCATAGCTCACACGCTAGTAATACAATGCAGGCCGTCACACCTGACCCACAGCTAAAAATGTAGTGTTCTTTAGTGGAATCAATCGACGCTTCAAGGATTGGTTTCAATTGCTCAACGGGTTTGAGTCGGTCTTCATTCATCAATTCAGCAAACGGCTGGCAGATAGAGTTCGGAATATGCCCGCTGCGAATGCCTGCTCTAGGCTCTTCTGTTTCGGCGTTGAATCTTGCTCTACCACGAGCATCTATAGTCAGGCTGGCATTGTTGTTTATTTGAGAAAGAACAGTATCGGCGGATACAAAATAGTCTGAATTCAGCGTACCTGAAAAATCACCCGGCTCTTGTGGTGTTGCATAGGATTTGTCGGTTTCATAACCGGCTTGTTTCCATGCGGTTAGTCCTCCGTCAAGCACATACACGTTTTCGTGCCCCATTGCTTTTAACATAACCCATGCTCGCGGAGAGGCGAAAGTGCCGCTGTTGTCATACACAACGATGACAGACGCATTATTTATTCCAATTTTCTTTGCAGATTCATTGAACCGATCTTCAGAAGGCATCATATGAGGCAAGGAACTGCTCGGATCGCTAAAGTCCTTGTCATAATCAAATCGTAACGCATTAGGGATTTTATTGATGGTGTCCTTGGCCGTTTCACTTGGGATTTTAAAGTTTATGCTTGCGTCTAAGACAACCAAATTAGGATTGTCCTGTTGTTCCTTGAGCCACTGGGCGGTAACAAGTGGGTGCATTATTGCTCCTTGTATTCGATTTCCACGTGCAAAATCAGCATGAAATAAACTGAAAATGGGTGGCTGTGTTGAGTTCACTGGTATTGGCTTTTAGTAAGACTGACGTTCCAAGCTTGCATTGAACGGAGCCGCTTATACTGACTCGGAAAACCCCTGCATCAGGAACATCAACGATTAAGTAATGTCTATGGCCATCTAGAGACTGAATCATTGACTGACCGGTGACGGTGCCCTGTATTCGAACACTGTCTGAATCATCAGGTAGGAAGTACATGACGAGCAACAATATAAACGTGGCAATCAAAAGAGCTGCAATGTAAGTCTTTGGTTTATCCATCCAAAATAGCCATTGGAAACGAGCATTCAGAAAGAGTTTAGCGTGTCTCTTTCCTGAATGCTCGGAGCTAGCTACCAAATCCAACTATTTTGTGAGGGCGTGAATTGATATTGGATGGGGTCGCTTCCATCATAGAACCAGATTTCAGCGAGCACCGATGATTGCGAGTCAGAGATAAAAAACTCGAGTGCAGCTTGCCCGTTCTCTAATGATGTAGAGGTAATACGGCTGTTAAAGTTGGGGGCGAAACCCCCATTTGGCAGGGGCACGTAATCGCCATAGACTGACACATAAGCGCGTTGTGTCGAATAGGCACTGATATCAACGTCAAACGTGTATTCAACAACAGGATTAAAACTGAACCCATCTGGGATGGAAAGATCTTGTGTGGTCCGTTGGACTGCTAGGGTATTTTCTATAGAACCCGCTGATCCTACCGATTCATCTTGTTCTTCCGCCGTGATGGTTTTGTTCGCCGGTGTACTGTCGCCGCCATCACCTCCGCCACCGCAGGCGAGAAGAAAAAACGAGAGAGATAAAGTGATCCATTTAATATCCATAGTCTTTACTCCTGTGGTTGGAAGAAACGATTAGAGGATGCCTTGTTTTCTAAGTACCAATTCTGGCTTTGTTGCCCCGCTGATTCGGCGTACGCCGCAAATTCAGGGTAGGTGAGCACCAAATCAACCCGTTCCTGTGGCCATTTCCATTCATCGGTTATCAGTAGAGCCCAAGGTAGATTACCGGCCGTTTTAAAGAAACGAGTAGCGCTGGGATCACTGCTATCGATGCCTCTTGCGTAAAGCGATTCGTCAAATTGCTCGGTTGGTGCTTGGTCCGCCAGATGGACTTCCCATTTTCGGCCCGGTTGAAAGTTGACGCCTTCGCCATGGTACGAGTTAGGAGTGGCAAAAATAAAGGGGTCGTAGGGCATAGCCATTAATCCAGAGGTGTCTGCGGAATCTGTCGTTGTAATATCCAGGCTGAATGAAAAATTGAGAGATTCCTGACACGTTTGCTCTGTTCTGTAAAAGCTGCAACTTTCTGACCGCACCACCGACATGTCTTCCGAGATAATAAAAATCGCTTCTTCAGATATTGCTTCCAAGCCATTGGTTGGTTGAACAACGCCATTGTGCGTCATGGTTGTTAGCGCTTCATCGATGTCAGTGCGATTAATCCCTGCCAGTCGGATTGCAAACCCATTGCGGTAGTCTGCGCCGTAGGCTGCAACATAGCCTTCAATTTTTGAGCGAGAAACTCTTCCATCTTGCAATGTTTCTGTGACGCGGTAACGAACAACAAGGTCATTCATGTCGTAGTCGGCGGTGTAAGGCCAATTGTCTTCAAAAGCGACGGTGGCATAACCGGATTCGCTAGGGTAATGGCGTATCGCAATACCATCTTTGGTGATAAGTATTGGGTGATCTTCGACTTCCCCTTTTTGCGCCCCACCTACGTGTTCAATTCCAGTCTGGTCGCTAAAGCGAAAACGGCTCCATGTCGATCCCATTGTTGCATCAATTGGTACCGATAAAATCAGAGCGTTTGTTCCTTGAGACAGTATCGTGTCTGAAAAAACTTTTTCTCCCTCGTCGGTAAAGTCGCCATCTTTGTTCCAGTCTATCCAAGCGGAAAGATAACCGGTGGTGGATGCTTGTACCGACACTAGGGCATTCATACCCGCTTCAATGGCCGTAACGAATCCGACGCCATCTTCATCTTGTCGACCGGCTTTGTTGTCATCCAATGGCGCTAAAAGGCCATCACCTTCTCCATCAGGAGCAACCAAGCCGAGGTAATAACCCGACCCTATACCGTGTCTAGGGCCGTTTGAATCGAGGAGTGTGGAATAACTATCAGGAGCATCACCAAAGTCGATGGTAGAGTCTTCATCAATAACCGGTGCATTGGCACAGCGTGCTCCGTCGTTTTGTCCAGATGCCGGGCCATTGGCAAATAGGGCCGCTGCAATCGTTTCATCGGTCATGTTGTCAGGATCAGAAAGATCGATTCGGAAGATGGCCCCATCGGAATTACGCGCAATGTAGTAATAGCCATTGACATCAAAGTACCCGGCGCCAAAAGTACCAGTGACACCGACATTCCCTAGCCGAGTTTCACCGCCCACCTCTGTATCAAATTCAAACAAGTTTCCGGTCGAATTATCAACCCCATACAGTTTCCCGTTACTTGGGTGAAAGGCAAAGTCGGTTAAGTTTACCGTTGCTATGTCGGTTATCAGTTCAAGAGTTAACTGCGCGGAAGGATCAGAGTCGAGCGGAGACAAATCTATTTTGAATAACCCTTCATTTTTTCGATAGAGGTAAAAGACATGATTATAGACATCACCGACATAGAAAGTATAAATTGGTAAACCAGACACATTGAGCGTTTCAGATTGAAAATCTTGCCCTAAGCGAACCACTTGCTTGTAAGTCGTATCATACCCATAGATATAACGATCATCATAATCAAAGCCAACGGCATTGATGTTTCCCACCGTCCCGGTGTTTGCTTGCAATAAGTTGGTTTCGCCTGTGACCAGATTAACGCCATAGACTTGAACAGGCTTTGATTGGAACAGATAAGCTTCACTTGGACAGGTATCAAATGGGGCAGAAAACGCCGCCAGCGGGATCAAGCACAAAACGATTATCGATATCAGCCGATGCATAGGTATCTCCTTGTCACTCACGCTCAGTCATTGAGGTAATACCGTTACAAGGAATGTGCCAGTAATTTAATATATATAATTCAACGTATTAATTTTAATTCTAACAAAATTAGTCAGATTGACAGTCAAAATAAAAACCGGCAGATAGGCCGGCTTTCATAATGAGAAATGATTGGGTTTATTGGCGCTTATCTCAAGAGCAGATTGGGCAGAGGGGTGATTTTGATAATTTCATTTCACGCCAATTCATGGTGAGAGCATCTAAAATAAGAACCTTTCCTTCGAGGGGAGTGCCGTAATGAGCAATGACTTTGATTGCTTCCATGGCTTGAACAGCACCAATGATACCAACAACGGGAGCCATGACACCCGCTTCCACACACGTTAATGCGCCGCTACCGAAAAGAGCGCTTAAACATTGGTAGCAAGGTTGTTCATCATTTTGGAACGTGAATACGCTCACTTGCCCTTCCATACGAATCGCTGCCCCGGATATGAGCGGGGTTTTTGTTGCGTAACAAAGCCGATTAAGCTGATTTCGAGTCGCTACATTATCTGATGCATCAAGAACCAGCGTATGATGACGAATTAAATCGTTGAGTGTTTCATCTTCTAGACGCTGTTCAATAATCGCGACCTCTAGATGTGGGTTGAGCTTCAACAAGGATGATCGAGCCGATTTGACTTTAGCGACCCCAATATCGGCATCGCTATGCAAAACTTGCCGCTGTAAGTTGGACAGTTCGACAACATCATCATCGATCAGTGTCAGTTTACCAATGCCTGCTGTTGCTAGGTATTGACTGGCCGCACAGCCTAAACCACCCGCACCAAGGACTAGCACAGAACTTTGCTTTAAGGCTTCTTGGCCTTCGAAATCAAATTGGTTGAGTATAATTTGACGATTGTAACGCAACATTTCAGCGTCAGATAAAATATCCAAGACCTGCCCCTAATACAATGTTGAGTTAAATAGCTGAATCTGTACTGTTTCGCCCACTTCAACACGGCCACGTTCGCGTTCTAATACGACAAAGCAATTAGACAAGCTCATCGAACGAAACGCCCCCGAGCTCTGATTACCGGTGGTTTCAACCACGAACTTTCCATTTTCCAAGCGATAAATGCCACGTTGGTAGTCGGTACGTCCAGGGCTTTTTTTGAAGGCGGTTTTGGTGATGGCGGGTATCGACTCAGGCGATTGCCATTGAGTGTGTCCTGCAAGTTTAGCCAGCATGGGCTGAACCAGAACGTACATGGTGAGCATCGCTGATACCGGATTGCCTGGTAGCCCACAGAACCAAGCATTTTCTAACGCGCCAAACGCGAACGGTTTGCCTGGCTTAATGGCAAGTTTCCAGAAACCAATTTCCCCTAGCTCTTCTAAAATGTCTTTTGTGTAATCCGCTTCGCCAACGCTTACGCCACCAGAAGTCACGACGACATCGGAGATAGATTGGGCTTGTTCAAAGGTCGCTTTTAACGTTGTCGGGCAATCAGGAATGATGCCCAAATCAATCGCTTCACAGCCAAAATTTTCAATAAGTGGCTTGATGCCATAGCGGTTACTGTCGTATATCTGGCCATCTTCTAATGGTTCACCTAGCGATTTAAGTTCATCGCCGGTGGAAAAAAATGCGACTTTAGGCTTTCGCACAACAAGAACGTGACTAACGCCGAGAGAGGCAATCATAGGAATATCACGTGGCGTAAGACGGGCACCTTTTTCTAGAACGATATCACCTTGACGAATATCATCACCGAGTGGGCGAATATTGTTCTGAGGCGCAATAGAGGTTTGATTGATCACAATGCCTTGCTCAGAGGCTTCAGTGTTTTCTTGCATGACCACCGCATCACAACCGTTAGGTATTTTTGCGCCCGTCATGATTCGAATACAAGTTCCAGGTGGCCAATCCCCCTCAAAAGGCAAACCTGCAAAAGATTTACCCGCTAAGGGCAGGACATTGGTCGACTCTAAATCTGATAATCGAAGTGCGTAGCCATCCATCGCAGAATTATCAAACGGAGGAACAAAAATGGGAGACAATACATCTTCAGCAAGAACAAAGCCCAGAGCATCTGCAAGAGGAAGTCGCAGCGTTGTTTGAATTGGTTTAATGCGAGAAAACATAGAGTTCATGGCATCTTCAAGAGGCATTAAGCCCGGAGCGTCACAACAGCCCATCTAATTATCCTATTTATCGTATCGTTAGTCGTAAACCTTATCATAGAACAACCAGTATCTATAACGGCTAGAGACAAATTATGGGTAGTCATTATTTCTAATTACGCGTATCCTTGTCAGCCATCCAAAAGGGGTAAATTGAGAGGAAAAGGAATGTCAGATCTGAGCGAATCCGCAAAGTTAGTAAAAGATGCGCTAGAAAGCCGTGGATTAGAAACGCCAATGCGTCCTAACCAGGTCAGTCGTGAAGAAAAGAAAGAGAAGATTGAGCACCACATGCGTGAGATTTTATCGCTTCTCGAACTTGATTTGACCGACGACAGCCTAGAAGAAACCCCTCATCGCATCGCAAAGATGTACGTAGATGAAGTGTTCTCTGGCCTTGATTACTCAAATTTCCCAAAAATCACGGTTATTGAAAATAAAATGAACGTGAGTGAAATGGTACGAGTAAAAGACATTACCGTGACCAGCACTTGTGAGCACCATTTGGTGACCATTGATGGTAAAGCCGCGGTTGCTTATATCCCAAGAGGAAAGATCATTGGCTTGTCGAAGATCAATCGTATTGTTCGCTTCTTCGCACAACGTCCGCAGGTTCAAGAACGCATGACTCAACAAATCTTAGTGGCACTGCAAACGCTATTAGAATCTGATGATGTGGCTGTCACCATTGATGCCGTGCACTATTGCGTGAAATCTCGCGGTGTAATGGATGCGACAAGTTCAACAACAACAACCGCCCTAGGTGGGATATTCAAGACCATTCCAGCGACTCGCCATGAGTTTTTACATGGACTTAGATAGCGGGAACAACGAGTTAAACATCGCCTCTTTTTAGAGGCGTTTTACGTTCTGTGCTTTCAGTATTAGCGTTTTATGCTTTTACCATTTACGTTTAAAATTTTAGAATTCACGCTCTAAATTTTGACCAGTAGCAACACATAATATTCGCAGCTTTCAACATTCAAATATTGAATGAACTGTTAACACCAAATTAATCGGGCAATATTCAAATAAATAGGCATAATACGCCTCCTTATTGAGCGCCTTATAGGACACTACCGTGACAACAACTTCTTTTACAACACTGCCGTTAAAACCTGAACTACTGCAGACATTGGACGCACTAGGTTACACCGAGATGACGCCTATTCAACAGCAGAGCTTACCGAGTGTTTTAGCAGGTAAAGATGTTATTGCTCAGGGGAAAACGGGTTCAGGTAAAACCGCCGCGTTCTCATTGGGTTTGCTGAGTAATTTGAACGTTAAACGATTTCGTGTTCAATCGCTGGTTTTATGTCCGACACGAGAGCTGGCGGATCAAGTGGCCAAAGAAATTCGTACCCTTGCTCGTGGCATTCACAATATAAAAGTACTGACGCTGTGTGGCGGTATGCCGATGGGTCCACAAATCGGTTCCTTAGAACATGGTGCGCACATTTTAGTGGGCACACCAGGGCGAATTCTGGATCACCTGTCACGAGATCGCATCAATCTAGATGAACTGAATACGCTTGTTCTTGATGAAGCTGACCGCATGTTAGATATGGGTTTCGAGGATGCTCTTGATGCCATCATCGACCAAGCACCGAAGCAGCGTCAAACCCTGTTATTCAGTGCGACTTTCCCGAAAGAAATCAAAACGGTTGCTGCTCGAATCATGGACAAACCAGAGATGGTGAAAGTTGAATCGACACATCAAACATCAACGATAAAACAACACTTCTACAAAGTGTCTTGCCAAGAAGATCGTGATGACGCACTTGAAACGTTACTTCTCAATTTCCAACCTGAATCTTCAGTGGTGTTCTGTAACACGAAGAAAGAAGTTCAAAATGTAACCGACGAGCTACAACACCGTGGATTCAGCGTGACAGAGTTGCACGGCGATATGGAACAGCGCGAACGTGATCAGGCTTTAACCATGTTTGCGAACAAGAGTATTTCCATTCTTGTTGCGACCGATGTTGCGGCTCGTGGACTTGATGTTGATAACCTAGATGCGGTCTTTAACTTTGAGCTATCACGTGACCCAGAAGTTCATGTCCACCGTATAGGTCGGACAGGGAGAGCGGGGGAGAAAGGGAATGCCTTTAGCTTCTTTAGTGATAGAGAAATGCAACGCGTCGCGCTTATTGACGAGTACATGGATATCGAAATTAAGCCATCTGCAGTACCTGAAAGAGGAAAACAGGAGCCGATGGAAGCGCCGATGACGACAATCCAGATCCTTGGCGGTAAGAAAATGAAGCTTCGTCCTGGTGATATTCTTGGTGCTTTGACCAAACAAGCTGGAATTGATGGCAAAAAAATCGGTAAGATTAACTCATTAGCTATGGTGACGTATATTGCGGTTGAGAAGAGTGTTGCGAAAGTGGCTCTAAAGCAGATTCAAACGGGCAAGATTAAAGGTCGTCAGTTCAAAGCGCGCATCATGAAGTAATCTCCATTTTGCCATTGCAGTTATGCGCGTGTAAATCATGTGATTGTGATTGTGATTGTGATTGTGATTGTGAGGCGTGTAGCGGAAGTGCTGGTGATAGGCAGTGCATTTGATGATAGAAAGTGCATTTAATAAACAGTGTATTTAATAGACTGTGCATGATTGACGATTACGTACCAACAGCAAGCCGATCTGTTACCCTCAGATCGGCTTTTTTGTGTCTGCTTTTTGATCAGATCAAGTTTCAATCAGATTAAGCGTCAGTCAAACCATACTATCCATTAAATAGAGTCAAATACTCCTCGTAACCTTCATTAGTCATGTTTTCAACAGGAATGAAGCGAAGGGCGGCAGAGTTCATGCAGTATCGTAGCCCTGTTGGTGCTGGACCGTCTTTGAACACATGACCTAAATGTGAGTCGCCAAACCGGCTTCTCACTTCAGTCCTTGGATAAAACAGTTTATGGTCAGTATGCTCTTCTATGTAGGCCGCATTAATGGGCTTGGTAAAACTCGGCCAACCTGTTCCTGATTTGTATTTGTCTGTTGACGAAAATAACGGTTCGCCTGTGACAACATCCACATAGATACCAGCCTGTTTATTATTCCAATATTCATTGTCAAATGCGCGTTCTGTCCCGTCTTTTTGTGTGACGTAATATTGAATCTCTGTCAGACGCTGCTTTATTTCAGCGTCGCTAGGTTTACTGTACGCTTTAACATTGTCTAGACGCGTTTTAGCGTCAATCATCTCTCTAAGAGTGACCGGAGAGTCGACACGTTCATCACCGAAGATTTTGTCCAAATACTGGTCGCGACCAGAGTTGTAGCGGTAATATTTATAACGCACTTTATTGCGCTTGTAATAGTCTTGGTGATAATCCTCTGCTGGCCAAAATGACTCAAACTCAATCAGTTCGACTTTGAGCGGTTTACCAAAGACACCCAGTGCATCCACTTCTGCTAAAAACGCTGTCGCAATGTTTTGCTGCTCTGTGTTATGGAAGAAGATAGCAGGGCGATAATGTGGCCCTCTATCGACAAACGAACCCTTGTCATCGGTGGGGTCGATATGTCGCAACAACTGGTCTAAGACCGCTTCGTAGCTAACCCGATCTGGATCAAACGATACCGATATCACCTCGATGTGGTCTGTTTTACCAGAAGAGACTTGTTTGTAGGTTGGGTTTTCAAGTTTGCCCCCGGCATAACCAGACACAACGTCGATGACCCCATCTAAAGCCTCTAGGTCGGATTCGGTACACCAAAAACATCCCCCTGCTAATGTCGCGACATCGACTTTACCTGCGGGTTGCATCTCTGACGATGACTGCACGGGAAAAAGAGCCGAGATGGCCAGTAGCCCAAAAGCAGCAAGTATGAGTGTATAACGAGATTGCTTAAGCATAATATTCCCTCTAATTAGTTACTTTAAAAGAGAACGGCTTACTCGCAAATAAATTTCACGTAATAAATTCCACATAGCCGATTAGATAATGAAATAAACCAAACAGAATAGAACCAGTGAAATAAAATTAAAAATCGAGATAAAGAAAAAGCGAAACGAAACCGTCTCGCTTTTGACGTAGGGAGTTTGAGCTAGGGAGTTTGAGTTAGGGAGCTTGAGCTATGTCGTCTAATCATAGAGTGATAAACCCAGTGGTTGCAGCGAAAAAGCTGTGCCACGCTAGAGGTTAACTCAGTCCAGTAATGTTTCCGTCGTCGTCTAAATCTAAGTTCATAAATGCAGGTCTATCGGGTAGACCAGGCATTGTCATCACATTGCCGCACAGCGCGTAGACAAAGCCGGCGCCAGCACAAAGCTTCAACTCTCGGATAGGCACATCAAAACCGACGGGTGCGCCTTTGATTGAACCATCGGTGGAGATCGAAAGAGGTGACTTAGCCAGACAAACGGCCAAGTGGTCGTAACCATCTTTTTTAAACTGAGCGAGTTGCTGAGTCGCTTTATAGCTCATGGTGATCCCCTTAGCGCCGTAGCCACATTCTGCGACCGCCATGAGTTTTTCTTCAAGTGTTTGTTCACGGCGATATAATGGAGTGAAATCGACATTCACATTACATTGCTGAACCACTTTGCGTGCGAGCGCGAGGGTTCCTTTCCCTCCCTCTGAAAAGCCTTCACTTATCTCGACTTCCACATTATTGGGCAAAGATTCGATCATCGATTTGAGTTGATGTAACTCATCATCACAGTCTTGAGGGAACCGGTTAATGGCAACAACCGCTGGAACACCGTATTTGTTAACGTTATTGATATGCCATTTGAGATTGTCAAAACCGGCAATAAGCGCATCTGAATCCGCATGAAAGATGGAGCTCGGAATACTTTGCCCGGGTTTAAGATCATAATGCCCAGAGTTTGCTTTAAGCCCTCTTAATGTCGCGACGATTACTGCACAGTCGGGGGCCTTACCGGATTCTTGTGCTTTGATATTGCACGCTTTTTCAAATCCCATGTCTGAACCGAAACCGCCTTCAGTTACCGTGAATTCGGCTAGCTTGTTGGCAATGTTGTCTGCGATAATGGATGAGTTACCATGCGCGATGTTCGCAAAAGGGCCAGCATGGATAAGCGTAGGAACCCCTTCCAACGTCTGCATTAGAGTAGGCTCTATGGCATCTTTCATGCTTACCGCCATAGCACCAGCAACTTGTAAGTCCTCTGTTGTGACAGGGTCACCATAAATGTTGTAGGCGACAACAATTCGGCCGATACGGGCTCGTAAATCGCTGAGGCTAGAAGCTAACGCAAGGATAGCCATAAGCTCTGAAGCTGCAGAAATATCGAACCCATCCTCACGTTCGAACCCGTTGATGGTTTTGTTGGTTTCGTTGATCCCTACGGTCACCATACGCAACGCTCGGTCGTTATGGTCTAGAACGCGTTTCCAAACCACATTTTTAGAATCAATTTTTAACGCTTTTAGCCCCGTTCGGCTCTCAAAGTCACTATAGCCATTACGTTGTTCATGATAGATACGAGCATCTATGGCAGCAGCAGCGAGGTTGTGTGCGGCAGTAACCGCATGAATGTCACCAGTGAGGTGAAGATTGAGTTCATCCATAGGGGCAACTTGAGAATAACCGCCACCAGCAGCGCCACCTTTAACGCCAAAGACAGGCCCCATCGAGGGCTGACGGATACAAGCGACTACCGATCGGTTCAGTTGCTTCAACCCTTGAGAGAGACCGATCGTTGTGACTGTCTTACCTTCACCGAGTGGGGTTGGAGTGATTGCGGTCACGACAACAAGCTTGCCAGAGGCAGAATTGTTTAGCCGTTTTAAGCTCGAAAGGGAAACTTTTGCTTTGTATTTACCCAGGGATTGAAACTCGTCTTCTAGGAGACCCATTGAGGCGGCTACCGTCGTAATTGGTTGGAGTTCAGAATGGCGACAAATTTCGATATCAGACAGCATAAAATCCTCATGCAGGGAGTAATTAAAGCGAGGTAAACGTTTGCGTGATGATAATAGCGTTAATATGTGCTTTGTAAAGTGCTATTTTACCTAATCATATGTTGTGATTATATCAGGGATTATTTAGGGTTATCGATGTATTTATCAAGAAAGCGTTAGTGGTGAACGGAATTGATTAACGGCATCTATTGTTGAGCGGAAATTGAAACCGAATGGAGTCTGAAAAATTGGTCATTGGTACAAATTAACTGTTTGATCGTTGCATTCCTGTAAACAAATGTTGAGATTGATTGTGCGTCATTAATGATAGGCTACTGCATTTCTAAAACACTAAGCAATTTCGTGCGCTTCTTGGCTCGTCATCATTGAAATGCAGTTTTTACCAGAGCTTTTCGCTTCATATAATGCGATGTCTGCGCGTTGATAAGAGTTTTCGATACTTGAATCAACGTTGCTGACTCCTCCACTGACCGAGACAGAATGCTCATGGTGCAGGTAAATAGCCGTTCTTAGCCTGTTTAGTACTATCTCAGCTTCTGCTAGAGGCGTGTGTGGCATGATTAGACCAAACTCTTCGCCGCCTATTCGAGCAAGGAAATCGGTTTCTCTAATCTGATCTAAAATGATGCTCGACACAGACTTGATGACTTTGTCGCCTTCAGAGTGGCCAAGTTCGTCGTTGATACGTTTAAAATTGTCGATATCAATGATCGCGATGCAGGATTGATATTTGTCTGGGTAACGGCGCGATCGTCTTGCTTCTCTTCGGATTTGCTTATCAAATTTACGTCGGTTCCAAAGGCCACTGAGCGCGTCTTTTTCACTAAGATCCCTGAGGCGATTTTCAAGTATCTTACGTTGGGTGATATCGACGAACGAACCTACGTAGAAAATAACCTTCCCCTCATTGTCCGTAACAGTTTGGATTCTGAGAATTTCAGTAATAAGAGAGCCATCTTTGCGCCTATTCGTGACTTCTCCTTCCCACATTCCATCCGCTAACAACTGTTTCCACATCTGCATATAAAATTCTTGTTGGTGCTTGCCGGATGTAAAAATAGAAGGGCTCTTACCTTTTACCTCCTCCAGTGTATAGCCACTCAAGCGTGTGAATTCTTTGTTGACTGAAAGGATGCGATTGTTTTTGTCGGAGATGAGAACCGCAGACATGCCATTCATCGCGACTCTGGCAATTTGGCTTTCAATCGAGTGTTTCTTATGACGTACATTCCATGCGCAAAAAACGAAAGAGAGCAGCAGGGTAATGATATAAACAGCAATGGCGAGAAATGAGATTTGTTTGTATTCACTCTCAATTTGTTGATTGATTTTTTGATCAGGAACATTGAGCACAAGGTATAGGTCTTCACCTAATACGTCTTTTGAAACGTTTACTTTGGCGTATGACCACCATGATCCCGCATCAAATACATTTCCTTCTTCGCCAGACTGAGCACTTTCCCACACTTTTGGAAGCAATTGATTGAGGTTATATCCCTTATGATCAGCAATAACATCCCCAAGGATTTGGCTAAATGTTTGGCTTTGTAGATAGAATCCATTGGAATTAATTAGGTCTGGTTTCGCTTGAATACCAGAACCATAATTGAGTGAATCATAAATCGCGTTGAAATCTAAATTGGCGATAAAATAACCGTAACGCTTAAAGTTAATATCAACGGGTATGATTATTCGCAAAGCAGGAGTAATGGGGGTGACAATCTTATGGTTATCGTATTCAACATCAATACCAAAGCGGCCAGATTGGTTGGTTTTTAGCGTGGTTGCGTACTTGAAATAGTCTCGGTGTGCTTTATTTTGTAAAAACTCGTCAGATACAACTTCGACGTAGTTAGCTACGCTGTTAACACGAATTTGCTCTTGGCCCGTATTGCTCAGAAACCGCAATTTAGAAAAGTAGCCTTTAGATCGAGCAATCAAGATCCAAAGATCTTCCACGGCATCGTAATTACTTTCGTTGTTTTCAAGCACTGCGGAATACAACAAGCTATTACTCGAAAGAAGTTCGATAGTCGCTTCAATATCGATAATAGTCGATTGTAATGAACGTTGGCTAAACTCCAACTGAGCGCGAGTTTCTTGTTCTACGAGAGACAGGGATCGTTGTTCAATACGCTGCCATTCACTGATAAAGAACAGGGTAGGCACCATACTCAAAATGATAAAGATGAGAAAAAATTGAAGTATTGAAAACGTGGGTTTAACGGTCATAGTCACAAATCATCACTAACATAACGCCATGATAACTAAGCGAGGCAATAGTTTTGTGATTTGATACGCATATTGCATTATATGCAGAAGGGGTAATATAGATTTTTGTGATGTGTAACTTTGAAATGGCGAGTAGTGGAATGTGACAGGCATTAATTAAACAGAACTTCGTCCGAATCTAATTAATGCCTATAATGCTTATTTGTAAAGTTTAGGTGCCTGTCTTGAGCCTGACTAGTAATTAAAACGTGCGGCAATTGAAAATTGAGGACCGTACACGCCGTCATTACGTGCGCCAGCAAAAAGAACAAGCGCTTCAGTGGAATGAAAATTGACGCCGGCATGAAAAACAGAACGTTCATCGTGTAAACCAATTCGTCCTAATACTTCGATTTGATTGGCCAACCAAACACGGCCGCCTAGATTAAATTCTGGTTGGAATTCTGAACTAGAGCTTGAGCTATCAACAAAGTTAACATGATGAAGCAGTATTTGGCCGTAAATGTCTGCAAATGCGCCGATTGGTCCGTTAAAACCGACGCCAACAGCAGCATCCCAATCGTTATCAAACTGTGAATCTACGCGACCCACAAAGTGTGCATTTTCCATTAACATCATGCTGACTTCACCACCAATGGTCTGTGGTCCGAAACCACTTCTAAATTCAAAGTAGTTGTAACTGAAATTGTTCGCTTGTACAAAAGGGGACAAAACAAAAGTAAGCGCAACAAGGCCAATTTTTGAAAGTGTTTTTAACATAACTGCTCCGTAGTCATAGAATATGCAGATGATTTTTTGACGATACGGAAAAAGCCTGCAATAAACAGGCCATAAATATATAAAAATACGTTCTTTAGTCGTTTAGATTATAGAAGGATTAAATGATCCACTTCTATCTCAGGCTTCGACCCGCCTTCGTATTCGCCAAAGAGTCGAACTCGTGTTGTTTGATCAATTGGGCTTTGAATGTTGATATCGTCAAGGTCGATTAGAATTTCACCTGTTCCATCATTAAACATAAATTGGTCGGCAGCCAGTTGCTTTGTTAGAGTGCCTTCAATGATGACATCGTTATCAGAAAATGTTTTTGTGTTGGCGTTAATGGCCTCGATGGTGGTGACTTCTACTGGCCCAGAATAGTGGATGGGTCCTTTCTCTTTGCTGTGTGCGAAGCTAGGTAACGATGTTAAGGCGAGTGTACCTGCGATAGTGGCAACCATAAGATGCTTGTTCATAATATTCCCTCGATTCATTCATAATGAGACACTGTGTCATCGAGTCTATTTAACGACAGTCGGACTGAACACTACCTGAGTGGCATATTCATAATCGATTCATTCTATTGAGTAATCGTATCGCAAACCGTTATGATGAAAGAAATGACTTAACTCTAAAGACAGTATGAAAACAACGTTAGAATCAATTATGGTACAGGGCACTACATCGGATGCGGGTAAAAGTGTGCTGGTGGCAGGATTATGCCGTGTATTGGCAAGACGTGGTATCTCGGTCGCGCCATTCAAGCCACAGAACATGGCACTAAATAGTGCGGTGACCGAAGAAGGTGGTGAAATAGGAAGGGCTCAAGCCGTTCAAGCTCAAGCTTGTAATATAAAACCAAGTGTACATATGAACCCAGTGCTGCTTAAGCCCTGCTCGGATACGGGCGCGCAGGTCATACTACAAGGTAAAGCCATAGATGATATGGACGCGGTTGGTTATCACGATTACAAAGCGGTTGCGATGAACACGGTAATGGACTCCTATGGCCGTTTGTCGGACCAATATCAGAGCATTGTGATTGAGGGGGCTGGCAGCCCTGCTGAGGTTAATTTACGTGAAAATGATATCGCTAATATGGGGTTTGCTGAAGAAGCGGATATTCCCGTTATCATAGTCGCTGATATTGATCGGGGTGGTGTGTTTGCTCATCTTTACGGCACACTAGCCCTATTGTCAAAAAGTGAACAAAACCGAGTGAAAGGCTTTGTGATTAACCGCTTTCGAGGAGATATTGCGTTGTTGCAGTCTGGCTTGGATTGGTTAGAAGAGAAAACACAAAAACCGGTGTTGGGGGTATTGCCGTATTTACATGGTTTCAACCTAGAGGCCGAAGATGCCATTAACACAGCCCAGGTTCAGGGAAGCAGCACTAAACTGAATGTGATTGTTCCGGTGTTGACGAGAATAAGTAACCATACTGATTTCGATGCATTGAGGTTGAATCCTGATGTAAATCTTCGCTATGTCGGTAAAGGCGAGCGCTTGACGGGCGCTGACCTTATTATCATTCCTGGCACAAAATCGGTAAGAAGTGATCTTGAATATTTGAAAAGTCAGGGGTGGGATAATGATATTAAGCGTCATATCCGCCTTGGTGGCAAAGTGATTGGCATTTGTGGTGGTTATCAAATACTCGGGGAAACAATCAGTGATCCATTCGGTGTTGAGGGGACAGCGGGTGAAAGTGATGGGTTATCACTATTGCCGATTAATACTCAGTTAACCCAACAAAAGACGCTGACTAATGTAACTGGGGTGATGACCTTAAATGGTGAGGAGCAACCCGTCAGTGGGTACGAAATACATGTTGGTCAAACTGAAGTGTCAGGGAGACAACCGATACAACTGAATGGCGGGGTGTGGGATGGAATGGTTTCTTCATGCAATCAAATCTTCGGTACATACTTGCATGGCATATTTAATGGACCAGAAGTGACGTCGTTGATTTTTAATTGGGTCGGAGTGTCTGATATTGAGCCAGTTGATCATATTGCAATGAACGAATCGGCCATTAACCGTATCGCGGATGCAATTGAGGAGAATGTAGACCTCAATGTTTTATGGCCTGATCTTAACTAAGTACGGTATGCACCAGAGCCCGCTTAATCGATAAAAATAACCCACAAAAAAGCCGCGGTTAGAACAACGCGGCTAAATCAAAAGATGAGAGATTATTGTTTAATAAACACTTCTCTAAAGTCTTTCTTTAGAATCGCATCTCGGCGAGCTTTCTTAATTTGTTTTACCATGTCTTTAACGCAGTTATGCAGAACTTGATCAAGTAATTGTGTGCGGTACTCTTCTTTATCTTCGTCTGTCATATCTTTCGGTAAATCTAATGTTGGAAACTCTTCCATAACATTAACGCCCGCAAATGCTTGGCTTACAGAAATTAACGCGTGGAATTGTTCAAAATTATCGAGAACGTTTTGCGCACTTGCCGGTAAAGAGTTCCATGCTTCTCTTACTGCTTCTTCAGAAACTTCATGAATCGACGTCACCATAAAGTGCATAGCTTCAGGAACTTGGTCAAATTCAATGACCTGTTTTAGTTCCGCTGAAATCGTTGCTAAATCCACTTTTGGCTGTTCTGTTTGTTTTTCGTCAGTCATGACAATATCTCTTAGGGTAAAAAGGTTATGCTAAAAACTTATGATAAAAAGTCAATAAGCTAGACTTAAATAACTAGTGAAACATTTGATTTGAAGTGCTATAAAACTAATTAACGCTTTTTTAGGGAGAATATATGACAATTAATGGCTCCTCAATGCGAATACTCCTTGTTGATGACGTTCAGATGGATCGAATGCAACTGGCAATTCGTCTTAAACAACTGGGTCACCATGTTGAAGCAGTATCGAGTGGAAAAGAAGCGTTATCAATCTATTTAAAGTTCGATCCAGAATTGATTTTGCTCGATATTACGATGCCTGAGATGAATGGTTTTGAGTTGTCTCAAGAAATTCGACGCTTATACCCCGATTGGATACCGATCATCTTTTTAAGCAGTCATGAAGAACCCAGTATGATCGCCAAAGCCATCGATGCGGGGGGGGATGACTACTTAATTAAACCGGTCGATAAGCTTGTTTTAAACTCAAAGCTAATAGCAATGCAGCGTATAGCTCAGATGAGACGAGAATTAAAGCGTGCATCGATTAAACTGCAAGAACTCAACCAGGCGCTGCAACATCAAGTCAATGAAGATGGATTAACCTCACTATACAATCGCCGCTTTATCGATGAAAAACTTAAGGATATGATCAGCTGGCATGGTCGTCATAAGTTCCCTCTAACACTGATACTTATCGATGTCGATCGCTTCAAGTTATTTAATGATAATTATGGCCATATTCAAGGTGATAAATGTTTAATAGCGATTGCAACGTTGACCAAGGAACTGTTTTCTCGGAGTGCTGAGTATGTTGGTCGATATGGTGGAGAAGAGTTTGCCATACTGCTTAGTCATACAGGTCAAGACAAGGCGTTAAGTGCTGCAAAGCGGATAAAAAACGCACTGTCGGAACTGGCTTATCCTCATGAGTATAACGATGACTTTGGTGTTGTGACTGTCTCACAGGGTATTTATACCACGGTACCCAATGGGCATGAGTCCATCAATGATATTTATTCGAAGGCAGATGAGGCGCTTTACGCCGCGAAACATCAGGGCCGTAATACTTATGCTTTAGCAGATCCTACTGAGTTTTAGCGGATCCTACTGGCGAATAGTGAGCATGATGTTCGTCGGATGTCAGTCTCATTGATATGATAGATGTTGATTCTCATAGCATAAATACATCATTATGATGCTTATTCATTAGGTATATTCGAAGGCGATATATTGAGTTGTTTCCGATTAGCTGTACAGCTGGCGATCCCCTTGGCTATTTCATTTGTCATTCCCGTACGCGCATCGCAAAGTATTAGTGAGGCCTATAGAGGTCAATTAGAGCAGAACTTTGCCGCAGCGGTTATTTTGATGGACAACGACGTATTTACTTTTGGTATTCACGATTTTGACCCAAATGATTTGTTTCATTTAGGTAATGAAGATATCGGTACCGAGGAGTCAATCAGTCTTCGAAATCGAATTCAGGTAACGACCCTACCTTATACGTTAGATCTCTCCAATCAAGAAGATAAGCATAAGCAATCTTTGATGTTTCGTTTGTCAGGTTTAGTGTCTGAAAAAAACATTACAATTGATGGAGTCACCACCTCAGACGTAAATAAAGATCGAATGATTGCAGGTTATGTGGGTTATCAATACCAGTACTATATCACTGCTCAATGGAGCATAGAGCCGTCGTTTGCTGTTCACTTGATGCAATATAAAAATAGTTTCGAATATAGAAGTGACAAGTTGGTCGCAGTCAAAGAAATACTTGATGGGCGTTATGTTAATACATCGGCTTGGTCATTGATTTATGAGCCGACGGTCAACTTTAAATATGAACATGACAAGCCATGGGGAAGTTGGACAGTGTATTCTAACTGGCACTACTTTTATGGACACGGATGGGGAGAGGCAAATCAAGGCCAAATTGGCAACACAGAAGGCTGGTACGTTGCAAATGGCATCCAATCTATCTACAACTTTGACCGATGGGGTAAGGCCGTCCAGTCTGTATACAGCAGTTTTCGTCGTATCGATCTGGGTTCTGATATCAAACAACCATTAGGGACTGATTATTACTATGAGGCTTCTATCGGATGGTTAATGACGCCACCGTTTGATACAGAGTGGGTTGATAACGTAGGGATCGGTCTGAATTTTAATTACGGCAGTGCCTTGAAGGGCGGAAGCATCGTGTTGTTTTTTAACCAAGACTAGCGATTAACTACAGTTACAGTTACAGTTACAGTTACAGTTACAGTTACAGTTACAGTTACAGTTACAGTTACAGTTACAGTTACAACTACAGTTACAACTAAAGCGTGATCGAATTAACAAGACACTTTATTTCTTCCGGTTTGCTTGGCTTTATAGAGTGCTTTGTCGGCTTGCTTAATCACATTCTGCGGTTTTCTCTCAGACGACGAATCAGCTACACCAATACTAATCGTGATATTGACCGTTTCTGAGTTTTGATTTTTTCCACGTTGAGTGGCGCCCATTTTCTTATTCTTTGGTCGACTCGCCACATCTCTTAAGGCCATTTCATAGTTGGCAATGTCTTCGCGTACTAGCTCTAAATATTCCAGAACCTCTTTCGCATACCGCCCTTTAAAGACCGCTGTAAATTCCTCACCACCGTATCGATAGACTTTTGCTTTTCCACCTATCAGCGATAAACGAGCCGCGACAAGCTTTAGAACATCGTCGCCAGTGTCATGGCCGTAAGTGTCATTGAACGCTTTGAAATGGTCAACGTCTAGCATGGCAATGCTGTACTTTCTGCCTAATTGTTTTAGGTCAGACTCTAGAGCGTGTCGGCCAGGAATGCCCGTTAGCCCATCGTTAAATGCGAGCTCATGACTGGCTGATATGAGGTAAATTAACAGCAGTAGCCCAGCTAAACTGAACATAGTGCTAGAAATGTAGGGGATATCAAAACAAATGAATGTCACGCTGGCCGTAATGATGGAAGAGTAAGAAACAACGTCAGCAATACGGTTGTTCTTAAGCACTAGAATCGCCGTGATACCGGTTAATGCACAAAGATACAGTACGAGAACAAAAGGAAGGCTAGAGATTTGTGGAATAGCAAACAGCAGGCCTTCGCGAAAGTAGCCTATACTGTCGATACCAAAATGCGTAATGGTTAAATAAGACCAAGCGAGAAGCATGATATTGATAAAGACAAAAATGATAAAGCTTTTGCTGGTCAGGTTAGAGTCTTTAAATGCGTAGGTAAGAAGCGAGGCTACGGGCAGTAAGAAGGCTAATAAAGACAACTCAAGTAAAGTTGTCCCCGTACTTAAAGAAGATTGAAGTCGGTGCTGGATAATCCAATAGCTTAACAGCATCGTAATCGCTACCATCGCACAGCGACTTTGGTTAAAGCTGTGGCCTAAGATTAACGCAGCAAGAAACAGAACAATGGGTAAATTCACCGCGATATCAAGATTGCCCTGAGTAACGGTGATAACGTTAGTCATGCCGAGCCACAATGCAGCAATAATAAAAAGAGGGAAAGAGACCCTAAACCAATTTGACGCGACGATGGATGGAGACATTATAAAGCAGGATACCGATAGTTAATGTTGAATTTCTTCAAAAGACCGTACTAGGATACTGTGATTTATTGATTTGCCAAGCTTTTTGCTAGACTTATGGGCATTAGGTTAATTTACATCGTATTATTGTATCATCTTCATGGCCAAAAACTTGTTGTTGTTCGGTGGTTAAGCTAAGTTATTTCTATAAGAATCAAATTGTAAGATCATATGTGTTTGACTGAGGAGTTAAGAATGCAGATCAGTGTTGATGTTCATAATTACATGGAAACTCTAGTTGGACATGTGCTTAGCAACGACGAATATACGGATAATTTTGACCATGAACAACTGGCTGATATAGCTTGTTTGGCGCTAAGTCAGTTAAGGCCTGTTTATATACGGCATGATATCGATTTTCTTTCCGCACTTCCGGAAGCAAGGCTTATTGTGTTGAAAGAGTACACAGAGACGGCAATCGTCAATGCTGTTTCTATGATATTACAAGATCGTCGACAAGCGAGAGCAGATGATGTTCCAGTGATGTTTAGTTCACCGCGGTTTGACGATGATGTTGAATTGGAGTGGTTCGAAAAGCCACTCATCCAAAGTAAAAAATAAGAGGTTTAATAAGTGGGACTATTTTCTCGGCTGTTTGGGTTTGGCAAATCTAATGAAGGTATCGCGGAAGAGGTGATACCAATCGAGTATAAGGGCTTTATGATCTATCAAGAACCCCTTGCTGAATCGGGACAGTATCGAATTGCAGGACGAATTACCAAACAAATCAATGATGAAGTTCTGTCACATCGATTTATTCGCTCTGATGTCTTGTCTAACAAAGAAGATGCAAACGAATTGATGCTTAAGAAGTCACAAATGTTCATTGACCAAATGGGCGATAACATTTTTTCTTAGCTGTTATCAATTTGACAAAAATCATAAATATCCGAGTCGTAAGCCGTTATGCTTACGACTCTTTTTTTAATCCACATAAATTCCTGTTTACTATGGTCTTTTGTTTGCCTGGTATGACCTCTGCTTACTGATGGAGTTGTTGTTTTTTTTCACCATTAGTCGCAGTATTAATGAAATATTTTGGTCTGATGTGGTGTTTTTAGTATTTTTATTACAAAACGCTTGCAACTGCATCAGCCGTTAGATAAAAGATCCTAATCATTGTGCCAATAGTCAAGGACAAACTATGCAAATTGGTGTACCTAAAGAAATTCTCGCGGGAGAAACGCGAGTCGCTGCATCACCGAAATCGGTAGAGCAGTTGATTAAACTTGGTTTTGAGGTCTCGATCGAAACCGGAGCAGGCAGTTTAGCCAGTTTTGATGATTCTGCTTATGAACAAGCCGGCGCAAAAGTGACGTCTAAAGATGATGTTTGGCAAGCCGACCTAATTCTCAAAGTCAATGCGCCGATTGTCGACGCAGAGAGCAGCATCGACGAAATTTCACAGTTTAAAGATGGCGCAAGCTTAATTAGCTTTATTTGGCCTGCACAAAACCCTCTATTAATGGAACAGCTTTCGAGCAGAAACATTAATGTTATGGCGATGGATGCTGTACCACGTATATCCAGAGCACAGGCACTTGATGCTTTGTCATCAATGGCCAACATAGCGGGTTATCGCGCTGTCGTTGAAGCGGCTCACCAATTTGGACGATTCTTCACAGGTCAAATCACTGCAGCGGGTAAAGTTCCGCCTGCTAAAGTGCTTGTTGCTGGTGCAGGGGTCGCAGGTTTAGCGGCTATTGGTGCCGCGGGTAGCCTTGGAGCGATTGTTCGTGCATTTGATGTGCGCCCTGAAGTTAAAGAACAAGTGCAATCAATGGGCGCTGATTTCTTAGAAGTTGACTTCGAAGAAGACACCAGTGCTGGTGACGGCTATGCAAAAGAAATGTCTGATGAATTCAACAAGAAAGCCGAAGAACTGTATGCAGCTCAGGCTAAAGATGTTGATATCATTATCACCACGGCGCTTATTCCTGGTAGGCCTGCACCGAAGCTGATCACCAAAGAGATGGTTGATAGCATGAAAGCAGGGTCGGTGATTGTCGATCTCGCTGCGGCTAATGGTGGGAACTGTGAGTACACCGTTGCCGATCAAGTCGTAACAACAGCTAACGGTGTTAAGGTTGTAGGTTATACCGATATGGTAGGCCGCTTGCCGACACAATCTTCTCAGCTGTACGCGACGAACATCGTCAACTTACTGAAACTGTTGTGTAAAGAAAAAGACGGTACCATCAACATAGATTTTGAAGATGTTGTCCTCCGTGGCGTTACCGTCATTAAAGAAGGCGAAGTGACTTGGCCTGCACCGCCTATTCAAGTTTCAGCTCAGCCTCAAGTAAAACAAAAAGAGACAGTTAAGTCGGAAGCGAAAGTCGAAGAACCGACGTCACCAATTAAGAAGGTGATTGGATTAGGTATCGGTCTTGCGGCTTTTGGTTGGGTCGCTTCTGTTGCCCCTGCTGCTTTCCTTGCGCATTTCACCGTCTTCATTCTTGCATGTATTGTCGGATACTACGTTGTATGGAATGTTTCTCATTCTCTACATACGCCGTTAATGTCAGTCACAAATGCGATCTCAGGCATCATCGTCGTTGGTGCGTTATTACAAATTGGTCAAGGAAGTGGCGTTGTAACTTTCTTATCGTTTATCGCCGTACTCATTGCAAGTATCAATATTTTTGGTGGCTTTACCGTTACTAAACGTATGCTTGAAATGTTTCGTAAAGACTAAAGGGAGTAACAAATGTCTGCAGGATTAGTACAAGCGGCTTATATTGTTGCTGCAATCTTTTTCATCATGAGCCTTGCTGGTCTTTCCAAGCAAGAATCGGCTCGTGCAGGTAACTACTACGGTATTACCGGTATGGCAATTGCGTTGGTTGCCACTATTTTTGGTCCAAATACAGAAGGGCTTGCTTGGATACTTCTCGCTATGGTTATCGGTGGCGCTATCGGTATTCATTACGCCAAGAAAGTTGAAATGACTGAAATGCCAGAGCTCGTCGCGATACTGCACAGCTTTGTTGGTATGGCAGCAGTATTGGTTGGTTTTAACAGCTACATTGATCCGCCAGCCGTTATTTCAATCGACCCGGCTGATATTCATGCCGAGCATGTTATCCACTTAGTTGAAGTTTTCCTCGGTGTGTTTATCGGTGCTGTTACTTTTACCGGTTCATTGGTAGCGTTCGGGAAATTACGCGGCATCATTGATTCTTCGGCACTGAATCTTCCACACAAGCACAAACTAAACTTAGTTGCTATCGTCGCGTCTTTACTGCTTATGATTTACTTCGTGAAAGCTGATGGAAGTATGTTTGCATTGCTTCTGATGACATTGATTGCGTTCGCTTTTGGTTGTCATTTAGTCGCATCCATTGGTGGAGCAGACATGCCGGTTGTTGTTTCAATGCTGAATTCATATTCAGGTTGGGCAGCAGCAGCAGCAGGTTTCATGCTAGCCAACGATCTTCTTATTGTGACTGGTGCATTGGTCGGCTCGTCAGGTGCGATTCTGTCTTACATCATGTGTAAAGCAATGAACCGATCGTTTATCAGTGTAATTGCGGGTGGTTTTGGGCAAGAAGTCAGCTCAAGTAACAGCGATGAAGATTACGGTGAGCACCGTGAAATTAACGCTGAAGACGTGGCTGATATGCTGAAAAACTCTTCTTCTGTGGTTATCACTCCAGGTTACGGAATGGCGGTTGCCCAGGCTCAGTACCCTGTGTATGAAATAACAGAAAAGCTACGCGCTCTAGGCGTAAATGTACGTTTTGCTATTCACCCTGTTGCAGGTCGTTTACCGGGTCACATGAACGTACTACTGGCTGAAGCAAAAGTGCCTTATGATATCGTGCTTGAAATGGACGAAATCAACGATGATTTGAGCTCAACGGATACGGTTCTTGTGATAGGCGCAAACGACACAGTAAACCCAGCGGCGCTCGATGATCCATCGAGCCCAATCGCGGGGATGCCAGTACTTGAAGTATGGAATGCACAGAATGTGATTGTATTTAAACGTTCGATGAACCCTGGCTATGCTGGCGTACAAAACCCATTGTTCTTTAAAGAAAACACTCAAATGTTATTCGGAGATGCAAAAGAAAGCGTGGATGCGATTTCTAAAGCATTATAGTATTTTGATGTTTTAATCATAAAGCCAGCTCTAATGAGGTGAACCCATTAAGCTGGCTTTTTGTTTTCATTCTTGACGTTGATATTACAATCGATATGTATATTTATGTAAGAATGTTTTATAGTTCTTAAACGTAAATACTTTCGATTATCTAATTTGATTAAACGCGCATTCCAATTCTTGGTTCTCATTTCAGCATTTACGTCGACTAATGTACTTGCCAATTCATTACCTGAGAGAATTGATAACTTCATCAGTTACTTTAACTTCGAAGATGCCATAACTTCTTATGATATCCGAGTTATTCAGGCGGAGTATCCGACAAAGCTAATCACGCCAGATTCCTTACTTCCCAGAACGGCAGAATATCCACTGCAAGATATTCAGCGACTGTATCGATTATCTCAATCGTGTACGGGTAAACTACCTCTTAGCCCACTTATCACCGAACCGCTAGTATTCACAAGAGCAATATGCAAAGAAACCAATCTTTCAGTCCGTTGGTTTGCTCGTAGCGGTCTTATCCACCCAGGTGGCGGTTCTTACGCGTATCGCTGGGTTGCAAAATACCCTGAAACCAAACAGCTTTTAGAAATGTTCATGCACATTCAAGAAAGGCCATTGTCTCCCCCAAATACTCTATTGGGCCGATTACAACGGATGAATCAAGGCAGCATTACCGCATTGATCAGTGGTGCAAAAATGTTTATCGAGAAAGATGAACTGTGGCTAAAACAGGGAGACATATACTACATTTTTGGTGCCAATCATTGGCAATCGAATGTCAGTAAAGCTGAACTAAGTTTTGCGCTGTCGAGTGAAAGTTCCACATGTTTTGTGCAGCGGGGGAATATGTGTTGGGATATCGAAGATCATTCCGATATCCTCCGTATTTCAATGATAGCCCTGGTTTTTGCGAATATCTTGCTCGTTGCCGGGTGGTCGGCTTATCGCTGGAATTCCAAACGACAAGAAATGAAAAGCCGGATGTTAGTTCTTCAGATACTGACCCACGAACTGAGGACTCCTATCGCGAGCTTGTCACTCACAGTGGAAGGGTTTAGGCGAGAATTTGAGCATTTGCCGGAAAGTGTATACGATGAATTTAGACGATTATGTGAAGATTCGCGAAGATTACGGCAATTAGCCGAAGCAAGTAAAGATTATTTACAATCCGATAACAAACCCCTGAACACAGAATGGGTACCATCTGTTTCAGAATGGTTAGAGTATAAAGTAGCGGACGAATTTAAAGGCGAGATTCAATTCGCTATCAATAAAGATATCGCCGCGAAACTGAATGTTTACTGGCTAAGTAACTGCATTGATAATTTAATACGTAACGCACTTAAATATGGAGTCGCCCCAATACTGATTGATGTGACGACTGCTGCGGATCGTCTAACGATCAAAGTGATTGATCAAGGTGAACTTTCACACCGAGATTGGCGTAGCTTAAGAAAACCGTTTGTAAGCAAGTCAGGCCTGGGATTGGGCCTCACAATTGTTGAATCTATGGTCAGTCGAATGGGTGGAAAGATGACACTCGTTGGGCCACCTACTACTTTTATTTTGGAGATCCCCTGTGAAACAGACACTGCTACTCGTTGAAGATGATAAGAACTTAGCTGACGGTTTATTAGTAAGCCTTGAGCAAGCAGGATATGAATGTTTACATGCAGAGACAATTGCTAGCGTGGCACAGCACTGGGAAAAGGTCGATCTCGTCATTTTAGATCGCCAATTGCCCGATGGTGATTCCGTAGAGCACCTTCAGAGCTGGAAGAAGCTTAAAGATGTACCTGTCATATTATTAACCGCACTTGTGACGATCAAAGATAAAGTTGCAGGTTTGGATTCGGGGGCTAACGATTACCTCACCAAACCATTTGCAGAAGCAGAGTTGTTTGCTCGTATTCGTGCCCAACTTAGGCTGCCTGAATCAGAAGAGGTTGATGATTCAAAAGTCACCACGCCGAATTTAACGATCGATAAAGCAACGCGCGAAGTTTTTTATCATGGCGAATCCATTACCTTAACTCGTACCGAATTCGATCTGTTACTTTTCTTAGCAAGCAACCTAGGTCGAGTATTTACAAGAGATGAGCTACTCGATCATGTTTGGGGTTACAACCACTTTCCTACAACAAGAACCGTTGATACGCACGTGCTGCAACTTCGTCAAAAGCTATCAGGGTTAGAAATCGAAACCCTACGTGGTGTTGGCTACAAGATGAAAGCGTGATGAAGCCTTTACCGTTTGTTGCTTTATTGGTTGTTTGCTTTCCTCTGGCGGCGAACGATGTGGGGTGGTTTGAGGAGAATACCTCGTTAACTCAAGCGCATCAGTATTTGCTAGAAGATGATCTCGATTCCATGTTTGGTTCAATCGTTAAGGTTCATCAACAGAATTCAAGTACCTCTATTGAAGAACATTTGAATCGGCTGCTTATCCACTCACTTGACGTTGATTGTGGTAAAGGGCTCGATAATAAACGTCTACCCGAGTGGTTAGCATCTGCATCGGTACGTAGAACCAATATTCAGAGCCCAGGTCGAGACATGTACAATGTCACGGTCTCTATTGAATCAAAGAAAGAAATAGAGAATATCGTATTTAACCGTTGGGTAGATAAACCCATCTCAACAGATAGTGAATTTGCGTCCATAGAATCTAACTCTGATAAAAAAACGGTCTACCAAAAACGTTACAACCTCAATAGCCGAATTCCACCAGGACTCTATCGACTGGATGTGACCGCCGTCGATCAGGAAACCTGGAGTTCATGGATCGTCTTTGTTCACACTAAAGCGAAACAAGTCGTAAGGTGGCAATCTAAAGATCAATGGAGCATAGAGAAAAATGCGTTGCTCAATGAAAACTGTCCGCTTCCTGAGTTGACGGTGGCTCTCTACGATTATGTTGATGGAAGCTATAATGAAGTTTGGAGTCGAAGCTATGAATCTGACTTTCCGACGTCATTTGAACCTAGAAGCATCGAACCAGAAAGATATGTATTGGCTGTATCGATGACGAATCAAAGGTGGCAAGGCCCTGTATTAATCGAACAATCTCAAATAATCAGTAAAACATATGATGTTTCTGTAGAGGAATAGTTAAAGTTCATAGACAATAAGTCGTTATAAACCCTAAGGGAATAACAGTTTATAATATTATGAAAAATAATCTTAGATTTTTGACTTTGTCTATCGCTCTTGCCAGTGCCTCTGCGAGTGCTGCTAATTATGCAATTGAAGCCCGTGGTGATGCGATGGGTGGCGTAGGGGTTGTTTCGGCAAACTTTCTCACCGCTCCATTTTATAACCCTGCATTAACAGCAATCTATCGCAGAAACGATGACGTTGGAATGCTCATTCCAAGCATAGGCTTATCTTACAGTGACGAAGACAACATGGTTGATGATCTTGATCTGGTCGCTGGGCTTATCAACGAAGCGAGTTCAGGTGATTACTCTAATATTGCTAATCTTCAGTCAAGTCTTGATAGTTTGAACGGAGACCAAGCTAAGTTAGAGCTGGGTGGCGTTGTTGCTTTTGCTATTCCTAATCAATACATCGCTGCTAATGTCTTTGCAAAAGCTTATACCGAGTCTTTTGCTTCGCCTGATATATATACTGAAGCTAATTCTGCACTACCGCAAGCTGATATCAACACGGCAATTAATGCTGAGCTAAGTTCTGTCAACGCAGTAGGAATAGGCGTTGCAGAAGTTGGCATCTCTCTTGCCAAGTATCAAACGTTTTTAGGCCAGCACATTGCATTCGGTATTAGCCCCAAATTACAGAGAATCTATACTTACGTTTATTCAGCCGATCTGGACAACTACGATATTACGGATATCGCAGATAATGGTACCAGCGAAACCATGTTTAACATGGATGCCGGTTTTCTTTGGTTCCATGGACCTCTTAGAATAGGTTTTACAGCAACCAATCTAGTATCAAGAGATATTCAGACCAAAGAGCTAACAAAGAGCGCGATTACATCTCAAATAGATCCGACACAAGTTAGGCCTGCGGAAACATTGAGCTATGCGTATCAATTACGACCTCAGTACACCGTTGGCGCGGGGCTTGTTGGCGATTACGCTACCATCAGTGTTGATTATGATTTGAACGAAGACGAACGTTTCACCGGATTCGACGATAATACTCAGTGGTTAAGGGTAGGGGGCGAGATTGATATTATGCGTCAATTAAAACTCAGGGCAGGGTACAAGCGTAACCTTGCGTATGAGGATAGTGACGACACGGTGACGGCTGGTATCGGTATATCCCCACTCAACTTATTTCAAATGGACATCGGTGCAAGCTATACCAATGAAAATTCTATGGGTGTTTACTTAAACTTCCTTGGTAGCTACTAATATCGCTATCTCTAGTCATCATTAACGTATATAGTCAGCTCCTCATTATAGAGGAGCTTTTTTATGTTTGACGATCTTTCATTAACCCACGAAGAGCAGCAAAAGGCTGTAGAGAAAATCCAAGAACTGATGCAGACAGGTATGAGTACCGGACAAGCGATAAAGTTGGTCGCTGAGCAAATTAGAAAAGAGCACAGCGAAAAGCAATAGGGATTTCCTAATGCTTTATATCTTGGTGCACTATAACTAAATATTTTAGATTCAAGATACCGCGACTCGTATGACTTTAACCGGAATATATAGATATCACACATTTGATATAACATGAAATCGGGAGTATCTCGTGATGGCAATTTATTATTATCTATACTATTCAATGTCTTGGGTTAGATTTATGTGCTGTCTATGTGGTCGAAATAAAAGTAAGGCGTTTGTTTATTAATGGCACGACGTGAAGAATGAATGCACTAGCTTTATATTCTTCAACTAGACACCGTAACAGAATGCAGTCAAAAAGAGCCTAGAATAACGGTGGTTAGCTATAAGTATAGTTACGCCGTCACTGATTGGTGAAGTGTGAACCTTCAAACCTGCCATGATGGGAGCCGTCAATTTGGATAAGTTCACCCAAGCAATCACGGCGGTAACGAGGCTGATAGGCCCGAGGTTTGCGTTGTGAATGTGGAAGCCACAGTCCGTCGGCGATCATCCATTGACGGAGTGTTTCTTTAGAGACGGATAGATTATGTAGTTCAGTCAGTTTTTCCAGAGCGAACGTTGGTGAGAAGTCAGAGTAATGCTCACGAATACGTTTCAGTATTTCAATTCTGAAATGTTCTGAGTAGCGTCGATTACTGGGGCGTCCACGCGCTGCGTGTGTAAGACTTTGAGCGCCAGAGAGACAAGTTTGTTCACCAAACGTCGGATATGACGCGCAGACAGATTCAAAATGATAGCAGCATCAACTTGGCGTAGTCGTTTTTCACGTACGTCAGTAAGCACCTTGAATCGATGAATATCTTTTTCACTCATAGTAATAAGCATCCGGATAACTCCTAAGCAGACCAATATAGGTAAGCTTAGGAGGACATTTTCAGTTGGCTCAAACCGGACATTACTAAATTGCTCTGATACTTTCGGTGCGTATTATCTATCTTATGTTAAATTATTTATGTAGGCCTATAGGGCTCGTTCAATACTTATACCCGACTCTCTCATTACTCTATTGAGGCATTAAACATAACGCTTATTTACCATAAAATAGATAATAGCTAGCATACAATCTATCGATGTAAGCCAGCTATTATCTTTAAGCTGTCTTTTCTAGCCGCCGGCCAATTTTACCGTGTGGCCTTTTTTTTCAAGATGAGCTTTAATCTTGTCTCGAGCGTCGCCTTGAATCTCAATGGTTCCGTCTTTAACAGAGCCACCGCAGCCGCATACTTTTTTAAGTTCGGCTGCAACTAACTTTAGTTGGGCATCGGCTAGATCTAACCCTGAAACAATACAAACCCCTTTGCCTTTACGACCTTTGGTTTGTCGCTGAATGCGCACAATACCATCACCTTTAGGTCTTTCTACAACTTGTTCTTCTGGTTTGATACGTCCGACGTCGGTTGAATACACTAGACTCATAATGACTATTTTCTCTGTTGCTCGGCTTTTTGTTTCGCAATTATATACGCTTCAATATGCTTTTGTATCGCAATTTTCGAGCCTTTAATGAGTCTGCCGTTGAAAAAACAATACCAGGCGTTAGCCTCACCCGTATCGTTTTTTAATGCATAGCCATTAAAGTTTTCTGCTTGCGGTGAGCCTGATGATTCACGCTTTCGCCCAACGGAAGTGAACTCTTTTGGATCGATTATTGTAGCGGTATCGCAAAACCAATCGATACTCTTCTTCACCGCAGCTAAGCTACCGGACAAAACGTGGTTCTTAATTTTAGCTTGCCAAATATCGCTGGTGTTATCGGCAGACTTTAAGTTAAAACCTTTATAAATTGTGACAGCCATAAACGAATATTCTTATTATGATAGTTATTTAAATAATAATTGTATCTGCTCGCTTATCAAGTATATTTATCGATTATCTCTCATTTACTGTGTCTGATATGCAAAAAAAGATCCCACAGGTTACTGATAAACGGCGACTAAATGATTGGCGGTCAACTTTTGGGTCTCAAGTTACCTTAGAGGAATTCGATATGTTGACCCATGGGGTATACTCTCGAAACTCTTTACTTGCGATGGTCAAAGATTGGAATCTTTTCTCTGAATTCTGTCAAATCAAGCAAGTCAGTTCACTCCCCGCTTCTGTCACTGTTGTTCGCTTATTTATTGAGCGGGAGGCGAAAAAGCGTAAGTTTTCCACCTTGAAACGTTACGCGGTCACCCTATCTTTGGTTCATCGGCTACTCTATGATACAGACCCTGTTTCTAATAGCTTGATTCGGCAATTACTGGCGAGTTATCGAATGGAAAAATTCGGGGATGCAAAGCAAGCACAAGGCTTAACCCTGAATCACATTAAAGAACTCGATAGAATATTGACGGAAACACCGAGCCCTAAAAGTGTTCGTGATCTAGCCATCTATTACGTGATGTTTGAATGTGCCTTAAAGCGTTCGGATCTAAAATCCTTGTCTTTTTCTGATCTCACCGAATGTGAAAATCACTATCTTGTATCAATCAAAGATCACAGTTATGAGCTTAGCCACCGGTGTTCTTCCATTTTGAAATTGTGGCTGTCGGTCGCAGGTGATAACCCGGATCTCTGTTTGTTTCGTGCGATAGATCGACATGGTAACGTAAGCAGTGCTCAAATGGATGACTCTTCGATTTACAGAGTATTAGCCTCAGCGAGTGACCTGTTAAATCTTTCCGTTAAATTTTCAGGGCAATCAACTCGTGTCGGAGCCGCTCAGCATTTGGCCAGTCGTGGTAAAAAAGCCAAAGACATTCAAGAGTTTGGTCGTTGGTTGTCCCCTGCTATGCCTTATCAATACATGGGTCTAAAGCAAACAGCAGAGGATGAAAAGCGAGTTTATAAGATCATTAAGCCTTGGGAGTAGCTTGCCCAAGAGAAGTGTTCACGCAGTTTTCGAGGAACTTATGAAATTGGTGACCGTTGTTCGCTAGCATCTTAGGAAACATAGAAATGGGCGTCATTCCAGGGAAGGTATTTACCTCATTTAAATAAATGTGACCATCTTCAGTTAAGAAAAAATCAATTCGAGATAAATGGCGTAATCGCATTTGAGTAAAGACTTTTCTCGCACTGACTTCTATTGCGCTCAACTGAGTTTGTGTGAGGTTACCAGCGACTATTTCGGTAATAGAATGGCTGTCTGCACTGTATTTTTCTTCATAGGTATAAAAAGCATCGGAAGGTGCGATAACTTCACCCGGCTGAGATAAGAATAGCTGGCCATCATACTCGTAAGCGGCGACCTCAAGTTCTCTTGGCTTTACTGCTTTTTCTACTAATACTTGATCAGAATATCCGAAAGCGGCATCGATAGCCTCTTGAAGCTGTGATGATTCAGTTACCTTGTAACATCCCACAGAAGAGCCTTGTCTAGCGGCTTTAATAAAAATACTGCCCCATTCTCTTAGTGCTTGCTCTGCTTTTTCTAAAGAGTGTGAATCATTCTCTGACAAGAATAAATAAGGTGTATTTTTGATGCCAAGCGCGTCATACCACAGCTTTGAGGTAATCTTGTTAAAGCTATTGGTACTCGCTTCTGGTCCACATCCGAGGTATGGGATTTCAGCTAGCTCGAGCATCGATTGAATGTCTCCTGTTTCCCCTGGAAAACCATGGATACAAGGAATTACAAAATCAATATGAAGATTTTTGTCTTCACTGTTCAACGTAGCGGTATTGGTATCAAGAGAAACGAGTTTATCTGATTCATTAAACCAACCGTCTTGACGTATTTCTACGCGCACCACATCAAAGTTTGGAGTCAAAGATAGCTGCTGCTGCAGATAGTTGGCCGAGACTAAAGACACTTCATGTTCAGAAGAGCCTCCGCCACACAGTAGAAGGATGGTTGTTTGAGTCATTAACGTAGTTTCCATAACGCTATAAAATTCTTGTCTTCATCATAATGAAAATGAACCAAAACGATAGCGTAACCCAGATTAAATTACGCGGTTTTGGTTCATTTGATGTTTTATTCACCATAACATGGGCATATCGCTGCGAAGCTCAGCCTCTATGATTTCTAGTATGGTTTCTAGTTCAATTTATTCAGTGTTGGGAATTCTGAATTCTTAATCGAATCGATGCTTTTGACAAATGGTTTTAGGTTTTTGAATTCCATTGGCAGTGTAGCAATGGCTTCTTTCGCTTCACCACGTGTAGCGTAATCACCATAAAGCACCGTATACCATTTTGTACCATTTACTACCTTATAGTTTTCCCAGACAGGTTGTTGGTTGTCCATAGGAAGTTTACGCGCAAATTCATCGACTTTTGTTTGAGAGCCTACCGCAACGACTTGAATAGTAAACCCATAACGTGGGTTCATAGCGACCTGTTTAGCCGTCGGTGGAATGATGGCAACAGCAGCCTCAGGCGTTTTATTCATCACCTTCTTCTCTGCAGTAGGGACAACTTTGGCTGCGTTTGTTTCAACGTTACTCTCAACAATACCTTCGGCAGTGCCTTCACTCGAAACCACTGGCTTTTCTACTTCAGCAACCTTGTAGTCTTCTCTATAACTTTCTGATGTGACATCTGTAATGTATGTGTCAGAAGCACAAGCCGATAGAAGTACCGATAGGCCCACAATTGAAATCTTTTTCATGAATGTACTTACGTCCTAAAAATAGAAATTACTTTAAATCATGCCGATTGAAGAGCTTAGAATCAAGCCAACCTTTTAATTATATATCAATACTCTGTGATGCATGGCACAAAGTCACTTTTATACCGTGTTCTACTGTTCAGAACGAGTGAGAAATGGTCACCAAAGCGACTTAAATTGATTAATCTATAGAGATGACTATTGCAGTGGACGAGCCATGAATACATTAGATCAGCTTCTAAAACCTAAATCCGTTGCCGTTATCGGTGCTTCAATCAAAGATCGACGTGCCGGTAATATTGTGATGAAAAATCTTTTATTGGGTGGATTTGAAGGTGCGATCATGCCCGTTACCCCTAAGTACCCTTCTGTGTGCGGTGTACTTGCGTATAAGAGCATCGATGCGTTACCAATAACGCCAGACATCGCCGTATTATGTACACGAGCAAGCCGAAATGTCGCCTTAATAGAAGAACTGGCGCTAAAAGGGATATCTACGGTTATTATTCTGGCTTCAGACATGGCCCGAACAGACGATGAAATATCGATTCAAGATCGTTGCTTAGAGATAGCCAAACACTCAAATATGCGTTTGCTTGGTCCAAATAGTTTGGGGATTATTCTGCCTTGGCTGAATTTCAACGCGTCTTTTTCCCCTATCACTGCCCTTAAAGGAAAGATCGCATTTATATCCCAATCCGCTGCGGTGTGTACCACCATCCTCGATTGGGCCAACGATAAGAACATTGGTTTTTCTGCTTTTGTTTCTCTGGGTAACGGTCTGGATATCGACTTTGCAGAGCTTTTGGATCGTTTAAGCATGGATTCGCACACAGAAGCGATTCTACTGTATGTCGATACCATAAAAGATGCGAGGCGATTTATGTCCGCTGCCAGAGCCGCTTCTAGGAATCGAAGAATCTTGGTTCTAAAAGGTGGACGCACCGCCAGTGGCAGAAAAGCGGCAAGGCTACATACTGGAGGTGATGACACGCTTGATATCATTTATGATTCCGCGATTCGTCGTACGGGTATGTTAAGAGTGAATAATACGCATGAGTTATTCGCTGCGGTAGAGACTCTGACGCATTCTGTACCATTGCGTGGCGAGCGATTGGCGATCATAACGAATGGGGGTGGGCCTGCCATTATGGCCGTTGATACTCTCTTAGAGCGTGGTGGTAAACTGGCTCAGCTTGACGAGGAAACGCTAAATAGGCTCAGTACGGTATTGCCACAGAGTTGGTCGCACAGTAACCCCATTGATATGGTTGGCGATGCGGGAAATCGTCGCTATGTCGATACACTCAACGTCTTACTCGACAGTAATATCGCAGACGCTATTTTGATCATGCATAGCCCGTCGGCAGTATCACCTTCCGAGCAGACAGCTCAAGAAATCGTTGATGCCATTAGAGCGCACCCTAAACATAAGCAATTCAATATTCTAACCAATTGGTCTGGCGAGCTTACCGCTAAGCCTGCAAGACAGATCTTCACCCAAGCAGGAATTCCAACGTATCGCACCCCAGAAAGTGCTGTTGTTGCTTTCATGCACTTGGTCGAGTATCGACGAAATCAAAAACAACTAATGGAGACCCCGACCTCCGCTGAACCGGTTCACATTGGTGAACTTAATCACGCTAAACAATGGATTGAGGAGAAGTTGGAACAAAATCATACCTTGATGTTGGATACTCATCAGATCGGTTCATTCCTAAAGTATTTCAATTTTAATGTGTTACCGACATGGATTGCTTCTGATGCGAGTGAAGCCGTGCATGTTGCTGAAAAAATCGGTTACCCTGTTGCGGTGAAATTACGTTCTCCTGATATTGCGCACAAGTCGGATGTTCAAGGCGTTATGCTTAACCTGAGAAACAGTGTTGAAGTTGCTAATGCGGCGCAAGCGATCCTTGATAGAACCAAGTTGTCATACCCCGCTGCACATATTCATGGATTATTGGTTCAGGGAATGGGCAAGTTGGCGGGTGGCGAGGAAATACGGATTAAAGTCGTGACGGACAACACATTTGGGCCTGTCATATTGATTGGGCAAGGTGGTTCAGAGTGGGATGAATCCATTGATGCCGCCGCAGCGCTTCCCCCGCTTAACATGACACTGGCTCGCTATCTGATCGTGAGAGCGATAAAAAGTGGAAAAATTCGACCGCAAAAACTTCCAGATCCTATGGATATTGATGGGCTATCCGAATTCCTAGTGCGATTGTCACAAATGGTGGTCGATTGCCCTCAAGTTCAACAACTGGATATTCATCCACTACTGGTGAATGGTAACGAGTTCACTATCCTTGATGCGGATTTAGTCTTATCTCGCTATAACAAGGACGCCCACGAACGATTAGCTATTCGGCCTTATCCAGTTGAAATGGAAGAAAAACTGACGTTAAAAGACGGTACAGAAATATTGCTGAGGCCAATTCTTCCTGAAGATGAGCCGCTTCATGCTGAGTTTATTCACAAGGTATCAAAAGACGATTTATATAAGCGCTTTTTTACTGACGTTGGTGAGTTTAATCATGAAGCGCTGGCCAACTTCACCCAGATTGATTACGACAGGGAAATGGCCTTCGTTGCGGTTACCTATACCGCAGGCAATCCGACCATCATTGGTGTGTCTCGTGCTTTAATCAATCATCAAAATAGTGATGCCGAGTTCGCCATACTGATCCGTTCCGATCTTAAAGGCATAGGATTAGGTAAGATCCTCATGGGCAAGATCATTCAATATTGTAAAGATAAAGGCACAGCTCAAATATCGGGAATGACGATGCCAACCAACCGAGGTATGCTGACGCTGGCACAGAAACTCGGGTTTGAAGTTGATGTTCAATTTTCAGATGGAACCGCAGACATGGTGCTTAGGCTCAATGATCGAAGAACCTAGAGCCGTTTGTAAATGCCATTAAGCAAGTGTCTGAAAACACTTAGAACAAAGCACGTAGAACTAAGCGAGTAAAGACCAATGGTTTTTTAGATAACGGATGCACCAGGTTTTTGCATTACCCATGTTATTACGGCGCCAGGCTAACACGATTTCAATATCTTGATTCTGGGTGCCGTGTATGGCTTTAAGCTTATGACTCTTTATAAGTGGCTCTGCGACTTGCTGAGGTAAGGTGCCAATACCAAGACCCGCTAGCAGAGCTTCCACTTTCGCGTTGAATGTTGTAACAGTGAGTTGAGGTTGCTTCTCGAGGATGTTAATAGACTGAATTGGGTGCTCCAAAGCCGTATCCGCGATGGCGATGATCTTATATTTTTGTCGCTCTTGATCATTAAATTCCCCCACTCGTTTATGGATATAATGATCGTAAGATGCGACCCAAACCATTGACATGGATCCGATCACCTCTGTTTTTAGATCCTGAGGGATCATTGATGTTTTTGGGCAGATTAAAAGATCCGCTCGATTTAAAGCCAAAGACTCCCAACAACCCGCTAAGATCTCTTCTTGTAATTTAACTTTGGTGCTGCTGACTTCTTCAAGCTTACTGACCAGCGGAAACAAATTACCTACAGGGATGATGCCGTCGAACGCGATGGTTATATCGAGCTCCCACCCATTCGCGAGTGCTTTCGCTTTGCTCACGAGATCATTCGATGCCACAAGGATATGTCTTCCTTGTTCTAGCAGTAACTGCCCTGCTTGGGTAAAGATAGCTTTGTGGCCAGATCGATCGAATATCATCAGGTCCAAATCTTGCTCAAGTTTTTGAATCTGATAAGTGAGTGATGAAGGTGCTCGCCCTAACTCTTTTGCAGCACTGGCAAAACTCCCTCTTCGTTCTATTGCATCTAATATATGTAACGCTTCAAGAGTAAGAGGACTTAGCACAATACCGCTCCTTGCAAACTGATTTAATGGGCTGTCAAATAAGAAAAAACCAGCAATAGATGCTGGTTTGGGTAATCTTTCATTCAAAAAGTTAACAGAAATTGGGCGAATGATAAATTATTTATTTGGCATCTCTTTTTTTATCATGATGACAGACGTCACGATAAAAGCGATGACAAGTGCTGTGTCCATTTGTAACTCCTAGATTCAAAACGTAACAAAGTGTAACTGGTTTGAATTCTAACATTTATACAAAGACATAAAACCCCATAACGATTTTTTTACGTAAATTATAGATACAGATCAATAAGCGACCGAAATTTGATGGTTTAGACGTGGGTAGTGAGAGGTAAATCAAGGTAACTGTTAAAAAAGGGTTAATTTAAGTGCCTATTTAAAGGTAACTTTTCCGCCAATAATCTTATTTGCAGGCATTCCTCTGATCATTGTTTCTCTAGCGAATGAAATACCGCACTTAGGGCAGATTCCTAGTTCTACGGTAAAGTCGGTAACGATGCGTTCCTGGAAACATTTGACTAGGGCGCCTTTTCCCCCTTTCCTGTATTTATACAAAGGTGTTTTACATTTAGCGCAATATACATCAACGGTCCTTGCAGGTTGCTTTTTGTTGGGTTTAGACATTAACTCGGCATATCTCCGTTAATGCTTGGTTTGACCCAGGCTCTGCTAAAGTCAAACCAGCCAAGAGCGTTGCACTTTACATTTTGTAGGGAACCACATTGATCCTGGCTTACACCAAGCCAGCAGTGAAACAGTGGAATAAGCTGCATATGCTCAGCGAGAGATTTACCTAACGCCCGCCCAGGAAAGGGTAAGCTGTCATCAGCTCGCCATGCATCAACCAAGTGAGTCCAGTTTTTAAAATGCTCATCGGTGCTCATTTTTTGAATATCACTGTAATCGAGAAGCCACCCTACGAGCGCATCATCACGGTTGTTCGCTATTCCCATTGGTTTCACCCAAATATCGATCTCTTCTGCGTTAGGTACGTCAACGTCGTATTTAACCATGTGTACTTTTAACCCATCTTCTCGAAGAATCTTCTCGATGGTTTTTGCTAACGTTGGAAACATAGGGTGCTGGGCATGATAAGCAATAGTCACTGTTGTTTCTTCAGGAGCGGTAACGGCGCTAGTTGAACGATTTTGGTGGTACCAGCCAGGCTTCAGACCGTGAGCCGGTAATACACCCAATTCCACCAGTTTTTTATCCGGTAACATCCTGAATAAGTTCATAGTATGGAGCTTGTGGGTAAAATACTCAGCCCACTGATTCGATGAAGCCAGACCATTCCGTCTGTTGAGCAGTAAGTATGTGCATCCAGGATCTAATTTAACTTCTTCATTATGGTTATTTATGTCTGGTTTGATCGGATTCGATAAACTCGGAAAGATCATCGAAGAGTGCACTTCATCGATCACCCAAACCTCGACTCGGTTAATGAGGGGCCGAAAACCAAAATACCCATCAAAGGCCTGCAAGACCAAACGCTTATCGTTATTTTCTGCCACTCGGTAAGGGCCAGTACCAATCGGCATAATATCGAAATTATCGGTTCTAAGGTGATTAGGTAGTAAAACCTTGGCACAGGATTCCGCCAACAAGAGTGGTAAGCGTTTGTCATCTGAAGATAAAGTCACATCAATAATCGATTCGCTGGGTGACGTGACCTGTTCGATGTGCGAAAAAAGAGGCGTCGATTTAAGTGATAAGAGGCTTTCAATGATGTGATCCGTCTCTAGAGCAACCCCAGTGTGAAAGCGAACTCTTGGTCGAATATAAAATCGCCATACTCGGTTCGATAATGCTTCCCAGCTGTGGGCCAAATCAGGCTGTAAATTGTCGGCATCATCAAGCCGGGTTAACCCACTGAATATTTGTTGAGCGATGTGTTGCTCAGAGCGTCGCATATTTTTGTTCGTGTTAAGCATTGAAAGCGGTCGATAATACGGCAAACGTATGACTTGCTGGCCTTCTTGATGTTGTACACCCAAGTAACCATCAATCACCCTTGCCAATTTAGCACTGTCATTATCGAGTACCGACAAAGCATGGGAAATTCGACCTTCGTCAAGATATTGTTTAGCGAGAGTTTCATTGACATCACTGCGACTTCGTTTGAAGTTAAGCTGAGAAAGCTTTCCACGACCAGGCGCTGGTTTCCATTCGATCCAACCTTCTTCTTCCATCTTGTTGAGAACGATCCGCGCATTTCGTCGAGTACAGAAAAGGATCTCGGTGATCTCATCAAGTTGAATGCCTGAGTCTAGCCCTTTGAAGTGTTTAAATAGTGTTTCAAACTGAACGCGTAAACGTGGACTACTCATAAAGGGGAAAGCTCAAATAATGTATGGATTTGTGTAGTTTCCCCTTTTTTTAATCTTGGATCAAGTTAATCAGAAACCGCGCACCCCATCAGCATACTTAATTCGTTAACTTGTTGTTCATTATCGAGTTTTACTGACCATTTGCAGCCGCTCCCGTTGGCGACCAATACATTAGCCCCCTTTCCTATTAAGGTGAGGCAATCCGCTTGCGCCTGTAACACAACCTGTTGTTGGCCATCGAATTTGACTACCAGCTCATGGGCAGTGGCAATAATCTTCCCTAAGGAGAATGGAATGACCATGGATCTATGTCCTTTCTTTTGTATGGCGCTTTTTTATTGCAATCGTTTTTACTGCGATAGTTAGCCGACTCGAGCAAATTAAACGCGCTTGTTCATCGGTGATATTGATCTGCCAAACTTGAGTTGAAACACCAAGGTGTAATGGCGTCGCTTTGCCCGTTACCGTACCTTGACGCATCGCTCGAATGTGGTTTGCATTGATATCCAGCCCGACACAGAAGTGGTTTTCATCGACACATAAATTGGCGGCGATTGATCCTAACGTTTCCGCAAGAACGACCGATGCTCCTCCGTGCAGCATGCCAAGCGGCTGGTGGGTTATTTTACTGACCGGCATGGTCGCGGAAATACTGTCTGAGTCGACATCCGTGTATTTGATCTCTAAATGTTCAATCAGGGTATCTTTAGACGTTAAATTCAATTTTTCTAAATCAATGTGTTTCTTCCAAATAGCCATTTAGCACTCTTTTGGTTTGCGTTATAGTTTATCATTTGTCATAGAATGACTAATTTGCCTTTCAATATGGAGATTGTAAATGCAAACCTTATTTAAATTGTCGGTTCTGTGTTCGACTATTGTTCTAACAGCTTGTAGCGCCTCTCCTACAGGCAGGAATCAGATCATCTTATTTTCCGATCAAGAGATGAGTTCGTTAGGCGCTCAGTCTTTTGAGCAAATGAAAGCAGAACAACCTATCAGTACAAACACTAAGACGAATAATTACGTTCAATGTGTCGCAAAAGCGGTGCTGACAACGGTGCCCGCACAACCCAGTTTTAAAGAATGGGAAGTGGTGGTGTTCGATAGTGAGCAAGTGAACGCCTTTGCTCTCCCTGGAGGAAAGATTGGGGTTTATACCGGGCTTTTGAACGTCGCTATCAATCAAGATCAATTGGCAACGGTTATTGGCCATGAAATCGCTCACGTTCTCGCCGATCATAGTAATGAAAGGCTGTCACAGTCACAGTTAGCCAATGTTGGAATGCAAGTGACCAGTGTAGCTTTAGGCGCTTCGGAATATGCTGAATATCAATCAATGACGATGGCTGCGTTGGGTGTGGGTGTGCAATATGGTGTTATTTTGCCTTATGGCCGAACACAAGAATCGGAAGCCGATATTTTAGGGTTAGAGTTTATGGCCCAGGCTGGTTTTGATCCAAACCAAAGCGTTGATCTTTGGAAGAATATGGCGAAAGCATCCGGAGGTGCACAACCGCCAGAGTTACTCTCCACCCACCCTTCTCATGACACGAGAATCAATGACTTAAAGGCTAAGATCCAATCACTTCCTAGCTATAATGTGGCTAAACCTAATTGTAGCTAGCCAGAGCCAGTTACCCTATCAATGAAGTGCTGGTGAACGTAAGGTCGACGATCTTGCCAAGGACGATGTTGTCAACCTTACGAACTCTATAAACCGGCACTCATTAATGACAAATAGCCGTTACTAGTAAGCTCTTTTTACGAGAGTAGCCGGCACTCTTTACTGGCAAAGTACCGGACCTATACTCGTTATTTACGTACCCAATATTTGCAGTGGTAGCTGTAACAAGGCATCCCCAGTGGAAGCAAAGTACCAAATGATACTAATCAGCCCGAAAACCAAGCCCACATACCAAATGCTTGAAATAATTTGGCCGTATCGGTCTAAGGGCAACAGGTGGCTGTGATGCCTTTGTTTCCATTCTAAGACGATTTCGATAGTGCCCATAATCAGCAAGAATCCGAATAACGTGAGACCGAGAGAGTAGCTAAGAACGATTCCGCCTATTGCCCCTGCAGCGCACAGTACGATTCCTGTGACACTGTTCATCGAAAAACTGATGCTCTTTAATATGTGCCCTCCATCAAGGGGCAAAATCGGAAGCAGATTAAATAGGTTTAGGAATGCGTTGAAAACCGCCAATCCTGCAAAAAACAGGTTACCCGTCACCCAATACGCGATAACCAATACAATCGATAGCAGTAATCCAAAAAAGGGCCCCATAATCGAAATGACGACATCTTGCCATCGGGTGTTGATTTTTTCGTCACTGAGCGCGAGCCCGCCTAAGAAAGGGACCAAATATATGCCTTTGGTTTTCATTCCAAAATACTTCATCGCTTTAACATGGCCATATTCGTGAAACACTAAACAGGCGATCAGTGCCAACGCAAATTGAAAAGAGAAAAGCCAGGAATAGGCCGCCAAACTGGCCGATGCGAGCACTACTTTTATTAGCTTGGCACTTTTAAGCCCTTTCATTAGCAAAGACACTAAGCCTATCACGCTAAACTTTCGATCTGCCTTTGGTGGGGTAAAAGGAACCTGCTGCTCGATGTCTTTATGATCCCGAGAGTTTTGCTCTATGACTTGTTCATTGATGGATAACGCGTAGTCCAACTTAAATGGTTGCCAGACCAATTCTAATGTCAGCTTGCAGTTTAAGTTTACGTCTCCGTGTAACAACGTGAATTGATGAACAGATTGATCAGATGAATCGGTAGAGGCGTCTTTTTGAGAGACGAGTGTGTTGTCCCAATAAAGTTGTTGCCAACCAGCCATTGAACCTTCTAGGCGTAACGGTTTTCCAAGACAATCAATAGATAAAAGTTCCAACATGCTTCCTGTATAGTGCAATTTAAAGGCCGTAGAAGTATGACGCGCTTATTTTTGTGGGTAAAGAGAAAACATCACCGATGGCGATACATGCTTCATGCAAGCAAATAAACTCGTTTAGGATTTAAGATGCCCATGTGGAGCCCTTGTTTGCAAAGAATAGGTCAGGTTTGTTTTAACAAAGAAATCTCCCTTTCATTTATATGGATAAAGTGGATAATATGCGCGTTATTTAATTTATTGAATGTGAGCTTAATATGTCTTCTGAAGCAACAATGCTAGAACGCTGCCAATCTAAATGTGAACTGTGTGGAAGTGACTCTCCGCTTACCGCGTACGCGGTACCACCACATAGCCATGTTACTGTCGATCATGGCATTATGGCTTGCGATAAGTGTTTGGGTGAAATTGAAGACCCGAAAGACATTAACCACTGGCGCTGTCTAAATGACAGTATGTGGAGCCAAGAGCCACCGGTTCAAGTGGTAGCGTGGCGTCAATTGACTCGCCTCTCTTCAGAGTCTTGGGCACAGGATTTGTTAGAGATGATGTACTTAGAAGAGGAAACATCAGTTTGGGCACAAATTGGGATGTCGGCTGATGACAAACCTCTTGATGTGAATGGCGTCGAACTTAAAAAAGGTGACGACGTAACAGTAATCAAAGATTTGCCGGTCAAAGGAACGAACCAAGTGATTAAGCAAGGTACGGTTATTCGCGGAATTAGTGTTGGCGATGATCCAAAGCTTGTATCTGGTAAAACCAATGGTGGTCAATCAATGTACGTGATTGCTGAGTTCTGCCGTAAAAAGTAACGGGCTTTTTATTTAGACACTCATATTCTATTATTTGTACTCCTATTTTTTAAAGGCGCCGATGGTGCCTTTTTTTGTATGTGTACCAATGACCAATGAGCATGCTTTCGTACAGGTGATTATTGATAAAATTCAAGCATAAAAAAACGCAGCCACTGGCTGCGTTCAAATAACTGCGTTGTCGAGATATTAGCGAGTTAAACCTAAATCTCTTTGCATATGGTCTGAAAGATCAGACGCATAGTAAGCACGAGGTTCACTGTTATCAACAAACAGAATATCTAGTAAATGTTTAATCAATCCTTTGAAACTAACCGCGTAGGTCTTCTTATCCATAGAGGTAGGTGCTGCGATGGTGTCTAAATGCATAACTTGTGACATAGTAGCCTCTCTAAAAATCGAATAATTTTGTTTCGTTGGAAGAAATATAGAGTTTTTTTTGGCAAATAAATAGTGACAAAAACTGCGATTTAGAATTAGTTTTTCTAATGAAACAATGATTTAACAATTGATGGATCTACTTATTCATATTTTGTGATAAAATATTCATTATTGAGCGTTTTTCATGATTTATCATTCGATATGGTTGTTTTTTCTCTATAATTTTTAACATATTACTCGCCATTTTTCTGCATTTATTGATTACCTGATGCGACTATTCCTTCATTAAAGATTAGAAAATATAACCAAACTTTAGCGTTGTGCGTGTTCACCTGTGTAGCGCTCAAAAGAGATGGCAGAATTGCTTTGCTTGCAAAAAAAATCCCATTACAATTGCCGAGAATTTGGTGGGATTGACACGTGAAAATAAGCAATAGACTAAAACAGATAGATGAAATGGTAGGTCAACAGTACGATCATATTTGGGACTGTTGTTGTGACCATGGATTGTTAGGCGCGACATTATTGTCTCGTCAGGCTGGTGGTCATATCCATTTTGTTGATATTGTTCCTGAACTCATGAAACAGCTCGACACTAAGCTTACTCAGTTCTATGGGAGTTCATTAACGCCTTGGTTTACCCATTGCATTGATGTTGCTAACCTCCCGATAGAACAGCATGAAGGAAGGCACCTGGTTATCATTGCTGGTGTTGGTGGCGATCTAATGGTAGACCTTTTTGAGGCCATTCATCGAAATAATCCATCCGCATCCATAGACTACCTATTGTGCCCTGTTCACCATCTGTATAGCCTTAGAAAGCGTCTTATCGAGCTGGATTTTAGACTTAAAGAAGAAACGCTCGTTGAAGACAACAAACGCTATTACGAGATACTTCTGGTTTCGTCTGAAAAGAACAGTCAATCATCACATCCTATGGTCTCTCCAGTTGGAAAAGACATTTGGAATGCCCAATCCATTCAGCAGGTTACTACCGCGAATGCTTATCTAGCTAAGACACTGTCTCACTACCAAAGACTGGCGCATCATAAGAATATTGAAGGTGATCCTGCTGATTCTCCTCAACGCATTTTAAACGCTTACCGTGGTATCAAGATAGCCAAGACATAGCCACGATCTCGCTGCCAAGTCATTCGATGGGAAAAACAACAAAAAGAAAGTGATGGAAAAAGAAAAGCGCCTCGTGGGCGCTTTATTGAGTGGAACTAAGTCGCTGAAACCATCCTAGCTTTTCAAACGTATCTATTTAAATGTCGCTAATTCAAATAGCTATTGAAGTTCAAATAGCTATTGAAGCGTAGCGATTGACGCTTTTATGGTTCTGATTCTACTGAACGTTACCAAGTTTAACCCAAGTATCAATGACCGTATCAGGATTGAGCGATACAGAGCTGATGCCTTGATCCATTAGCCATTTGGCTAGATCGTCATGGTCTGAAGGGCCTTGTCCACAAATACCGACGTACTTGCCTGCTTTGGTCGCAGCGTCAATGGCCATTTTAAGCATGGCTTTAACTGCAGGGTTACGTTCATCAAACAAATGGGCAACGTCACCAGAGTCTCTATCAAGTCCTAACGTCAATTGAGTCATATCATTTGAACCGATTGAGAAACCATCGAAGTACTTTAAGAATTCATCCGCTAAAATCGCATTGGACGGCAATTCACACATCATGATGATTTTTAAGCCTTGATCGCCACGGCGCAGATCGAACTTAGCCAAAAGGTCGATAACCGATGCCGCTTCACTTGGTGTACGAACGAATGGGATCATTATCTCGACATTCTTTAGCCCCATTTCATTGCGTACGCGCTTTAGCGCCTGTGTTTCTAATTCAAAACAATCCTCAAACACGGGAGAAATGTAACGAGACGCACCACGGAACCCAAGCATTGGATTTTCTTCATGAGGTTCATACCGTTGACCGCCAACCAAATTGCTGTATTCATTGGATTTAAAATCAGACATACGAACGATGACACGCTTAGGCCAGAATGCAGCGGCAATCGTGGCGATGCCTTCGGTTAGCTTACTCACATAGAAATCAATCGGATTGTCGTAACCACGAATTCTCTGAGTGATCTCCGCTTTTAACTCATCCGATTGTTGCTCAAAATTCAATAACGCTTTCGGGTGTATACCAATCATCTTATTGATAATAAATTCGAGCCGAGCAAGGCCAACCCCTTCATTTGGAAGTTGAGCAAAATCGAAGGCGCGATCTGGGTTGCCCACATTCATCATTACTTTTGTTGGTAATATAGGAAGAGCATCAACCGCCGAACGTCGAATTTCAAAATCAAGTTCGCCTTGGTACACGTAGCCGGTTTCACCTTCAGAACATGAAACGGTCACTGTCTCCCCATCGCTCAGTGCATGGGTTGCTTCTCCGCAGCCTACAATTGCAGGAATGCCGAGCTCGCGAGCGATAATTGCGGCGTGGCAAGTGCGCCCGCCTCTATTGGTAACAATTGCCGATGCTCTTTTCATGACCGGTTCCCAATCCGGGTCTGTCATATCAGTAACAAGCACATCGCCTTCTTGAACCAGTGACATTTGATCCAGGGAGTCCACCAGCCTTACTTTTCCGCTACCAATGCGCTGACCGATTGCACGACCTTCGATCAACACGTCCGCTTTATTATTGAGTTCATAACGCTCAATGACATTTTGCTCATTTTGCGAACAGACGGTTTCTGGTCTTGCCTGTACGATATAGAGCTTTCCGTCGATACCATCTTTGGCCCATTCGATGTCCATTGGGCGCTTATAATGCTTTTCGATGATGATAGCTTGCTTGGCGAGCTCTTTAATTTCATCGTCGTTGAGTGAGAATTGCTGCTGCTCTTCAGGCGTTGTATCAATGATATCCACTTGCTTACCAATCTCTTGATTATCTGAATAAATCATTTTGATAAGCTTTGAACCAAAGGTTTTCTTTACGATAGGCACTTGTCCTGCTTCTAAAAGCGGTTTGTGCACGTAGAACTCATCGGGGTTCACTGCGCCCTGAACGACCATTTCACCAAGCCCCCAAGAGGAGGTAATGAAGACGACTTGGTCAAAACCCGATTCCGTGTCTAACGTAAACATAACCCCTGATGAGGCTTTGTCAGAGCGAACCATGCGTTGAATACCCGCGGAAAGTGAAATTCCACGATGGTCAAAACCTTGGTGGACACGGTAAGAGATCGCTCTGTCGTTGAACAAAGACGCATAAACATGTTTCGTGGCTTCGAGTACTGCATCGATGCCCTTCACATTCAAAAATGTTTCTTGTTGGCCAGCAAAAGAGGCGTCAGGAAGATCTTCTGCCGTCGCGGATGAGCGTACTGCGACTGATAATGCTTCGTTACCATCGATAAGACTGCGGTAGTCTTCACGAATCGCTTGTTCTAGGTCACCAGGGAATGGCGCCTTTAACACCCAATCCCGTATTTGAGCCCCGGTTTTTCGTAGCGCGTCGACGTCTTCAACGTCGAGTTCGTCAAGTAATTGATGAATGCGCTCATCAAGACCCTCAAAATCAAGAAATTGGTTAAACGCGTAGGAGGTGGTAGCAAACCCGTTTGGCACTGACACACCAGCGTTTGAAAGGTTAGAAACCATTTCACCCAGTGAGGCATTTTTACCGCCGACTTTGTCGACGTCTTCCATGGACAGGCGATTAAACCAGAGAGTGTTCTTATGCATGAATTTCTCCGAATGCATTGCAGCTTTAATTGTAGGGGGAAGGCAAACGATTACGTAAGGGCTGAAAAAAATTTAAACAATTTTCTCAAGCTGTGGGGTACGTAATTGCATACCAGGTTTTGTTATCGTTATTATGGTTTGCATGATACTCAACATTATTTGATAGTATAAACAAAATATGCAAATTGATATTGAAAGTCGTGATGTGTTCTATGTTTCTGACGGCACAGCGATCACTTGTGAAACACTTGGGCATGTTTTGCTTGGGCAATTCTCTTTTACTGCTAATGAGAAAACATTTCCCTTCGTTGAAACGGAAGACAAAGTGTCGGATGTTGTCAAAGAGATCGAACAAAGCTTTGTCAAAACAGGACAAAAGCCACTGGTGTTTTTCTCGATCGTTCTTCCTAGCGTTAGACAGATTTTACTCGAGAGTTCAGCATTTTGTTACGACGTGCTTGAAGGGCTTGTACAGAAAATGCAGTCCGACCTTGATATGAAGCCAACCCCCAAACTGCAACGTTCTCGTAGCGTGAACCGTGACTCTGCCACCTACTTTGACCGAATTGCTGCAATTGAATATACCCTAGCCCACGATGATGGTATTACGCTAAAAGGCATAGAAAAGGCCGACATTGTTCTGCTTGGTGTCTCTAGAAGTGGTAAAACACCGACAAGTTTGTATATGGCGATGCAGTTTGGTTTGCGAGTCGTCAATTATCCTTTCATTGATGATGATATAAAAGCCATGAGGCTTCTGCCTGAATTTGAAATTCATCGCCATAAGTTATTTGGCCTAACCATTGATGCGCAAAGATTGACCGAGATTCGTGAAAATCGGTTATCGGGCAGTGATTATGCCAGTACCGAGCAATGCCAACTTGAACTACAAAGTGTAGAGGCCTTGTTTAGGCGTGAAGCCATTCCTTATATCAATACTTCTTCGCTCTCTGTTGAAGAAATATCCACACGTATTTTAGAAAAGGCAGGGTTAAAACGGCGATTGGTATAGTTTAATAATGGCTACAGCTTAATAATGAGTACAGCTGAGTCATTCGTGTCGTTAATAAGTCGTGTAGCAAAAATGCGATGAGGCCTTTCTCTTCTTAGTGGCAGGCCTCATTGCTGATCATGTTCTTCAAAGCTCGCCCATATCGTCATAAATAGGATACAGGCTCGTTTATTTCTCACTGGGTTGTAACAGGACTGCATTGCCCTATTTTAGTTTACTCACTTCTTTAGTTTACCCACTTCGGGAAAAGTGACAGTGTCTCCTTTTGCGAGCAATATCTGTATTTTATTCGGCCTACCGTTCGAATCCAAATACACTTCTCCGATCGAGCTTTGATTGATTAAGCGTCTCTCCCCATCAAAGTCAGGATCTCGCTTATAAATCTTCATATTCTTACGCTTGGTGAATAGATTGAGAGGAGATCTTGGGCTATACAGTGCCCTGTCTAGCACATCGCAGATCTTTAACAGCGGATCTGGGAACTCATTCTTTAAGCCACTTGCGGTAATTTGATAAATATTGGGGCTGCTTTTGCTGAATCTGAGGCGAATATCGTAAGCAAATGAGTAATGCACATCACCTGACAAAATAACAAAATTGGTGGGTGTCTTTGAATGAGTAAAGATGCTTAACAGTGTGTTCGCTGAACCTGGGTGTGCCATCCAGTTCTCTGCATCAATCAACAGAGGCTGCCCAAGGGCGGTTGCGGCTCGCTGTAACGTTTCTATGAATTTAACGCCAAACATAGGCGCAGGAGAAACGATGATCACCGCAGGTTCATTTATCATCGATTGTTGCAGTTCACTCAGTGCTTCCCAATCCATCAGCCCAGAAGGTTTGTTCATTTTTGATTCTGAACGCCATCGTCTTGTCCGCGTATCAAGAACCAGGATCTTAGGGCTAGTTTCAATGGTATAGTGCCATTGCTCAAACTGATATAGCGATGCAATGAGCGCATCATGCGTTTCGCTATTAGTTTCAACAAACACGTTTTTCACACTATTAATGAATGCATCATTGAATTGAGTCGGCGCGTTGCCCCACCCTTGAAAAAGCCAGTAGCCGATGAGTGCGTTACCAATAATACGATTGGAAAAAGCGTGTTGGTATGCGGCTTGCTCCCACCCTCGGGTTAAGTTCCAATCATCGGTAACATCGTGATCATCGAAGATCATATAAGTGGGAATATGCGCCATCAAGCGGCGAACATGAGAGAGCCCGGAAATAAACTCTTCAATGATTGGATGCTCTTTCTGCCACAAGTTCTTCCATTTTACGTCGAGCTCTTTTCCCGAATGGACAAAATTATTTTTCTTTAATGCACTGTTGTCGACGTATTGCCACAGCGTTGGGGACCAAACCAGTAAGTACATGGCGTTAAACTCTGCCAAAGAAATCAGGTGATTCCCCGATTCTCGTGAGCTAAACACGGGCACACGTCGAGTCAGCCAGTTTCTGATTCGTTCATGTCGGCTGAGAACGCCTTCTCCTCCATCTAAGTAGTGCGGCAAAATTTTATTTCTGCGATAAAAATTGTCTTCGTGTTTATATAGATCTGAAGACGATTTTATCGGTGCCTCTTCAAACTGCTCATCATTAAGCCCGAGTAATTTAATGACCTGTTGAATCGCATCGAGTGTTGGGCCAGCAACATGATCAGCGTAGATTTGATCGCCACTCATCATGAGTAAAGACGGGCGTTCTTCAATAGGTAACGATGCCACTTTTTGGTCTGCGGTCACCAGAGCATCTTGACTTGGATAATGTGGATTACGGCAGGAACCGTGCATGACGTAATCAGCGTTGGTTTTAATATCAAATTGCGGCCGGGTTTCTTGGTTGTACAGGAGATCTGGAATTAAATCTCTTAAGTTGCCATGAGCCGTGATTAAATCGTACTCTAGTGGCTCATTGGTTGGGAACTCACCGGTCAAACTAAGCTGATACACCCACGCTCTTTCGCCTATTTGAATATGCTCACCTTCTTCCAATGTCCCTCGAACAAACGGTGTGGTGATGCCCTTCTTGAATAACTCGACATGCCCTACGAGTGGAGAAGAAACGGCAAGCCAGATGGTCAGTTCTGAAGAGGTGCATTTTCGCAGTATGGGGCCAGACAAGATTAGAGGTAACGCATTATTAAGCTGTCTGCTTTCTTGCGAACAATAATCAGGGGAACTTTCAATGCAATAGTCAGCGTCATTATCAGGCAAGGCATCGCTCAAATGGTTCTTTGTGGGCTCTACTGGCATATGTGGTAAAAACTCCGTTTCGCATATTACTTTGACAATATTATTAATTTACACCATTTTGTGTTGCTTCACTCATTTGTATGTCACTTACCTGAATAGTGCGAGATCAAACAAGTAACAAGTTGTTAATCTGAACACGGAGTTTATCTATTGATGCGCCGATAACCGATTACGTTCAAATGAGTACTGTTTTCATGTTATCGTCGTTTGTGCGTAAAAAAGCGACCAACATTGTGGTCGCTTTCTTCATTTATATGACTCGTATAACTATGTTCTCGCTATTAAGCCATTCTTTGATTTGGCGTCCAACGTGCCAGTTCAGGTGTTAGTTTAACGCCTTGAGACGTTAATAAGTTAATACGAGCAAGATAAGCAGCGCCGTGCATTAGATGCTTCGCGAGATCAACGGCGTTACGTTGTGTGTAATCATCCAAGTAGCTGTCTTTGGCCCACTCATTAAATGCACCAAGCGCAGGTCCAGCCCACACCTGGTAATCCATTTCGCGTCCCTTCTCTCCTGTGTTCGACCAGCGGCTCGATAACCCTAGGTACCAACGGAAGATCAGTGCCATTTTACGCTTAGGATTACCTTCAGCACGTTCAATCTGTTTCGGGTCACGTTCATTAAAGTGAGCCACAGTACCTGCCCAAATGTCATCTAGCGTCGAGCGGAAAACTTGTTTCTCAAGCTTCTCGCGCTCTTCAACTGGAATCGCTTCAATTGAGTCATAACGCGTGTAGATCTCATACAGTTTGTTTGCTCGCATTGGGAATAAGGTGCCACGTTTAACCACTTGAAGCTTCACGCCCATTTCAAACATATCCGCAGCAGGTGCCATAGTGACATCGGCCATCTCGGTAGTCGCTAGCAATTTACGAGTATGCTCACTCGCTCCTGCTTCTACACACGCTTGGTTGATTGACCCCGTCACGATGTAAGCAGCCCCCATATTGAACGTAGCTAATGCAGCGTCAGGAGTACCAACACCCCCCCCACAGCCTACTCGAAGTGGCGTTTTAAATTTGTATTCTGCTTGAATCTTATCTTTAAGCGCTAAAATCGTTGGAAGAAGAGTAACCAGTGGACGGTTATCGGTATGACCACCAGAATCCGCTTCAGCGGTAATGTCGTCCGCCATTGGAACAAGCTGTGCCAATTCCATTTGCTCTGCGGTAATACGACCTTCGTCAACCAAACCTTGTAGCATTTTAATAGGCGCAGGTTGCATGAACTTACTGGCCACTTCAGTACGGCTGACTTTCGCGATCACTTTGTTAGCGACTTGGATCTCGCCTTTTGCATCACGGCTCAAACCCGCAGCGCGATATTGAACGATTTGAGGTGTTAAACCCAAGAAAGCCGAAGCTTCAACCGTGTGAACGCCATGCTTTAAAAACAGCTCTACACTACCCCGCTCTAGTGCTGGTTCACTTGGGCTGTGGATCAAGTTAAACATGTAAGGGCCGTTTGGCAGCGCTGCTTGAATACGCTGAATAGCCTGTTCTACGCGCGAAGGAATCAAACCCGCTGCGCCAAACGAACATAGAATGCCCGCTTTACCTAATGCAATAACCAACTCTTCAGAAGAGATGCCGTTTGCCATTGCACCTGCGTAATACGCATACTTAACCCCGTGACAACGACGGAAATCTTCATCACCTAAGCTTTGAGTGCCAAGAGCTGGCGCAAATGCACTGACTGGGTGTGTATTTACAGAGCTTGCAGAATCACCTGATGTAATTTCAGCTTTCTGGCTAACGCCTAAGCCTTTCTCTGGGTGATTAATAACGTAGCAACCAAGACTCATGTCTTTAAGTGCTGTCGCCATTGCTGCTGTATCAAAATGCGTTGTACTCTCTTCAATCTGCCAAGGCCACGGAGAAAGCTTTTCGTTGTTCATTGTTGTTTGTGTCGTCATTTTAGTTTTTCTTCCTAATTCTTTTCTTATCAACATGAGCTTGGCTTAAGCTTTCTGAGCACCGTCAGCTTCTTCAATACAGATAGCAATATCTTTCAGTTCGTAGATACGAAGTCCGTCTTTGCTTAAGTTCGCGTCACCAACAATGATCTTCTTGCCGTCTTCATCTTTGATTGCTGTGATATGTACATCAAGAGACATCTGTTTGTTTAGCGGGTTAATCTGACCGCGGTACTTCCACTTCACCTCAGATTGAATTTGGCCAAACTTAGGATTACGGAAACCCGCACCCAAATCTTTGTTCAGTGCGTAGGTCTGCATTAGCTCAATGATTGCTTCAACGCCTAGAGAACCTGGCATTACAGGGTCTTGATGGAAGTGGAACTGGAAGAACCAATCGCTAGGGTCGATAGTACGCTCAGCATAAAGGTACCCAAGACCAGATTTACCGCCATCGCTCGTGATTTGAACGTTATCGATAAAGTTCAAACGACCACCAGCAAGTTTGTAGTGCGTTTGTTCTACGCCCATTGCTGAAACAGGAGCGTTGAAGTAGCGGCTCGTTTTATCAAGAAGGTCAATGCTTACGTCAGGCGTACGATTGTTGTCAACGTGCCACGGCTGTGTGACTTTTCCATTGTCTAACCCCAGTTGATCTTTAAGCGCCGCGCCTTTGAAGTAACCAAATACAGCTGTGCCTTCGTAGAAAGGAACACCATCGGTGCTTAGCTCGAAGCTGAAGCTTTGAACAATGTTAGTCCCCATCATGACTGTTGAAAGTAGACGTGAGTCATTGGTGATGGTTTTACCACGTAAATCGACGTTACGTAGCATTTTACCGCTACCATCAAGGTTACGGAAGAATAGCTCTTCACCAGGGAAACCAAGCGTTGTACCCATGTAGCCTGAAATGAAACCGTTTGGCTGAAGTGAAATCTCCATTAATACCGAATATGGCATTAATGACTCATGGCTGTTTTCGTCGAAATACCAAGCATTCGCAGGTACTTCATATTCCGCAATACACGAAGACGGTTTCTTGAATTCACCACGCTTACCTTTAATATCAACTACGCGAGTCGTTAGCTGCAGGTCACCACATGGAGTACGCGGTGGGATCATGCCTCGGTAGATTGAGAAGTCTGGGCCGAAACATTTTTCGATATCGCCCGTTGCGAATTCAAACATATGGTAAGGCGTGAACGGTACAGTATCAGGAGTGCGGTTTGGATAGTCAGGCGTTGCTGGCGCTTCAATGTGCTGTAGTGGAATTACCCCTTTATTTGGAGCCGTGTCTAGATCCGGAATCTGCGCCATTAGCGGTGCATTTACTGATGCTTGTTGGCTTATCGATTTATCTGCAACAACCGCTTTTACTGAGCTAGAAACCGTTGACGTGTTTTTTGCGTAAGGAATCGTAGTCTCATCCGTCACTACATAATCACCAGAGCCAATGTAACGAGTACACTCTTCGTCTTCACGAATCATCACACCCAAGTTTTGGAAATCAACAATCACTTTGCCGTTGAGTAGAATATCGATGTTTGCTTTCGCGTATGGACGTGGGCTCAAGCCAATTTCTGTTACTTCCATACGGTACGTTAGTTCAGCAGATTGAGGGAGAACTTGACCACGACAGCGTACTTGCTGTGGTGCATTCTCTAGCGGTTGGAATCGACCGTTCTGTACTAACGTGTGCATACCTAAATGCATCATGTAGAACTGCAGCAGCTGGCCACAGCCTTCTGCCATTAATGAGCCAGCCATGACTGAATCATCTTTGAAGTGGCATGGGAAGTACCAATGCTCAGGCTCTAGTTGCTTGTGCCCTTCAATTAGACCAAGTCCCCATGTACCGCCTTGTGGTTCAACGCGGCTAACCTTTTCAATCATCATAAACTTCTCAGAGCTAAAGCAGAGTGAAGGTTGATGACGATCGGATTGGTGAGTCGGACCAAAACATTCCGCAATGTTTGCAGTAAGAAGATGACGCAGTGATTGGTTATCAAACTGAGTTTTAGGACAATGTAAGATAGGGTCAAAACGCTGTTTTGTCGCCAATTTACGTGCCTTGATTTCATCTTCAGTGTGAATCACGCCTTTGCCGTCAGCCAATTCTTCATCAGTGAAGAAGCCCGCACAACCGTTATCCATTTTCAGGATCATCTTATCGCCAACGAAACATTCGTAAGAGAAGAAGAACAGCAGTGTGTCGCCATTACGAGCAAAGCTATTGATGGAGATATCGTAACGTAGCGTATCGCCACCACGAGGTAAGTCTCCTAAGAAGGTTAACGTACAATCTAGTAGACGATATACGCGCTCACCTTTGTTTTCAAAATCAATGCCTAAGTAGCTGATCAGCATTAAGTCACATTGACCAGACTCTACGGCTACGGCCCAAGGGATTTGACCATCAACAAGATAAGGCGCATCAACAGGAATATCGTATTCCGTTGTCATTGTGCTTGGCTTGAATTCGTTTACTGTCGCGTTTAGTTTAGTAACACGAGATACCAATAGGTAATCGGTGGTTGGCAGACGTACACGGCGAGAGTAGTTATCAATAATTGCATAATCAGGGCCGAATACATTTGCAATGTCACCTTCGGCGTATTCAACTAAGTCGTCGTAATTCCAAATACATGGTTTAAGAGCTGGCTTGACCGGCGCTGCTTGTTCTGGTGCGGTTTCTTCAGGCGTAGCAAGCACATTCATGGGTTGCGTTACAGGAGCGCTCGCCACACCGTTTTGAATGTCCAATGTTTGAACACTATTGCTTAACTGAGCATTATCAATACCCGTTGTAACAGCATTTAATTGCGCCTTTAGTAGTGCATCGGCTATTTGAAGACCTTGTGCACGCGTTTGAAGGAAGGCTTTGTGCACTTCTTGAGTCAATTGTTGATTTTGATTGAACGCTGAAACCTGTGGCGCGTTTTCTTTAGCGGATAGGACTGTAGTCATATTGCTGTGATTACCTGTAATCGAATTCGGCGAAGTCGTCGCCAAAGTTGCAGAAGAATGTGAAGGTTGTGCAGTTGTAGGCTGTGGCATCCCGATCTGTGCCGTCTCTAGCAGTGGAACTTCAGCATGTTGTAGAGTCACAATATTCGATTGCGCTAATGTCGCGATCGTTGCTTGTCTCTTCGCTGATTTACCCGCTGACTTTTGCTGGATCTGATTCAAATCAGCTAACGGTGTTTCCGTTATATGCTGATAAATATCGCGTCCTCCCAACGATACTGACTTAACTAATTGACGCTTACTGTCACTTGCCAACTCATTACTTAAGCGGCCATTCAAAGATTGAGATTCAACGTTTGACTGGGTTAACAGTAATTGAGAACACTGCCCTTCACTGATGTTTGCTACAACGGCTCTTTTCGGTGCGCTTATATTCGCAGGCGATTGAACATTTAAGCTCAATAAGCCATGAATAAGGCTTGCCATACCCGATGCAGACGAACAATGGCCAACACGTTCACTCGCATGAGTTGGGGTTGCTGCGCTTAACGTGCCCGTTAATTGGCTAGCCGTTGGATTTTCCGCGGCTTCGTTCAGCTCAAGCAATGAAATTTCGTTAGAACTCACTCCTACGCGTGTTAGAAGCTTGTCAGTCACTACGTGCTCACGTTGACTAGAACCAAAGGCTAACGCACTGATCTCACCATAAGCTTGGCATTGGGTTGATTCCGCGTGAGCTTGATCAACCAACACGAGCGCACCGGCACCCTCACCGACTTTCCAACCCGAATTCTTTGTACTAGGGTCTTTGGCGGTTAAAGCGACTGGCGTAATGCTGTTTCGTAGTAATACATGTTCAGCACTACCGCTTAAGTCAACTGCGGCAATAACGACTGCATCAATGGATTCTTGTGACATTAGATTTTCAGCAACATCAACACAACGCGCTACAGATTGCTCTGCAGCTGAAATAGTGAAGGCTGGTCCGTTGAAGTCCCACAATGATGAGATTCTAGACGCCATGATGTTGCCAATGAAACTGGTGTACTGATTCAGCTTCGCCGCGTCCATCACGCTGTCCATCGCAATGGTTTCTAGCGCTTGGTATTCAGTTTCCGTTAAATCTATCCCCATGTTTTCGAGGCTATCAGCAAGCTGGCTATGCAAGTTCACGCGTCCACGGAACTGGTGCATTTCAAGTTCCGTTTCCATTGCTACTAACACAGCAACTTTTTGTCCCGCTTCTAACTTGGCATCACGAATCGCTTCATCGGCCACTTTCATCAATAACAGTTGCTGAGAGATCAAACGATCATCTTCATTGGGTGGCACTTTAAAACGTAGGAAATCAAGGTCAAACTGATCAATGTACGCGCCACTTGGCACACCATTAAGCCCAAGTTGTCTTAATAGCTCTGGATGCTGATCTAACCCTTTCCAACGCTTCTTCGGCAGTTCAATGAAGGCATTGGTATTAGACTTAATCGCGTTATCAAACTCACACACACTTTTTAATGAACCAAAGTGAGATGCTAGGCCTGTTATCTTTAACGCTGATGGTGTCGCTGTTGAACTAGACTGAAGTCCAGATGAAGTGGGGTTACTTTTTGAGTAAGCCTCTAGCAATAAGTGTGCATTACAGCCACCAAAACCAAACACAGATACGCCAGCACAACGCTCTGAGTTGCCTGCTTTATCTGGCCAAGACTGAACTTGTTTCGGTAAAGTTTGAGTGCCAAACAAGCCATTTGGAGAAGATAGAGGTGTATCAAGATTAATGCTTGGCGGTAAAACGCCCTCTTTCATCGCAAAGATCATTTTCATGATCCCAGGCATACCAGCAGCTGTTAGCAGATGTCCAAGGTTTGATTTCGCGGAACCAATCAATGGAACGTTTGAACCTTGTAGCTTGTCGGTAAAGAAGCGTTCCATGGAGGTCAGCTCTACTTTGTCGCCCAGTGGTGTACCTGTAGCATGACACTCAATCACTTCAATACTATCTGGTGTTAGATTTGACGCTTCGTAAGCGCGTTCAAATGCCTGAACTTGCCCTTTGCTGTTTGGGCTCAATACAAACTGACCACGCCCATCGTTTGATAAACCAATACCGCTAACAACAGCATAAATATTATCGCCATCACGCTCTGCATCCGCGAGACGTTTTAGTACTAGAACGCCTGCGCCTTCGCCAGCAAACAAGCCTTTACTGTTACTATCGAAAGGAGCGGATACACCGTGATCAGGGTAAGCGTGAAAAATTGAGAAACCCATATTGATGAAGAATGGATCAGCGCCAGATACTGCACCTGCCAGCATCATATCGGCTTTGCCCGCATTCAGGTAATCGCAAGCCAACTTCAATGAATAGACCGAACTTGCACACGCGGCATCAAGGCTTAACTGTACATTGCCAAGACCTAGTGCATCAGCAACCAGTTTCGACGCGTTATGTGCAGCGGCGCCGTTGACTGCATTAAGTGGTTGAGGTTGCTCATTGGTTGGCAATAACTGGAAGTTTTCGTTGGATAACTTCGTTTTCAGCGCCTTCTCCACGACAGAGTGGTACATAGGTAAAAACAGATCGTTTGAACGAGTCGTTGGGAACGACAGCGCCCCCATAATGACACCGGTGCGTTCTAACACATCCGAACTAAGATTGACCCCCGCATCGACTAGCGCTTTTCGGCTTGTATCTAAAGCCCATAAAAAGCTTTGATCGATGCCTTGGAACGACCCTTCCGTTACGCGGTAACCTGAACTATCGAAGTTAAAGTTTTCAATGTAACCGCCCTTATCGCAGTAGAAACGGTCAGACTCACCTTGAACACCTTGATAGTCTTGCGGCGTCGCGCCAAGCTTTTCTGCGCTTAACGTAGTCCGAGAATCTTTTTTATCGAGTAAATTTTGCCAAAAGTCATTTGGCGTGTCTGATTGTGGGTACTGATTAGCAATACCGACAATCGCAATTTTATTACTTTTTAAAGCGTTTGATTGAGAACTCATACTGGCTCCCCTTGATGGTTATTCGCTTCACTATCTGTTACCGACAATCCTTGTGTCGTTGATAAATGGCATTGGTATTTCGCGTCATTTATCTGCTGTTCCAGCCCTTCAATAAGCGGCGTAACAGAGAGAGGAATTTGATGAGTGATTAGCTGACCGATACATTTCAACAATGTCGTTATGTCCTCGCCACCTTTCGCATTGCTGGCAACTGTGCAGTGCCCATGAGAAACTTCGTCGGTGCGATTGATCTTATCGATTAAGGTACTCGTTTGACGATCGGCCCCTACTTCTACAAATAGTCGAGCACCCTGTGTACGGGCGGCACGAATCAATGAAGTAAAATCTAATGTCGAGCAAAACGTATCAGCAATAGAAAGTGCGATACTTTCACTGTCTATATCCACCGGACGATTTTCAGCGGCACTGATAAAACGAATATGCTCAGGCAGTTCATCAAATACGGGCTGAGTGTAGAACTCACGTATCTGATCATGTTGGCTCCAAGCTGGCTCAGTATGCATCGCTGTTACCCGATTCGCCGCAATTCCACGCTTGCCTAGCTTTTTAAGTAATGCACGGCATGTCTCTTCACAGCCTGCTAGTACACAAGTATCACCTTGAATAATAGCTAGATAAGCACTTGGAAATTCAGGTAAAAGCGCTTCAATAGAAGCGGAGTCGCTACGAACGACAAAGCTATTCCACTTGATATCTTCACTATGACCGAGTTTCCAATCTTGACGCACAGCCGTTAACTCACCTGAAATCGCGGTGGTGAAGATTGGGCTGGTTTGCGTCATTTCAATCAGCGCATGTGGATTTTTCCACACTCCCAAACTTGCCCACATTGATGCTTCGCCTTTGGAATAACCCAAGGCAAAGTCCGGTTTTACAGCAAAGTCTTCGCACAACAACTGTGTCAGAATATAGCTACTGCCGACACCCGCGATGGCAAGCTCACTCAATGACAGCTCTTGGGGCTCATCAGCGTACGTTTTACTCGCTTGCAGCATTTCCTCTAAATCACCTTCTCGCTCTAAACGCGCAAAAAGCTGTGGGAAATAGTGGTGAAATTCGCGAAGTAACCCCGGATAAACAGTGCCAACGCCCGGATAAACAAACGTGACACCACCTTTGCTATTGGGTGCTGGTGAAAAACAGCTACCCGCAGGCGTTTTATAATGACTGTTTTCAGCCATGACTTTGCCCAGTGAACTTTCTAACGCAGAGATCTCTTTTAACGCGGACTCTACCGATACCGCTTGAATGACAATATCAGCACAACCAGTATTTTTAGAACCTGATGTTTGGTACTGCTTGAGGTTCGAATGCATTAACTTAATCAGTTCAATCGCATTAGGCTCACTAGACTCAATTGAAGGTAAACCACTAAGTTGTACTTTGAGTTGAGCTAGAGCGGATTTAAGTTCAGTTTCATTTGAACCACTAACGACGAACATCACTCTCTCTTGAGAAAGTAATGGTTTAGCGGGCTTCAGCCCCGTCGCTTGAGTCAAAATTAAACTTGTTGAACCTTCACTTACGCGATTAAACGTTAGCGAAGCTACACGAGCTTTATTCTGCTGAGTGAACCAATAACGATTTTCCAGTGTACGACCTGAAATGGCGGTAACGAGTGCAAACAATTCGGCGAACTGCTGTGTAGAAGTCGTTACATCAAAATCACGATCATAACTGAGGTCTTCAGATAGGCGTCGAGCATGTGAGAGTGCGTTTTTGACACTCTCGATTTTCGTGTCGCTGTTTTCACTGAAACCAGAAAAATACGCATGCGGGTGAATCTTACTTTTCGCTGCACTCAATGCACTTAGCATGAAGATGCTATTGGCGGGCATGCCATGAATATTTGCTGTCGTTAACTCTATGATGTTTCCTTGAGACACCGCCTCAATAGCGCTATTAATCGATAGATTGAAATCATCACCGACCACTATTTTTTGAACAGCAGAAAGTGAGGACAATAAGTTGGCAGAAAGCCCAGCGGCGTTTGCAGGCTGAGCTAAAAGAGCGATGCGCAAAGGCATCGCTTTATTAGTAGGAACAGTCACTATGAGGAGAGCTCCTGTGTTTTCTTGGACTCAGCTGTCTTAGATTTTTTGGTTTTCTTCGCTACCGATTTAGTTTCAGGCTGATTCGCTAAGAAGGCATCATTAAGCGTTTTACTGATGGTGACTTTTGCCCCATTCATAACCGCACTCAATCGACCATCTTGGTGATAAAGAGCGATATTCGCTTGCAGTGAACGAGCGGTACTCTTGATCACTTCAAGTTCTAAATGGCCGTTATCACCTGATTGCATTGGTGAATAACAGATCATCTCACCAATAGCTGAAGGAAGACTCGCCGAGCCGTACTTTAATCGAGCCCAAACTAGCATCGCTTGCAGCAGGTAATCTTCGGCAAATGGTTGGCTGTCACCAAACGCATTTTTTGCAATGAAAGATCCGCAATCACTATCAACAACAGTTGGCATTTCACACTGAGCTAACAAGCCTTGGTCATCAAAACGCTCTACCGTTTTAATGCCTTGCAGTGTTGGCCCGTGAAATAACGTTCCATCACTGTACAAAGTTTCTGCAGTGGTCACTTTTGAGTCAGAGCTAACATCAAAATGCTTAAATAATGAAGCCGGTACATCGCTCGCTACCTGAGCATCAGCAACCAACAATTCCGCTTGGTATTGCGGACGGCCTTGGCAACTGATCAACGCTTTTATCACGCCGTCTTCCAAATCCGTTGTTTTAGATACTTCAGGTGACAACGTCACTGTTAGTTCTTGTGCTTCATCCGTGTCAAAGATTATGCCTTTAAGCAATTTGTAGTTGCGAACGCTAACGTTCGCCCCTAGCAATTGTTGCGCTGTTTCACGCATCCATTGGATTGCACACACTGTCGGTAACACTGGGTTACCGGCAATGCAGTGATCCTTGATAAAAGGCAGAGCCTTTGGATCAAGAATACGTGTCACAGTGATGCTTGTTTTCAGCGGACTCTTTGCAAGATACACAGACTCCGCATTACGCTTTTTTACAGAAGCTTCCTCTTGAGCGCCTTGCATGCTCGTACCAACCAGCAATTGAATGCCGGTTTCGCTCAACAGCTGAGAGCTAAACAGCTCTGCACCTGCTTGAAGAGGAATTACGTACACACCACGTTCTGTGAACATACGTTTAAGTGCTGCGTTGACCATGCCACCGTCCCACGGTCCCCAATTGAAGCTCATCACTTTCGCTTGAGGGTTACGAGCAGATAGTTGTAGAGCCGCTTTGTTTAGGATCTCGTTAGACATCGAGTAATCACTTTGGCCAGTGTTTCCATAGAAACCCGCCGCCGAAGAGAACATCGCAATCAGTTTTAGCTTGCTGCTATCAAGACCACCAAGAACCGCTTCTAGTCCGCCCACTTTCGTGCCGTAAACCATATTCAGCTCATCAAGTGTTTTATCTTGAATGTGTTTGTCAGCCAGTACGCCTGCGCCGTGGATAAGCCCCGTGATGCCGTCGAAATTCGCCAGTGTTTTCTCTACCGACTCATGGTTCGACACATCTAGGCTTAGGTACTCAGCGCTTGCGCCAATCTCGTTGAAAGCGGCAAGTGCTGCGTTGATTTCAAGGCTGCTCAATACCGGTTTTAGCAAGGCATCAACTTTCTTCGGCGTTGGTTTGTCTCCTGTTGCTTGTAGGTGAGCGATAGCCGCTGGTTTTAGCTCTTTCTCTTGCTTGCCTTGTGCCCACTGAGGTAGCTCATCTGAAGTAATATGCTTACTACGACCCGCAAGAATGAAATGAGACTTACATTGCTTAGCAAGCGTCAGCGCACATTCAAACGTCACGCCTTTAGCACCACCCGTTACGAGAACATTGTCGCTCTTGGTGAGTTGAGCACCTGCGTTTTTGGTTTGTGCAGCACCTGGTGTTGCCGCAATCAATGTTGCACGACCAGATTCACCGTTTTCCGCATGGCTAAGGCCGATTTCAACCGTGTTGGTATCGATATCGAACAGTTCGCCTATGATAGCTTCAGCTAGGTGGCGAGCATCAATAGAAGCGTCAGCATCCAATGCACGGCAGAACACGTTTGACCATTCATGGCTCAGTGTCTTAGTGAGACCAGACAGCGCGGCTTGGTTAAGTTCTGCATTCACTAATTGCTTAGTATCTAGGTAACCAAAGCCACCATCGATACGGCTTAGTGTGAAGAACACGCTACGACCAGAAACGGCATTCAGTTGGCCATTTAGGTGCTTGGCGAATAAGAACGCTGTCGTCAGTGAAGCTCTTGAGTCTGCATTCAAGTTAACCGCTTGCTCGTTGCTTTGTTTCGCATCAACGATAGCTTGTAGGTGAATGAAGCCAGCAATCACTTTGTTCGACGTTTTAAGGTCTGCTTCGATGTCGTTAATCACTGCTGTCACACCAGCATCATCGATGCTTTCTAACGTGTAGTTTGCGATTTCGCTGTTTAGTGGTGACGCGGCAGATAGTGGGCTACGTACTACAGCAACGTGAACGCCGTTAGCCGTCAGCTTTTCTGCTAGAACACCCGCATTATGACCATCATCGGTGATCACGATACAAGCGTCTTTTGAGAAACAATCGACGAGTTTATCTGCCGCTGGTAGCTTTTTTAGCGCTACCTCATTGTGTGGAGGAAGTTCCGCTGTCGCTGTTTCTGCGATAGGCGTTACTGATTCAGCTTTTGGAGTCGCTACGGGTGCAGCCGCGGATAGCTTGCTTTGCATGTAGGTAACGATTTCACCAAGAGTACGACACTCAGCTAAGTCTTCAGGGTTTAGCTCTGGCAGCGTTGGTAGCTGGTCTTGAACCGTACCCAAGATCTCAACGCGTTTAATCGAATCGATACCAAGGTCTGCTTCCATGTCCATTGCTAGGTCGAGCATTTCTGCTGGGTAACCTGTTTTGTCGGCAACCACTTCCATCATTGTTGATTGAACGTGAGCAGTGTTTAGGTCGTTGCTTGCGCTTTCTGCAGCGGTTGCAGTTGCTTCTGGAGCAGGTGCAGCATTAGCGCCTAGCTTGCTGTTCATGTAAGCAACGATTTCGCCTAGTGTACGACATTCCGCTAGATCTTCAGGGTTTAGCTCCGGCAGCGTTGGTAGCTGGTCTTGAACTGTTCCAAGGATCTCAACACGTTTGATTGAGTCGATGCCAAGGTCAGCTTCCATGTCCATTGCTAGGTCGAGCATTTCTGTTGGGTAGCCCGTTTTATCAGCCACTACGCTCAGCATTGTGCCTTGAACTTGTTCTGCGTTTAAACCGTTTGATACTGCTTGCGCTAGTGCAGATATTTGAGCTGCTACAGGAGCAGAAGCTGGAAGCTTGCTGTTCATGTAGGCTAAGATTTCACCTAGAGTGCGACACTCTGCGAGATCTTCAGGGTTGAGCTCTGGCAATGTTGGTAGCTGGTCTTGAACCGTACCTAGAATTTCAACTCGCTTGATTGAATCGATACCAAGGTCAGCTTCCATATCCATTGCTAGGTCTAGCATTTCAGTCGGGTAGCCCGTCTTTTCTGCTACCACTTCTAGCATCGTCTTCTGAACGACAGCCGCATCTAAACCGCTAGCTGCTTGAACTGAAGTCGCTGCAGTTTGAGCCACTACAGGAGCAGAAGCCGGAAGCTTGCTGTTCATGTAAGCAACGATTTCGCCAAGAGTACGACACTCAGCGAGATCTTCAGGGTTTAGCTCAGGAAGCGTTGGTAGCTCGTCTTGTACCGTACCTAGAATTTCAACACGCTTGATAGAGTCGATACCAAGGTCCGCTTCCATATCCATTTCTAGATCGAGCATCTCAGTTGGGTAGCCCGTTTTCTCAGCCACCACTTCTAGCATGGTTTGTTGAACGACTTTCGCATCAAGGCCATTAGTTACTTGAACAGGAGGAGTTGTGCTTGGCTGCGCTGCAACAGGTGCTGATGCTGGCATTTTGCTGTTCATGTAAGCCACGATTTCACCAAGAGTACGACATTCCGCTAAATCTTCAGGGTTCAGATCGGGTAGGTTTGGCATTTCGTCTTGAACTGTGCCAAGGATTTCAACACGTTTGATAGAGTCGATACCAAGATCAGCTTCCATATCCATATCAAGATCTAACATCTCTGTTGGATAGCCTGTCTTCTCAGCCACCACTTCTAGCATGACTTTTTCAGCATCCGCCGATTGCACTGATGCCGAAGCTGTTTGAGGAGCTTCAGCAACAATTGCCGGTGCTGAAGTCTTAGCTGTCATTGACTGACTCGCTTGCTCTGTTAGAGGTTGAGCCAGTTCTGGTTTAACCGCTTTAGGAGCAACAGTCGTGGCTTGGGTTGGAACTGGAGTTACCACAGGTGCAGGTTGCGAAACCGCCTGCTGAGTCGTCGCCTGTACAACAACGGGAGCGACAGCTTTTGCGGCCGCAGTTGGAGCGTAAGCTGGAGCAGATACAGCTTGAGAACCAAACGCGCTTAATGCTGAGTTATTGTTGATAGCTTGCATCTCAAGATAAAGAGCGTGTGCCCTTAACGTCTCCGCCTGATGCTGGTGGAACATTTCCATAGAACGCTGTAGGTTCTCAGGAATTGCTACGCCTGCTGTTGCCATTTTCGCTTGCTCAGACATTAGGGTGTTGAACGTGTCACCGTATTGCTGAGGAATCGCAAGGAACTGCTGATGTACTTCTGCTGCTTGTTGTTGAGCATTGAAGAACGACTGCAATGAAGACTCATCTACCGTTACTTGAGCTGTTGGCTGACTAGTCGCTGGGGCAGTTTGAACCACTTGTGATTGCGGAGCTGCTGTTGCTACTTGTGCACTTGGTGCTGGGGCAGCTGACTGTTGTACATTTGAAGCTTGAGGAGTAGCCACAGGTACTTCAACGATTTCTGTTTTAATCACTTCTTTTTCCACGATTTTCTCGACTTCAACTTTCACTTCAACAATCTCAGTCTTTTCGGTGACGTTGCCCGAAGCCAATGATTGATCCATTTTCTTACGAGTAGCTGGGCTGATGTAGTTGGTTGCATTCAGCTTGATGTTCATTGGTGATGCCTTTGCAGGTTCAGCAATGTCAGCTTGGTAAGGGTCAATGTTGTCTAATGAAACACCGGCCACGCACAGTTGAACCGCAGCTAAACGAAGCTGTTGGTCACTGTCACCTTTAGGGCTTGGGTTGATGCTGATTGCGTAAAGTTCTTCGTTCTTATCAGCCAATGTTTTCTCAACCAGCTTTTGAAGAATGTTCTTCGGACCGAACTCAACGAATACGCGTGCACCCGCTTCGTACATCGCTTCAATTTGCTCACTGAAACGAACCGATTGCAGCATGTGTTGCTTGAACGCTTTCTTGATCGCTTTAGCGTCTTTGCTGTGCAGTTTGCCCGTTGCGTTTGAGTAAAGCGGCAGCGTTGGAGCGCTGAATGAAGCTTTATCAATTGCAGCAGCAAATGGTTTCTGAGCGTGAGCAACAAGTGGTGTGTGGAAAGCGCCAGATACTGGCAGAGCAATCGCTTTGAAGCCTTGTTCAGTTAGCGCTTCTGCTGCTTGTTGAACCGTCGCAGTTGGACCTGCAATAACCAGTTGAGTCGGCGCGTTGTAGTTGGCAATACTCACGCCTTCGAATTGGCTGATGCAGCTTTCAACGGCTGGAAGTTTGTCTGCGTCTAGGATGACTGCAAACATAGTACCGCTGTCTCCTTGTTCAGGTGTCGCTGCCATTGCATCGCCACGAGCAAATGCCAGTTGGTAGTAATCATCTTGGGAGATAACACCCGATGCACATAGTGCGCTTAGCTCACCAAAGCTGTGGCCTGCAACCATGTCTGCTTTAAAGCCCGCTTGAGTCATTATTTCAAACTGACCCATAGAGACAGTACCAATCGCGCTTTGAGCATTCGCTGTATTGGTTAGTACCGCTTCTTGAGCTTTAGTTGCATCTGCAGTGAATGTAGGGATTGGGAAAAGCACTTGAGACAACGCTGTCTTCTTATGCTGACCAAATACCTGATCCGCTTTCGCCAATTGTTGACGCATCTCAGGGTAATGACAGGCAAGCTCTCGACCCATGTTTAGGTATTGAGAACCCTGACCAGCAAACAGCGCAGCAACCTTAGAGTCACCGTTCGTTAATGCTGACTTTCGGTAGCTCGTTCCGTTGGGCAATTGCCAATGCAGTTTGTCTTGGGCTTCAAGCATCGAAATTGCGTTGGTTAATTGAGCTTTAAAATCAGGCAGATCAACGGCTACTAAACCAAGACGAGCATGGGAAGCTTCGATATCACGCAGTGCGTAGCGACGAGCAAATTTGGCTAAGTTCACATGGCTACCGGCAAGTGACGCGGTAACTTGTTGCAGTTCGGTGATCAGCGCGCTGCGAGATTCAGCACTGAATAGGAATGTTTGTGGTACTTGACGCTGACGGTATTTATCACCGCGAGCGTGCTCTGGCGTGTACTCTTCCAATACAACGTGGAAGTTAGTGCCACCAAAACCAAATGAGCTGATACCTGCACGGCGCGGTGTGCCGTCGACACGTTTCATCCAAGGGCGCGTTTGAGTGTTTAGATAAAATGGCGAATTCTCGATATCTAACTTAGGGTTCGGCGCGGATACATTGATCGTTGGCGGCAGTACTTTATGATGCAGCGCAAGTGCCGCTTTAATAAGACCTGCGGTGCCTGCTGTCGATTTGGTATGGCCGATTTGAGATTTAACCGACCCTAGAGCGATGTGTTGTTTCTGCTCGTTGTGTTCACTGAATACCGAGTTTAAACCAGCAAATTCTGCGACATCACCAGCCGCTGTGCCCGTACCGTGGGCTTCAAGTAGTCCAAGTGTATGTGGCGCAAAACCAGCATCATCATAAGCACGTTTCAGCGCTTTTGCTTGGCCTTCTGGGCGCGGCGCGTAAATACTCTTAAACTTACCGTCTGAAGAAGAACCCACGCCTTTGATTACCGAGTAAATACGGTCTCCATCGCGCTCTGCATCTTCTAGACGCTTAAGTGCAACCATGCCGATACCTTCACCAATCATCATACCTTTAGAGTCGATATCGAACGGTTGAATGGTTTCGTTTGTTGTGAATGCCGGTGTTTTAGAGAAGCTCATGTACATGGTTGGGGAGTTATCGGTACACACACCACCTGTGATCATCATTTCACTGCGGCCTTCAACCAGCTCACTCAGTGCCATACGCATTGCGGCAAGAGAGCCCGCACACGCTGCATCCACAACACAGTTAATGCCACCAAGGTCAAAACGGTTCGCAATACGGCCTGAAATGACGTTTCCAAGAGAGCCCGGGAATGAGTTCTCTTCCCAGTGAATGTATTGGTCTTGGAATTTTTTGATCAGCATTTCGCTGTCTTCGTCGCTAATGCCACTGCTCTTGAAGACTTTCTTCAATACAGGGTACTGCAGACGTGCGTTTAGGCTTTGTGCAATCTTTTGACCGCCACCAACACCTAGCGTAATACCAATCTTATCGCGATCGTAACCTTCTGGAAGTTTTGCATCTTCAAGTACTTCCTTTGCTACGATTAATGATAGTAACTGGGATGTGTCTGTCAGCTCCAAAATGTTCGGCGGAAGACCAAACTCCATCGGATTGAAGTCAACTTCAGGAATGAAGCCACCACGCTTACAGTAAGATTTGTCCGGCGTTGTTCTATCAGCATCATAGTAATCTTCAGGGCGCCAGTGAGTATCGGGCACTTCTGTAATCGCATCGATTTTTTCACTGATCAAGTCCCAAAACTTGTTCAGGTAACGAGAGTTCGCAAACATACTCGCCATTCCAACGATAGCAATAGGCATATCTTTAAGGCGTTTATTGAGTCGAGTGTCGTCGATAGATTCGGGTGTTGTTTGTTCGGGTTGGCTCATTATGAGTCTCCACTGGAAATCACGAGGGGTGATGTCATATTTTGAAGCTGGCTTTTTAAGTGCATAGACAATAAATCCGTTTGAGATCTAGAAAAACACAGCTGAAAAGTCTGGTCGCTGCTAGTGAGCAACCAGTTAGAGATGATGCTTTGAGAGTTAAATAACTCGTCATAGTCGATATGAATCATGGGCGATTTAAGCATTCATGTATGCGGGCAATGTCCATTAAAATCCTGTCTAAATAATTGCTATATGAGATGCTTATATTCGCAATGAAAATGAATAAAGTTGACTAATGGTTGAGCAGGTTAGCTGAGGCGACTAATTGATACAATGCTCTGAACGCAACGGACAATCTTGTCAGACCAGATGAATACGAAGAAATGGATTTAAATTGATAAATGAATTCCCTAATTGTCTGATTTTATGGGATAAAATTTACAAAATTTGAGTTTATACTCTACTTTTATCATGAGTGAGATCTAGCTCATGTTTTTGTAACCATTCGTATAAATGGTTTTATTTTATAGGACTCTACTCATCTCACCAGTACATTTGTTATGGTGTGAATACAGTGAGTTTAAAAGTCGAACATCGTCATTTCTCTCCCTCTGATTCTCTAGTAACATAGGATAAAATAATGACTAAAAGGAGATGCCATTTGGCCGTTCAGCCTCTGATTGATCTGTGGCTATGCCCACTCAATCAACTTGATGAATGTTTGAATAAAACAAGTCAACTTCGAACCTGGCTTTCAGGAGATGAAGTGAAAAAAGTAGACCGGTTTCGTTTTCACCATGATAAAATTCAGGCTCTTTATATACGCTGCTACTTGCGTTGTGTTTTGTCTCAATATTCATCATTGGGTCCGCAGGAATGGCAGTTTCATTTGGGGCCGAAGGGAAAGCCTGCCTTGATAAGCGAACAGTATTTAAACACAGGTCTATCGTTCAATATTAGTCATAGCAAAGATCATTTGTTAATTGCGGTATGTCAGATGAAGAATGCCAGTATCTTTTTGGGGGTGGATATTGAGCACTCTCGCAGTGGAATGGATATTGGTGCCGTCATGAACCGGTACTTTACAGCGGAAGAAATTAAGGATTTGAACGATCTTGACAGCGACCGAAAAAACGAACGCTTTTTCGATTTATGGGCATTGAAAGAGTCATACATCAAAGCGACCGGGCTCGGTCTTTCCATACCATTAAACCGTTTTTCTTTTGATTTTTCATCGGCTTTGAAGTGTGATTTATCTATTGATGCTGTCACGATGGGCACTAAACCTAATAATGAGTGCGATAAACTCTGTATCGAGACATATCGCGGTATTCACGTTAATTTTGATGTCAGTAGCGAAAATGATACTTCAAACCAATCTTTCGAGCAGATTCAATGGCAGACCTGCTTAGGACGGTTAGATGAACAATACCGGTTTGCTGTGACTGTGGGAGGAGTTATACCGGACATGGAGATCAAGATGAAACACTTCGACTCGTCTATTTTAGGTTCTCTATGTTAAGTTCTCTATGTTAGGGGCTATATGTGAAGGGCTATGTTAAAAGCTAAGTTAGGAGGATATGTTACGAACAAAGTCAGGGCGAGAGTGAAAACGACGCTTTGATGAGCGCGGCTCGCAGGTTCAGCTAGAGCCACGTATCTATTTATCTTTGAGTGTTCTTTGAGGAAGATGGTTTGCTATACGGCTTCAATCATGGCTTCTAATATTTCAGCTGGGACCGGTTGAAGGCGCTTATCTTTATCTAGACACACCATTTCGATGTCCCCTATCACCGCAGGTTTACTTGCCCCTTCTCGCCAGACTTCTTGTCTCCAAAGGGTTTTGTATTTTCCGTCCAATTTGAATGATGTTCGGATATCACAAATCTCTGCAAACTCAACACCATCCTGGAAAATCATGTTCGCTTTGTACACGGCAAACCCCAAGCCGTGTTCGTTCCATAATGTTGCCAGTTTATTACTACCCAAGACATGCTCTCGTGCTCGCTCAAAATACTTCAGAAAATTGGGGTGATACACTACCCCTGAGTGATCGGTATCTTCGTAATAGATCTGTACCGGATGGTGAAATATCTTACTCATACTACGCAACCTCATTACGGTGGTTTGCATTGTGCCAATGCGAACGCCAATGCTAAGTGATTGTCGGCACTGTACATTAAACCCATAAAGTACTTCAAGAAATCACGAGTAATATCCTTCTGGTGTGACCTCACCGAGTATGCGGCAGTCAGCCAATGAGCCAAAGTAATGATCCCGCATTAATGCCGCGTAATCAGTGCTATCATATGTCGATATTGCTGAATTATTGGGATTTGGATGAGAGATTGTAACCAATGCGGAAAATGCTGCATTAAATATGGTGGCGGTGATCTCTGGGTGTCACAAGAAGAAATTGATCTCTGGGAAATATTTAATCCAGATATTTTTGATTACGTTAAAGGAGGGGAAATCTGGTTCGATCCTAAAACCAGAGAAAAGCTGCAACGATGTCCTTTTCTTGAATTAGCGCCTAAAACCTCTAAAAACGATCCTGATAAATACACGTGCAGCATTTACTTAAGTCGCCCTGAGGACTGTAAACACTACCCTAGCCTTATTGAAGAAATGATTCGGGATGAATGTGAAATGATAGAAGCGGTTGATTTAGAAAACGCCAAAAAAGCGCAGCAGAAACTTGATGTGTGGATGATTGATAGCCGCCCTCCCCGTGTTTACTAGTGCGTTTTAATGGAATACACTTCCGACCTTGTGAAAACTTCTTCTAAAAACTGTCGTTTTCGCTGTAAACGTTAGCCATCAAAGAACCGTCATTATTTTCTAAAATCAAAAAGGTTATGGGCTTACAGCACACCTGACAATCTTCGATGTACTGCTGTTCAATGTCCGACGCGTCAATCAACACGTCGATAGTTTCACCACAGTAAGGGCACTCTATTAATTGTTCATTAAGTTGGTTCACATCGTCACCCTAACCGTCTAGCCCAGTTACCACCGTGCTCGTTTTCGCAGTTCTGGTCAGTATCAAATGCAATATGTTGTACGGCGTTCTTAAGTGTTATGCCAATTTTTTCGAGTTTCGCCTGAACTAAGGAACACACAGTAGAGCCACTGTCGTTTGCCAAGAATTCAGAAAGTTGTCTATTGGTCGAAAAGACACAGGTCACCTTCAAAGTTTCAGGGAAATTAGAGTAGTTAGCCGAGTGAGTTAGCCATTGAAAACCTTCAAGTTGCTTTAGGTTGGTTTCACAGAGTTGTGTTAACGTCTTTCTGATTTGGTTGTCTATTTTCTTATCTGTTTTACGCATATCTGATTAAGGCCTACTGATTGTGTTTCAATACTTATTTATCCTAGGTTAACCCAAACTGAATCGATTTGTGTATAAAATGTCTAACGATATTGCAAGAACTCGTTTCGATGGTTTGTCTGTATAGCCCATTCGCGAATTAACGTTTATTAGGCTATACAGTGGCTCTTTAGCTTATATTAGTCCGTGAAAGTCAAAGATTGAATCGCTTCTGAAATAGACAAGAAATGTATTTTTGTTAAACACATCTCCGCTTTTGAAAACTCGTGGGCTTGTATCAATGATGTCACTTCACTCACACTAAGAGACTGATTGTTTTTTTCCGTTACTATGCCTTTATTATCAACTTCTCGAATCGTAAATCCTTGACCTACTGAGTCGATAAGAACATCAAGGTCACTGAATATCAATCCCTCGCACTCATCCTGTAAATTTTGGTTGGAGCCGATATACATCAGCTCATCATCGCCTTCGAGTTTTATAATGCACGGCCATTGAATCATCACATTTCCTCTCGAAAATTAGTATCTTGTGGTAACACCTTCGACGAAATAGAACTTAAAGCCTTTCGGACCATGGCACCAAGATCAACCAGTTAGGTTCTATGTTTGTCTCTCAAGCTGTATGATTAACTTTAGCGCTAAACAAAGCAAGCTGTAGCAAGGATATGTCGATTCTATTTCTCAATATTGTTCTTTATAACGCAAAGCTAAATAGGCACAAAATAATGTCACTTAACTTTCCAATTACCACGTAAACACCACATTAAAACAGACTACCGAAACTGCCTAGCATTTGGACCTAACACCGCATTAAGGGGTGAGCAACGCAGACCACTAGAATTAAAGCATTGTGCCGTAAACGCCAAGCGTTGGGAGTCCGTCCTAAACGCCTTGTTAGTTGCTTACAGGATAAACTTGGCCCTTTTATTTATACTAACGATAAATACAGAAAATATGGCTGATGTAATTATTGCTACAATTGTTAAACCAGTTCCCTCAAATTCGGTAAACCTTCTAAGTAATATTAAAGAAAAAGAATGAATAAAATATATAGAAGATGAGTAGGTTGCTATACTCTTACTATTTCCACTTACCTTTTGATTTAGAAATAATATAAACATTGCTGGGCAAACAAAGATCAAACTTAAATAATTATCGAAGCCTAAATCCCTCAGAGGCTGTATATAATTCAGATATGACTCAAGGCATAGAAATAACAGCCCCAAAACAGTGCAGAACAATGCGACCTTAACAGATATTTCTTTTTCTAATGAATACTTATGGATTAGAAAACCAATACAGAAAAACGGAAATGAAAGGAATAAAAAGTTACGGTGAATCCAAGTAATGTTGAAGGCTCTATCGAAGATAGTTCCAGGTAGGACATGATAATTCCCAGTATATTGAATCAATACGCCAGATATAAACGTCAACCCAATACAAGTCATTATAAACCCAATATTCTTATTATGAATTAGAATCACTATAATGGCTGCGCCAATCATTCCAGATATATACCATAAGTGGTGGTACCCAATTACAATTTTGACAAATAACTTAAAAAAACTTATTGCTGTAAAATCTGGTAAAGAAAACCAAAAGAATGAATAGAAAGCCATCCAGACCAAATACAATATAGCAACCCTTTTAAACCAAAAAAGTTGATTATTCTTAAGTAAAGTCGAGTAAAAATAATATCCGTTAATTATAAAAAACACAGGAACAGCAATCCTAAAAATACCCTGTGAAAATAAAAATCCCGCCAACTCACTAAATTCGCTTAAAAAACCAGCATGAAGGCCAACCACCATTAAGGCCATTGATAATTTTAATATGTCTAATGAAATGTTTCTATTCAAAACTCAAGACTCCGAAGAAAGATTTAAATTGGCAACTAACGCCGCATTAAGACGCAGCAACGCGCTACCAATAAACCTCGATTTACCACCGTAAACACCAATGCCAAGATTTGGACCAAATTTGCCGAGCGTTGACTTTCCCTCTTGAACGCTTTGTTAGCAGCTAGCCTTCATGGTGTGAGCGCTCTAATCAATTTTGCAGGCGTTCCACCCACAAGAGTGTCTGGAGCGACATCCTTAGTTACAACAGAGCCCGCAGCTATTACCGAGCGTGCACCCACAGTAACTCCTTGGCAAATGACTACGTTACCACCAATCCAGACATCATTTTCAACATCAATAGGAAGACAATGCACTTCCCACTTCCGGCGTTGCTTGCAATCAAGAGAGTGTGTCGGAGTATAAAACTGTACATTAGGACCAATTAAAACATTATCCCCAATTTTTATGGCTGCATTATCTAGCATTGTGACGCCCATATTTATATAGGTGTCACGACCGACTGAAATAGTTTTCCCGTACTCACACAAAAAAGGTGGACATAGAACACTATTCTCACCAAAAGACGCTAATAGTTGAGCGACATAAGGCTTGGCAGATTCGAACTGCCGCTGGTTTATTTTTTGTAACAGCTCAAAGGCTCTAATTCTAAGTATGCCGAACTCAGGACTATTAGAATCATAGCCTAGACCTTGGCACATTTTTTCAAATTCAGTCATATCAAACTACCCTTTAATTTATTTGATATTGGAGAATAACCCACGAAGAATGAATAATAGATGAAATGAGTCAATAAAAAATGCTCACGCCACGTTAAGTAGTGAGCAACATTGCAACCCAACTCATTGTTTCGAAGACACAAAACTAAAGTAAAATCAAAAATTCCGAGCGTTGAGAACCTGTCTTAAATGCTTTGTTAGCTTTTTTTTCTCGTGAGCATGATTACTCCCAACCAAGAAAACCATACAATTTGGCTTATACCAAAAATCTCAGTGAGCACTTCAGCAGGGTAAATAGTAAGAATACCAAAAATACCAACTAAAACCCCAAGATAGTTGAATATTTTATGAAGCTCGTTACTTTTTAAAGCAGCAAAACTTAACAATAGAACCCATAGGCCTCCAACGACCTCGTTCCCACCACCTAAGCCTTCGACTACAGTGTAGATAGTCCGCCAGACTGTCATAGCTTGTTCAGGATCCTTAGCCGAGAGCTCCAAGACTGCAGCTAAACCTATATTTGCAACCATTCCACTTGCAATGACTAAACCCACCCAAACAACACCAAAGATAGAAGCAATTTGTGAAAGGATTGGCGTATGACCATTCAAACGATCATGAATTGCCAGCACTAATACAGCTAAAATAATGCCAAATAGTACATACATTATAAGATTTACGACGGACAAAATATTCTGATTTTTAGCTAGAAAAGCAAATTGTTTCGCAGTATCAGCATCTGTAGGGAAATCCCAGAACGCACCAAAAAACACGAAAGCTGACACGTAAATAATGGATTCCAAAAGAGCAGCAACTCCCCCTATTTTTTGTAAATTATTCACGATACAAACTCCATGTTGATAGAATATAATGAAAGCTAACGCCGCGTTAAGGGGTGAGCAGCATTCCCAGCAAACCTAAACCGTTGTGCCGCAAACACTAAATTAAAAGCAAACTGAGAATGCCGAGTGTTGCGAATCCGCCGCAAACGCTTTGTTATGCCTGTAGTTTCAAAAAGTAATGATACGCCCCTGACTCTCGTTCATAACCCAAAGACTCATACAGTTTCTGAGCATTTACGTTACTCTCTGCTGTTTCCAGAGCCAGACCTTTTACTTTGGTCTCTAGCCCCATCTCTTTGGCTGCATTCATTAGTGTCTTAGCCACACCCATCCTTCTAGCTGTATCAGCAACAAACAAATCATTGAGCACCCAAGTCCTAGCCGCAGAAACCGAAGAAAAGCTTGGGTACAGCTGAGTAAAGCCTAAACCATTCCCTTCATCGTCAAGTGCTAAAAATATCACTGATTCATTATTGTTAATGCGTGATTGAATAAATTCACGAGCAACATCGGGATTACTTTCTTGACCATAAAACACTCGATACGAATCAAAAAGAGGTGAAATAATATCTAAATTCTCAATTTTTGCTTTTACTATTTCCATGTAAAAAGTCCATTTTTTGTAGAAACGTATAACTCCCAATTAAGTAGTGAGCAACGCTACTACCCAACTGAAATATTGTGCAGTAAACACCCATGCTGATTCAAACCAAAATCACCGAGCGTTGCGAATCTGCTTAAACTGTTTGTTAGCACTTAGATTATCGCTGCTTCATAAACGCAACTGCTAACCCAGAAGAAACGAATGTGATGCCTGCGCCAATATTTAACCCTGACACCAGTTTGGGTTTGTTTCTAAACCACTCCGACAATTGAGACGAGAAAACACCCATTAAGCTAAAGCCAACGGCTGTTAATAACGCAAACCAGACTCCATAGCCTATCATTTGAGTCGTCACTGACCCTAAACTTGGGTTTACAAATTGAGGTACAAAAGCAAGAACAAACATACCTGGCTTCGGGTTAAGCGCGGCTGATAGAAAGCCAGTTGAAAAGATAACTTTCAGAGACTGTTTTTTTGCTGGCTCTAATGAAAACAGATTTCTCGAACGAAGAACTTTCACACCTAACCAAATTAAGTAAGCAGCACCAACGAGTTTTACTACGTAAAAAGCCACTTCAGAGGTTTGAATTAGAAGAGTTAGTCCGAAGGTAGCTGCGACGACATGAAACAAAATACCCGCCCCAGAAGACATGCCTGACATTACTGCCGCCAGTCGGCCTTGGCTTAAACCGCGACCGATAGCAAGCAAATTATCTGGCCCAGGCGAGATAACTAACAGTAAACAAGCTAATGTATAAGTAACAAATACCTCTAATGGGAACATAAAACCTCCTTGTTGTTTGATTTTGAGTGTTAACGACGCGTTAAGGGCTGAACAACGCTACCACCAAGCTTAAAGCATTGTGCCCCAAACACTACATCTGAATCAAACTGAAAATGACAAGCGTTACGAATCCCTCTTGAACAGTTTGTTAAATGCTTGGATTCAAGTACGAAGTGCGACACCTCTGAACATAAAAACAGTAAAGTGTGATAATCATGAAGTTTGCTCCCGCCAAGAAGTAAAAAACATGAAATACACACACCTTACTGAGAATGAAAGGTATATGGTTTCTGCACTTAGAAAGCAAGGAATTAGTACCGCTAAAATTGCCAAACAACTTGGGCGTCACAAAGCGACAATTTACCGTGAAATTGAGCGTAACATTCGTTACAACAAGTTCTTCGAACGGTACTCGTATCAACCCGAGCGAGCTCAGCAAATGGCTCGTAGTCGACTCAGTCGTTCACGTAGAAACAAACGTTATGATGCGATCGACTTTAAGCTCCCTGGAGCCTTACTACGACTAGATTGGAGCCCTGAGCAAATTGTCGGATACCTTAAGGTTAGAGGCTATCCAACGATGAGCCATGAGCTCATTTATCAACACATTTGGAACGATAAAACTCTCGGTGGAACTCTATGGAAACACTTACGACAATCCACAAAACAAAGACGCAAAAGGTACAACTCAAAAGACAGTCGTGGGCGTCTGGCTAACAAGCGACATATAACTGAAAGACCTGAGGTTGCTGAGCACAGAAAAGAGCCTGGGCACTGGGAAATTGATACGGTTGTCGGGCGTGGAACAAAGCATTGTATTGTCACTTTGGTCGATAGAATGACTGGCTACACTTTTATAGGTCAAATGGATGATAGAACAAGCGCGTGACTCAATGTCAGAATGAGTAAAATCATGACCCGTTCAGATTTACCTTTTAAGACAATTACAGCAGATAACGGTACGGAGTTTCACGGCTACGCACAACTAGAAAGATTCCATAACTGCTTGTTTTACTTTGCAAACCCATACCACTCATGGGAGAGAGGCACTAATGAAAACACTAACGGCTTAATACGACAATACTTACCAAAACGAACTTCTATGTCACATGTGACACAGAAGCTCTGTAATGAAATTGCACATAAGTTAAACATGCGCCCACGTAAAAGACTTGGGTATCGAACACCAACGGAGTATATTCATGCGCATCTGTAGAAAGTGTCGCACTTCAAACTTGATACTAAGCGTGCGTTACCTGCATATTTTTAACCAATCTTTCTCAGTTGGCATCGTATCAAATTTCGGTATACCGTCATTTATAAAACCCACGTCCCAACTAGCGTGAGAGCCAACATAAACATGAGCAGAAACTTTTGTATCCACGGGCTCGGACAGCAGACCAGCTGGCACCCAATATGAATCACCGCTTGAGCTGATATTCGGTACTGGGCTACCGCATTGACAGCAAAATTCAGATTTAAAACCTGAGCTCGTAGAAAATGATCTAATTTGATGTTCGCCGGAACGCCACTTAAAATTTGATGCTTCAACTATCAACGCTGAATTTGATGAAGAACCCGATACCTTGCGACACAGAGAACAATGGCATTGATAGATGGGTGGTAATTCGCCTGACAACTCAAACGAAACCTCTCCACACAAACAGTTTCCTTTCAAATTTAATTCTTCCTTGTTAATTAGTACGCATAACGCCCAATTAAGGGGTGAACAACGCCTCCACCCAAACCTAACGCATTGTACCGTAAACACTAAATTTGAAGTAGAAGCAAAACTGCCAAGCGTTGTGAATCCCTCTTAAATTGCTTGTTAGTTGCGTTCTGACCACTCCGACCGTAACACCCCATATTTGACGGAGTCATAGTATTCACCCTTGTAGTAACGAACCTTTCTAAGTCTTGCTTCTTGCTGAAAACCCAGTTTCAAAGCCAAAGACATCATTCGAGGATTACCCGACCAAGTAGTTAAACCAACCCTCTCGATTTCTTTAGTTGCGAACAAGTATGATACCCATAAAGGTAGAGCAAGCGCAGCAATTCCCTTACCCCAATACTGTGCATCATAAATAACCACACCAGCTTCAAGCCAACGCGTTTCTTTACATTCCCAGTAGCAACTAACCGTTCCAACAGGAATATCGTCAACAGTGATTAATTGTAAGTCTAAGCCCGCTAGTAAACGCTGAAATGATGAACTTTCAAACTGTTCTAGTGTTGGGTGAGAATATGGAAAGTAAGGACCATTGAACTTCATCCATTCATCATTTGAAATAACCAAAGAATGGAGAGGTTCCAGTTCGTCTTCCTTGGCTGGTCTAATATCTACTTTCATATCTTCCTCAATGCTTCCAAATTCTTTGTAGCAAACTAACGCCTTACTAAGTGGCGCTGCCACTGAATTCCCCAAGCATACCAAACTCCAAGCCAAGAGTGCCAAGCGTTTGAGCGTCCACTTGAGTAATTTGTTAGGGGCCGCCCACAAAATTGAATGCTGATTATTGGCAAAAGGTTTTGAAATTGAAACCGATGCTCGAAATTTGTAGAGCTTACTTAACGTAAAAACTTGACCATTTGCAGGACCAAACAAAGCGCTGAAAGTCACACTTAAATGATGAGTCCCCGTATGCACATATTGCTCAACCAGAAAACGATGCTCGAGACAAAAACAGAAACTAACATCACCTCAAAACTTTTCAACGTAATAGGCCGCCTAACGCCTTAATAAGTGGCTGCAACCACTGAATTTACCGAGCCTATCAGACTTCAAGCCGAGAGTGCCCAGCGTTGATAAGTCCACTTAATTAACTTGTTAGTCGGTGGCTTTGCCATTGAATGCCGATTATTAGCACTAGCTTTTGTTATTAAAGCCAATGCACGACATTTGTAGAACTTACTTAGGGCAAGGCTGTGCATTTAACTCGGCCAAACAAAGCGCCCTAAATTGAACATTAACATCATGCGATCCAGTAGCGCCCAAAAACGTTGCCAGTAAAACAATACGGCGAAAGTTACTGAACCAACTTTAACCTTAAAACCTTTCAAAGCTTTAGCCGACTAACGCCCTGCTAAGCGGCAAATAAACCAGCCACTTAACTTAAAATTAGTACCGTAAACACTTTAGCTAACCAGACCAAAAATGCCACGCGTTTATTTGTCCGTTTGAGCAGTTTGTTATGCTCATTCTCAAAAAAATTGAAGAACCAAACAAGTGATAAAAGCTGGTATGCCCGCAATGAAAAAGACTAAACCTGTTTGATAGTTCATTCGGTAGTGGTCTTGCTGGTCTTTCTCAAAATTATGCCCTTTTACCATTTTGTACACTTTATCAGTACGAGGGTCATCAAGACGCGTTGTTTTACTATGAACTCCGCCTTCCCACATTAGCTTCGCCAGAATCCAAATAACGATGACAACAAAGAAAAGGAAATCAACGAGTTCTGTCGTAGCAAACAAAGAAAAAAATTGTGATAGCACTACGACTACCAATGCCGCAGCAAGGTTAATTAGGATTATATTCTTCAGCAAATTGATCACAATTCCCTCCTAGAGCTGGTGTACCCCACAAAAAGTAGACAGTACATAACTACATACTTTCGTACTCAGCTGGGCTGACATGCCCCAACGCTGAGTGTCTTCTTCTGCGATTGTAAAATACCTCGATGTATTCGAAGATGCCCATTCGGGCTTCTTCGACAGTTTGGTAGTCCTCTGCGTATATCAGTTCGACTTTCAGTCGACTGTAGAACGACTCCATCACCGCATTATCCCAACAGTTACCCTGTCGACTCATGCTCGGCACACCTCCATGCTTGCGCATGAAGTCTTGATATTTATATGCTCTGTATTGTACACCACGGTCTGAGTGGATAATGACGCCCTTAGGCGGCTTACGTGACTCAAACGCCATTTTTAGCGCATTGGTGATGAGCTCGACGGTCATAGTTGCCCCTAGCGACCAACCCACGATGCGCCTTGAATGCAGGTCCATCACTGTCGCCAAGAAGAGCCAACGGCTCTTCACCCAGATATACGTGATGTCCGTAACCCACTTCTGATTTGGCGTCTCAGACTCAAAGTCTCTTCGCAGTAAATTGTCGGCAACATTCGTCATAGCAGCCACATCCTTGCTGTATTTAAACCCTTTACCATTACGTGCCCTGATACCTTTTTGCCTCATGATATCAGCCACATAATTCACGCAGCAGGCATAGCCAGCTTCGTTTAGCTCTTCTGCTATTCGCACTGAACCGTAGCGTGCCCGATATTGGGCAAAGGTACACATGACGAGCTGTTCAAAGCGCTCTCGCCGCTTTGAACGCTCACTCGGCGTATGATGGCTCCACTTATAATAGCCGCCCCGACTCATTTCTAAGGTGCGGCACATTAAGTTAATGGAATACTCACCGGCATAGCTTTCAATGAACTCGTACTTCACTCTTGCTGCTTCGCGAAGTACGCCGATACCTTTTTTAGGAATTCCATTTCATCTTTGAGTCGCTTGTTCTCGCGCCTTAGCGCTCGAAGCTCTTCGGACTCTTTCTTCGAATAATCGACACCGTCTAAGGTGTTAAACTGTTTATCAGATAGGCGTGTGAACTGACGCTTCCAGTTCCGGATCTGCTGAGCACTGATGCCCAACTCCTTGGCAACGGAAACTGCTGTTCGGCCAGGAAGACTGGCAAGACGGACTGCTTCTTTGCGGAACTCTTCGGTGTACGCTGGATTACGATGTTTAGTCATAAATCACCTCTCAATTAGACCCTAGATCTAACTTAGTAAAGTGTCTACTAAACGTGGGGTACTCGGGCATATAACGCCGCACTAAGCGGACAAAAATTGTTGGTTATAATGTGTAGCGAAGCGAAACGTAACCAACTGTTTTTGTTCCGTTTAAGTGCCTTGTTAGCACGGCTTAAAGTAACCTTCATCAGATTACTAAACTACAATTTTTTGGAAATTTGCTCAATGAATGTGAAGCTAAACACTTATTCTAAATCGAGTACAAATTCCAGGTTACACGCAAAAACGAATAACCTTCAAAATCACTTTAACCCCCAAGGTAAAACCCCGAGATAGAAAAGTGAACTGCCAAATACAAGCAAACTCACAACAACCAAAAAGGAGGCCACGTAAGCCAGCTAACGCCCTGCTAAGCGGCAAATAAACCCACCACTTAACTTAAAATGTGCACCGTAAACACTTTAGCCAACCAGACCAAAAATGCCACGCGTTTATTTGTCCGTTTGAGCAGTTTGTTAAGACTTGCTTTGAAAACCGACTTCGGATTGACGATGTAGTGAACGGCCAATGACAATATTGAAAACACCGCAAAACGACCAGACCGATTTAAAACGTAATACTCACAAGCGGTGCCCCACGAAACCCGATATGCACTGAGACAACAAGCCGCCCACTGAATTCACGCGTTCAATAATGAACTGCGGAAAAATCCAACTCAACGAGTACGATGAGAGTTTGTGAGCAGATAGAAACAATTGGTTTGAGAAACGCGCTTCAAAACGGTTGCCACCAAACTTTGGATTACGCCCAAACTGGCTTTTACAGCGCACATTCTTAGAGCCACATAACCGCCTAAACTTCGCAGTACGACAAACTTAAAGTGGCCGATTGCAGAACTACCTAGCCAAAAAATCACAGCGAGTCTTAACGCCGCATTAAGGTGTGAGCGGCGCTTGGCTATACTTGAGCGAAGCGAAACTGCCAAGCGTTGCGAATCACTCTTAAACAGATTGTTAGTTTTTCTTTATCTCAAGCTCAAACCTTTCTGAGCTGACGTTAGCTTGATAAATTTTTACATGCTTCAATTTTTTGTTACTACGGATGATTTCGACCAACTCACTTTTTTCTCTTTGATCTACCCTGCATCCAAAACACACAGACTTAATAGCTTTTGGATCAACTCGGTATAGAAATATTGTGCTAGGGTCTTCAGATATGCTCCGAAGATAAGCATTAATTGTATTGTCTACAAAACCTTTCACTAAATCATCTTGGTCAACATACTCAGCTCCATAACGGAGCAAATAATTCCCTTCAGCCATTAGTGGCTCCTTAATGTTGACCATATTCATACCCCCACCAAGTTTCTGTGTTTCTAGGACTTCAGGAGAATATGAATACTCTTCAATCTCACTTAAATATTTATCGTGTACTATTACTCTGTCTGCAGTAACGAGTGGCAATATGATTCGGTGCTCTTTTTCATATATCCATTCATCGCTCTTAACTAGAAAGTGCTCTCTGATTGTTTCAAATCGATCTAGCTTAGGTCTTCGAGAGTTATACCTTACCCTTTGAATTTGTCCTGCTTTTATAGATTCTCTCTTGCTGTTTTCAACTTCATCTAGTACTTCAGCATCTAATTCTTCATCAAATCGAAGGATTGGGTATGGTGTATAACTTTCAAAAAGTTCATGATTTGTATCTAGTTCAATGACAACACCCTTATGCTGATCTGCATAATGAGCCCACATTAATAGATTATTATTAGTTTCTGATAAAGATATAACCGCATAGTCAAAATAAGCACTGTCGGAGAGTGATTTGTTACTCTTTTTACTGCTGGGATTCAATTCAAAAGGATCATTTAAGGCATACTTCTGAGAGCCTCGAATTAAGAAATTTTCGAAAAACTGCTTGCGCAAAGGCATGTATTTATAAATTTTATCTAACATATTGATTCTAAATTTTGTATGTAAAACTAACGCCGCATTAAGGTGTGAGCGACGCTTGGCTATACTTGAGCGAAGCGAAACTGCCAAGCGTTGCGAATCACTCTTAAATGCTTTGTTAAGTGCCGTCTCAACTATTGCTCTTAGCTTTAACCCATTTGATAACGCTAACATCAATAATGTTTGTGCTGTACCTACGACTTATTGAGTTTAACCAAGCGTCACGGTCATCTTTTGCTGTTACAAGGGATGCTTTAAAAATCGCTCTTCTTTTTCGGTCACTAACTTCATTAAGGCTAGCCTTAATGTGTCTAAATTCAGATAGATTAGATGACTCAATTATATGATCAGCATAAGCTTCATGATGTAAGGATCCTGCAACATAATCAGCAATAACTGGTGACTTTAAAAAATTCGTATTTCTTCGAAAATACTCCGCTAACCAAAGACGAACAAAAGGTAAATGTGCATAGCTATTGCCTTGAACTAGATCCTCAAACTTACTAACATTCAATTCAATAAATCTAGGATTTGTGACTTTATCTAGATATAAAACAACATCATTGATTACAGGACAAAAATACTCAAAGTTCTCAGTAATGAATTTTGATACAGAGCGAATCCTATATTTTCTACACTGTCTTAGTATATGTCTAGCAACCCCAAGATCTAGCTTTTCCAAAGCAAGTAACTTTTGGCACATAGAAAACATAACTGTTGGTCTAATTTCTGTTTCAGACGGTAATTCAGGTTCTTCTTCATACGCCTGATACACCCCTTGAGGCTCCATAATCTCCGTTAAAGTTTGGTGTATATGTGACTTCTCAACATTCTCTGGACTCTCCAAGTAATTATCAACAAAGTTAGCCTTAGAGATAATTTCTGTCTTCGAAGAAGATAGATTTAATCTATGATTTTCAAATAGATACTTAGTTAACTTGTCTAAAAAGTTGACCAACTCACTTTTAGAATTAGCGAAAATCCTAAAATCATCAACATATCGAGTGTGTTTAAAACCACTATTCGAAATGAATTCATCCACATCGATCATTAGAGCCTCCGCCATAATAATACTTGAGGCTGGACCCACAGGTATACCTTTAGTTGGAGATCCGTTAATGGCTAACAGAAACTCCTCTATGCTCTTTGCGACAGGTTCAAACCCAGTATCTAGGGCACTGATAGCATTCCTCAATCTATGTACATAAACTTGGTTGTAGAAGTCACTTATATCAGTAATTAACACATGCTCATACGTATCATTAAGCTCAGAACATTTTTCAAGGAAGTCCCCATAACCAGTACCATTATCGAAAAATGTTCCTGTATTCCTATCAATAGACACACGATATGAACATGCTACTTGCTCTGATAATTCAAACCTATTTTGTTCGATTTTTTCCGCAATCATATATGTCAGAGCGGTATAAACTATGGATGAAATTGGGTCAATTTGGTGAACAATTCGAAATGTGCCACTTGGTTTAGGTGAACACAATATCGTTGGATCTTCCATTAAGATATTGTCTAAATCGGTTGTGGTTAAGTAAGTCTTTACGTCATTCCAATTATCCCATAATGCCAAGTACTCAAATGGCTTAGGGAAAAAGTCGGAATCATAAAACTTCGTTATATGTGTTTTTGCGAATTCAACCGCATCATTTGTTAATCTCATTATTACTTCTCTAGCCAACTGAAGTTGATTTTGCCACCAAGGCACTTAACGCCCTGTTAAGGTGTGAGCAACGCAATACCGATGCTTCCGTATACAACCTTAAACACTAAACGCAACGCATAGTAAAAGTGCCACGCGTTGCGAATCACTCTTGAACAGTTTGTTATGTTGCTAGTTGAAGAGCTCATTGAAGGCATCTATTGATAATGCCCAACCCAACTCTTTTTGAGGCATTCTATTAATTTTTGCGGTGATCTGCGCTAGATCACAATGCTCAAAGCCGCCATCTGAATATATGAAATCTTGGTACAACGACATTTTATCGTTAACGTGACCAAGTAACTTTCGACTGTCAGTTTTGGTAAAGCTAATATTCGGCTCTGCATTTTCAAACGAAGAAAGAATCTCATTTGGAGCATTTTCAAGCTCTAGTAAGGTCAACAACCCACTTTTGAAAGCTTCATTAAAATGCTTGAATTCTGACTTTTTGAAACCGATAAGCACAAAAGACATTAGAGTTTTCTCTTCCATGAAAAAGAGACATTTTCGACGCTCTTGAGTAAATGTATGTATATACCAATTACCGAGAATATGATGTTCGCTTTCAACATCTGACAGGTCTTGGGGTCTAAGACCCAGCAAGTCTTGTGATTTCTTAGTGCAGCGCAGTTGATACATGATTCGATTTCTCTCGGAACAATAACGATTTAGGTAACATTAGAGCATATCGAAAGCTCATTGCAACATAACGCCCAATTAAGTTGTGAGCAACGTTACCACCTTACCCGAACACTTCACCTTAATCACTAAACCAACTGAAACCAAAAATGCCGAGCGTTGCGAATCAGCTTGAATTGCTTGTTAGTTTACCTTTCGCACAAATCACACGATTTAATTATATTGACCATTTTGTGCGACAAACTATAATCTTACTGTAATTCCAAATTTGGAGATTGAGTATGCACACACTAACAGCAAATGATGCAAAGCGTAACTTTGGTGAGCTGCTTCTAAGCGCCCAACGTGAGCCAGTAAAGATTAGCAAAAACAGTAAAGATGCCGTAGTGGTAATGTCTATCAAAGACTATGAAGAACTAGAGGCAATGAAAACTGATTATCTTAAACATTGTTTCGAGTCAGCTAAACAAGACTTAGCACAAGGCAATGTAGTTGATGGTGAAGATTTCCTAAGCGCCTTGTAACCCACTATGCAAAAGAATAAATACAAACTAAGTAAATTGGCTCAGGCTCATTTACGAAAAATTAAAAGCTATACCGTCAACAACTTTTCTGAAATGCAGTGGAACAACTATAAAGATACATTGCTAACTGGGTTTCAAATGCTTGCCGACAATCCAGCCGTAGGTCGCAGTTGCGATGAAATTTATCCAAGCGGTTTCTATTTTCCGGTAGGAAAACACACAGCTTACTTTACAAAAGAAGACGGTTTTATTTTAGTTGTGGCTGTACTTGGTCAATTACAACTCCCACAAAACCACTTGTAGCGAAGACATCACCCAAAATAAAAACTAGGGTGATGATCTTGATTGGTAAACTAACGCCCAATTAAGGGGTGAACAACGCTTACATCAAAACCTAAAGCATTGTGCCATAAACACTAAAACTGAAGTAGAAGCAAAAGTGCCGAGCGTTGTGAATCCCTCTTAAATTGCTTGTTATGTTTTACCACAAACGATTGAATTACTTGAGAAAGAACTGCTGTTTCAGACCAATTTTCTGAACCAAACCACAAGGTTTAAACCAACTTGACCGCCAAAGGCGACCAACCTGAAACAAGTAATTCCTCTTCCCTGCCCAATGAGGCAACCCGACCGAGTAACAACAAGCGCCCTTTCTTTCCAACCAAAGCGCAAGACAATGGCAAATTGCCGAGGCAACTGCCAAGCCGAAATGCTGATTGGTTAAGAATCCAAAAGCGACTTTGAGCCAGTTAAACAAGAAGCCGACCGCCACGACCTGACAATGAAGCAACCCACGAATATTGGCATGTTTTACGGCCTGAGCTATTCAAGAACTTAGGCCGACAATGCGGATTTGCTGAGTCTACTAGGGACGAATTGCTAAAGGGGCAAAGAACCAGAGCCTAAGAACTTTAAGCCTTTGAATTTCAGGTAAACATAACGCCCAATTAAGGGGTGAACAACGCCTCCACCCAACCTAAACATTGTGCCATAAACACCAAATTTGAAGTAGAAGCAAAAAATGCCAAGCGTTGTGAATCCCTCTTAAATTGATTGTTATACCGCTTGATTGAGGCTAAAATGACCAACATAAAGACCACTTAAGAGACCGATTATATGACCACTAGAATTTTGGCCGATGTTGCTGCAAGCATTACTGAGTTGAAAGCTAACCCTATGAAAGTTGCAACTAGCGCTTACGGCGAACCTGTTGCTGTATTAAACCGAAATGAACCAGCATTTTATTGCGTACCTGCCGAAGCTTACGAAATGATGATGGACAGACTCGAAGATCTTGAACTACTAGCTATCGCTAAAGAGCGTGAATCTGAAGAGAGCATTTCGGTAAATATTGATGACCTATAAACTCGACTTTAAAAAGAGCGCCCTCAAAGAGTGGAAAAAGCTTGGTTCTACTCTGCAACAACAATTTAAGAAAAAGCTGATCGAGCGCTTAGATAACCCACATGTTCCGGCTTCAAAACTTTCTGGAGCTGACAACATGTATAAAATTAAGTTGCGTCAATCGGGCTACCGTCTCGTCTACAAGGTTGAAGACGATGTAATTATCGTAACCGTCCTAGCAGTTGGAAAACGCGAACGTAGCGATGTTTACCTTAAAGCCATGAAAAGGTTAGATGACTGATTGCGGTATAACGCCCAATTAACGTGTGAGCAGCGCATACACTGAACTTGAATACTGCGCCGTAAACACTTAGCTCAACCCGAAGTGAGAGCGCCAAGCGTTGCGAATCACTGTTGAATTGTTTGTTATGTTTTACCACAAGTTACTGACTTTATTGAGAAAGAACTGCGATTTCATATCAATTTTCTGAACCCAACCACAAGGTCAGAACCAACTTGGCCGCCAAAGGCGACCAACCTAAAACGTGTATTTCCACTTCCCTTTCCAATGAGGCAACCCGACTTAGCTTCAGCAAACACCCTATCTTTCCAACCAAAGCGTAAAACAATGCTGAATTGCTGAGGCAACTGCCAAGCTGAAATGCTAATTGGCTTAGAACTTAGAAGCGACTTTGAGCCAATTAAACAAGAAGCCAAGCGCCACGACCTGACAATGAAGCAACCCACGAACATTGGCATGTTTTACGGGCTGAGGGATTCAAGAATTTAGGCCGACAACACTGATTTGCTGAGTCTACTAGGGACGAATTGCCTGAGGGACAAAGAACTAGAGCCTAAGACATTTAAGCCTTTGAAATACAAGTAAACATAACGCCCAATTAAGGGGTGAACAACGCCTCCCACCAACCTAAGGCATTGTGCCATAAACACTAAATTTGAAGTAGAAGCAAAAATGCCGAGCGTTGTGAATCCCTCTTAAATTGCTTGTTATGTTTTACCACAAATACATGATTTACTTGAGAAAGAACTGCTGTTTCAGACCAGTTTTCTGAACCAAACCACAAGGTTTAAACCAATTTGACCGCCAAAGGCGACCAACCTGACACGACTAATTCCACTTCCCTGCCCAATGAAGCAACCCACGAACATTGGCATATTTTACGGCCTGAGAGGTTCAAGAATTTAAGCCGACAATGCGGATTTGCTGAGTCTACTAGGGACGGACTGCCGGAGGGACAAAGAACTAGAGCCTAAGACCTTTAAGCCCTTTAAGCCCTTTAAATACAAGTAAACATAACGCCCTGCTAAGCGGCAAATAAACTCGCCACTGAACTTAAAATTGATACCGTAAACACAATAGCCAACCAAACCAAAAATGCCACGCGTTTATTTGTCCGTTTGAGCAGTTTGTTAAGACTTGCTTTGAAAACCGACTTTGCATTGAAACTGTAGTGAACGGCCAATGATAAAGCTGAAATCACCGCTAAACGACCATAGCGACTTCAAACGAAACACTCAAGGGCGGTGACCCACGAAACCCGATATGCACTTAGATAACAAGCCGCCCACTGAATTAACGCGTTCAATTATGAACTGCGGAAAAACTAGCCTCAACGAGTACGATGAGAGTTTGTGAGCAGATAGAAACAACGGTTCGAGAGCTACATTTTAGACGGTTGCTGCTAAACTTTGGATTACGCCCAAACTGGCTTTTACAGCGCAAATAGTGAAAGCCACATAACCGCCTAAATTTCACAGTACGACATACTTAAAGTGGCCGATTGCAGAAATATCTAGCCAAAAAATCACAGCGAGTCTTAACGCCTTACTAAGTGGCGCTGCCACTGAATTCACCAAGCATACCAAACTCCAGGCCGAGAGTGCCAAGCGTTTGAGCGTCCACTTGAGTAATTTGTTAAGACTTGCTTTGAAAGCCGACTTCGGATTAGCACTGTAGTCAACGGCCAATGACACAACTCAACAACACCGCTAAACGACCATACCGATTTCAAACGAAACACTCACAAGCGGTGACCCACAAAACCCGATATGCACAGAGACAACAAGCCGCCCACTGAATTCACGCGTTCAATAATGAACTGCGGGGAAATCTAACTCTACGAGTACGATGAGAGTTTGTGAGCAGATAGAAACCATCGGTTCGAGAAACGCGCTTCAAAACGGTAACCGCTAAACTTTGGATTACGCCCAAACTGGCTTTTACAGCGCAAATAGTGAAAGCCGCATAACCGCCCAAATTTCAAAGTAAGACATACTTAAAGTGGCCGATTACAGAACTATCTAGCCAAAAAATCACAGCGAGTCTTAACGCTTTAATAAGTGGCTGTAACCACTGACTTTACCGAGCCTATCAGACTCCAAGCCGAGAGTGCCCAGCGTTGATAAGTCCACTTGATTAACTTGTTAGTCGGTGGCTTTGCCATTGAATGCTGATTATTAGCACAAGCTCTCGTTACTAAAACCAGTGCACGATATTTGTAGAACCTACATAGTGCAAGGCTTTGCATTTTACTCGGCCAAACGAAGCACCCTAAATTGAACATTAACATCATGCGATCCAGTAGCGCCCAAAAACGTTGCCAGTAAAACAATACGGCGAAAGTTACTGAACCAACTTTAACCTTAAAACCTTTCAAAGCATTAAACGACTAACGCCGCGTTAAGTGGTGAGCAACGCAGACCACCACACTAACCCATTGTGCCGTAATCACCTAAGCTGAATCAAACTGAAAATGCCGAGCGTTGGGAATCCGTCTTAAACGCCTTGTTATACAAATAATTAGTCGTACACTGCCTCAGCTTTTTCTGCGCTACTAAAAATAATTGCCTCCCAAGCAGCACGAGTGCATGACCAAAATGAATAACCTAATAAAAATAAACATACAACTAACATTGAATAAATGTCTAGGGATTCAAAATGGTTGAAATACACAACATCGCCGAAAAACTGTTGAACGTAAACACCTTTTAAAATTGACGCGGATGTTGTCATCGCCAAACCATAAGTGATTGCAGCAAAAGCTGAATCAGCAAAAATACCAAACTGCTTGTATATAAGCCCTGCATATTCGGAATTTGAGCTCTTAGCTGACAGATAATGCAATACAAAACAGATGAAGCAACCAAACCAAATACTTATATTCAAATGCTTCCATTCCAAGACTGAGCGTATCGTCTCATTATAATATTTCTGATCAGTTATATAGGTAACAGCTATTATGACTAAGGTGATGAGGACACCGACTAGTCGAAGGTTGAATTTAGGAAACATTATGACTCCTATTAAATTCGTTTACCTTTTTAGTATCTTCATCATCGTTACTTTTCCCAAGCAAACCGCCAATTAGCCCGCCAAGTAATACTCCTGGAACACCACCCATGACTCCAATAACTCCACCAATAGCCATGGCTGGAGCTGTCTTATTGTCAGACTCCGCCGTAACCGAATTAACAGAATAGACCTTATCATTTACCTTTAGGCGATTAGAGCCTAACCTTTGAGCTAGTTCTTTCCGAGAATTAGCCGTATTCTGAAGGTATGTTTTCTTCCCTGTTTGACGATCTTTTACATAAAGCCGCATCGGATTACCTCCTTTTATTTGTATAACGCCCTGTTAAGGTGTGAGCAACGCAATACCAAAGCCACCGCATACCACCTTAAACACTAGACGCAACGCATAGTAAAAATGCCACGCGTTGCGAATCACTCTTAAACAGTTTGTTAAGCTTACATTTCGTATATGCTCAACCCCATAGCGGCTCCAAGGACATACCAAACATTTTGCCACTTAACTCTAACTAGATCAGAACCAATATACGATGTTTCGTTATTACCTCGTCGAAGTAACTTACCATTTCCAATATAACTAAATTCTATATCTCCAAGTTTGTCTACGCTCATTTCATTAGGGAGCACACTCAATAATGGCGATACATAAACAGGATCATCAGCGATAACAAGAAACTCATCGAACAAATGAGCGAACCTAAGCATATGTTCTCCGAGTTCAAGACTATACCACTCCTCGGAGATCGTATTTATTCTCACTTCGCCCTTTTCATAATCAAGAGTTAAACCATTTAAATGCTCAATTTCATATCCATCTTCAGGGAGATGGAATATAAAAGCAGTAATAAAGGACTTTTCATACAACCACTCGATGGCATGAGGAATCACTTGATCAATTGATGGTAATGTCAATGTTTTCTCGGGATTGATTTTTCTGAAAAAGTTAATGGCTTTCATGCGTTCTTGGTAGAAAAACCTATAATCGATATACATTGCTCGATACTTAACTGGCTCTCGTTGCATTCTTTCACGGTATATTGTTCTAACTTCATCGACACAGCCTTTCGCGTCTCTATTGATCTCACGTCCCGTGAAACGAATAACCGTATAACCTGACCTTGTTAAATATCGTTGCCTTATTGCGTCTTTTTCTAATTGCTCTGGAGAAGAGTGATATGCGTGCCCATCCAACTCAATAATCAAACGAGCATCTCTAAGAATGAAATCCACCCTATATCTTGCATGCTTTGCTTTGTCGCCAAACCATTGCTCACTTTCAATTAAATCAGCAAGCTCATTTAGTTCTTTACTAAATTCAGCTTCAATGTGGGATTGACCACGATCTCTATACCAACTAGGAGCGTCTGCCGGTTGACCTGGATATTTCATTTTTCACCATAATATTTTTGTAAGCTTAACGCCCTGCTAAGCGGCAAATAAACAACCACTTAACTTAAAAACTAATACCGTAAACACTTTAGCCAACCAGACCAAAAATGCCACGCGTTTATTTGTCCGTTTGAGCAGTTTGTTATGTGCCTTGGATTGAGGTTACCAGATATCGCTAATTTCATTTTCTTTCTTATTTGTTTCAAAAGTAACAGATTTTGACCAAGTTACTTTTATTGAATCATGATAAATAAGCTCTGTATAAACACCAACTATTCTATACTTCAAGAAACCAGCCCAAATCGCAACAAGCAATTTATTCATTTTCTCATCTGAAACAAGGTGTTCTTCCTTGAGTTTAGAAAGGTTTTCTTTTAGTTTATTCTTTAAGATCTCATCTTCTCTAAAATCGTGTTTAAATCGCTTTGAAGAATTAAACTCATGAACTTCTATTTCATTGAACAATAGCTCTTCCTGAAAATTACGACCTCTATAGTGATCAATAAATATGCTGTAGGCTATCGATACGATTTTTTCTAGCAAATCCATACGTATGGGTGCGCGATCAAAAGTATCATAATGAAAATCACCTATATAATTGTTAATAAATAACTTTCTGTATTTTGCCACCTTAAAGGGGCTTAATAACATGTACAGTCTAGTAATAAACATGGCACCTATACTCAATACTGTTGGTTCATACCGTATGGCACATAACGCCTAATTAAGGGGTGAACAACGCTGCCACCTAAACCTAAAGCATTGTGCCATAAACACTAAATTTGAAGTAGAAGCAAAAATGCCGAGCGTTGTGAATCCCTCTTAAATTGCTTGTTAGGCATTTTTCACTACTTAAACTCTTTTATATATCCAAAAGTCTTCGATATTTTTTAAACCATATTGTGTGGCATTTTCAAAATCACTACGTAATGATAATTGACAACACTCACAAATCACACGATCAGTGTATGTGTACCCATTAGAAAGCATCTCTTCTTCGTCATACTCCATCTCTGATTCGGTATATAGCACTAATGATTTAACACCACAAACAGGACAATTCAGAATAGATGCATATTCTTGCCTTGCTTCTGTTTCTGAAATTCGTATCGCTCGTTGGATGTGCTTATTATCATAAATGTCAGCGAACCCCTTAAGCACCTTTTGGGACGTCATTTTTAACTTCATTAATGGGTTGTTGTAAGCAGCACGACCAATCTCCTTAATAAATGCCACTTTTTTTAAATCTATAGCTTCTGAACTATAGACAGCGATCAGTTCAGACAACGGATCCACACCACACTCGAGGGGTTTATACTTCCACAGCAACTCTTGACCTTTGAAAGCAGGCAAATTTAGAAAACTATGCAGTAATGGTAAGACATATTTACATATGAGCTTGTCTAATGATGGGTAACGTAAGACATATACACCGCGATGCCAAAGTCGATTTCTTAACGCATTAATCTTAATTAATGTATTTTTATGATCTCGAATAAACTGCAAACTTGTTGAGTTTGGGAACTGTCCACTTTTTATCAAATCATCAAGTCTAGATATAGCTTCACTAAACTCAATTGATCGCAAACTGTTCGTCTCTTGTTCAGATAATTGCTGACTGTTTAACAATTTATATAGGACCACTGGCTTAGTTAATGCCACGTCTGCTAATAATGGATGCTCATCTTTTAGTATTTTCTTACATGCAAGTTCAAAGAAGTGCTGAAAGTGAATAAGAGTTTCAGTACAAAGCTCACAATAAGTATCATGGTGATGGTAGTCGATTTGCTCTTGTTCAAGGTTACCCTGAGACAGCACTGTTAAATTGCCTTTAAAACACTGATACGTAGAAAAGTACGATTTTAAAGCTATTTTCAATGAGCTAAACGCAATACCAAGCTCTTTATCTTTAGTAGTTTCTATATTGAAACCATCTTGAATGGTATTATCTAAATCTGACATATTTTTCCTCGTAACTTTGATGCCTAACGCCGCGTTAAGTGGTGAGCAACGCAGACCACCACACCTAAACCATTGTGCCGTAAACACTAAAGCTGAATCAAACCAAAAATGCCAAGCGTTGGGAATCCGTCTTAAACGCTTTGTTATGTGAATTATTCAGGGGCAATAGTGATGTTGAACGTTTGGATTTGAACAAATTCATCTTCACCTATAAATGACAAGTCAAAAGGAGCCGCCAACAAAATCGCCACTTTAACACTCTTTTCTAACTGAGCATTCCCTGTACTGCTCAATATTTTAGTTTTAGTAACATTACCCAATATATCGATACTTACTTGATATCTAACTTGTTGCCCTTTGAAATTATCTTCAAGCACCAAGTTGTTTTGAATGGTGTCATGTACGTGTTGCGCCCAAATAGATATTTGACTGGGTGCTTCACTCTCGACTTCGTTTACAACCTTAGGCTGCGCAATTACATTAAGTGACAAACCTAATAACAACCAAGCTAAAGTTAAATGAAATAATCGCATTGTACCTCCATTCACATAACGCCCAATTAAGGGGTGAACAACGCTACCACCCTACCTAAAGCATTGTGCCATAAACACTAAATTTGAAGTAGAAGCAAAAATGCCAAGCGTTGTGAATCCCATTTAAATTGATTGTTAAATGGCTCTTCTCCTTGCTCAAGTTTTTAATAAACTAACGAGTGGTGAGCTTTGAATAGCCTTCTGCAACTAGATTCGCAATGTCCTGAGCTCGAGTTTCTTTTGTAGTATAAACGCGCACGTCAGACTGCCGGCACATGTGAATAATTTTAGGCCCCTTCTCCTTCTGAGTACCATGCTTTACAACACTGTTCAAAGCGTGTCGCACAAGTGCCTCTTTGTCATTCTTAAGCTTTTCATAAGCCATACTAGAAGAAGTAAAAAAGGTTTTCGTAGTATCGCTAATTAATGTAACAGCCATTGAGTAATTCCTTTTAATAAGATAAGCATCATTGCTTACAAGCTTAATATAAAGCAATTAGTAACTTTTTTTAAAAAACGCACAACATTATTACGATAACTTTTGAATTCGAGGCCATTTAACGCCCTGCTAAGCGGCAAATAAACCCACCGCTTAACTTAAAATTTGCACCGTAAACACCTTAGCGAATCAGACCAAAAATGCCACGCGTTTATTTGTCCGTTTGAGCAGTTTGTTAAGACTTGCTTTGAAAACCGACTTTGCATTGACGCTGTAGTGAACGGCCGATGACAAAGCTCAACAACACCGCTAAACGATAACACCGATTTCAAACGCAGCACTCATAAGCGGTGAGCCACGAAACCCGATATGCACAGAGCTCAAAGCCGCCCACAAAACTGACGCGTTCAATAATGAACTGCGGAAAAACGAGCCCCCACGAGTACGATGAGAGTTTATGAGCAGACAGAAAACATCGGTTCGAGAAACGCGCTTCAAAACGGTAGCCGCTAAACTTTGGATTACGCCCAAACTGGCATTTACAGCGCACATTCTGAGAGCCACATAACCGCCTAAATTTCGCAGTACGACAAACTTAAAGTGGCCGATTCCAGAGTTACCTAGCCAAAAAATTACAGCGAGTCTTAACGCCCAATTAAGGGGTGAGCAACGCTACCACCCAAACCTAAGGTATTGTGCCATAGACACTTAATTTGAAGTAGACCCCAAATACCAAGCGTTGGGAATCCCTCTTAAATTGTTTGTTAGGTTTATATTTTATTGCTGTTGATTAATCAAGACAGAGCCTCCATATAGTATAAGGATAAGAACACGCCTTACCACTCAGAACATACATTCCCTAACTGAGACAACTGGAGCGTGAAAATAAATATTCCAGATTTCTCAAGGAATGATCTAATGATTGCTTATCTTATTCTCGTTCACCGCTATCCAGATCAATTTAAACGGCTATTTCATGCCATATACCATCCAAATAATCACTACGTTATCCATGTTGACAAAACTTCTGGCAAAGAAATTTTAGATGAAATATCTTTGTTTATAGATGATTACAAAAATGCCGAAATTCTTGAATCAGAAAATGCGTTATGGGGTGGATATAGCCTAGTTAATATTGAACTTCGGGGTATGGCTAAGTTATTAAATATGAATAAAAGCTGGACTCATTTTATAAACCTAAGTGGACAAGATTTTCCATTGAAAACTCAGCCATATATTCATGACTTTTTGTCAAATAATCCACACAAGGAATTCATTCGAGCACTAGACCAAAATGAAGCTAGGCCCGAAACGATGAATCGCATAGAAAATATGTGTTTTGAATATAAAGAACATATTTACCGACCTAAAATAGCCAGAAAATTCATGTCAGGAATAACACCGTTTATTGGCACTCAATGGATGATTGTGTCGCGACAGTTCTGTGATTTTGTCTGTAATACGGATGCATCTCAGCCCTATAAAGAATTTTATAAAAATACTTTTATTGCTGATGAGGGATTTTTCCAAACGGTTATGATGAATAACGATTGTCATGGTGAAATAGTTCAAGATGATTTGCGTTTTATCGATTGGGTACCAGATGGAGACATAAAGCTAAGACCAAGGACGTTTACAATAGCCGATATTTCCAACTTAATATCGAGCCCTAATCTTTTCGCTCGAAAATTTGATCTGTTAGAGGATGCTAACGTGGTTGATAGAATTGAACACCACCTCGGTGCAACTGTCTAGTCTTTAATGAACCACCCTGTATTTACGGGGTGGCTCAAAGAACCTAACGATTTACTAAGTGGCTGTTACCACTAACTTTACCGAGCATATCAGACTTCAAGCCGAAAGTGCCGAGCGTTGATAAGTCCACTTTAGTAATTTGTTATAATTTCATATCACCATTTTCTTTTGGTGACAGATTGTCAAACGCTTGGCTTACTCGACCAAATATGAACCCACCTACGAATAAAGATATTATCGAATAAGAGATAGAAAAATGAGCTATTAGAAACAAAACTGCGACTACAAAAGATAAAAATGCAGAGAAAATGACGAATGAAAACAGATCAACTTTGAACAAAGCATGTAAGGTCTCAGTTTCATCATCAAAGCCGACGATTATAAAAGAAAGCAACGAGTTAATAGTGAGGCTTAACGAAAACGCTAACGTTGCAAGCTTTAGTGGTGTTGAATTATCACTTTCGGCACCAGCACTTAACATAGCTAAAAAGAAAGCCATAGATACAGCAGAAAATGTAGAATACAGCCAAATTTGCTTTTTTATAAACACTTCATGTTGGACTAAGCCTATAAATTTCACTGAACTCTCCTGAAGTTATAACGCTTTACTAAGTGGCTGTTACCACAGACTTTTCCGAGCACAACAGACTTCAAGCCGAGAGTGCCCAGCGTTTGACAGTCCACTTGAGTAATTTGTTAGTCGGTGGCTTTGCCATTGAATACTGACTATTGACGCAAGCCTTTGATATAAAAACCAGGCTCGACATTTGTAGAACTTACTTAGGTAAAAACTCGTCATTTGACTAGGCCAAACGTAGCGCCCTTAATTGAATATCAACATCATGCGATCCAGTAGCGCCAAAAAACGTTGCCAGTAAAACAATATGGCGAAAGTTACTGAACCAACTTTAACCTTAAAACTTTTCAATGCCTTAGCCGACTAACGCTCTGCTAAGCGGCAAATAAACCGACCACTTAACTTAAAATTGATACCGTAAACACTTTAGCTAACCAGACCAAAAATGCCACGCGTTTATTTGTCCGTTTGAGCAGTTTGTTAAGACTTGCTTTGAAAACCGACTTTGCATTTTACGCTGTAGTGAACGGCCGATGACAAAACTCAACAACACCGCTAACCGACCAGACCGATTTCAAACGAAACACTCAAAAGCGGTGAGCCACGAAACCCGATATGCACAGAGCCAAAAGCCGCCCACTACACTCACTAGTGCAATAATGAACTGCGGAAAAACCAGACTCAACAAGTACGATGAGAGTTTGTGAGCAGATAGCAACAATCGGTTCGAGAGCCACGCCTCAACACGGTAGCCGCTAAGCTTTGGATTACGCCCAAACTGGCTTTTACAGCGCATAGAGTAAAAAGCCACATAACCGCCCAAATTTCAAAGTACGACAAACTAGAAGTGGCCGATTGCAGAATTACCTAGCCAAAAAATCACAGCGAGTCTTAACGCCTTACTAAGTGGCGCTGCCACTGAATTACCCAAGCATACCAAACTCCAAGCCGAGAGTGCCAAGCGTTTATTTGTCCGTTTGAGCAGTTTGTTAAGACTTGCTTTGAAAACCGACTTTGCATTTTACGCTGTAGTGAACGGCCAATGACAATATTGAAAACACCGCCAAACGACCAGACCAACTTCAAACGCAATACTCTAAAGCGGTGACCCACGAAACCCGATATGAACTGAGCTAAAAGCCGCCCACTGCACTCACGCGTTCAATAATGAACTGCGGAATAATCCAACCCAACGAGTACGATGAGAGTTTGAAAGCAGACAGAAACCATCGGTTCGAGAAACGCGCTTCAAAACGGTTGCCGCTAAACCTTGGATTACGCACAAACTGGCTTTTACAGTGCACATCGTAAAAAGCCACATAACCACATGAATTTCAAAGTACGACATACTTAAAGTGGCCAATTACAGAGCTATCTAGCCCAAAAATCACAGCGAGTTTTAACGCCCAATTAAGGGGTGACCAACGCCACCACCCAACCTAACGCATTGTACCGTAGCCACTAAATTTGAAGTAGAAGCAAAAGTGCCAAGCGTTGAGAATCCCTCTTAAATTGCTTGTTAGTTGCGTTTTATTCTTTGCGGCACCAATGCTGACTTTCATTTGCGCTTATCAAGCTATTGCCTTTAAATTCAGCGTCAACTAAATAGATCAACCCAGGATTTCCGTTAACCACTATCAAAGATTTGTAAATAACAGTTCCATAACCAGATTTTTCAGACGGTAAAGTATAAACATAATTCATGTTATCGATTATTTTACTCATTAACTGATAACGAGTTTTCTGGAGCGAGCTACCACTAAATACAACTTCATTAAGGTTCTCGTCTAACTTGAACCCCCTTGTGAACTTATCCATGTTTTTGCCGGTGTAGCATTTCACATCAAAACTTAACTTTGGCTCTGCAGCCACTACATTGAACGAGATCAAAACAGCTAGAAATATAAATATCTTTTTCATAAATTACCTATGGTCAATATATTTGATGAGCAACTAACGCCCTGCTAAGCGGCAAATAAACCAACCACTTAAATTAAAAATAAATACCGTAAACACAATAGCCAACCAGACCAAAAATGCCACGCGTTTATTTGTCCGTTTGAGCAGTTTGTTAAGACTTGCTTTGAAAACCGACTTTGCATTGACACTGTAGTGAACGGCCAATGACAAAACTCAACAACACCGCCAAACGACCAGACCAACTTCAAACGAAACACTCACAAGCGGTGAACCACGAAACCTGATATGCACTGAGCAAAACAGCCGCCCACAAAACTGACGCGTTCAATAATGAACTGCGGAAAAACCAGACTCAACGAGTACGATGAGAGTTTGTGAGCAGATAGCAACAATCGGTTCGAGAGCCACGCCTCAAAACGGTAGCCACTAAACTTTGGATTACGCCCAAACTGGCTTTTACAGCGCATAGAGTAAAAAGCCACATAACCGCCCAAATTTCAAAGTACGACAAACTTGAAGTGGCCAATTGCAGAACTACCTAGCCAAAAAATCACAGCGAGTCTTAACGCCCAATTAAGGTGTGAGCCACGCGACCACGACACTAAAATTGAACACCGTAAACACTAAATTTGACCAAAACCAAAAATGCCAAGCGTGGGGAATCACTCTTAAATTGTTTGTTAACTTACATTCTCAAACAGTTTATTCAGCTTTTTTAGTTCGATCTCTTTTGACTTAAGCCTGCGAGATTCTTCGATAATACTCTTGTAACACAAGTACGTTGCCGAGATTTCACTTTTTACTCTGCTCTCAATGAGGGAGTAATTATTGTCTTCATACATATCCCAAACCCCACAACCAGACTCAAATTTTAGTCCTTTTACAAACTTATTCATTAACCCGTTTTTAGGTGCAGGATACATATAGCCTGTATTTAGATTAAACAAAGGAGTTGCTATCTGAGATAAATCCATTACTCGAAATCTATTCTGTAATTCAAAGGCTTGCTGATTTGATAATAACTTGTACCTTTTGAATAACTCGAACAAGATCGGCACGTCTGAAGATGAAATACCAATACCGCACAAAACAGCTGACCTCGTACCATTGTGTGCTTTGCTGACTTTTTCTGAGGCTTTAACTAAAACATCAAGTATTCGCTCAAGGAGCACACGCTCGTTATTTTCGTGCTCCCACAGCCAATAGCTTTTAATTTTTTTTTGAATAGCATCATCGTGGGTTTTGTCGACAGTAAAGCCGTTTATACTTAAAAAACCACCACCTAGAATTCGGGATGCTTTATCCCATGGGTTATAACAAAAACCTACTTCCTTTCGCGACTTTTCAGGAACATAAAATTCCAGATCAAAAATAACTGTAATACAGCTACCTAATTTAGTTTTCAATTTTGATGTACCTCCATGTAAGTTAACGCTTTAATAAGTGGCTGTAACCACTGACTTTACCGAGCCTATCAGACTCCAAGCCGAGAGTGCCCAGCGTTGATAAGTCCACTTAATTAACTTGTTAGTGGGCGGCTTCGCCATTGAATGCTGATTATTGGTGCAAGCCTTTATTATTTGAACCAATGCACGATATTTGTAGAACTTACTTAGGCAGCAACTCGGCATTTGACTCGGCCAAACAAAGCGCCCTAAATGGAACATTAATATCATGCGACCCCGAACCGCCAAAAAGCTACACCAATAAAACAATATTGCGACGAGTGCAGAACAAACTTTAACCCTAAAACCTTTCAAAGCCTTAGACCACTAACGCCTCGTTAAGCGGCGTGGAATAGTTGGCTAAACTGTGCGAGGAACGAGCGCGAGCCAACTGTTACACGTCCGTTTAAACGACTTGTTATGCGTTCAATCTTTGGAAAACTTCCCAAATTGCAATTTTATTCGAATCATATTGTAGCAAGCCAATTGCCTCACTTTCTGAACACCATTTAAATTCTGAGTGTTCGTGTGAAAGTATGGGGTCTTTGTTAACCAACAAAGAGAATGAGTATTCAGGAACTACATATGGATGCTCACTCCATAGTTCATGACCTTTATAATAAACTCTTGGCAACATGCACATAGCATCTAATTGTTGCCAATTTTCACCAGTAAGGTGCGTTTCCTCAAATAGTTCACGAATAGCAGCCTCACTAGAAGATTCTCCGCATTCACCACCACCAGATGCCCCCTGCCAAACCCCATCATCAGAACGTCGACAAATTAGTACTTCATAGCCATCATTCGACTTTCGATAAGGAAATACTAACACTTGAAATGGAGCTCTCATAAATATACCTTGACGCATAACGCCTTACTAAGTGGCGCTACCACTGAATTACCCAAGCATACCAAACTCCAAGCCGAGAGTGCCAAGCGTTTGAGCGTCCATTTGAGTAATTTGTTAAGACTTGCTTTGAAAGCCGACTTCGGATTGACGCTGTAGTGAACGGCCAATGACACAAATCAACAACACCGCTGAGCGACCAGACCGATTTAATACAAAACAATCAAAAGCGGTGAGCCACGAAACCCTATATGCACAGAGCCAAAAGCCGCCCACAAAACTGACGCGTTCAATAATGAACTGCGGAATAATCTAACTCAACAAGTACGATGGGAGTTTGAGAGCAGATAGAAACAATCGGTTCGAGAAACGCGCTTCAAAACGGCAGCCGCTAAAATTTGGATTACGCCCAAACTGGCTTTTACAGCGCAAATAGTGAAAGCCACATAACCGCCTAAATATCACAGTACGACGTACTTAAAGTGGCCGATTGCAGAGCTATCTAGCCCAAAAATCACAGCGAGTCTTAACACCCTGCTAAGCGGCAAATAAACCCGCCACTTAACTTCAAATTAATACCGTAAACACAATAGCCAACCAGACCAAAAATGCCACGCGTTTATTTGTCCGTTTGAGCAGTTTGTTAATACTTGCTTTGAAAACCGACTTCGGATTGACGTTGTAGTGAACGGCCAATGACAAAGCTCAACAACACCGCTAAACGACCATGCCGAATTCAAATGCAATACTCAAAAGCGGTGAGCCACGAAACCCGATATACACTGAGACAAAAAGCCGCCCACAAAACTGATGCGTTCAATAATGAACTGCGGAAAAAACCAGATTCAACGAGTACGATGAGAGTTTGAGAGCGGATAGAAACCATAGGTTCGAGAAACGCGCTTCAAAACGGTAACCGCTAAAATTTGGATTACGCCCAAACTGGCTTTTACAGCGCACGTTGTTAGAGCCACAAAACCACACGAATTTCAAAGTGCGACAAACTTAAAGTGGCCGATTGCAGAACTATCTAGCCAAAAAATCACAGCGAGTCTTAACGCCCTGTTAAGGTGTGAGCAACGCAATACCGAAGCTCCCGCATACCACCTTAAACACAAAACGCAACGCATAGCAAAAGTGCCAAGCGTTGCGAATCACTCTTAAACAGTTTGTTATGTGGCTATTCAGGGAAGCTATCTGGTTTTTTTATCTGCTTAGGTAAATGCATTGGAGAATGCTCACCAAGACCAACCAAATGGTATTCATGGGCCGTTTCTACGTGAATGTGAACAACCCAGTTAGAAGTAAGTTTATTGTCCGCGTCACGGCCAGTGTATGACTCCCAACCTATATGGTAATGAAATAACCTAAAGTCATTGCACAAGTCTACAGTTTCTTGATAATAAGGGCTCTTAGGGTCGACTCTACTTGAGTCTCTAACTGCCCCGTCTAGTTTCCCGCCCCAAAGGCCATACTGACGAATTGTATCTTCAAAGTCATCGAGCATTACTTGAAATGCTTCAGGCTGATCAAGGTATTGCCCCATGTACCAAGTAGTTTGCTTAATAGTTTTTGTTTTCTGCAACTTTTTCTCTCATCCACTTGAGTTTTTCAGCACGATTTTTAAACACTGGAACAACATGAGTATCACTACTCAAAGCAGCTCTTAATGTTGATGCCTTTATTGATACACCTCGATCAGAGTAAGCTATATCAATACTTTGAACTTTCACTACAGTTTCCATAAATGTCTTCCAATGGATTACTTGTACAGTAAGTATACCGATAGAACAGAAATACCGCCACTACTTAATACAGTAGCGCAAGGCTAGATTTCCTTTGGCCACATAACGCCGCATTAAGGTGTGACGCGCGCTTGCCATACTGTGAGCGAAGCGAAACCGGCAAGCGTAAGGAATCACTCTTAAATGCTTTGTTAGCTTTTTTTACTCCATGAGTGGCTATGTCCCCATCCAGCTTCACTTTTCATTACCGTAAAAATCTTTACACAGGAGGTACACTTGCATTCAAAGAACGTATCTCTTCCAACCTCCTTTTGAGAGCAGATTTTTATTAAACCTTTTTGTTCCTCATGACGAGGAGAATCAGAACTATATTTATATTTTACGCAACGACATTCTCCACTTGCGATTTCCTTTAAAAATGCGTTCAGCCTATCCATTGAGGACAAAATATATTGCCTTTTATCACTTAATTCCCAAGTTTCAGTTTTAGAAAGAACTTTAAAATCCTCTAGATAATTCGATATCTCTCTGAGGATTTTTATATCTGTGATATTCATAATCTCACAGACATTGATATCTTCAGAAACAATCAAATTGCCATTAAATGTTCCAGCTTCAACTGATTGAATTAGTGCATCTGTTTTCATAAATTGACCTTAAAGCTAACGCTTTAATAAGTGGCTGTAACCACTGACTTTACCGAGCATACCAGACTTCAAGCCGAGAGTGCCCAGCGTTGATAAGTCCACTTAATTAACTTGTTAGTCGGTGGCTTTGCCATTGAATGCTAATTATTAGCACAAGCTTTTGTTATTAAAACCAATGCACAACATTTGTAGAACTTACTTAGGGCAAGGCTATGCATTTAACTCGGCCAAACGAAGCGCCCTAAATTGAACATTAACATCATGCGATCCAGTAGCGCCCAAAAACGTTGCCAGTAAAACAATACGGCGAAAGTTACTGAACCAACTTTAACCTTAAAACCTTTCAAAGCATTAAACGACTAACGCCTTACTAAGTGGCGCTGCCACTGAATTACCCAAGCATACCAAACTCCAAGCCGAGAGTGCCAAGCGTTTGAGCGTCCACTTGAGTAATTTGTTAAGGCTTGCTTTGAAAACCGACTTTGTATTGACACTGTAGTGAACGGCCAATGACAAAACGCAACAACACCGCTAAACGACTAGACCGATTTCAAATGAAACACTAAAAAGCGGTGACCTACGATACCCGATATGCACTGAGCCAAAAACCGCCCCCAAAACTGACGCGTTCAATAATGCACTGCGGAAAAACGAGCCTCAACGAGTACGATGAGAGTTTGAGAGCAGATAGAAGCCATCGTTTCGAGAGCCGCGCTTCAAAACGGTAACCGCTAAAATTTGGATTACGCCCAAACTGGCATTTACGGCGTACATTGTGAAAGCCACATAACCGCCCAAATTTCAAAGTACGATAAACTTGAAGTGGCTGATTGCAGAACGACCTAGCCAAAAAATCACAGCGAGTCTTAACGCCACGTTAAGGCGTGAGTGAACGCGTGCTATGTTTGAGCGAAGCGAGTTCAGCACGCGTTTACGAATCGCTCTTAAACGTTTTGTTAGCCTTATGCTATTAACGAGTACAACTCAATAACTTTGTTCGCAAAGTCGCTACTATCTGTTGCCACGGTAGCGTGTCCTTCATTAACTAGTTGCATGTTCGGTGACGTATCTGACTTTTCCAAGAATGAATCTCTTGCGTGCTGAACTAACCCACGCGCATACGCAGACCCTAACCCAATATCCTCTAAAGATTTGGTAGTCACTAAATCGATTTCTTCAATGTCTAGAAAACAAACTAGTCTTCCATATGCGAAATTACGACCATAAAGCATAAACCCAAATACTTGGCACAAAACTTCATTCTGTAGATCCCACTTTTCATGATTAATTACCGCTAAACGACTATCTTCACTGGCTTTCTTTAATGCATTAAGCACGTTCGTATCCTCTGATGGCTAACGCCTTGCTAAGCGGAAAATAATGGTTGGCTATAATCGCAAAGCGATGGCCAACTGTTATTTTTCCGTTTAAGCAACTTGTTATGCATTTTTTACGACGACTGAAGTAATGGCAGCAATCCATAAACTAACAAACTACAGGTGATGAGTGATAGTAGTGACCCAGAACGCACCAAAATTTTAACAGCAAATTCAGTCGTGGCGGTTGCTGAAAATCCAGCTCCAGCAATTGGAAGTGCCTTACTTGCACCTGTTACAGACGCTAAAGTTATTCCCAGCCAAATAAATATGAAACCCAAAGCGGAGCCATAAGCCACAAACATTTCTAAAAATAAAGAAAGATCAACCAGCGACCATATAACACCAAAGATCGCCAGAGCCATCCCACACTGAACAGCTGTCATGTGGCCAGAAAGAGCCATCCGAGGATTTTTTACAGCTGGTATCAATGCACCTTGTATTAAACCGGCAAGGAAAAAGACAATTCCAATAAAGATAAGTTGTGCACCTATCTGTGTAAGTTCTATCATAATGCTCCCTATGTATGCATAACGCCTTACTAAGTGGCGCTGCCACTGAACTCCCCGAGCATACCAAACTCCAAGCCGAGAGTGCCAAGCGTTTGAGCGTCCACTTGAGTAATTTGTTAGGGGCCGCCCACGCTATTGAATGCTGATTATTGGCAAAAGGTTTTAAAATTGAAACCGATGCTCGCAATTTGTAGAGCTTACTTAACGTAAAAATTTGACCATTTGCAGGACCAAACAAAGCGCTGAAAGTCACACTTAAATGATGAGTCACCGTATGCACGTATTGCTGAACCAGAAGATGATGTTCGAGACAAAAACAGCTACCACCATCACCTCAAAACCTTTCACCCCAATAGGCCGCCTAACGCCGCGTTAAGTGGTGAACAACGCCAACCACCAAACCTAAACCATTGTACCTTAAACACTTAAGCTGACTTGGAACAAAACCGCCAAGCGTTGTGAAACCGTCTTAAACGCCTTGTTATGTGCCCGAACTCATTGTGTACTCTGGGTGTCCCGTATGTTCGTCCAGTTGCTCACTGACGACTGCAAAACCTTGAGACAAATAGAACTGATAACTAGCCTGATTTTCCTTGTATACGGAAAGGCTCAATATCGCCCTTTGAGCTTTGGCATGACTCAATAATTGCTTACCGATGCCTTTACCCTGAAATTCAGGAAACACAAATATGGCTGCCAAAGTACTTTCATACAGCGCGTAAAAACCAACTATTTTCGACTCAATTTCATAAACGAAGACTTCTGAAGCAGGAATATAAATATTACGCATGTTCTCAACTTGAGATCCCCAGAAGTCAGCCGGGACGAAATCATGGGCTTTAACAGAGGCTTCGAGCCAGATTTCAAGAACCGAGTCTAAGTCATTTGAATTGTACTTTCTTATCATTTTCGAACTCTAGATTGTCAAATTTATCGGGGCAACATAACGCCGCGTTAAGGGGTGAGCAACGCAGACCACCATTCCTAAATCATTGTGTCGTAAACACTGAAGTGGAAGCAAACCCAAAATGCCGAGCGTTGGGAATCCGTCTTGAACGCCTTGTTATGTGAACCGCTTAGCACGTAAGAGTTTTTGAGTACTCGAATACCCTAAAATCATCAGAAGCATCAGGCTGAAACTCACCGACCTTTTTGTACCCTAACTTTTCATAAAAATGATGATTTCGATATGACTTGTAAGGGGTAAGCAAAGACCAGTATTTTATGTCGCTGTACTGTTCCTCTATAAGGCGCATAACTTCAAAGCCAATATGTTTATTCTGAAATTTTAACGCAATGTAGACATATTTAATTTCAATAGAGGACTGGTCACCACATTCAACACAAATTGCACCCGCGAATTCACCGTCGCATAAAACTTTGTAAAAATGCCCTTTCCCAACCTCTGAATGAAACCAATCTATTGATTCGATATTTGGAGGAAACGCACCATATTTATCAACATCAGCAGAAAATGCAGCTAAAGCCGAGTCTTGCAGGATTTGAACATCCTCTGAGACCGCGAGTTGAAGGTAAATATCAGACATAACTATCCTTAAATTGTCAGGATGATAGATTTTTTTATTAGGTCACATAACGCTGCGTTAAGGGGTAAACAACGCCAGCCACCTTACTTAACCCATTGTGCCGTAACACTAAAACAGATTCAAACTAAAAATGCCAAGCGTTAAGTTCCCCTATTGAACGCCTTGTTATGCGAAATTCGACAAGGCTGATTTGTAGGCATTTCTAGCCACGGGGCTTAAGTAACTGTCCATACCTTGGAACAGTTCAAATAGCTCAGCACCATATTTGAGTTTGAACTCTTCACTGCTATAAACAAGCTCTAGCTCATTAGCGACGGTTAACTCGCAAAACAACTTCGCTATAGCATTGTCGAGTGTGAATGTTAAACCAGTAAACCTGTCTTTAAATTGGATTTCTCGCACTTTGCCAAATTGAGGGAGGACATAGTCTCGGTCGCATGAGCAATACAAGTAAACCAATGCTTCTTCATCACAACCAATAATTTGTGCGATTTCCTTACGTTGGCTTAGCGACACCATATTTTCATCAAAGCCTGCTGTTCCATAGGCGGCATGAAAGAGACCAGCGATTTGAAGTGACTCGCTACTCCCCCAGTTCATTAGAACTTTTTCAGTTCCTTTAAGGTGAGCTTCCAAGGAGCCATTGAGGTGCTGAAAATCACCCGCACCAAGCTCTTGGAGCATTCCAAATTTATCCATAAATATCAATTTCCTTTAGGTCGCATAACGCCCAATTAAGTAGCTGACAACGCTACCAATACACTCAAATTTAACACCGTAATCACTGAAGCTAAAACGAGCTAAAAATGCCAAGCGTTGGCAGTCTGCTTAAATTGCTTGTTAGGCGCTTTCTTCAATTTTCCACGGTGGGTTTAATCGATTCTCACCCGCCCAATACAACTTAATTTTGTTTCCTGATGGGTCACTTAGTACCGCTTCTTTCCAAAGGAACGGTTGGTCGATAGGTTCCTGATCGAACTCTATACCTTTATCTTTCAGATTTGCTACCAATTGATCGAGTTCTTCATGTTAAAAGTAAACAACACCTCTACATTCTAACCCGCGTTTCTCAGTGTCTAAGTAGATTGAAAATGTAGAGTCTCCATCGGGAAAAGAAAAACGGGAATAGTGTTCATCGCTGACAATTTGAATAAGTCCTAGTGCTTTATAAAAATCCACGGCCAAATTGATATCATCAACAGCCAAAGTTACTTGATTTAGATTCATATACTTTCCTTGTATCGCAGGCGCCTAACGCCTTACTAAGTGGCGCTGCCACTGAATTACCCAAGCATACCAAACTCCAAGCCGAGAGTGCCAAGCGTTTGAGCGTCCACTTGAGTAATTTGTTAGGGGCCGCCCACGCTATTGAATGCTGATTATTGGCAAAAGGTTTTAAAATTGAAACCGATGCTCGCAATTTGTAGAGCTTACTTAACGTAAAAATTTGACCATTTGCAGGACCAAACAAAGCGCTGAAAGTCACACTTAAATGATGAGTCACCGTATGCACGTATTGCTGAACCAGAAGATGATGTTCGAGACAAAAACAGTTACCACCATCACCTCAAAACCTTTCAACGCAATAGGCCGCCTAACGCCCTGCTAAGCGGCAAATAAACCAGCCACTTAACTTAAAATTTGCACCGTAAACACTTTAGCCAACCAGACCAAAAATGCCACGCGTTTATTTGTCCGTTTGAGCAGTTTGTTAAGACTTGCTTTGAAAGCCGACTTCGGATTAACACTGTAGTCAACGGCCAATGACACAACTCAACAACACCGCTAAACGATAACACCGATTTCAAACGAAACACTCACAAGCGGTGACCCACAAAACCCGATATGCACAGAGACAACAAGCCGCCCACTGAATTCACGCGTTCAATAATGAACTGCGGGGAAATCTAACTCTACGAGTACGATGAGAGTTTGTGAGCAGATAGCAACAATCGGTTCGAGAAACGCGCTTCAAAACGGTAACCGCTAAACTTTGGATTACGCCCAAACTGGCTTTTACAGCGCACAGAATAAAAAGCCACATAACCGCCTAAATTTCGCAGTACGACAAACTTGAAGTGGCCGATTGCAGAACGACATAGCCAAAAAATCACAGCGAGTCTTAACGCTCTGCTAAGCGGCAAATAAACCGACCACTTAACTTAAAAACTAATACCGTAAACACTTTAGCCAACCAGACCAAAAGTGCCACGCGTTTATTTGTCCGTTTGAGCAGTTTGTTAAGACTTGCTTTGAAAACCGACTTCGGATTAGCACTGTAGTCAACGGCCAATGACAAAACTCAACAACACCGCTGAACGACCAGACCGATTTCAAACGAAATACTCAAAAGCGGTGAGCCACGAAACCCGATATGCACTGAGACAACAAGCCGCCCACTGAATTCACGCGTTCAATAATGAACTGCGGGAAAATCTAACTCAACGAGTACGATGAGAGTTTGTGAGCAGATAGAAACCATCGGTTTGAGAAACGAGCTTCAAAACGGTTGCCACCAAACTTTGGATTACGCCCAAACTGGCATTTACAGCGCAAATAGTGAAAGCCACATAACCGCCTAAATTTCACAGTACGACATACTTAAAGTGGCCGATTGCAGAAATATCTAGCCAAAAAATCACAGCGAGTCTTAACGCCCTGCTAAGCGGCAAATAAACCCACCGCTTAACTTAAAATTTGCACCGTAAACACAATAGCCAACCAAACCAAAAGTGCCACGCGTTTATTTGTCCGTTTGAGCAGTTTGTTAAGACTTGCTTTGAAAGCCGACTTTGCATTGACACTGTAGCGAACGGCCAATGACACAACTCGACAACACCGCTAAGCGACCAGACCTATTTCAAACGCAATAATTAAAAGCGGTGACCCACGAAACCCGATATGCAATGAAATAACTAGCCGCCCACAAAACTGGCGCGTTCAATAATGAACTGCGGAAAAACCAAACTCAACGAGTACGATGAGGGCTTATGAGCAGACTGAAAGCATCGGTTCGAGAAACGCGCTTCAAAACGGTTGCCATCAAACTTTGGATTACGCCCAAACTGGCTTTTACAGCGCAAATAGTGAAAGCCACAAAACCACATGAGTTTCAAAGCTCGACAAACTTAAAGTGGCCGATCGCAGAGCTATCTAGCCAAAAAATCACAGCGAGTCTTAACGCCCTGCTAAGCGGCAAATAAACCAGCCACTTAACTTAAAATTAATACCGTAAACACCTTAGCGAATCAGACCAAAAATGCCACGCGTTTCTTTGTCCGTTTGAGCAGTTTGTTAAGACTTGCTTTGAAAGCCGACTTCGGATTAACACTGTAGTCAACGGCCAATGACAAAAATCAACAACACCGCCAAACGACCATACCGATTTCAAACGAAACACTCTAAAGCGGTGACCCACGAAACCCGATATGCACTGAGCTAAAAAGCCGCCCACTACACTCACGCGTTCAATAATGAACTGCGGAGAAACTAAACTCAACGAGTACGATGAGAGTTTGTAAGCAGATAGAAACAACGGTTCGATAGCTACACTTTAGACGGTTGCCGCTAAACCTTGGATTACGCCCAGACTGGCTTTTACAGTGCACGTTGTTAGAGCCACATAACCGCCCAAATTTCAAAGTACGACAAACTTGAAGTGGCCGATTGCAGAACTATCTAGCCAAAAAATCACAGCGAGTCTTAACGCCCAATTAAGGGGTGAGCAACGCTACCACCCAACGTAAGGCATTGTACCGTAACCACTAAAGTTAAAGTAGAAGCAAAAATGCCAAGCGTTGGGAATCCCTCTTAAATTGTTTGTTATGTACGTTGTACCGAGCGCACTGGTACCCAACCAACTTCACCCGTTGACCTCGAAACTCGATACCACTCATTGAGTTCGAATAGCACTGATAGTTTTTCACCAATGACAGTATTGAGCTCAACATTGTCATAGTCTTTAAGCAAGATTCCTTCAGAGAAACCTTCCATCTTTTCGATATATTGAACTGGAGCCCAACCCTGTTCCCCTTCACTGCTGGTTATAAAGATCCAGTTGGGAAACTCGTCGTCAATTGTACCTAGAGCTACTTTATCGCCTTGTTTCAAATAAAACGGATTGGGATATTCTGAGACGTGCTTTTCAGTAGAAACTACTTCCATATTTTCTCCAAAGTACATAACGCCGCGTTAAGTAGTGAGCAACGCCACCCCTATCTAAACCATTGTGCCGTAAACACTAAATTCAAAGCAAACCGAAAATGCCGAGCGTTGCGAATCTGTCTTAAACGCTTTGTTATGTACGTTTCACTGCGACCACGGAATATGTATGCCAATGCTTCATTCTACCCAATGAAGTTTTCTCTGTTTCATCACGTTCAAAGAACCTGACTATTTCAAAACCCGAGAACAGAGCCTTTACTTCTGATTCCGACAACGATGTTGTAGGACTACGATAGTTGTTAGCCCAGCTGTCTTTGAAACCCATGAAGTCACCAGCAAACACCCCACCGATTTCAATTGAAGATCTGATGTTGCTCCAAGTCGATGCAAATTGGTTTGGGTCAGCGAAGAACAAACTGGAGTTTGCGATAACTACACCAGATTTTGGATAGTCGAACGACTCAAACGAGTACGCTGAAATATCCACTAATGACTTTGACCCAAACCTATCTTTACAAATAGCGACTGAATCAGGATTAATATCGAAGCCATGAACTTGATAACCCTGTTGTTCGAGGTATTCGATATCACTGCCGGTTCCACAACCACAGTCAGTGGCTACTTTGAGGTTTGATTCATTGAGTCTGACAGCAAATTCAGTACGTTTTGAATGTGGGCGAGATAGTACCTTTTCGTAGTACTGACGCCAAATTTCAGCATTTTCATCCATAAGTTTCTGATTTTCCGTAAAAGTACATAACGCTTTACTAAGTGGCTGTTACCACTGACTTTACCGAGCCTATCAGACTTCAAGCCGAGAGTGCCCAGCGTTTGACAGTCCACTTGAGTAATTTGTTAGTCGGTGGCTTTGCCATTGAATACTGACTATTGACGCAAGCCTTTGATATAAAAACCAGGCTCGACATTTGTAGAACTTACTTAGGTAAAAACTCGTCATTTGACTAGGCCAAACGTAGCGCCCTTAATTGAATATCAACATCATGCGATCCAGTAGCGCCAAAAAGCATTGCCAGTGAAATGATGCGGTGACGATGACTGAACGAGCTTTTACCCTAAAACCTTTCAAAGCATTAAACGACTAACGCCAAACTAACCCGCACGAAACGTTGGCATAGACTTTTGCGAAGCAAAAATGCCAAGCGTTGGAGTGTCGGGTTTAGTGCCTTGTTAGGTTTTAATATTTACACAAGATCTGTCCAATTGGTCAAACCTAGCTGTTTTTTACGAACCAAATAGAAAACTGACATTAATAACCCAAAAAATAAACCACCAAATATGTTTTTAAGCAGAAGTTGGGGAAAAGGTATGGTGTCATTGAACCAATTCAAAATGCTAAATATTAAGCCGAACAAAAAGCTATTAAAAACAAGGTTGATAGTGAACTTTTGATAATACGGTGGTGGAATTTGTATACCAATCAACCTAAATAACTTCATGAGAGGAGGGTTAAAGTTGGATTTCCAAACACCTTTGCTTTCAAGTTCTTTATGTGCAGCTTCTAGTTGAGATTCATATGACATTTGAGCTTCCTTACCCATGACATGAAGAAATTGAAATAAAACCTAACGCCTTACTAAGTGGCGCTGCCACTGAATTATCCAAGCATACCAAACTCCAAGCCGAGAGTGCCAAGCGTTTGAGCGTCCACTTGAGTAATTTGTTAAGACTTGCTTTGAAAGCAGACTTTGCATTGACGCTGTAGTGAACGGCCAATGACAAAACTTAACAACACCGCTAAACGAACAGACCGATTTAATACGAAACAATCGAAAGCGGTGAGCCACGAAACCCGATATGCACTGAGACAGCAAGCCGCCCACTGAATTCACGCGTTCAATAATGAACTGCGGGGAAATCTAACTCTACGAGTACGATGAGAGTTTGTGAGCAGATAGCAACAATCGGTTCGAGAAACGCGCTTCAAAGCGGTAACCGCTAAAATTTGAATTACGCCCAAACTGGCTTTTACAGCGCACAGAGTAAAAAGCCACATAACCGCCCAAATTTCAAAGTACGACAAACTTGAAGTGGTCGATTGCAGAGCTATCTAGCCAAAAAATCACAGCGAGTCTTAACGCCGCGTTAAGGTGTGACGCTCGCTTGGCTATACTTGAGCGAAGCGAAACTGCCAAGCGTAAGGAATCACTCTTAAATGCTTTGTTATGCCACTTCGTTTTTCAATTTCTCATATGAGTCGTTGATTCGTTGCATCATAGGTTTGCTTCCACCTTTATCTGGATGATGGATGGATGCTAGGCTTTTATAGCGCTTTCTAAGTTCTTGGCTGCTGGGTAAAGATTCATACCCAAGAATATCTCGCTCTGTTAAGGTGCAGTCAGACTCAAGCAGTTGACTTCTCAAATTGGTATTTTCCTGAGTCAGAAAATCGACATGCCTCTCAGCCTCACCAAGTTGCGATTTCAGTTCATTTATTCGTTGGTTAGCTTTACGGATAGTTTCATTCGCTTTGTCTAACAAAGAGTTATCACTTTCTTTGCTCTCTCGTTTAGTGCCTGACTCTAAATATCCTAGTTTAGCTAATACGTATGTAGCCCTTTCTCTTTCGGTATCGTTGTAATAATCAGTGTGGAGACGGCTTAGCATTAATTTAGCTGTTTTGACTGAAAGCTCCTCACTACCTTCAAACAGGACTGCTCTCTGCTCAGCATGAGCAGACGAAAAAATATCAAACATGATAAAAGTAACTCACAAAAAACATAGGGTAATAGTAACAAGTAAGTAGTCGAAGATATACTCACAGTAGCATAACGCCCTGCTAAGCGGCAAATAAACCCACCGCTTAACTTAAAATTAATACCGTAAACACCTGAGTCAACCAGACCAAAAATGCCACGCGTTTATTTGTCCGTTTGAGCAGTTTGTTAAGACTTGCTTTGAAAACCGACTTCGGATTGACGCTGTAGTGAACGGCCAATGACAATGTTGAAAACACCGCCAAACGACCATACCGATTTCAAAAGGAATACCTAAAAGCGGTGAGCCACGAAACCCGATATGCACTGAGATAACAAGCCGCCCACTGAATTAACGCGTTCAATTATGAACTGCGGAAAAACTAGCCTCAACGAGTACGATGAGAGTTTGTAAGCAGACAGAAAGCATCGGTTCGAGAAACGCGCTTCAAAACGGTAACCGCTAAACTTTGGATTACGCCCAAACTTGCTTTTACAGCGCATATAGCGAGAGCCACATAATCGCCTAAATTAAAAAGCACGATAAACTTGAAGTGGCCGATTACAGAACTATCTAGCCAAAAAATCACAGCGAGTCTTAACGCCTTACTAAGTGGCGCTGCCACTGAATTACCCAAGCATACCAAACTCCAAGCCGAGAGTGCCAAGCGTTTGAGCGTTCACTTGAGTAATTTGTTAAGACTTGCTTTGAAAGCCGACTTCGGATTAGCACTGTAGTGAACGGCCAATGACAAAACTCAACAACACCGCCAAACGACCATACCGATTTAAAACGAAACACTCAAAAGCGGTGACCCACGAAACCCGATATGCACTGAGCAAAAACGCCGCCCACAAAACTGATGCGTTCAATAATGAACTGCGGGGAAATCTAACTCAACGAGTACGATGAGAGTTTGTGAGCAGATAGAAACCATCGGTTCGAGAAACGCGCTTCAAAACGGTTGCCACCAAACTTTGGATTACGCCCAAACTGGCATTTACAGCGCAAATAGTGAAAGCCACATAACCGCCTAAATTTCACAGTACGACATACTTAAAGTGGCCGATTGCAGAAATATCTAGCCAAAAAATCACAGCGAGTCTTAACGCCGCGTTAAGTGGTGAGCAACGCTACCACCAGACCTAACCCATTGTGCCGTAAACACTAAATTCAAAGCAAACCGAAAATGCCAAGCGTTGGGAATCCGTCTTAAACGCTTTGTTATGCGCCTTGCGCCCGCGTCAATTTAGTACCATAATTAGGTATTAATTGGTACTGAGGATTATATCATGGCTAAAAATACAAGTATTACTCTTGGCGACCACTTCGATGGATTTATTGCCGGTCAGATCCAAAGCGGACGATATGGCTCTGCCAGTGAAGTGATTCGTTCTGCTTTACGCTTATTGGAGACGCAAGAAACCAAAATGAACACTTTACGCCAGTTACTCGTTGAAGGCGAAGAAAGTGGAACTGCTGATTATGATCTTGATTCTTTCATCAATGAACTAGATAGCGAAGAAAGAAAATGAAACCATTTCAACTAACTAATAAGGCTAAAACTGATTTACGTGATATTGCCTTGTTTACCTCACGCCGTTGGGGACGAGAACAACGAAATATATATTTGAAACAATTTGATGATTCATTTTGGTTGCTTGCTGAAAACCCTGACATCGGAAAGACTTGCGATGAAATCAGAGACGGTTATCGAAAGTTTCCGCAAGGTAGTCACGTAATTTTTTACCGTCAAGTTGGTAGCCAGAATATTGAGGTAATTCGTATCTTGCATAAGAGTATGGATGTTAACCCTATCTTTGGCGCATAACGCCGCAATAAGCGGTGAGTAGGCGCGTGCTATGTCTGAGCGAAGCGAGTTCGGCACGCGTTTACGAATCCGACTTGATTGCTTTGTTAGCAGTATGATTTGCGTGGATATCTAGTCCGCCATGAAGCTAGCTTTACTATGAGCATCAGCGTCTGACTGAGCTTGACAGCTTTCACAATAACCGCCTTGATCTTGGTAGTACTCAACCAGATCATTATCGTCCAAAATATTACTGCATTCACGATGATGATCTTCTAATTCATGTGTATAACCGGAACATTGGACATCTTCAATTAGATGGCGGATAGCACTGTCAAAATGATATTTTTGATTTGATGATAAAGACTCGTAGCTATTCCCAACGGCAAACCGAGCAATGCCCAGTACAACTCCTTCATCGGCATTGCTATCACGAGCCGATTGTTCAAGAATCTCTGGGCTATTAGTAATGATTTCATTTAGGGCATTTAAGTTCATGTTTTTATCCTTATGATTTTTTGAATAGAGCCGGTTTTCAATAATACTGCTAACGCCTTACTAAGTAGCGCTGCCACTGAATTACCCAAGCATATCAAACTCCAAGCCGAGAGTGCCAAGCGTTTGAGCGTCTACTTGAGTAATTTGTTAAGACTTGCTTTGAAAACCGACTTTGTATTGACACTGTAGTGAACGGCCAATGACAAAACTCAATAACACCGCTAGACGACCAGAGCAATTTCAAACGTAATACTCAAAAGCGGTGGTCCACGAAACCCGATATGCACAGAGCCAAAAGCCGCCCACTGCACTCACGCTTTCAATAATGAACTGCGGAATAATCCAACCCAACGAGTACGATGAGAGTTTGGAAGCAGATAGAAACCATCGGTTCGAGAAACGCGCTTCAAAACGGTAGCCGCTAAACTTTGGATTACGCCCAAACTGGCTTTTACAGCGCACAGAGTAATAAGCCACATAACCGCCCAAATTTCAAAGTACGACAAACTTGAAGTGGCCGATTGCAGAACGATCTAGCCAAAAAATCACAGCGAGTCTTAACGCCTTACTAAGTGGCGCTGCCACTGAACTCCCCGAGCATACCAAACTCCAAGCCGAGAGTGCCAAGCGTTTGAGCGTCCACTTGAGTAATTTGTTATGGGCCGCCCACGCTATTGAATGCTGATTATTGGCAAAAGGTTTTGAAATTGAAACCGATGCTCGCAATTTGTAAAGCTTACTTAACGTAATAACTTGGCCGTTTGCACGACCAAACAAATCGCTAAAATTGACACTTAAATGATGAGTTCCCGTATGCACATTTTACTCGACCAGAAAACGATGTTCGAGACAAAAACAGAAACTACCATCACCTCAAAACCTTTCAGCGTAATAGGCCGCCTAACGCCACGTTAAGTAGTGAGCAACGCCACCACCCTGCTTAAACCATTGTGCCGTAAACACTAAAGCTGAATCAAACCGAAAATGCCGAGCGTTGCGAATCTGTCTTAAACGCTTTGTTATGTACGTGCTCCCTCTGGCACGATCATAGGTAGGTCTGTACAGCCAAAGTCTAAACCAAACTGACTTAACAAACAGGTTAGCTGCCCCCTGTGATGGGTTTGATGATTGAAAATATGTTGGCAGAACTCACCAACTGTTCGTTCAATTACCTGCCCCTCTGTTGTCGTGTATCTGACTATTTGATTACAGCTATCAGCGGTAAACTGATTAGTGATTTCCATGTAGGTCGAGTCTACAAGTTCTCGTAATTCGGAGAGTTCGTCTAGATTCGAGGCGAACGTGTCAGAAACTGACTTAGAAACGGGTAATTTCTCTAAAACGGTAGCTTCAACTGATACTAACCCATTTGCTACAAGGCGTTGTAGCATAATCAAGTCACCGAACAAAATATGATTCCAGTGAGCCATGATGGTAGGGAAAAATGAGTTGGTATTCTGATGCAACTGCTCATGAGTCAGCTTACTGCAAACACCAAGTAACTGCCTATTCATTCGCTGATTATACAGCGCCAACATCCTGAAATTTGAGGATAAATCCATTTGACCTCCAAAGTACATAACGCTTTACTAAGTGGCTGTTACCACTGACTTTACCGAGCATATCAGACTTCAAGCCGAGAGTGCCCAGCGTTTGACAGTCCACTTGAGTAATTTGTTAGTCGGTGGCTTTGCCATTGAATACTGACTATTGATGCAAGCCTTTGATATAAAAACCAGGCTCGACATTTGTAGAACTTACTTAGGTAAAAACTCAGCATTTGACGAGGCCAAACATAGCGCCCTAAATTGAATATCAACGTCATGCGAACCTGTAGCGCCAAAGAGCATTGCCAGTGAGACTATGCGGTGACGATGACTGAACGAGCTTTCACCTCAAAACCTTTCAAAGCGACAACCGACTAACGCCTTACTAAGTGGCGCTGCCACTGAATTTAACAAGCATACCAAACTCCAAGCCGAGAATGCCAAACGGTTAGCGTCCACTTGAGTAATTTGTTAGGGCTGTAGTTAAGAGGATTGCTTTTCTTTTAGGTAAAAATATAGCGGAAGGCCAAAAGAAACACCAATAGACAACGTCCCCAAGACTGCAACATATCGATGTTTCACTTCATTTCTCTTACCGTCCACCATGATAAACCCCAACAGAGCAACAGCAGAAACAAGAACATCCAACCAAGCAAATATGCTAATGGGATTTGCCACAGCTTGATTGAATAATAAAGCTATATCTAAGCCATTGGAGGCCAGCCATGGGCCAAATGCACCATATGGTAATAGAACGCCTAAGAAAGTAAGAACCAAATAAAACCTGACCATTTCGCCATCCTTGCTAATATTTTGTAGAAAGCCCTAACGCCGCATTAAGGTGTGAGCGACGTTTGGCTATACTTGAGCGAAGCGAAACTGCCAAGCGTTGCGAATCACTCTTAAATGCTTTGTTAGGTTAATTTTTCACGCATGCTGTTTATTTTATTCTTCGCATCAAGTTCAAAACAAATATCATCCCAGTAAGTTGAAAACCTAATGTCGGTATCAAAAAACTTGTCTGTTAAGAGGAACCTTTCACGCAGTTCATTAAATTTGCTCTCTATTGAACTTACTGATAATACACTATCAAAGTAGAGTTTCTTCGCATCGCTATAAGTTAAGCTTTGGCAACCACAATCAAGCTTGTGCTGTGGATATATATTAGTCTCAAAGTTATTCTCCAATGCTACTTGATCCAATACCGTCACAACATATTTCTTAAAAGAACTAACAAATAAATCATGTGCATTTAAACATACTAAGCTGATGTTTTTATCACTCAAATCCTCATTAATGCTAGATTTAATATCAGTTAATTCTTGATGGTTATTCAAACCATTAACTATAGACTTATTAACAGACAACAGTTCGTTTGGGTATACCTTTTCATCCACACCAAACATAACATAGTATGGTGAAGCAACTTTTAATGTCGTTTGCTTGTAGTAATAAGCCCCAAAGCAGCAAGAAAAAACGATAACGAGCCCCAAGCCTATTTTTTCGTTTATTTTCAGAAGGTATTGATTTAGCTCAGACCATTGAATCAGATCACCGTCAATCTCTATGCCAAACTTGGAGCCATGCACCTCAAGGAATAACATAATCCCATCAGATGGCTCAGCATCATAATAGATTGTGTCTAATGCACCTAAAAACTCGGTTTTCGTCTGCTTAACTAGATACTTTGAGTCTGTTACACTCGAGATCTGTTGAATGTGAATTTCAATTTCTTTTCCCGTCTTGAAGTCATTCTCACGTAATGATTCAATTACACGTACTTTATTTATTTCTAAGCTCTCAATCTTCAAACGTATTTTCTCCAGGTTAACCTAACGCCCTGCTAAGCGGCAAATAAACCAGCCACTTAACTTAAAGTTTGCACCGTAAACACAATAGCCAACCATACCAAAAATGCCACGCGTTTATTTGTCCGTTTGAGCAGTTTGTTAAGACTTGCTTTGAAAACCGACTTTCCATTTTACGCTGTAGTGAACGGCCAATGACAATATTGAAAACACCGCAAAACGACCAGACCAACTTCAAACGCAATACTCTAAAGCGGTGAGCCACGAAACCCGATATGCACTGAGATAACAAGCCGCCCACAAAACTGACGCGTTCAATAATGAACTGCGGGGAAATCCAACTCAACAAGTACGATGAGAGTTTGAGAGCAGACTGAAAGCATCGGTTCGAGAAACGCGCTTCAAAACGGTAACCGCTAAAATTTGGATTACGCCCAAACTGGCTTTTACCGCGCACAGAGTAAAAAGCCACAGACCCACATGAATTTCAAAGCACGACAAACTTGAAGTGGCCGATTCCAGAGTTACCTAGCCAAAAAATCACAGCGAGTCTTAACGCCGCATTAAGGTGTGAGCGGCGCTTGGCTATACTTGAGCGAAGCGAAACTGCCAAGCGTTGCGAATCACTCTTAAATGCTTTGTTAGGGCTTACCCAAAACGAGAGTTGTACTTCTCTAGAGCCTTACAGTCCAATGAGTACTTATAAAATGTCTTGGACCATATTGAAATATCAGGATTTCCGATACCAGATAAACCATTTATCTCTATGAAGTAATGTGAATCTTCAATCGCAGATAGTAGCCGTATGTGCTCAGTATCTAAATAAGGCATGATTTTTAAAATTTTATCTATTAGTTGAATAGAACTCATGCGGTAATCATTTAAAAATTGAACCCAATTCAATCTTGATGAATCATACGACGAAATCATTGGGGCATCGCTGTTTGGGACGACTTTGAGGAAAAATTCATGTATTTTTTCCTGTTCGAAGTAGTCTTCCTCCCCTATATACCCAACTTCCTTTTTGATCGCCCGAATCACACTTTTATAGTTACCCACAACACGACGAGACTTTGAGAAAACGTAAGTCTTAACATTATCTTTATCTGATTGTTCTTTTACATGTACGATTATTAAATAGAAAACGTAACTAGCAACCAATCCAATGCAGAAGTTATAGTACGCATTTAATAGCTTCTCACCACCATGAAAAAGTTCTGGTAGTTCGCCAAAGTATAAATCTATTGCCAATATCGACGTAATACTTAATAACGCCAACATGCTGATAGTCCGATTTGAGGACCTCATAAGTGAGAAAAACTTCTTCATAATCTCCTAAGCCCTAACGCCGCATTAAGGTGTGAGTAACGCGACCACGAGACTTGACCTTACCATCGTAAACACTGAACTCAACGATAGAATGAAAAATGCCAAGCGTTAGGAATCACTCTTAAATGCTTTGTTAGGCATATTTTCTGACAATAGCTGACTAACTTCCTTTGGGTACTCTTTGGAAAGAATCCAGCCTCTACACAAGTTAAATAGAGAGTCTACAGATTCATAAAATGCTGCTACTGCTTCTAGATAGTTTTGCTCAGGAATAAAAGCTTGCTCATGAGAGATAGATACTCCGATACCTCCATTCTCATCACTTTGAGAAATGATCCCATGAATGTGCTTTTCTGATAGGTGTATAAATCCTGAACAGTTCTTATACACGCCTTCCATCCAAGGAAACTTCGGGTTAAACGTTTTCAGCAAATACCAATCTTGTAACTTTTGATTGTCTCTACTTTTAATTTTACTCACAGATTCGCCAGAGAGTACTTTATTCGCAAATTCATGAGGGTCGTCAACTAATGTAGACGCAGCTAATCGAAGAATACTATCTACTTGCATTCGCAGGAACGGAGCAGCGGAAATATAGTTCCTTTCTTTAATTAGATGAATAAATGCATGCAAATTGCATTTTGAACGATTTACAGCAGCGAGGAACAAGAAGTCCAATGGATACATTTTTGAACCATCAGCTTCCATAATACTCTGAGCATACTTAATATGCTCTTTATCAGTTCTCTCAAGCCTTTCTAAATATTTCTCAAGCTCTACCATTTTACCCTCATATGCCTAACGCCCTGCTAAGCGGCAAATAAACCGACCACTTAACTTAAAATTTGCACCGTAAACACAATAGCCAACCAGACCAAAAATGCCACGCGTTTATTTGTCCGTTTGAGCAGTTTGTTAAGACTTGCTTTGAAAACCGACTTCGGATTGACGCTGTAGTGAACGGCCAATGACAAAGCAGAAATCACCGCTAAATGACAATACCGATTTAATACCAAACAATCGAAAGCGGTGAACCACGAAACCCGATATGCACAGAGACAACAAGCCGCCCACTGAATTTACGCGTTCAATAATGAACTGCGGGGAAATCTAACTCTACGAGTACGATGAGAGTTTGTGAGCAGAGAGAAAGCATCGGTTCGAGAAACGCGCTTCAAAACGGTAACCGCTATAATTTGGATTACGCCCAAACTGGCTTTGCAGCGCACGTTGTTAGAGCCACAAAACCACACGAATTTCAAAGTACGACAAACTTGAAGTGGCCGATTGCAGAACTACCTAGCCAAAAAATCACAGCGAGTCTTAACGCCCACTTAAGCGGACAAAAATTGTTGGCTATAATTTTGTGAGGAACGAACAATAGCCAACTGTTTTTGTTCCGTTTAAAGTGCTTGTTAGCTATCAATTTATGCGGACAGAATTTCGGTATAAAACGCAATTACTTGCTGTATTTATGTTAATCGAATAATTCACACAAACGAAAACCTAAAGGAGTAATAGAGCCTAATGAATGTCTCCGAGTGCAACGCGTTAAATCGAAGTTTCCATTGAACCCCCCACCTCTTGTTATTGGGTGTTGTGGGTCTGCTTGGCTAAAGCCGTCTTCAATAAACTCACCACCAGGATAAGGCTCATATAACGCGCTTGTCCACTCTTCAACATTGCCTGCTAAGTCATATATGCCATAAGAAGATCGAGATTCCGTAAAGCAGCCAACAGGTGTTGTATTTATTAAACCTAACTCCAATGAGTTGCAGTATTCTTTATTGAATTTGTCTCCCCAAATAAACTGCTTGTAATCATTATTACCCGTAGCCACTTCCCATTGTTCTTCACTTGGTAAACTAAACTTTCTACCTGTCTTTTTACTCAACCAGTCGCAATATTCAATAGCAGTTGTTTTATTAATACTGTGAACGGGATGATTTCCTCGTGTTTGAGGAAAAGTGCCGTTCAGCCAACTTGATGGGATTTCTTTCTCAGGGTTCTCCTTCAAAAATGCAAGATACTCTATATTAGTTACAGGATATTTTCCCATCGCAAATTTCTGAAGGTTAGAAACGTATCTAGGAGTTTCTTTTTCTATCCATGACTTTCCAATACCGATTTTCCCCATCTCAAGCATTTCTAGATCCAAATTTTCAATGCTCAATCCCAGTTGGTAACTCCCTTCTGAAATCAATGCCATTTGTGGGTTAAGAGTATCTATTCTTGGATCAAGTAGTGATGCTAGCTGGTTTAAAATGCAAATTCTAAACTTCAATGATTGCTGATCAACTAGAGCTTGGCAGTTGCTCGGATTTTCTAAAATTGTAGTTACTAGTTTATTACACTGTTTAGCCTCTTCAATAGATAAAGAATAAGCATTTCCTGTATTGGCTGTTTCTCTACCAGCGGCTTCAAGTACCATCCTATTGTTTTCTTGATAAATAAATTCCATTTTTTCACCTGTTACAATAACTAAATTATTCATTAAATGTTTTTGGGTTTATAGCCTGTATGCCAGGCAACACTGATAGCTAACGCCGCATTAAGGTGTGAGCGGCGCTTGGCTATACTTGAGCGAAGCGAAAACGCCAAGCGTTGCGAATCACTCTTAAATGCTTTGTTAGATTAATCTTTTTACGCTTAGCTGACCACGACTACTAACTTGTCCCACATCTTGCCAACCGTGTTTAGTATAAAAGCGTTTACCTTGAGAATTTTCAGCAAGGTACCTGAGTTCAGCGTACTTGCAACCGTCAGACTTAAAGCGGGAAAACACAAAATCTTGCAACTCTATGCCTAAGCCTTGATTACGGAAATTTTGTTTAAGGTAAATAAGATATATGTATCCATACAGCTCACCTTTATCGTTTTTTAAACCACTCTCGAACTCTAACTGACCGATAATCTTTCCTTCATGAAACACGTGATAAAAACCTGTCCCATCAGCTTTATTACCTAATTTTTCGAACCACTTTTGGACTGAATTTATGTCAAATGCGTCATCGGAACCATAACTAACAATATGCGCATCTCTTCGAAACGAAATGCACATATCCATATTTCTATCCAAATCAACAGAAACAAAATCCATTTTTAGCTCCGTAATTCAATGATTAATCTAACGCCCAATTAAGGGGTGAACAACGCCTCCACCCAAACCTAACGCATTGTACCGTAAACACTAAATTTGAAGTAGAAGCAAAACTGCCAAGCGTTGTGAATCCCTCTTAAATTGCTTGTTAGTTGCGTTCTGACCACTCCGACCGTAACACCCCATATTTGACGGAGTCATAGTATTCACCCTTGTAGTAACGAACCTTTCTAAGTCTTGCTTCTTGCTGAAAACCCAGTTTCAAAGCCAAAGACATCATTCGAGGATTACCCGACCAAGTAGTTAAACCAACCCTCTCGATTTCTTTAGTTGCGAACAAGTATGATACCCATAAAGGTAGAGCAAGCGCAGCAATTCCCTTACCCCAATACTGTGCATCATAAATAACCACACCAGCTTCAAGCCAACGCGTTTCTTTACATTCCCAGTAGCAACTAACCGTTCCAACAGGAATATCGTCAACAGTGATTAATTGTAAGTCTAAGCCCGCTAGTAAACGCTGAAATGATGAACTTTCAAACTGTTCTAGTGTTGGGTGAGAATATGGAAAGTAAGGACCATTGAACTTCATCCATTCATCATTTGAAATAACCAAAGAATGGAGAGGTTCCAGTTCGTCTTCCTTGGCTGGTCTAATATCTACTTTCATATCTTCCTCAATGCTTCCAAATTCTTTGTAGCAAACTAACGCTCTGCTAAGCGGCAAATAAACCGACCACTTAACTTAAAATTAATACCGTAAACACAATAGCCAACCAAACCAAAAATGCCACGCGTTTATTTGTCCGTTTGAGTAATTTGTTAAGACTTGCTTTGAAAACCGACTTTGCATTGACACTGTAGTGAACGGCCAATGACAATATTGAAAACACCGCCAAACGACCATACCGACTTCAAACGCAATACCCAAAAGCGGTGGTCCACGAAACCCGATATGCACAGAGCCAAAAGCCGCCCACTAAATTTACGCGTTCAATAATGAACTGCGGAAAAACCAGACTCAACGAGTACGATGAGAGTTCATGAGCAGACAGAAAACATCGGTTCGAGAAACGCGCTTCAAAACGGTAACCGCAAACTTTGGATTACGCCCAAACTGGCTTTTGCAGCGCAAATAATGAAAGCCACATAACTACATGAATTTCAAAGTACGACAAACTTGAAGTGGCCGATTGCAGAACTATCTAGCCAAAAAATCACAGCGAGTCTTAACGCCTTACTAAGTGGCGCTGCCACTGAATTACCCAAGCATACCAAACTCCAAGCCGAGAGTGCCAAGCGTTTGAGCGTCCACTTGAGTAATTTGTTAAGACTTGCTTTGAAAACCTACTTTGCATTTTACGCTGTAGTGAACGGCCAATGACAATATTGAAAACACCGCCAAACGACCAGACCGATTTCAAACGTAATACTCAAAAGCGGTGAGCCACGAAACCCGATATGCACTGAGCAAAAAAGCCGCCCACTGCACTCACTAGTGCAATAATGAACTGCGAAAAAACTAGACTCAACGAGTACGATGAGAGTTTGTTAGCAGATAGCAACAATCGGTTCGAGAAACGCGCTTCAAAACGGTAGCCGCTAAACCTTGGATTACGCCCAAACTGGCTTTTACAGCGCACAGAGTAAAAAGCCACAGACCCACATGAATTTCAAAGCACGACAAACTTGAAGTGGCCGATTACAGAGTTACCTAGTCAAAAAATCACAGCGAGTCTTAACGCCTTACTAAGTGGCGCTGCCACTGAAGTACCCAAGCATACCAAACTCCAAGCCGAGAGTGCCAAGCGTTTGAGCGTCCACTTGAGTAATTTGTTAGGGGCCGCCCACGCTATTGAATGCTGATTATTGGCAAAAGGTTTTGAAATTGAAACCGATGCTCGCAATTTGTAGAGCTTACTTAACGTAAAAACTTGACCATTTGCAGGACCAAACAAAGCGCTAAAATTGACACTTAAATGATGAGTTCCCGTATGCACATATTGCTCAACCAGAAAACGATGTTCGAGACAAAAACAGAAACTAACATCACCTCAAAACCTTTCAACGCAATAGGCCGCCTAACGCCTTACTAAGTGGCGCTGCCACTGAATTACCCAAGCATATCAAACTCCAAGCCGAGAGTGCCAAGCGTTTGGGCGTCCACTTGAGTAATTTGTTAAGACTTGCTTTGAAAACCGACTTTGCATTGACACTGTAGTGAACGGCGAATGGCAAAACTCAACAACACCGCCAAACGACCAGACCGATTTCAAACGAAACACTCAAAAGCGGTGAGCCACGAAACCCGATATGCACTGAGACAACAAGCCGCCCACTGCACTCACGCGTTCAATAATGAACTGCGGAATAATCCAACCCAACGAGTACGATGAGAGTTTGAAAGCAGACAGAAACCATCGGTTCGAGAAACGCGCTTTAAAACGGTAACCGTTAAAGTTTGGATTACGCCCAAACTGGCTTTTACAGCGCAAATAGTGAAAGCCACATAACCGCCAAAATTTCGCAGTACGACAAACTTGAAGTGGCCGATTACAGAACTATCTAGCCAAAAAATCACAGCGAGTCTTAACGCCTTACTAAGTGGCGCTGCCACCGAACTTCCCAAGCATACCAAACTCCAAGCCGAGAGTGCCAAGCGTTTGAACGTCCACTTTAGTAATTTGTTAAGACTTGCTTTGAAAACCGACTTTGCATTGACACTGTAGTGAACGGCCAATGACAATATTGAAAACACCGCCAAACGACCAGACCAACTTCAAACGCAATACTCTAAAGCGGTGAGCCACGAAACCCGATATGCACTGAGACAACAAGCCGCCCACTGAATTCGCGCGCTCAATTATGAACTGCGGAAAATCCAACTCAACGAGTACGATGAGAGTTTGAGAGCAGACTGAAAGCATCGGTTCGAGAAACGCGCTTCAAAACGGTTGCCGCTAAACTTTGGATTACGCCCAAACTGACTTTTACAGCGCACAGAGTAAAAAGCCACATAACCGCCTGATTTTCAAAGTGCGACAAACTTGAAGTGGCCGATTACAGAACTATCTAGACAAAAAATCACAGCGAGTCTTAACGCCTTACTAAGTGGCGCTGCCACTGAACTCCCCGAGCATACCAAACTCCAAGCCGAGAGTGCCAAGCGTTTGAGCGTCCACTTGAGTAATTTGTTAGGGGCCGCCCACGCTATTGAATGCTGATTATTGGCAAAAGGTTTTAAAATTGAAACCGATGCTCGCAATTTGTAGAGCTTACTTAACGTAAAAATTTGACCATTTGCAGGACCAAACAAAGCGCTGAAAGTCACACTTAAATGATGAGTCACCGTATGCACGTATTGCTGAACCAGAAGATGATGTTCGAGACAAAACCAGTTACCACCCTCACCTCAAAACCTTTCAACGTAATAGGCCGCCTAACGCCTGCATAACACGTTTGCTACTATACAGACCTAGCTGAATTTTAACGCCTTAATCACTGAAACTAAAGACAAACCTACAACGCCGAATGTAGCAAATCGTGTTGATGCGATTGTTATGTTTCGCCCTACAACGACTGACCAACTTCCCAAACGCACGCTACACAAGATACAGGTTTAACATACCTACTTTGTTTGGTATCGAACGTTACTTTATGAAGTGGCTTTACTTGATAATTAGCTAAACATTCAATGTGTGCTTGGCGACCATCGTCAGGTAATTGATGCTTAAATACGTCAACTAAAGCACAAAATAATCGAATACACTTTTCTTCTTTTATCCGGCCAAGTTTTTCAATATCGTTTTGATATGCCGTCGTCGTATCTCGTAACTTAAATTCAATTGCTACTATATAACCAGAATCCAATTTAAAAACTAAATCAGTTGGTCCGCCATTTTTAAGATCACATTCCCTACACCATTCAACTGTCGTTTCACCAAAGATACTCTTTGATTCTTTGATAATTGCCTTACCGCATTCATATGCAAAAGCTAACTCTGGCATATGAAATATACCTTCCTGTGCAATATCAGATAGTTCTTTATTTTCACTCTCAGCCACAGAGCAGATTATCTGAGCGATACGATTAATATCCATATTTTCCCTTTAGAAACATAACGCCTCAATAAGAGGCTAAAAATTGTGGGCTAAAATATGAGCGAAGCGAGATAGCCCACTGTTTTTAGTCCTTTTAATTGACTTGTTATGCGCTGTACTCACCATTTTTTACTTTTCTTGTATCTGACATCCACCACTCACACATATCCCAGAAATCTAATTCAGTGGCTTCATTTCCCATACTTTTACGAATTTCGATAAGGAAGTTACCTAGAAGCTCCATCATATCTTTAAGAAAATCAGTTGCTTCTGAATTATTCTCCTCCATATTATAGAAATATTGCATTAAATTATTGTAAGCTTTAACCACAGAGTCATCAGCCATTAATGCAAGCTTAAATCCATGGCGTCGGTATTCCAGTGTTAGCATCGTGTTAGTGCCAACAGTATTTTTATCTTTGCCTTTATTATTTTTGTCAGACTTCCACGCGGCATCAGACATTAATAAAATAATAAATGGCTCTAAAATTTTATTATATATTTCAATTCGGTCATCTCTCAATTTATTCTCAAGGTCTATTTTTCTTTCGATATTATTTTTGATTTTCCAACCTAGTGTTGAAATTATTAAAACAATTATTGGCGTCGCAATACTTCCAAATGCGGTAACAAAATCTAACCAATGCTTTTCTACTGCCATAACCAACTCCATTTAGTAAATAATGTACGTTCAACCGAAGAGCGCATAACGCTTTAATAAGTGGCTGTTACCACTGATTTTTCCGAGCCTATCAAACTCCAAGCCGAGAGTGCCCAGCGTTGATAAGTCCACTTAATTAACTTGTTAGTCGGTGGCTTTGCCATTGAATGCTAACTATTGGCACAAGCTTCTGCTATTAAAACCAATACTCGACATTTGTAGAACTTACTTAGGGCAAGGCTATGCATTTAACTCGGCCAAACGAAGCGCCCTAAATTGAACATTAACATCATGCGATCCAGTAGCGCCAAAAAACATTGCCAATAAAACAATACGCCGAAAGTTACTGAACCAACTTTAACCTTAAAACCTTTCAAAGCATTAAACGACTAACGCCTTAATAAGTGGCTGTAACCACTAGAATTACCGAGCCTATCAGACTCCAAGCCGAGAGTGCCCAGCGTTGATAAGTCCACTTAATTAATTTGTTAGTCGGTGGCTTTGCCATTGAATGCTGATTATTGGCACAAAGTTTTGTTAATAAAACCAATGCACGACATTTGTAGAACTTACTTAGTGCAAGGCTATGCATTTAACTCGGCCAAACGAAGCACCCTAAATTGAACATTAACATCATGCGATCCGGTAGCGCCAAAAAACGTTGCCAGTAAAACAATACGACGAAAGTTACTGAACCAACTTTAACCTTAAAACCTTTCAAAACATTAAACGACTAACGCCCTGTTAAGGTGTGAGCAACGCAATACCGAAGCTACCGCATACCACCTTAAACACTAAACGCAACGCATAGTAAAAATGCCACGCGTTGCGAATCACTCTTAAACAGTTTGTTAGGCGAATTTAAACCGCTGCTTGTTCTAGTTCATTTCTATAAGCTACTAGCAGCTTTCCAAGAATTGATAACATTTCGTTGAAACACTGTAATATTTCAATCCAACTTTCATCTGGAAAATTGTTATCTTCAGCACTTATGTGAAACTTAACCGAGCGAAGACCGTTTTCACCCAAAGAAGAGATGGAGTCAAACACTTGCCTTTCAGAAAAGTGCACATAACCTGATGTGTATTTATAAACATCTTTCACCCAAGGGTAATCTTGCGTCATTCTGTCAATTAGGTAACCATCTCTCAGCTTCTTGCCGTCTCTGCATTTAAAAGAGTTCAATGCCTTACCACCGATGACTTTAGTCGCCATATCTGAAGGCTCTTCTACATACGTGTAAGCAAGTAATCGACTAATTGTGTCCAATTCCATTCTCACGACTGCTCGTGAGCAAGTCATGTTTCTCGAAGCCACCAATGCTTGTAAACCACTAGCAAGACTCAATGAGCGCTTAATAGCCCCAATCATAATTAGGTCTAGAATATACATGGGCTGACCGTCACCGCCGATTGCTTGCATACCGATTCGAGGTAAATGCTCAATCCAACCCTTTAATTTGTCTAATTCGCTATCAATACACATTCTTATTTATCTCACCATAAACTTAAGATGACCAGATTCGCCTAACGCTAAGCTAAGTGGCTAACAAACCTACCACCCAACTAAAATTGACCACTTTAAACACTGGACTCTACCGAGACTAAAATGCCACGCGTTTGTTAGTCCGTCTTGAGCGCCTTGTTAGGGCTTTGATCAGCCGGGGATTGTACATTCAGCTTTTCTGTAATACCCAAATGTCGGTCATGAAGATCCAGTTGCTTGTCCTGAATTCTGGTGAGATTTTCAATAACGCCCAAAATACGGTTCAGCGACCTAAGGATTAACAAATACAAAATCGTCGCCACTAATAAACATATTTCAAAAACAGCAAATCTAGTCAATGGTTCTGGGGAGTAAACACTTTGATAAAGCTGAAAACAAACAAATCCGAAAACCGCTAAGTTCAACACTTTGGTGCCAATTATCTTTAGCTCACTAATAGCTTCATTTTTCGATTTCGAATGCATTATTTGTACAGTTACGTAGCTACTGCAAACGACACCAATTAATGTTACCAATAGAGATGAAGTAAATTCCATAGATATACCCCTGATGTACGTACTTTAATATACCGAAGCCCTAACGCCCTGCTAAGCGGCAAATAAACCCACCACTTAACTTAAAATTAATTCCGTAAACACAATAGCCAACCAGACCAAAAATGCCACGCGTTTATTTGTCCGTTTGAGCAGTTTGTTAAGACTTGCTTTGAAAGCCGACTTCGGATTAACACTGTAGTGAACGGCCAATAACAATATTGAAAACACCGCAAAACGACCAGCCCGATTTCAAAAGGAATACCTAAAAGCGGTGAGCCACGAAACCCGATATGCACTGAGCTTAAAGCCGCCCACTACACTCACGAGTGCAATAATGAACTGCGGTAAAATCCAACTAAACAAGTACGATGAGAGTTTGAGAGCAGACTGAAAGCATCGGTTCGAGAAACGAGCTTCAAAACGGTTGCCGCTAACCCAGGGATTACGCCCAAACTGACATTTACAGCGCACCTAGTTAGAGCCACAAAACCACCCAAGCTTAAACGCGTGACAAACTAAAAGTGGCGGATTACAGAACTATCTAGCCAAAAAATCACAGCGAGTCTTAACGCCCTGTTAAGTGGCTGCCAACTTACTACAGAACCTAAATAACCACCTTAAACACTGAACCTGACCAGAACCAATAGTGCCCCGCGTTGGCAGTCCGTCTTGAACAGTTTGTTAGGTTTTAAGCTCCCTAATTTGGACGTTTCTAAAGCAGAACTTGGAAAAAATAAGCATTAGAACAACGTTGTAAGCTAATAAGGAGACAACATTTTCAAAAAGTAGAATGCTGCTCATGAATTGAAATATCAAGAACAATAAGAATAGCGCATGCGAATATTGAGGGTTAGCTTGAAGAGTCATCACTAGCTTTCCATCAATAGTCAATCTACAAGCAATAACTCCTTTAACCCAACTAACTACTTTGAAGTCGACGACAAACTCTTTACCGCTAACTTCAAACTCGTGTGTTGAGTTCATTCGGAAAGAGGACTTCTCAGAGTAAACCTCACCATTAACTTTGATTACCTCTTTCCCTGAAAAAGCACTTCCGACAGCTAAGACTTCAAAACCATACTCTGAAAAAAGAAATTCATAGCCTTTCGTATTTCTGGAACTCAAACTTATAACTCCTCGTAGAAAACCTAACGCCTTACTAAGTGGCGCTGCCACCGAATTTCACAAGCATACCAAACTCCAAGCCGAGAGTGCCAAGCGTTTGAGCGTCCACTTGAGTAATTTGTTAGGGGCCGCCCACGCAATTGAATGCTGATTATTGGCAAAAGGTTTTGAAATTGAAACCGATGCTCGCAATTTGTAAAGCTTACTTAACGTAATAACTTGGCCGTTTGCACGACCAAACAAATCGCTAAAATTGACACTTAAATGATGAGTTCCCGTATGCACATTTTACTCGACCAGAAAACGATGTTCGAGACAAAAACAGAAACTACCATCACCTCAAAACCTTTCAGCGTAATAGGCCGCCTAACGCCCTGCTAAGCGGCAAATAAACCCACCACTTAACTTAAAATTGATACCGTAAACACCTTAGCCAACCAGACCAAAAATGCCACGCGTTTATTTGTCCGTTTGAGCAGTTTGTTAAGACTTGCTTTGAAAACCGACTTTGCATTGACGCTGTAGTGAACGGCCAATGACAATATTGAAAACACCGCCAAACGACCATACCGACTTCAAACGAAATACTCACAAGCGGTGCCCCACGAAACCCGATATGCACAGAACCCAAAGCCGCCCACAAAACTGACGCGTTCAATAATGAACTGCGGAAAAATCCAATTCAACAAGTACGATGAGAGTTTATGAGCAGACAGAAAACATCGGTTCGAGAAACGCGCTTCAAAACGGTAACCGCTAAAATTTGAATTACGCCCAAACTGGCTTTTACAGCGCACGTTGTTAGAGCCACAAAACCACACGAATTTCAAAGTACAACAAACTTGAAGTGGCCGATTACAGAACTATTTAGTCAAAAAATCACAGCGAGTCTTAACGCCCTGTTAAGGTGTGAGCAACGCAATACCGATGCTTCCGTATACAACCTTAAACACTAAACGCAACGCATAGTAAAAGTGCCACGCGTTGCGAATCACTCTTGAACAGTTTGTTATGTTGCTAGTTGAAGAGCTCATTGAAGGCATCTATTGATAATGCCCAACCCAACTCTTTTTGAGGCATTCTATTAATTTTTGCGGTGATCTGCGCTAGATCACAATGCTCAAAGCCGCCATCTGAATATATGAAATCTTGGTACAACGACATTTTATCGTTAACGTGACCAAGTAACTTTCGACTGTCAGTTTTGGTAAAGCTAATATTCGGCTCTGCATTTTCAAACGAAGAAAGAATCTCATTTGGAGCATTTTCAAGCTCTAGTAAGGTCAACAACCCACTTTTGAAAGCTTCATTAAAATGCTTGAATTCTGACTTTTTGAAACCGATAAGCACAAAAGACATTAGAGTTTTCTCTTCCATGAAAAAGAGACATTTTCGACGCTCTTGAGTAAATGTATGTATATACCAATTACCGAGAATATGATGTTCGCTTTCAACATCTGACAGGTCTTGGGGTCTAAGACCCAGCAAGTCTTGTGATTTCTTAGTGCAGCGCAGTTGATACATGATTCGATTTCTCTCGGAACAATAACGATTTAGGTAACATTAGAGCATATCGAAAGCTCATTGCAACATAACGCTTTAATAAGTGGCTGTAACCACTGACTTTACCGAGCCTATCAGACTCCAAGCCGAGAGTGCCCAGCGTTGATAAGTCCACTTGATTAACTTGTTAGTCGGTGGCTTTGCCATTGAATGCTGATTATTAGCACAAGCTCTCGTTACTAAAACCAGTGCACGATATTTGTAGAACCTACATAGTGCAAGGCTTTGCATTTTACTCGGCCAAACGAAGCACCCTAAATTGAACATTAACATCATGCGATCCAGTAGCGCCCAAAAACGTTGCCAGTAAAACAATACGGCGAAAGTTACTGAACCAACTTTAACCTTAAAACCTTTCAAAGCATTAAACGACTAACGCCCTGCTAAGCGGCAAATAAACAACCACTTAACTTAAAAACTAATACCGTAAACACTTTAGCCAACCAGACCAAAAATGCCACGCGTTTATTTGTCCGTTTGAGCAGTTTGTTATGTGCCTTGGATTGAGGTTACCAGATATCGCTAATTTCATTTTCTTTCTTATTTGTTTCAAAAGTAACAGATTTTGACCAAGTTACTTTTATTGAATCATGATAAATAAGCTCTGTATAAACACCAACTATTCTATACTTCAAGAAACCAGCCCAAATCGCAACAAGCAATTTATTCATTTTCTCATCTGAAACAAGGTGTTCTTCCTTGAGTTTAGAAAGGTTTTCTTTTAGTTTATTCTTTAAGATCTCATCTTCTCTAAAATCGTGTTTAAATCGCTTTGAAGAATTAAACTCATGAACTTCTATTTCATTGAACAATAGCTCTTCCTGAAAATTACGACCTCTATAGTGATCAATAAATATGCTGTAGGCTATCGATACGATTTTTTCTAGCAAATCCATACGTATGGGTGCGCGATCAAAAGTATCATAATGAAAATCACCTATATAATTGTTAATAAATAACTTTCTGTATTTTGCCACCTTAAAGGGGCTTAATAACATGTACAGTCTAGTAATAAACATGGCACCTATACTCAATACTGTTGGTTCATACCGTATGGCACATAACGCCCTGCTAAGCGGCAAATAAACCGACCACTTAACTTAAAATTTGCACCGTAAACACAATAGCCAACCAGACCAAAAATGCCACGCGTTTATTTGTCCGTTTGAGCAGTTTGTTAAGACTTGCTTTGAAAACCGACTTCGGATTGACACTGTAGTGAACAGCCAATAACAATATTGAAATCACCGCCAAACAACCATGCCGATATCAAACGAAACACTCAAAAGCGGTGAGCCACGAAACCCGATATGCACTTAGATAACAAGCCGCCCACAAAACTGACGCGTTCAATAATGAACTGCGGAAAAACCCAACTCAACAAGTACGATGAGAGTTTGAGAGCAGACAGAATCCATCGGTTCGAGAAACGCGCTTCAAAACGGTAACCGCTAAACTTTGGATTACGCCCAAACTGGCATTTACAGCGCACATTGTTAAAGCCACAAAACCACACGAATTTCAAAGTGCGACAAACTTAAAGTGGCCGATTGCAGAGCTATCTAGCCAAAAAATCACAGCGAGTCTTAACGCCTTACTAAGTGGCGCTGCCACTGAACTCCCCAATCATACCAAACTCCAAGCCGAGAGTGCCAAACGGTTAGCGTCCACTTGAGTAATTTGTTAGGGGCCGCCCACGCAATTGAATGCTGATTATTGGCAAAAGGTTTGGAAACTGAAACCGATGCTCGAAATTTGTAGAGCTTACTTAACGTAAAAATTTGACCATTTGCAGGACCAAACAAAGCGCTGAAAGTCACACTTAAATGATGAGTCCCCGTATGCACGTATTGCTGAACCAGAAGATGATGTTCGAGACAAAAACAGTTACCACCGTCACCTCAAAACCTTTCAACGAAATAGGCCGCCTAACGCCTCGTTAAGGGGCGAGTAATTGTTGGCTAAAATGTGAAGCGAAGCGGAACCGAGCCAACTGTTACGAGTCCCGCTTGAACGACTTGTTATATGCCAACTGCTAACCAACTGTAAATTATAAACAAACATACACCATAACCAGGTATACAAAAAGCTAAAGGTACACCCCAATGGTAAATTCTTTGACTAGGAAGTTTGTCTTGGAACACAAATGCTATGGAAAAAGTGATTGTGCCAATTACGGTGATAGTGAATAAGCCTAATGCGCCAAAGGCTAGAAATAGAGCGGCTACAAAAGCTCCTGCATTTCCTGAAGCTGAATCCATTTTAGGCATAACATCTAAATAGTAAAATACTGAAATAGTTACGCTTAATAATGTTAAAAACAATAATGTTTGATAAGTACGCTTCATGATGACTTTGGCATATAACGCCCTGCTAAGCGGCAAATAAACCCACCGCTTAACTTAAAATTAATACCGTAAACAAAATAGCCAACCAGACCAAAAATGCCACGCGTTTATTTGTCCGTTTGAGCAGTTTGTTAAGACTTGCTTTGAAAACCGACTTTGGATTGACACTGTAGTGAACGGCGAATGGCAAAACTCAACAACACCGCCAAACGACCAGACCGATTTCAAACGAAACACTCAAAAGCGGTGAGCCACGAAACCCGATATGCACTGAGACAACAAGCCGCCCACTGCACTCACGCGTTCAATAATGAACTGCGGAATAATCCAACCCAACGAGTACGATGAGAGTTTGAAAGCAGACAGAAACCATCGGTTCGAGAAACGCGCTTTAAAACGGTAACCGTTAAAGTTTGGATTACGCCCAAACTGGCTTTTACAGCGCAAATAGTGAAAGCCACAAAACCACATGAGTTTCAAAGCTCGACAAACTAGAAGTGGCCGATTGCAGAAATATCTAGCCAAAAAATCACAGCGAGTCTTAACGCCCTGCTAAGCGGCAAATAAACTAGCCGCTTAACTTAAAATTAATACCGTAAACACAATAGCCAACCAGACCAAAAATGCCACGCGTTTATTTGTCCGTTTGAGCAGTTTGTTAAGACTTGCTTTGAAAACCGACTTTGCATTTTACGCTGTAGTGAACGACCAATGACACAACTCAACAACACCGCTAAACGACCATACCGATTTCAAACGAAACACTCACAAGCGGTGACCCACAAAACCCGATATGCACAGAGACAACAAACCGTCCACTGAATTTACGCGTTCAATAATGAACTGCGGAAAAACTAGACTCAACAAGTACGATGAGAGTTTGTGAGCAGATAGAAACAATTGGTTCGAGAAACGTGCTTCAAAACGGTAGCCGCTAAACTTTGGATTACGCCCAAACTGGCTTTTACAGCGCACAGAGTAAAAAGCCACAGACCCACATGAATTTCAAAGCACGACAAACTTGAAGTGGCCGATTGTAGAACTATCTAGCCAAAAAATCACAGCGAGTCTTAACGCCGCGTTAAGGGGTGAACAACGCCACCACCAGACCTAAACCATTGTGCCATAATCACAAAAACTAAACTTTGAACCGAAACCGCCAAGCGTTGAGAATCCCTCTTGAACGCTTTGTTAGTTTACCCTTCGCACCAATCGCACGATTTAATTAAATTGCACATTTTGCGCGATAAACTATAATGTTATTGCACTTCCAAACCTGGAGCTTAACCATGTACACATTAACAGCAAATGATGCCAAACGTAATTTCGGTGAGCTGCTGCTAAACGCTCAACGTGAGCCAGTTAAAATTAGTAAAAACAACAAAGATGCCGTTGTTGTGATGTCGATTAGAGACTATGAAGAACTTGAAGCTATGAAAGCCGATTACATCAAACATTGCTTTGAGTCCGCAAAAGCAGACTTAGCTCAAGGCAATGTAGTTGACGGTGAAAACTTCCTAAACGCGTTGTAAGTAAAGTATGCACCAGAGTAAATATAAACTAAGTAAATTAGCACAGACTCATTTACACAAAATCAAAAATTATACCGTTATAAACTTTTCCGAGATGCAGTGGAACGCATACAAAGACACACTTATCACTGGGTTTCAGATGCTCGCTGACAATCCATCAGTAGGCAGAAGCTGCAACGATTTATATGAAAATGGGGTTTATTTCCCGATTGGTAAGCACACGGCTTACTTTACCAAGGAAGACGGCTTTATTTTGATCGTTGCAATCCTTGGACAATCGCAATTGCCACAGAATCATCTACGATAATTATCGCACCCTAACATTTTGAGTTAGGGTGACAATCTTGATTGGTAAACTAACGCTTTTTAGACGGAAAAAATCGTGTTTAGCTCTCACGCTACCGCCTTCTATTTTTTAGAATGGGTCCATATTAAATCATTTAAGTATGTAAATCAGTGCACTAGGTATTATTAAACTAATCACCTATCACAAAAAGCGGAATTTTTCCGCATAACTTACTTTTTGTTCACTATGTTCAATGCATGTATAAAAACACAGCGCAAATAACGGGTATGAAATCACCATTTTTAACATATATAAAGGAATACATGGGCGCTCGGCATTACGCAAGGAAGACCATTGAAGCTTATCTATATTGGATTTGCCAATTCATATATTTTCACCACAAAGCGCACCCTAAAGATCTTGGTGTAAAAGAAGTCGAAGATTTTTTATCCGATCTAGTAATATCTAGAAATTTAGCGGCTCAATCTCAGTGTCAGGCACTAAATGCGTTAGTGTTTTTATACAAACACATTATTGCTGAACCTATCGAAGTAGACATGCGATTTCGCAAATCATCGAGAGGTAAAAAATTACCAACCGTTCTTACGGTCAAAGAAGTGGGTGCCCTTCTCACGCATGTCAGTGCGCATCATTTATTGCCAGTGCAACTCATGTATGGTTCTGGCCTGCGTCTCATGGAATGCTTACGTTTGAGGTACCAAGATATCGATTTTGAATATTGCGCGATCAGAATATGGCGAGGGAAAGGGAATAAAAACCGAGTGGTCACGCTAGCCAAAGAGCTCATCCCGCCTCTTCGGCATCAACAAAAGCAGGTGAAAATAATTTGGCAACAGGATCGAAAGCAAGATGACTTTTCAGGTGTATGGCTTCCAGACGCACTGGCCAAGAAATACCCTAACGCAAATAAGGAGCTGAATTGGCAATATCTATTTCCTTCTGCAAGGCAGTCGATGGACCCTAACTCTCAGTCTTATCGTCGACACCATATTAACGAGTCGAGCGTCCAAAAAGCAGTAAAGCATGCGAGTAAAATGGCTAAAATCGGTAAAAATGTCTCTTGCCATACGTTAAGGCACTCCTTCGCAACCCATCTCTTAGAAAGTGGGGCAGACATTAGAACGGTACAAGAGCAACTGGGGCATACAGACGTCAAAACTACACAAATTTATACGCATGTTATCGATAGAGGCGCAAGCGGAGTAAAAAGTCCGCTCTCAAATTTATTGTAGTCATCCAGTACATAAAGTAAGACATGTTGCCTTCCTTCAATTTATTGCCCCTCACTACACCACGTTAAAAACAATAATAAGTATTGATAACTTTTTATTAACTCCGAGTCTTAATATCGGTGTAACCTACAATCGCTCTCATAAAAATAAACATTTCAGTTTATTTATATAGAAAAGAGGGCAATACGTCTCTCTAGTGGCAACCCCTCTAGAATTAAAATTATTATATACTTACAGGTGATATTGATGCTGGTTAATAAATATGTGTATTCATTATTCATGCTTTCACTCATTGCTATATCTTCTAGTGCAAGCGAACTAAAAATAGAAAATACAGGCAATTTTCTATTCGGAAAGATAGACGGAAAGTTAGCGACTAACTTTGATTCAAATGGAAATTTCAGGTCGATTAAGTGGCTCAACGGAAACGATGAAGTTATTTCAGAAAAAGCCTATTATATTCTAGAAAATAATCACGATGAAATTAGGCTCTGTATCGATAATCATTCCCCATCATGCGTATCTGCAGATGACTCTATGACTCAAGGGATCCCTAAAGGTACCATATCCAAAAATATAGGAAGCTTAGATGTCGAATTCTTGAACCAAGATGATTTGGCTTTTGGTGTTTCACCTGTTTCTTATTCAAACTTTAGTATCACTCAAGGCCAGTTTTCATTCCTATATATGGAAAATATAGATCAAGATGGCTTTATTACTGACAATAAGATAGATTTTGATTATCCGAATTCACTTTTAGTCGGAAAGCCGATTCTTGATTCGTCGACAAGCATTCAAACTTGCTCAATTGGCGGTTACAAATTCGGAGAGCCTACCTATATAGAAGCATGCAGTGATGAAATTATCTTTGATAAGAAAATAACATTAAGTATCACTAAGGCGTCAGACGGTTTCGAGCAAGGTCCATCCCCTATTTCATTCAATATTAAAGTCGATGAACCTTTGAATAAAGACCTACTTTTAACATTAAATTACTCTGGATCCGCACGAAAAAATTCAGATTACACACCTAAGCCTGAAGTTACTCTAAAGAAAGGCGAAAATACCTACAATCTATTAATACCCGTCATAGATGACTCTGTTATAGAAAATAAAGAAAGCGTCACTATCACACTTTCTTCCGATGAGCTAGAAGGTTCACCTAAAGCTACTGGGTATATATTCGACAATGATACGCCCTCTTATGTCAATATCACAGTTAAAACGAAATGCTGGGCTTCCCCTAGCCCTTTTTCTCCCCATGCGAAACTGTGGACTTACGTTTCTAACAATTCTGGACATGATGTTTGGTTAAATGAACCTCATAAAGGAAGACTAAGAGTGAATAACGGTACCTCTAATAGAGAGGTAGATTTTCAAGAAGCTCGAGAACATTCTCGTTCTTTGAATGAATACTTTGGGGATAGCAAAAATAGATTCTATCTCCCTCACGATCCTGGCATCTGTAAGTGGAATTTAGGTCACAATGCAAATGGTGAATGGTCAAGCACCTATGTTGCTGAGGTGATTAAGTAGACCCACAACCAATAAATGATAAGTGCGCGGGTGATAATAATTAACAGGATCAGTGTTTTACTAATAATAACTTATATTTCACATGTAATCCCCTGAAATAGAATATACGTTATTACGTTAGTTATAAATAAAATTTGGATATTATTATGTTTAAAAAATCAATTACACTTTTATTAACCACTTTGTTGGTTTCGACTATTTCATATTCACACGCCTCCGACATATCAATATCTTTAGTTGAGAATACACCATATATATCAGCAACTGAAGATGGCCATAGAATACAATATTATAATGAGCATGGTGACGCTAATGGTTATGTCTGGATAGATGTTACCACATCAGAAATATTGCATTATGGCATATCCTACATATTAGATGAGAAGGATAAAAACAAGACCATTGCACTTTGTTCTAAAGATCGAATTTATTGCTCAAATGAAATAAACTTGGCTGAGTATTTTTATTATAAAATAGCTTTAAAAAGCTTAACATCGCCATTAGATTTTAATGGCTATTGGGAAGTGGATAATAAAATAACAAACCAAGGACTCATTTATTTAGACACAAACCCATTAACATCGGAAAGCAACGTCAACTATATATCAGAAGAGGACTTCTCTACTGATATTCCTAATATAGGTGCAGCTCTGGTTGGATTTTATGACGAAGACGATACTTTATTATATCTTGAAACATTTAGCGATCCTGAAACCGTAAAAGCCGATGAAAATGGTGCTATATATGAAGTAGAACAAGACATAAACTTCGGTGATTCTGCCACTATAAAACTGTGTACTGTAATATTTACAGACTCAGGAGAAACCGCAATAGTAGAACCTGATTGTGATTTGAGATTGATTTCAGATAAACCAACACCTCCTAAAGTCGCGAAATATTATTTTCCACCTACAGTAAACCAATACAGTGCATTATTTGATGGTAGAGTTCCTCTTATAGAAGAGACAACCTTAGGAACGACTTATGTGTCATCCCCTCGTATAGTATCAGACAGTAATTACTTAGAATATTTTTGCAGCACTATTGAGGGCTCATCACCATTGACGACCGATCAGTTGATCGATTTTTCCACGTCTGAATACTTTGACGATTTTTGGCCTGGCAAAACTGGCTATTGGACAAATGATGAAGCTCAAGACCCTAGATTTGAAATAAATGGTGGTCTGGGCGTTATTGTTACTATTTCCGGTACAGGTTCAGTCTTAGACGCAGCAAATAGTTACTATGATGGGTTCTTTATATGTATAAACAACAACATTGAATAATTAGTAGCCTCACTTTAAATATAATCTCTACTTTCACAGTAGAGATTATTTATGTGAATATTATAGTTACCGACCCTTAGTATAGTTAGCTAATACTATTTTATTTGTTAAATTATTTGATTTAACACTGATTTAACCCCCAAGTAAATAATAGATTAATTGATGTTCACTAATTACTCCATGTACCTTGGTGATATTAACATTAACTACTATTCAGAGAATTAAATAATGGTTATTTTTAATACGGCACATTATATCCATCCAATAATAGCGGTCATAATAACCGCTACACTAGTTGGTTGTGGAGATAAAGATCCTGGCCAAACATCGAATAGCACTACGAAGTCTAAACAAGATTACAGCATAACGGCTTTGGATCTTTTTGTGTCGACGGGGTTAGATAACACCTATGAAGTGGATTTATCGAGTAAAGTGTTTACCGATCAAGGGGCTGGTTTCCAAGTCACAGAGGTCGACGTCTTATCCAAAACTAATAACTGCCAAATACAATCCATCACCAAATCGGGTTTTATCGTACAAGCGTCAGAGGCGAAAGTATGTGACTATCGTTACTACGTTCAAGCAACTCATTCAATAGACAGTAAACCAACCTATACCAATGAAGTATCCACATCGGCGATAGGTCGAGTCGCCATCAGCGCAGAACCAGACGGTACAATATTAACCCCTCTTAGTGCCACAACATTGGTAGACACAACCATAACATTCAATCTTAAAGAGGCACTCCTTAACGTGGGCTATGCTCTGGGTGAGAACTACGATTTGGTTGAACTCACTTTACCCTTCTCAATGCCAGGTAGTGTCCAACCAGATCCTTTAGATGATAGGGTTTTTGATTATACGCCCGCTCTCGGTTATACGGGAGTCGACCGAATACTGTACTCTTTTGAAGACTCCGCGAGCAATTTGGTTCTGATGGGAAGCATAGATATAGCGATTGGGTATCATGCTAATCAAGGTTTTACCGTCGAGTATAATGGTACATTAGATGAAGTAGTGAACGTTAATGAGCTCGTTGATATCGATATTAGTCAGTTTGTCTCTTCAGACGATGGCGATGACTATCAGTTGGTTTACGTTAATGTATTCAATGCCATTGCTACGTCAAAGGATCCTAATAATACGGTTAACAAGGTCATCACCTTTAAAGCCAATCGGTCAGGGTATTACTATGTGAGTTTTGCAGTCAGTGATCATAATGGCGCATATGAAATGGGGCTATTTCGAGTTGAAGTGGTAGACCCGAGTCAATCGGCACGCTGGGATGGAATCCACCTTGGAGTTGATTACTTTACCCCCCCACCTACTGCGTTGGATGCACTAGGTTCAAGCGTACCTTATACGAGCACTGCTCTTGATAGTGGCTATGAACCCGCTATCGAAATGGCGCAATATTCCCTATCCTCAGCCCTTCGTTATTGCGCAAGCCTAGATGGCAACCTAGCTACACCGAAAGAGCTCGACGCATTGAGAGCAAACACCAATGTGAGCCTCGACCATGACTGGCCAACTCAATCGCCTTATCTTGCGTACAATCCGATAGATGATTCCGTGTTGTCGTATCAAATGCCAACAGGCCCAATTCTTAATGTGGTGGATAATTCAGCCTTTTATGTAACGTGTGTCAAACAAGGCGTGATTGAAGTATTGGCACAATCTGACACCGAAGCAATTGCAAATGGAATCGACACAGCCGTCGTCAGTGTGAAAGTTGTATTAGCTGGTAGTCCAGCTGAAGGTGTCAATGTTTATGCTGAGTCTGATAGCAACGATGTGATGTTTAGTGACCGCGCTCTGACCGGATCTGATGGCGTTGCTTTATTTATTTTAACATCACTTAAGTCAGAAAACGTGCAACTCACCGTGAGCTATAACGGCGTCAAAACTTTTCATACGGTTCAGTTCATTGGCGATGAGAAAACCGCACAATTAACATCCGAAGCAACACAAAATTTTGCCTTTTACACTTCCCAAGCAGGAAATCAGATAACGGCAAGATTAAACGATGAAAATTTAAACCCGGTTGTTGGTTATCAAATCGATTTTGCTGTAAACCCAGAGAATCACCCTGATACCTCAGCCCCTGTGCTTCCAATAATTAGTAACGAAAACACCGAGACGGATGCCAATGGAGAGCAAAGAGTACGGATAAAGTGGGATCCCAGCTATATAACACCGGCCACCGACATGACATTCAGTGTGAAATCCTCCTATTTAACGACAGAAGGTAATCCTATACAGTCAATAGGTAGTGTTACGTTCACTGCACCTTTGGTCCCAATCTGTGGCGGTCAACTCAATGATACGAATCCTGAAAACGCTAAAGGTGCCTGTTTGAAGGTAATCAGCAGTGATAATGGACTTTGGTTTACATCGTCACCAAGTCTTGCAGCAATAGACTTGCTGGAATATGAGGAACAGAATACCAGCGATAATGAGGGAAGAACTTATGCTTCCATTTACAATTACACGGATAACTCTCAGTTAGGTCCGAGTAATGGGCAATTTGCCAAATTCCGACAAGACGGCGTTAACGTTTTACCCCCAAATAACAGTGTCGATGGTCAAGCAGGGAGTGGCGGGCAACTCGACCGTTGGTGCCAACATCTAGCAACAATATATTTTGCGGGAAGAGAGCGCTGGCGTAGACCAACAGAAGATGAATTATTTACATTTGCCAGTGAAAAAGGAGACTTATTCATAGAGTTCGGATGGCCGGTAGGCTTGTTTACTTGGACAAGTACGCTTGATGAATATGGTTATAGTTACTATGTCGTTAATATCCAAGAAGACATAATCAGTGCCAATGTCCCTGGTGCGAACCATCTTGCTTCTTGTGTCTCTGACTAAGATTGTCAATCGTAACTAAATTCGTTATCAAACCGGTGTTAAAGCATTTGTATATTGCTCTAACATCGGTTTTCAATGAAGGAGTTTAAAAATAAAATAGCTGGACAAATTACAAGCCCATTTATTAATAATTACTATGTTTGTGCATTTAAAAGAAGAATAATGTTTGGAGGCTTTTGATAGCTACGTTTATTTTCATTTAACTTTAACTTTAACTTAATAATGGTAAAAACTATCGTATAAACTGCCTATTTAATATTTATCATTATGTAACCATGCAGGAAAGAGCTTCACTTTTGATAACTTTATTCACAATAGTCAATTCCTCTATTTTTTTTACCGCTTCCCTAGGCGTAAGAGGTACACCGTGAAGATAACCTTGCTGTATGCAACCACCATTATCATTGATAGCATGAAGTGCTAAAGAGGTCTTTTCATCGTCAATGCCTTCATACACGACTCGAAAGTTGTTAACTGATGCAAGGGTCTTTACGTCATTATCTGTTTTCAAACCATCTGTGTTACCAATGAATTTCCAAGTCATTTTTCTATCAATTTTTATCTCGTTAATAGGTAGATTAATAATATTTCCGAGATTAGCCAAGTTCGAACCAAAATCGTCTATCGATATTTCAAAGCCTACTGATCTTAGTTTCAATATACTCGTAGCCTGTTCACTTTGAAAACCATCTTTAATGTGTTTTTCTTTTAATTCCAATACTATTGTATGTTCAACGGCACCTTGTTCATAGAAGCTCAATAGATGATTTACAACGTCGCCGTCCATTAATAAAAATGGATCTATATTTATAGAAAACCGAATCGATTTATCCAACATACAAAAATAACGCTTATAGTCATTTCTGAACCGATCGATCACTATACTACAGAATCGTTTTTGCTTTCCTATCTCATCGATTTCTGGCAAGAAACTACTGAGAGGAAGCATCGAACCGTTACCGTCTATCCATCGAGGTAAAACTTCAAATCCAGTAATAGTATTTTTTCTTGATATAACTTGTGGTTGGTACAGCAGGTGGATAGGTAACTGGTCTCTAAATATGTCAAATACAATCTCTTTATTGCCTTCTGAACATATTTCTTTTTCACTCAAACAGCTAGCTACCAATTTTTCCATTTGATCTGGCCAAACTGGTTTTACTAACGACGCCACGACATTCAAGTTATACAGTTCAGCGAGCATGCCAGCTGAGCGAACAATCGTATTATCTAACCCAGAAATAATGACCAATTTAGATTTGACGCTATGATTAGCCATCATTCTAATTAAATCGAAACCATCACCGTTAGGCATCATCAAATCGGTGATGACTAGGTCAAATCCTTCTGCATTAATTTTCGACATTGCATCGTAAGCATTCGTCGCAACGCGAACCTTTATATTTTTAACCGAAGGACTCAGTGATTTTTTTATAACTTCCCGTGAAATATCTACACCATCTACAATTAAAATTGATTTCTTCATTTTTTTGATATCCTATATTTTGATATTATAGACATCCAAACTCGGTTCTTCTTTATTTCCTTTGAACTTAATTTCATTACTTTAACAATAGTTCCTTTTATATTGACGCTAGTATATCCCAAGCCAATAGAATATAGAATATTAAACATTCTCACATTATTCACATGCATCTTAATAATCTTATTCGGATCTGTACTCTGAATATACTTATAAACGAATCGTCCTAAAGTTGGAATGAACGATGAGTAATGTGTGCTATTACATGAAACTATTAAATCTACTTTTTCATTAACATCAATATCCTCACCAGTATAATCTAATATTAGTCTACTGTTAGAGCTCAATAGGTGCCCTATTATTTGCCCATTGACTAGAACAAACATTAGCTCACCTGAATATTGATTTATTATCTTTTCAATCACGGATCTTCTCGTTTTTCCATTATCCTGCATCGAGACTAGAATCGGATTATTTTCATAGTTGAAAATGACATCTATTAAGTGTAAATAACTACCTATAATCCCAGAGTTACTCGCGGTTATTAACACGACATCAGGATTGGAAGTAGTATTTTCGTCCGTATATGCATTTGTATTTAACTTCCTGTACAGAGCTTTCAAATCATTGCTATCTATGTTATGGCACCAAACATCAAATATGTTTATGCCTAGCAATTCCAGTAGTTCGTTCATTCTCTTCAGGTGAGGAGTTGTAATCCCCCTTTCCCACCGACTAAGCGTTACCACATCTAAACTATAAAAGTTTGGGCTACTTTTTTGAACTAAATCAACAAATTGAGTTTGAGACATTCCATTCTTAGTTCTAAATAATCGGAGCGTTTCTGAGAACATTTTATTGCCTACCTTCTATTTATTACTTTTTATAGCCCTATTATCTCCACTTGTAGATTATACGCATTGGCATTTTAAAAAACTATATTTACTTAGTGCCTATAATATTAATATTTAAATTCACATCAAGTCGACCGCAGCCATTGATAGGATTAGATTAGATTCAATAAAAAACATTTCCACCCTCTAATTTTCATTAAATAATAAAAATTAAACACTGTGTTTAAGTGATTAACCAGAATAGCATTATTGACATGTGAAGTGAGGGGTTCGGGGTTATTGAACTTTCAAAAATACGCGGTATTAATGCTCATCATGGAATCGATTTGAGATTCAATAATGTAGGCCAGTCATACAGACTAAATTTATTTTATAACTATTTATTTTGCATAATGCCTATGTCGACACTACGCTTTTAATATACATTGGCATAAGGAAGTAGTGCTATGCGTTACACTATAATAGTAACTGTTGTGATATTATCTTCGTTGTTATCGTTTGGTTCAGTAGCTGATAGTGTTAGTCTACGTTGGGTAGGGAAGGTCCCACCCTTGAGTTGCGCCGAAGCTCCCCTTTCAAATCAGGTAGATTTCCTTACACTAAAAGATCAATGCCCTGACGAGTTTGTAAAAAAAACAATCAAATCAAACCCGAAGAATATACAGGCATTCGTGTCAATCAATCTTTAACGACCTATTAACGTGACACTGTTTATGTTAAACAGCGTAGGTTCATAACCGACTCTCGATGTGAGATAAGCAAAATAAAGCAGTAAAGATATAAAGTGCTCTAGATAATAAAGTATCTTCCATTAAAATATTGTTGATTATTCAATATTTAATGGAAGATACTTATGATAGTAGAATTGAACCATGGGACGCTTAAAATCAATGTGTACAGCAGTCATTTTAACCAAACTGCTGCACCAAAAACTTCAATAGAAGCTCAACTTAACCAAAGTGAATATCTATTATTGTTAACTTTATTTTCTAACATGGGTCAACACATGACTAAACACCAGCTTAAACTTACTGGCTGGCCTAATACCATGGTATGTGATAATTCGCTCAACATGGCAATAATGACATTGAGAAACAAACTCTACGAACTGGGTAACTTTTGGGAGATCAGTACCATCTATCGGGTCGGTTACAGTTTAAATATTCATAGCGATTACAAGCGTGTAAATATTGAAACCAACCTGTTTTTAGGTAATTCCTCCAAAGAAATCAACCCTAGTGTAACTGACTTTTTGACCTTTTGACCTTTTGACCTTATGACTTTTCGACTTTTCGACTTTTCAATACTGGCCATCTTCAAATTAAATACAGCATGTTATACATTGTAGCGTTCCATTTATGAGCTAAGATGAGCCTGATCCTGTATTGTACAATACCTCTGAATAGCCAATGGTTCGGAAGATCACAGGGTATTTTGGTTTAGACAATACCCTACCGTAGCTGAAACGTGTTTTTCAATGTTGAACTTGGTAATCAAACTCAATAATTTCCACTTCTACACGGCGGTTTTTCGCACGCCCAAGCTTGGTTGTATTCGTGGCCACAGGGTCATTTTCTCCTAAGCCTATGATTATTACCTGCCCCACATCAGCACCCAATGCTATTAACTCATTCGCAACAGCATTCGCGCGTTGCTCAGAAATAAACTGATTATACTTATGTGATCCTGTTGAGTCTGTATGTCCGACTAATCTCACCTTGGCTTGTTTGTATGAATTTAGAATATTAGATATTTCAACAAGACTATGTTTGATTTCCTCCGTTAATATTGCGCTATCCGATTTAAAGTTACTTGCATTCAAACTGCGTGTTTGGAAGGTTTCTCTAGTAATAGTAGGACGCGCTGGTGTGATTGGATCAGAACCCTTATCAACAGTTTCACTTGGATCATGCTGTGCAGAAAAAAGGCGTGACGCTTCATATTTCCCGCCAAAATTATACACCAGACCGAGGGTTAAAGAATTTGCTGACGGAACAAAGGCATCGTGTTCAATATTACTTAAATATTGGTATTCTATTCGAACCGAGATATTATCCTTTGAAAGGACTTCTAATCCTGCCGCCCCTAGATAAGAATAAACATCTTCTTTACCATAGTGAACGATCCCTACTCCTAACTTCGTGTATAAAAAAAACAAGTCAGAAATAGCGATGTTCAATTTCGGTCCCACTGTGTACGCCACCATTCTCTGTAGCGGTAGATCGGATGTCGAGAACTTTCCTAGCTCATCATAGCCAGCTTCAATTGAAAGCGTTTCCCACACGTCATAACCCATGATCATACCGAAAGCTTTATCTTCAGCTTTGCATTTTGATATTGATAAACATGTTTGGTTCAACCATGATTTACCCGCTTTAGCACCGATGTAGGTGTTAGATAAGGCACGACTCGATGCGGTCAATAATGTACTTGTTATCACTATGGCAACTAGCCTATTTTTCATGTTTTATTTTTCCTGTTAACGCTTTGGGCATTATAAAAATACGTGCAATGGGATGTCATAACTGATGGGCCCACATATTCAGCGAACCACACCATCGCATAGGTAAATTAGCTAATAACACTTATTCTTCATCAGATATTGTTTGTGGGGGTACATTAAAGGTTATCTTGCTCAATGAACGTACAGTATCGCCTATCGAATTTTTATAGGAGGCGATGACGTCAAAGGTCATGTTGCTATTAGGTGTGACATATTGCGGATCCCACGTTATCCGTACTTTTTTCTCTCCATTAATATCAGTTAGTTCATTCTCATCGTTTAGCATGGGTAGTACTCGCTCTAAAGTGTCTGGATGAGTTTCCCGATACACATCAAATTCAACGATATAGCCTACTAGCGGATTAAGGTTTTCATCTTCTAATTTTGCTGTTACCTGGTTGCCAATGTCAGAATTATAAAAAGCAAAATTCTCAGTGGCTTTTGATGTGAGTCCTGCGGTTTTCTCATCACCGATGAAATCAATCGTATGCGCTGTTTTAATCCCGTTATAACTCACCGTTAGTTCAATCAAATCCGCTTTGAATGTAGTTAACGAAAAAGAAGCAATGCCATCCAATTCAGTTACCGTTTCATCAGTAAACGAAACATAGTTACTGTTGGCCCTGGCTGAAACCAACGCACCTTCGACGGGCTTCCCTGACAGAGAAATTTTTACGTTTACTACTGCTGTGTCAATACCATCCGCGATGGCGTCTGTGTCTGACTGTGCTAACACCTCAATGACTCCTTGCTTAATGCAAGTCACGTAAAAGACGGATCCACTCACGACGCTAGTGATTGGACCTGATGGCATTTGATACGACTTGAACGTGTCACTTACAGGATCATACGCAAGATAAGGCGATTGAATAGGCCAACCATGTTCACTACTGACGTCGGTATCGGTTCTCAATGCGTCCATCTGCGCCGGCGTAGTAAGACTTCCATTTTGGCTAGTGCAATAACGCTTCGCATATGGGAGCGAGTACAACGCCATTTCAATAGCGGGGACATAACCGCTATCTACGGCAACACTTGCATAAGGCACACCCGAGCCCAATGCATCGAGTGCGGTCGGTGGAGGCGTGAAGTAATCGACTCCGAGATTTATTCCTAACCAACGCGCTGACTGATTAAGATCCGTCACCTCAACTAGAAATAGCCCCATTTCATAGGCACCATTATGATCACTCACCACAAAACTGACGTGATAAGCACCGGCTTTGTTAGCGACAAAAGTAATCACTTTGTTACTGGTATCATCAGGAGCCTTTGAAACCGCTGTAGCATTAAAGACACTAACATCGACCAATTGATAGTCGTCAGAATCATTAGACGTAACAAACTGGCTTATATTGATATCGACGGGGTCGTTAACATTCACTACCGCATCTAATATTCCATTTTTCTCCACGATCAAACCCTGATTTGCATGGTACCCGATCGCAATATCTATACTTCCCATCAACACTAAACGGTTCGTTGAATCTTCAAAAGAATACATGATCCGATCAATGCCGGTATAGCCGACCGCAGGCGTATAATAAATAACCCTATCGTTTAGCAAAGGTTGTTGTACGCTACCGGCCATAGGAAAAGGCAACGTTAGCTCAACCAGATCGTAGTTTTCACCAAGTACATAACCCACGTTAAGCAGTGCTTCTTCTATGTTGAATGTGATTGCTGTGTCTACTAATGTCGCGGTACTAAGTGGAGTCAACACCGTACTGTCTGGTTCCGCGCTTACTGCGACTCGCCCTATCGCCGATGTTGATACAACAGAATTCATGTCATCAGTTGATATACTTAATGAGCGATTATTTAGCCCTGCTTCATCTTTAGTATTCGGTTGTGTCGCCTGAACGTAGTACCGATAGTCACATACCATTGCCTCAGAAGCTTGTACGATAAAAGCGGATTTAGTGATAGATTGTATTTTGCATTTGTCATTTTTAGATAGCACATCTACGTCTGTTAGCTGAAAGTCAGCCCCGTGGGTTGCAGACACCTTATTTGATAAATCGACTTTATAAGTAGCGTGAAAGCCGGTTGACACCAATAAGTCTTGCGCACTGATGCTATAATTTTGTTGGGATTGCATTGAGCTCTCTAGTACTTGGTCCGTTTCTTTATCTCCGCATCCCCCTAAGCCTATGGCAGCTGCAACCGCTATTGTTAACCAAGATTTCTGCTTTATATCGAATATACTCACGTTAAGCCTTTTACATAATGGATCTGTAAAAATGATAACCAATGCGCCTAAATGCATATTGAGCATATTTTTATTGTATAATTCTTAAATGCTCACTTAATTCAGATTTTGGCATGAGCCATGATCACTTCCCCATCGATGAGATAGATGAAAAACATTAATAGTTAAGCCAGTGATCGCATATAAATTAAAAACCATGGTTTGTATACTCTTGGCTTCTTGAGGTAGTACTCATCTCATCACTGGTTGGAAATCGGTAAACAAACGAAAAATTCAACGCGTATAAATCACTTTGACTAGCCTCTATATCGAAAATAGACTGGTAGCCTAACTCTGCAAACCAGTGTTTTGTTAATTGGTAGTTGATCCCTAACACCGCAGTAGGGTTCGCATCACTGTTCATAAAAGCAAATCCTCCACCCGCGTATAATGAGGCGTAACCACTCACTGGAATTTTCCATTTTAACTCAGTAAGTACAGGGGTAATGTCTGAAAGACTATTCGTAAAGGCTCTAAAGTTCCCATACCCCACTTCTAGAAGCACATTTTTATTCAGGTTATAGCCCAGTGTTGCTTTATAGCCCATGGCCTCAGAAGACAATTCATTGGCGTCAATAACAGAGAACGTGACACTCGAACCAATTTGGAACGGCGAGAGATCATTACCAGAGAACGCCATCGAAGGCAGTATAATTAGTGCTAATAAATAATCGTGTTTCATACTATATACTCGGCTCTAACATTATAGTCACTTGATCAGTGTATTCCCCTGACGTAATCACCGCCCCGTCTACGTCATAACTGAACATTAGATTAAACTCTACACGGCTACTGGGACCATTTCCTAATCCAATATAGGTAGTATGATCTGGAAGTAATAGTTGACCATCATCGACTAATTTCACTGTCTGACATTGTGAACAAACAATGCTATACGGGATTTTTATATTAAAGTCAGATGAATTAATAAGAGAGTACTCATCATCTAGCATTGTAAGTTTTATTCCATCATCAAAATACCCTATTGCCTCAATGAAATATTCTGTAGAAGACGTTATTCGTCGAGTGGTGGAATTATAATTGGGTACCATTACGCCATCGCCCGTCACATTGACTCTTTCCAATTGAACAGGGTCGTATTTAAGGCTTATGATCATTATTTCATTTATATTACGAAATGTAGTAATACCATGATTTTCATAATAGTAACGAATTATTATGGGTATTGATGCAGAATACAAACCTGGTGTCTTTCCTCTTAATACTGAAATAATATCTTGGTCGTCGATACTAAATAGTGGTCTAAAGAAAACAAATGGGCTCGATTTTCCGGCATTATTCAGTTTATACGATGAGATGCAATTGTCGCCCTCTACACTCACAATGGGTAATGTCACAGTATCTAAACGACACCCACTCCCTGTACCTGTGTCAGACACCGAATACTCAATACCCGACGTATTGTACTGTATGCCTAAGATCTGTATTTCTAACGGGTCAGTCATCACGCCATCGCTACCTGTTAGTTTTATAGTTTCAGGTGGAGAAGCTGCGAATGTTCCGGCTTTCCAAGACGTTGATGTTTGGAGTAAAGGGGGAACTTGCCACTCACTTGGTGCCATCTTTCCATAAGCCATGGTCACGTTTTCCCAACTCACACTTCCGCCCCTAATTTCTCCCCTAAGACCAATTGATGCTTGTACGGACAATACTGCGCTCAACCCAATTAAAACGGTAAAAAATCTAATGTTACCCTGCATCAGTTACTACCTCGCTTTACTGATTCTTTTTGTGAGTAACTTTTATCATGAGAGGTAACGGTAATATTGAGTTGTTCACTTTGTAATTGAGGAGGTAAATTAAAGGTCTTTTCTCGCCCTGCAATTAACGTAAACTTCTGTCTGCAATTTGATGTGATTTTTTCATTACAGTTATTGACAAACACACTGAGCATCGTATTACTGTCGTTTTTTACTGTTAACGTTTCACCGTTATTAAAAATCTCGTATGAATAGATAGGCTTAGTTGTTGGAATAATATAAACAGGAGAGAATCCGTAATTAATTTCGATACCACTGACCTCTTCCCCTTCTGGATTGTATTTACTTGGGGCAAAAGGCAACATAAACATAAGATCGCGTGACCCATCACAAGTTGTGTTGTAACAAAGGCTCCGTACTCCCACCGCTTTTTCTTCACCTGGCTTTAATATCAATTTCTGATGTGTCAGTGATATTTTCCAATCTTCAATGTTATTGATATCATATGGCGTTTTAACCAAATTAACACCATCGTTGACATCTAATTCTTGAACCTGTGCCTCTACAAAAATGGGATTAGGTTCATCATTTTTTAGCGTGATAATTCCGTTACCTTTTTTATCACTAACAATAAACATCTTATCTACTGAAAATGCTAAAGATTGAATCGAAAAAAACAGCGTTATGATAGGTAATACCCGTATGATGTTTTTCATATTATTTTCCATTTTTAATTTTTGTAATCGGATAATATTCCACCGAATCGGTATAATAGTGTTTTTGTGCGAGCCTCTTTATTTCTGAAATTTCTTTTCTGTGCTGATTAAAACTGCCTTTAACACCATTAGGAGATTGAGCTATGTAGATGGCTTTCTGCTGACCTATATCTTTCTGTATGACTTGATAACCCAGTGATTCAAATAGCTTGATATGGTTATTTAGCGCCAGTGACTCTTGATAAACACCTAGAAAAAGTGCTTCCAAATTCCGGCCGTCGATATCAACAAGTAGTGGTTCACTACGATCAAAAATTGATAGGCAATAGTTTTGACCAAAATTCATTAGGTTTGTTGAACGGAACTCATAGGGCAATAAACAGCGGGTATTTTTTGATGTTAATGCGAAGTCTAAGCCCTCAATCACAGTAACGCGATAAACGCCATCGGACATTTTATTGACTTCTATGCACCCCTCTCCTTCACACTCAATGTCGAAAACTGGCTTCTCAGCTATATTTTTAAATGCACTGATAAATGAAACTGTACGGCTTACTTTTGGCGACAATGACATCACCGTACCAGGCTGAGCATAAACGTCTAACTGTTTGGTTCCAGTGCTATAGAGATCAACGCTTTTTGAATCGAATGACGCTTTATATTCATTGTAAGCTTCGACAGGCATGATGGTTTCATCATCATAGACGATAAATTGCCTGTTTCTTTTTCCACCTTTCTTCAAAGTGAAATACCCTTTTTCGTCAATCTCTTGGCCGTTCGAGAAGCCATCATCAACGGAAACGTCTACTACCGCGTAAGCGGCCGATGATTTGTCCGTAAAATAAATATCACCGTTGGCGATAACCTGTGTGCTAGATAAACCAAGATTGATACCATAATAACCATTAGTAGAAGCATGGGCAGACATATTCCCGCGCGCATATGACGTGTTACCGTTAGCACTTACCAGCATACTTTGGTAGATAGTATTGATGCCCCGATCATAGGTATTACTAACCTCTAAAGACGTAGCCACAGAATCAGAGTCAATAACATTACTTTTTCTCAGTGTTGTCTTAAGGTATGCGACACCTCGTGTATTTGAGGTTTCCCCTAAGATAGCCTCTATCGTCGTTGAAAGCGGTATACTCCAAAGAATACTTAAGGACATTTCATCGCGAACATCGGTTACATCTAGGTTTACATTAAGTCGGGAATCCAGTGGAGCAGGCGTGGTGTAACCAATCGAAAGCAGTTGGTATTGCTGGTCTGTGACTGTACCTATCGCATCCAGTAATTTATCGTCATTAATAGAGTAAATCGCATAAATAGATTGACCATGACCAAACGAATAGGTTGTATTTAAAGACAGCCTTGAAAAATCCGCATAGCCATACATATATGAAGCCAAAGGATCTCTGTTTTGATTACTGAGTTGCTCGTATGCAAGACTGAGAAAAGGAACGCTAATGTTCGCATTCATATGAGAGGCGTCTTCGAACTGGCGAAACACGGCTTCGGATGAAACTCCCCACTCTAATAGGCTATAGGATCCCCCTAAGTTAAACATCGTTCCTTGCTTTGAGGCAATGCCACCAATACCTAAGTTGAAAGAGGGCCATAGTTGGTAATTGACTAATCCCTTCGCGTACGGATCACCTTCAATATCGTTTACACTCTTCATTCGATTGTCATAATGATTAGTTTTGAAAAAACCGGAAGATAAAGCGAAGTCAGCGCTCCCTGCAGGTAAGCTGTCACTGCTATTATTGTAGATTTGATAGGTTTGAGTTGTCGTTGTAACACCACTACCCGATTTTACTTCAAGTAACACTTCATAACGGCCCCTGGGCAAAGAACTATAGGGAATGGAATGTACACCCTCTTTGACGACATTCTGATGGATTATGCGCTCATTACGATAGATATAGACATTGCCACTCGTGGGGGCATAAAAAGTGAGTAACTTATCGCTATTATCCCCACCCATCAGTAAGTTTTTAGAGCTACCAAAAGTGATTGAGCTTTGTGATATGCGTGCATTCCCGTTAAGAAAGTCCGTAGTATTGACTTCTGGATCATAGGAAAAATAGCCCGCCTTTAATAAATACGAATCAACATCTAGATGGTAACCCGCCTCGTATAGTTCTGATCCAATTTCACTATTATTTAGATAAAAATCTGTTTTTAAGTATCCATAAGGCATACCCACAGTGAGTTTATCATTAAATGATATGACTGAATTTTGTTCAGAATAATCACTAGCATAAAGATCAAACGAGTTTATGACACCGTTATGTTCATTCTTAGCATCGTAATACAATCTATTCTCTTCTATCCTATCAATTTTGATATTCAGCACTTCAGGAGAAACGAATAGGTAGACTTCTTTATCGTTATAGTTGTGAACTATTTCATACGTATCGGGGTAGAGCTCACACTCATTCAGCACCCCTGTACAGTTTGATGTATCTCTTACCCCAGTTATAAAATCATCTATAATTATTGACTTATATTCATCGCTAATTTCATTATTTTCAAGATACCTATTCAGATTAGTCATCGAACTTACGCTATTAACATCCAATTTTATCCTATCAAATGACGAAAAAAACACGATCGGTTCCGACATGGTTCCATCAAGGTTTCTCAGCTTTAACGATGATTCACTCATGTGAAATAATTCTTCAAATCCTTTCGGAATTGATTCGGAGAAAACTAATGATGTATATATAGATAAAAAAACAATACATAATCTTCTGCACTTGACCATTACACATCGATCTCTATATTAAATGTTATAGCACCATCGCATTCTTCCGCAACACCCGATGTTATAATCTCACCGAATGGCCTAAAAACCATTTGGACAATATGATCGCCACTTTTATTTTCCCCATCATCATCGACAAAGGTTAATATCTCACTACTTTCCGACTCGCTAATATATTCACCATCAAATAATACTGAGACAAATTCATTCTGTTCATTTTTATCACCCGAATAATCTGTACAAGTTGATAAATTCCTTGTGAGTGTTGATATATAATTTATATTAGTCTGTTCTTTTGGTATATTCGTAGTGATTTTAAGATGTACCAGAGCATCTTCAAAACCGCTGTTATCAATTTTTGTATTTAGATTAATTACACTTGGTTCAAACACAACACTAGATATAGAGTTACTATATAAATTATTAACATCAATCACGCTTGATAGCGGCAATATTTTATATTCGGCTTGCACTGAAGTATTAACCAGGAAAATAATTATAGGGAAAAATTTCATATTGGCGCCAAAAATGGCTCGCAATACACAACGAGCCAACGAATACTTAATAATTAGGCTTTTTCTGCCATCAGAGTCACACTAGCTTGAACAATAGACCCGCCAATATCTGCTGCTGGTAACTGCGCTGTTTGTGATATTTTAATTGACACCGTTTGAGCTTGAATAGGAGCACTTTCTGGAGAGAAGGCTTCACCATTAACAAGGACTGACACCTCTGAAGAAGCGTGTTCTAAGCCATCGTATGTGACTTTACTATCATGATATGACCAGTTCGCATCAGCTAGTTCACCAACCACTGGTGTATCGATATCCCCTTCATTTATATGCGCTTCGAGGATAAGCTCATCGGAACTAAAAACCCCCATTGAGTTAGCCGTAATCCCACCAATTTGCGCCTCTTGAATTCCATTAAGTCCAGTAATCACTAGCTCATCATCATTTCCTGATACTGGAACCTCGCCATACCAGGTTACGGTAGCGGGTGCAGCGGCATAAGCACCAATACTGGTGGTTAAACCGACTAACAGGATAGAATTTAGAACCTTTTTGTTAGCAATTTTCATTTATAATCCTTATTGAATTTTAGATAGATTTAAGTCCGAACCTAGGATTCGTTAACTCATTGGTTGGACATAGACATTATTTACCATCTCACTTAAAAAAAATTGAGCATGTGTAAAAATCATCAAATTAATATGCCATTAAACTTATAGTTTATTAAGTTAGGTGCTATTGTTTCACGCTGAGATAGTACGTAATTTGAGATAGTACGTAAGTTGAGATATTACGTAATTTGAGATAGCACGTAAGTATTGCGGGACTGGATTGGCACTGAGGGCAATGTTGTTGATGACGAGTAATATTATATATTTGGGTTTAAATCAGGAGTGGGAAGGCAATAAGATTACAATTTTAATTTTAGAGTTAAAATACGCACTTACTTTTTACTAAGGTTTCATAGCTAACGAAGCCCACTACTTGCAAGTGGTTTTCTCTTCATATTTAAATAGATTTAAAAGGAATGATATTTCAATGTCACTTAGTGAAGCATTTATATCACCCTCCCGATTAGTCAACTCCTTATTTATTATCACTTCTATTTCCTTTAGCTCACTCTCCGTTAACTTAGGAAGGAAGTCAATTATTTCATTTAATTTCATCGGTACAATCCTAAAATAAATGCGTGTCAAATGAGAATTTTTGGCTTTTCGATATAGTATCCTTGCATTAGCGCAAAAGGGAAAAAATCCCTTATCAGGGAATATTGAAGCTTATCTTCAATTTTTTCGATAACGACTCTCATATTTTTATTGACTGCTACAGATATTATGGAGATTAGTTCACCAATTTCGTAATCATCTATACACAGCTTAACCGCACTGAATATAGGACTAAACTGGTCAATAGAAATATGATTGTGCGCATTAAGTTGGTAATCATCGAGAACCAAATCAACCCCCAGTTTTTTTATTTTTTGAAACGAGATGTTACCCCATTCAGAGCTTCTTTCTGTAATTTCAATCAATAATTTCACACCAATACTTTTGTATTGGCTAACTAAAGATGCTATTCGATAACTGGTCTGCTCTGCCTTTAAGGCCGCTGGTTCAACATTCATGAATATTGTTTTGAACCTATCAGCCAAAGCAGTTTTATTCAATCTCATCCAGTCAATTTGCTCAAATGTGAAATTTTTCACCATCGTTTCTGACGATGATAACTGCTGATAGAAAAAATCTATATCATCCACCTTTTCCGGACGAAACAGTAATTCTACTGTGCCATGAGGGTGTATGTTTTCGTTTCTAACACCTAATGTAATCAATTGAGAATACACATTGAAATTCTGACACGAAAAAGTGAAGGGAGTAAAGCTTGTAGCACTATGATTGACACCTTCAATCGTATTTCTATACATAATCTCATTCTCAATTTCTTATTGACCGATGCGCTGATTATCTTAATTAGAAATAACTCTCACAAGTGAACGGCGTGTTTCATTCATTGTCGTGTAGACTGCCTCCTAAATAGTACGAACCTGAGTACAGGTTATAGAAAGATATTGATCGCTTGATGCTATCTGTTTTCCAATTTATCATAGGTGTTTTCTTTCCTAAGAGTCGGCCCCATGTCTGCTACTGAAAAATCCTCTCAAAAATTAAGCTTTCTCATCATTGCTATCGTTCTGTTGGTCTGGCTTTACAGCCTTTGGGCGGATCGTGTTACCCCCATGACAGGAACGGCTAGAGTTCATTCTTACTTGGTGAGAGTTGCAACAGAAGTCTCTGGCAATGTCACCGAAGTATTGGTCAAAAATAACCAGGTTGTAGAGGCAGGCGATATCTTATTCAAGATTGACGCAAGAAATTACGAAATTGCGCTAAAGGTTGCCAAAGCGAACCTCGAAATAGCGGGACAAAACATTGGAGCAAGCACCGCAGCAGTTGAAATCGCGCAGGCTAAAGTGGTAGATGCATTGGCCGCTCGTGATAATGCGAGAGAGCAGTCCGCCCGAATCGCCGAACTTGCTATTAAAGGCGTCTTGAGCAAATCCGAATTAGATAACGCGATGGAATCTCGCGAACGTACACAAGCCGCGCTTGAAGCCGCTGAAGCCTCATTAATACAAGCAAAACAGAACTTAGGCCCAGAGGGCAGTAACAACCCGCAAATTTTATCCGCAATGGCAAGATTAGAACAAGCTCAATTAGATTTACAGCGCACTCAGATCACGGCCCCTTCAAATGGTATCGTCACGAATCTTCAATTGACCGTAGGACAAAAAGCATCAGTAGGGTCACCGATGTTGACTTTCATCGACCCGAGAGAAGTTTGGATTTCTGCCTCTTTACGCGAAAACTCTATCGAACATATAAAAGCAGGACAAAACGTTGAAATTGTACTCGATGCACTACCAGGCCGCGTATTAAAAGGTAAAGTAGACAGCGTTGGCTGGGGAACGGGTGGCAGCAATAACGTTGATCAAGCGACTGGATTTCTAGTTGCTGACAACAATTCTCTCGGGGCACAGCGCTACCCCGTCAACATTGTTTTTGACAATGGAGAAGTGCCCGATAATATTCGCTTTGGCTCTAAGGCAACGGTTGCTTTTCATACCGAACAAAGCCGGCTTGGTGAATGGCTGTCAGGGCTATGGATGAAAATCGTGAGTGTTTGGACCTATGTTTCGTAGTTCAGCCAATCCGGTTATAAGAATCGTTTTTGCTCCCATACTGTTGTTGTTTTACTTGCAACACAGTGGGGCGATTTTACCTATTTTATCGCCAGTGTTTGTGGTGATTTTTTTAACCTTGATGCCCTCTAAACCACCCACGAATTTGCTGTTCAAGCTACTACTCATTCTTTTTTTTGTCAGCTTTATTCTGGTTTCTCTCGCCAGTTTGCTGCTTGACTCTCCTACAGGATACGCTCTGTTTAGTTGGTCTGTCTTTTTTTGGAGTTATTACCGAAGCCACCAAAACTCAAAAGACATACTTGCAACTTTAATGTTAATGGTGGTCATTATTATGACCGTTATGAGTAAACAAATGAGCTTACCTGTTGACGCCCTCCCCTGGTTAATGTTTCAAGATTTGATGATCGCTATCGTTATCACTTCACTGGCCTTTTGGGTCTTTCCTGGCGATGAACGAGATATTCAGCCCGATGAGCAAAGTACAGAAGCCGCCACCACTCATATTGGTCTAATTGCCTTTAAAGCAACCGCAATGTGGTTGGTTTTAGCTGCACTAATAGGTTCAGGAAGTTCGCAAGCGATACTCATCGCTATAACCATCAGCAGTATGATCAAAACCCACCTTCCACACGAGCACAAGACCTTTACTCAGAACAAGTTGGTTACAACGGTCATCGGTATTTTATTTACGATGCCCGTTTTGCTCTTATTTACTGTTAACGTGCCGAACTGGGTGGTTATTGGGGTAACTATTTTTTGCGGAATTCAACTCGCTTGCTACGCGATTAGACGTAAGACAACGATGGGGATCTATCAATTGCTGTTCACCAATTTTACTGTTTTAACGTATCAGATCATTAAGCATCAGGGCACTGAATCACTTTCCGCTGAGCTCATGCGCTTAGTCTCTATTTCCTTAGCTATTTTTATCGGTGCTATTATTCTCAACCTTGCGAAGCCTCATTTCGAGTAAAAACCCTCTAACACTATTAATTTTAAAGATTTTTTGTGCATTTATACTCGCACTCAATGAGAACTCGACTAAACTTGAATTTACTAAAAAGAATTAAGGCTAGAGATATGAAAGGAGCATTACTCGGGGGTAATAAGATGACTTGCGGTCATTGCCGCAACGATGAGCCGCTTGATTTTGATTTTACTATGGCTTTTCAACCTATCGTAAATTGCCAAACTGAAAGCATCTTTGGCTATGAGGCATTGGTTCGAGGGCTTAATAACGAATCTGCGTATTCTATTATTTCAAGAGTAAACGATGACAATCGTTACCTATTCGACCAACTGTGTCGAATTAAAGCCATCGCGTTAGCGGCAAAGTTAAACATTTCCTCTATGCTTAGCATCAATTTTTTACCTAACGCCATCTATCAACCTGAGCGCTGCATTCGCACTACCTTAGAGGCCGCGCTTAAATATGACTTTCCCGTTGAACAAATTATGTTTGAATTCACCGAAGTCGAAAAAATAGAAGACAGTACCCATGTACAACGCATCGTTGCGTATTATAAATCTCTCGGTTTCAAGACTGCGATCGATGATTTCGGTTCGGGTTATTCAGGCCTCAACTTACTGGCCGACTTTCAAACCAACATCGTTAAGTTAGATATGGGCTTGATCAGAAATATCCATACCGATAAAGCTCGCCAATCGATTGTGTTAAATTGCTTAAATATATTTAGTGATCTAAACATTACCCCGTTAGTGGAAGGTGTAGAGACAGTTGATGAATACCTATGGCTAAAAGAAGCTGGAATTGAACTGATGCAAGGCTACTATTTTGCCAAGCCCGCCTTCGAAAGTTTACCTGTGGTCGATTTTTACCCTCCGCAGTGAAAATATTGTCACTGTACAGTAGGAAAACCGACCTCATCAGGTTTTCGTGAGATAAAAACCAACCTAACCTATCTATTCACTTCACTCAAGGCATCATACCTTTCTAGCGATTGCGATGTTCATTTGTAGGGGCCCGTCCTCCATACACGACTATTCGTTACTGTTGAATAAGGATATTATTGAATTAGAACGCCCCTAAAACACACATCGCCTTGGTGATTGAGAAACGAACAGAATGAAGCAAACAAATCACATTGAACAAAGCCAGCAAGATATTTTGAACTTTTCAGATAGATTACATCAATCCGGGTGTGCTCCTTATTCTGTTGCGCAATACACTCAAGCTTACGCAAAGCGCCATAACATGGATGTCTCTATTGATGTCACCCCGACAAAAGTCATCACTATTTTTGAGCAACCTACGCAAAAAGTGGTTATGGAAAACAAAAAACCACCCTCGGTTAACTTACGTGATTTAGTCGCAACACTTAAAGGACTTTCTAATCATTCCCATTACGAAGGTTCAGAAACCTACTCGAATCGTACGTTGTGCTTTGCCAATTTATTGCTTCCACCATGTTACTTAATGTTGGTTGGCAGTACTTATCTGGCGGTCGGTTTATCCATTATTCTGGGCGCTATAGCCTGGTTAGCACAAATATCCCTAACTGGGCCAAGAAGCATTCTTGTCGAGTTTTTTGTGGCCTTAGTAGCCAGTTTTTTAACAGGCATGATAGCGGCACAGGTTCCCGGCTTACCAACGCTAGCGCTGTGCATTTCTTCCATCGTACTTTTTATTCCTGGATTAACCGTCACCAACGGCTTAGCCAGTCTTGCTCTCAATGACTTTCGGTCAGGCATCGAACTGCTAGCACAAAGCGCACTCATAGTAATGAAAATATTCATTGGTATTGTTATGGGGTTAGGCTTAGCCAACATAATCAATCAACCCTTATCAGCACCGGTATTTATTGATGAAATCCCATTAGTTCTTCATATCACCGCGCTGATTGGGATTTCAGTCGCTATTGGCCTCATTTTCAACGCAAGTATGACAGAAATACTCTTAGGCCTTCCTGTCGCAGCAATTGGCATGTGGGGGCCACATTGGTTTACTTCCGATTGGGTTGTGGGTACATGGGTAAGCACAATACTCATTACTCTGTACGGGTTGGGCATGGGTAAATTGCGTCACGTTCCACCACTCATATACATTATTCAAGGGATCATCATTCTTGTCCCCGGTAGTCGAATTATTGTTGGAGCGAGTGAGTCCTTCTTTGCGACCTCCATTTTACCCATTCCAAATATTGGTCTTTCCGCTGTGTTAATGTTTGGCGCGATTATGGCCGGACAAATCATGGTTTATTCTATATTTAGTCGTCATTTTGATTCCATCATTCAGAACTAACCATAGAGGTAACAATAATGGTAACAACAGCTGAGTAACGCCAATACCCCACTATTGAGTCTTTACCGCCTTTTTGACGGTATTCATAAACGTTTTAAAATGTGGCATAAAGTCGACAAACAGTGGGTGCTTTCTATTTAGCATCATTAATGGACCTAATAAGCGAACACTGACACCTAGCCGGATTGCCGCTGGAGCGTCAAGGCCGCTGTTTTGTTTCATTTTTTCCACAATGGCAAATAGGTCTTCTCGATCTTCTACCTCAAACTTCATATTCTGCAGGTCACGATCTGATTTAGTGTTAACTTCTTCGATTGTGATTCACTCGCCATCAATAGCGCTCCTACCTAAAATTTGTCAACTTATAGCAATGAAGATTGCCTATCTCTGTACATACGTCGGTAAAATCTTACTTTCATCTTGTTCACTCTTGGAAGCGTCAACTGAGCGAGCAGCTTGTAAGCCTTGGCTATGATGTCGCACCTATGCACATGCGCGCCATGAAGATCATGACAAAACAGTCTCCTTGCTCATCGATTGAAATCGCGAAATTTTTGCGCCGTGATAAAGCCCAAGTGACTCGCCTGGTGAATACGCTAATCAAGGAAGGATTGCTTAGCAAAGCCTCAAACCCTGAAGATAAGCGCAGCCACTTTTTGACATTAACCGGCTCAGGGAAAGATCTGATGAACAAAGTCTCGGAAATCGATCAAGCTATTTTGCTTCAGATGGCGAGGGGAATTAGCAATGAGGATTTAGAAAAATTTAATGGAATCGCAGAAAAAATGGCTGATAATTTGGCGAGATAAGGTTGTTTAGGATGAGCAAATACAAACTAGGCAGTCGTAAGCTAGGTATAGGCAAGCGCTAGGTTGATAGGCTTGCCATCTACTCCATGTCTGTTCTAACTACGCCACCAGTGCGTTCAGTTTTTTGCGCATGCCGTCCTTATCAAGGCCAGCTTTCGGGCCAATGAAAACTAAGCGTGACGAACGAGATTCATCTTCTCCCCACGCATCTCCAACGGTAACATTGGCTCGTTGACCGGTGCATTGAAATATACAGCGATGCTCAGGGCGGTCCGTTAAATTTAAAATGCCTTTCATGCGATAAGCATCAATGGAAAACTGTTGCAGTATTGGGTATAAACTTTGTAAATTGAGCGGCTGATCGGTTTCAAAGCTGAACGTTTCGAAATCATGTTTTACGTGATCGCAGTGATCATCATGACAATCATGGTGATGGTATCCACTTTCTTCCTGCTGAATCGATTCTTTGGCACTTAAATGGCGCTCACTTTCTGTGCCATCAAATAAGATAGGTAAATCAACTTCACCGAATGAAATATCGACTAATTTGGCAAATGGCGCTTGTACACGACACCATGATTTGACCTCTTGTAATTTTTCGCTATCCACCAGATCAATTTTATTCACGAGCACAATATCGGCCACTTGAATTTGCTGCTCTGACAACTCACCCATTGGCCCTTCCAACCCTAAGATGTTTTCAGCATCAATGGTCGTCACAATTGCATTGAGCGGTGCATGTGCCTGTAGTTCTGGATCTTCAAACTGAAGTGCCACTTCTTTGGGCTCTGCAATGCCGGAGGTTTCAACGATAATGTGATCAGGGCGTTCATCCAAAGCCAATAAACGCATCACTGATACCACCAATCCTTCCGCGAGATTACAACAGATACAACCATTTTCTAGGCTGATCATATTTTTACTCTTAGATTTCACCAACTCAGCGTCGACATTGATAGAACCGAAATCATTAACGATGACAGCCATACGCATTCCATTTGCATTAGTTAGTATATGGTTCAAAAGGGTCGTTTTACCTGCCCCTAAAAACCCGGCGATAATGGTGACTGGAATTGGCTTCTTACTCATGGTGAGTCTCTCATTGTTCGATTGATGTTGTTGAATGATGTAACTAATTCATGGCTTCGATAACAAAGGCCAGGGTCGCTCCTGGCCCTTAGTTACGGCATAGGTACAGTAAAGTTAAGCGCTAACGTTGCGACGAATAGCCTGACCAGGCATCGCGTCTAGGTGTAATTCGCCTTTTTCAATCAGCGGCGCACCGTTAACTAACACATACTTCATGCCGGTTGAAATAGCGTTCGGTTGAGTAAATGTCGCGACATCTTTGACTTCCTCTAATTTAAACACCACTAAATCAGCATCTTTGCCGACTTGCACACGCCCTTTATTTTTCATTTGAGGAATCGCATCTTCAAGAATACGACACGCATTTAAACTGGTGCGTTCCATCGCTTCAACCAGCGAGATGGCCTTGTAGTCATTCACGTATTTGTTGACGAAACGAGAGAAACAAGCAATTGACCGTGGGTGAGCAAACGCATCCTCGGGTAATGGCCAGACATCACCTTCTATAAGCTGCCCTTTACTGTTCATCCAAGGCATGGCGTCAGAGGCAATAGCGGCGCCTGGAAATAAGACTGAACGATCCATTTTTTGGCGGTCATCTTTGCTTTCGTCTGGTTTTAAGAAATGCATAACGACTACCGAACCTGGAGCGGTTTCTTGTAGTTCGGTTACTTTAGCTTGATTAAGTGCTTTACCGTTTATTTCCATGTAGCTAGCGCTTGGCACACCCCAGCGTTCTAACCAATCTTCTCCGCGGAAGACTTCAGCACCAACGGCTGATGACCCTGCGCCATAGGGGTAAGCTTCAGTCGTGATAGCAATGTTGTTGTCAATCGCCGATTGAATTAAATCAGCACAATCTTCAATGTCTTGAACCGAAGTACTGTTTAGGTGACAAACGTGCATATGAGCACCAGTCGTTGCCGATAAGCTGATGAGCTCTTGGTAAGCTTCAAAACTGGATTTCGGCTCTGCGCTGTTTAAGTAGCGCACGTGCGTATAAGTCGGGACATCGTAACTCTTTGCCAGTTTTGCGAGCTCATAGTACTCTTTATGGCCATAGCCGGGGGCGTAACCCGCATTGATACCAATACCTAGCCCCCCTTCTTTTAACCCTTGCTCAACAGAAGCCAGTATTTCTGTTAATTCGTCTTTTGTCGCTAAGGTGTTCTGCCAGTTTTTTAGCGCAAACGCTTTTTGAAACCATACGATGGTTCCATCGGCAGGCGATACGTTTTTCTCTTTAGCCATGACACGAGCGTAAGTCCAGGCCACCGAAGCACCATAGTTGATTGGTCGACCTTCTACAGCGCAGTCATCATAAAACTTACCGATAGGCAGCAAACCTGATTCCATTTCTAACGCGGTCGTCACGCCATCAAATGCTTGTGCGCGAGCTGCCGGAACTTGTTGCCCATGAGCATGCATGTCTATAAAGCCAGGTGCAACAACTAAGCCGGTGGCATCAATCACTTTTGCACCGGTTAGTTTCTTATCTGAAATAGCAGCAATGCGATTGTCTTTAATACCCACGTTACGAACCGCATCCAGCTTGGTTTCAGGGTCAACGACACGGCCATTCTCAATAACAATGTCGAATGGGCCGGTTTCGTTCTTCATCAGAGTGATATTGTCGGTGATGAGTTTTTCTGGGGCGGCATGAAGCACAGAAGCAAAAGGGATGGCCGCCGCGCCAACGGCTAACTTGGTCAGCGTCGAACGTTTATCCGTATCTATGCCATCAAGTGATACTGGCTTGGAGTCCAATTCATTTGAGCTATTTTCATTATTCATCATGGAACCTTACATATGCTTTTTATTGAGCGAGTTTACATACTTTAACGTAAGCGACTTCTTAATCTAGGTCATATTGCGCCACATGGTCTATTTGTTGAACACTACTGATAATAATAGTTCAGAAATATAGTGACGATTTAAAGAAGCGGTATATTTACTCTTTTTGTTTTAACTTTTTACAACGTATAAGGATATAAACGTACTTCGTGATTAGAACCCACTACCAACCGTTATATAAAATGCGCTGTCATCATCACTAAAAGCAAGATCTACCCCCATATGTAACCCATATCGTCGGGCTATTTGGTAACGAAATCCAACACCATACGCATCGACACTTTCATCTTCTGCTAGGCTGCTTTCTTCCGTCGCTTTACCAAGGCCATAGAACGCAGAAACGGTCCAGCGATTATCGATTGCATAAGTGACTTGTGATTGAGCTGTTACAATTTCATCCCCCTGGTAACGGTAAGAAGCAATACCACGTAATTCAACATATGGACGGACGGTCGGCGGTAAATAGCTTTCTTGCGTGTTGAAGTTTTGATAGTTACCCGCGAACGCTAAGGTCCAACGATCCGCCACAGGAATATAGACTTCACCATCAATGCTTAGATTTTGATAGTTCCAATCGCTGCCAATTTTTTCGTCATACACCATATATTCTGCGTTGATCGAGTAACCATTAGTCGGATAGAACATATTGTTTCTGGTATCGTATTCCGCGACAAGACCTAGCCCTGATGTCACCGAGCTTTTGCCCATAACATATTGAATAACATCATTGATGACTTTATTCGCATCTTCATTATTAGTCTCAAACTCTACCGAGCTCTGGCCAATAATCTGTTTAACACCCAGCATTAATGGCGTATTTGCCACTCGAAATTGGAGTTGCTGAAGCGCAACGGCGCCCGACGTTTTCGTCCCGAATTGAAACGTTTTACTGTATGACGAACCTATACTGAACTCTTTAAAAATATCTAGATTGGCCTTTCCAACACCAACGCCTCCCGTATATCGAATGGTATCTTTTAGCCACGAATGTCGATGGCCCGCGAACGCAAACCAAGTCCCGTTCTCCGTCCCCGCGGCCCCTGCTAACGTAATCGCCGCTGGCATCAGCTGGGCGCCTCCATCTAGGGATGTCATTGCAAGTTGTTTACGGGCATTTTTTTCGTCTTCACTTTCATGAAGAAACAGCCCGATAACGCCCCCGCCCAAACCAACCGCTGGTTCCGTGATCAAAATAGGAATAGGTAAAAAGCCATAGGCGTTTTCAGCAAGGTGCTCGCCAAGATCCAGCTTGTTATCTACAGGATCATAAAATGATGCGTGGCTATTCAACGATAATAGGGAAAGTGATAAAGCCAATGCAGAAGTCAGCCTGATTTTATTCATTTTTGAACCTTTGAAGTATAAAGTGCCGGGCACCCAGCACGAGTTTTAATCATTACCATGCGCAAGAGAAATCAACATCTCGTTACTTATGGTTGGAAGTTTACCGATTGTTTGTCTATTCAGTACGTCAATTCAGTGTCGATGGATGACTCAGCGGCTGAGCTCAAGACTTTTTCTAATCCGGTTAGACGACCGTTTCGCAATTCTGGATCAATGCCTTCATTTGAGTATCTATCCCAATCATACTCAAGGCCGATCTCACCCGCGTTATTGATCACCATGACGCTATCGCTCTCTGCGCTGTACTCATAGTCAGAAAACAGGGCGTCACTGAACCATAACCGAGACATTTGGTTCATCAGTGCTACTTCGTTTGAAGAGGGGTGAACTTCAGTACCGTCTAGTTTTACCGCTTTGTTAAACACAAATGGCAGTTCAGACGCATTACAAGCTCCGCTGATGCAGCCGATTGATTTCATCAGATCCCCAATGTCCAGAGCGCCTTCCGTCTCATATGTCCATACATTAAAGCTTGGATGATACCCAAAATGATAAAAGGTCACGGGCTGGTTCGATTGCATCGCTTTAGAGCGAACTGGGCCAGCAAACACAACATCGTTCAGTAATTGCTTGAACTCAGCCATGTTACTCACTGCCCCACCTAATTGGTCTTCCGGGTTTGGAGCATAGTCTGTCAATGCAAGAACTGTGTTGGTGTCTTCGATATGGCCTAACCCAAAAAATAACGTCGTAACGGCTTCATAAGCACTGCTTGGAAGTAGCTCCAACACATCCTCAAGCTCTATCTGTGCTTGTATTTCTTCAGCCGTTAATGACTCGAACTCTTGCTCTAATGCGGCTACGTTACTTGAAGAACTAAGCCAGTCTGATAACGCTAGTGCGATTGTCTCTGGATCATCAGAATTGAAAACCTCACTATCTAGGTTACTGATCAGTTCTATTACTGTCGGAATTAGGAACGTCAAACTTGGTAACATACCGAAGCTATTTGATTCTTCACTGTTTACACCCAGTACTGTTGGAACCGTGAAGTCAGTTTGAGACGGCTGCACCATTAAGTGGTGCCCATATGCTTCGCCAATTAACGGCTTTTTATATTCAATGTACGGAGCAAAAGACATAAGATTAGCCATTGGTGTATCTTCGCCTAAAACTTTTGATGTCAGGCAGAGAGCGCCATAATCAGCTTTATCGAGATCAATACAATCTAACCCTGTCCACGCTCCGATTTGATTCAATGGATTCAGTATTTGGGCTTGAACTTTCATCAAGTCTTGCAAAGACAGCGATTCTGTATCCTGAGTACCATACAATTCCATACTGTAGCTCTGAACTTTACTCGCTAAGTCTTTCGCTTGAGTATAATTACGGTAATCAAATCCATAGGGATTACTCTGCATAACCGCACGTTGGAAATAGTTGTTCGTTTCACCCGTTACTGGCTCCCCAGACTCTTGCTGCTGCAAAATACCGACAGACATTGCCCCTGCCCCTTGCCCCATGAGTACAACATTGTCCGGGTTGCCACCAAAGTCTGCGATATTCTGGTTGATCCATTCTAGCGCTCTTTTTTGATCGCCAAGACCATAGTTTCCGCCTTTAGGATTGGTTTTCCCATCCACCCACATACTTCCCAATAGCCCCAGTCGGTAATTAAAGGTAACCGCTATAAACGGTTGCTCGTCGGATACGCCTTGAGCAACGACGGTATCGCCATTAATGATGGCATCAGAACCTGCGCCATATTCAAAGTCTCCACCGTGAATAAAGACATACACGGGTAATGGCTCTGAGCCATTGGTCTCCGCAGGACGCCAAATATTAAGGTTCAAGCAATCTTCAGACTGCACTTGCTTGGTTGTTTTAAGTTGTGGGCACACTGGGCCAAATTGTGTCGCATCTATAGCACCATTAGCACTGTCTTCTAATTGACGGAATTGACTGTGCTGAAAACGCTGCTGGTCGGCGTAAGTGATTCCTTTAAACGTTTCAATGGATACGCGTTGCTCGTCACCGGCTAAGGTATTGATCACAACAGACTCTCTATTTGCCAAAAGAGTCGAGTCCCCGATGGATAGTGAAACCTGCTCGGTTGGCAATGGTTGAAGTGGTTCTGGCTTAATAGGACGAGAGCTTGTTTCATCACTGCCACACGCAGAAAGAGCAACAGTGATAGCGACAGCAATGAGTGAGCGATGCGTTAAATTCATGGTTATACCCGTAAATGTGTTCGGCCATCTGACCTGATATTGGTATCATCAATCCTGAGATTCCCTATGCTCAGCCACGCTCGTTCCTGGAGTATTTGAAGTGTTTTTCTTTATGGTGCGATATTAATTCATTCGTTAAATTTGAGTGAATCGCTTATGTAGGATGCGACCCTACCTGTACTGACTAGCGTGTGTGAATTTTGGGGTTTATTTAAAAGCGGTACCCTAAATTCAGCGTCGCTGAGCTGCGTGTTTCACCAGTGTTGTAGAGGAAGGTTAAGTTATAGTGTTTACCTATTTGTTTATTGAAGCCCACAAGATACGCCCATGGCTCCATATCGACACCAATATGATAATTGAAGGTTTCTCCACCAATTTCTATACCATCCAGGGTTCCGTCCATATAGGGTTTCAACCCCTGATATTCAGCACCAACAAAAATTTGCGCACGGTAATCAACCAACTGATAACCTAACATAGGCTGGATTGTGGCAATTGGGTCTCCCCAGTTATCGGCCCCTTTCAGGCGTGTCGCACTGTAAGTCCCAGTGACCGAGGCAAAGAACTCTCGATACCCAACAGAAAGAGTCGTGCCAACGCCCACAACGTCATACTCCAGGTGCAGCGGTACATTGACACGACCACTGTTGCAGAGAGCGCCAATTTTTTCGATATCGCAGAATGCATTGCCTAAACCCTGCAGTTTATCGTTCAACTTATCTTTAATTCCTTGTCCAATCCCTCCGGTATATTCCGCATCCACATTCGCGTCTACGTTGACCTTACCTAAAACTCCATAGACGTTCCAAAACGGCAGAATATTCACATCTCCTCGTATCGATAGACTTTCGGCTTGTACGCTGCCGATTGATTCCGATGCATCAAACAAGTCATTAAGATCAACGCCCATAACGTTAAAATCGGTAAAACCAAAATCCATATTCTGGTTTCGGTACGCAACTGAGACGCCATAGGGCAATGGAATATCTATACCTTGTCTGCGAACCATATCGCCCATTAATGGAAACACACTGTCGAGTTTCACTTGCACTTCTCTAACTCTTGGATCCGATACTTCCGTTAAAAGTGCTTGGTTCAATACGCTGACTCCGTTGGTATCTTCATAGAAAGCAACAGGCTCTGTCGTCGACACCATTGTCACAGGCTTATTTTTCCGAGTACCGGAAGCTTCTATGTCTTTCTTCGCAATAATGACTTTACCGCTGGCTAATTCAGTAAACGTGATCGTTTGTTGGTAGTGATCGACCGCGTACTTTCCATATTGAAACGGCTTGCTGTTGCTGATCATCATTTTTATCGGCGTACCGTCTTTCACTTCTATCGTTACGGTAAGAAACCTGAAATAGGCGATGTCCTGTGGTAAACCGTACTTCGAATAGTTGAACTTCACTTCAACCACACCGTCATCTCGTTCTGTCGCTGTGACACTTTTTGGATCATAGCTTTGGGCATAATTACGCAAGCGATATTCGGTTCGGGTGTAGTTTTCAATCTCGTTAATCATGCTTTTTTCGTCAGCAATCTCACCGGCCTTGTATTTAACACGTAAGTCGATATTACCCTTGGTATCGGTGTTCTTGACCAAAAAGACCGACAGCTCACTGATCTCATCACCGACTTGAACAAAACGTTTCGCATGCTCAACAAGATGCTCACCTTGCACCAACGAACTTAAACCCAATTTAGGAAGGTCATCGTCTATACCATATTTTTGAAAGATCTTTTGCCCTTCAGACATAGGGTTCACGTCGGCATGAATCTCTTTCGCTGCAAGTGTATCTGTAGAAAAGGCGTTAGCGGAGAATGTGCCAGTGGAAAAGGCCAAAACAATCGTGCCAGCAACCATAGAGATAGAGCGCTTAGTATTTTTAGTCTTGTTATATTTCGATAAAAGTGTCATATCTTTTTCTCTCGACTGATGCTCAAGGCTATGAGAATCCAGCGGTATATAATCTAGCGAACACCCTTGTTCTGCTGTATTTTTTATCAAGAGCCTAGGTGTTCCAAGCCAATTGGCGCGTACACAGGTGTCTTGTCAATGAGAGAATTCTATTGAAGAACTGGATTATCGGTTAATCGCATATGATGGATGGCGTCCTCACCTGCATAGCGCGGATAAAAAAGCCTCCACATTAATCATGCAGAGATTTAATCAGATCACCCTCCCCGTGAACTCACGAGAAAACAGGTTCGGTTCGCACTTTAAATAGTCTGATGTAAAAACTGGACACTCCTAACGTCACAAGAACACAAGTGATCATCACGAGTGGCGTGACGATCTCATAGGAAGGCGTTAATTGAAGCGCTCCCATGGTAAACACCACCAACAAATTTCCCCCCAGTACTTTCTGGATGGCTAAATCAGGAATATTGCCCACTTTCCACACCAAGATGCTATTTACAAAATAGAATACCGACAGCTGCCAAGCCTGAGTCAGTTCCGGCATGATGAGGACGTATTCACCAAGAAAAATGGCCCCCCAAGCCAGTACCCCAAAACTTGCATGCTTGATTGCGTTGTCCGGCAAGGTTACGAGAACATTGGCAAATATAGAGGCGACCATGGGCATAATGTAACCACCCGGCATTGGCAACAAAACCCACAATGCGAAACATGTTAACTGGATACTGACCGCTTTCACGACTCTAAGAATCCGTTGTTTCAACGGCAGCGCAAAAGCTGACGACGGTACATCGGGTCGGGGACAGTCTGTTTCGGTTCTCATCAACCAAGCCGACAATTTTGCATGGGTACTTTTAGGCGACATCAAGCTTAACGACAACAAGGCGTGACCTTCCGCTATATGGGCTTGGACACCAGATTGCTCCGGGTTGTTATGGTGCACATCCAGCAGAAAATCGATCTGTGTAATTGCCCGTACGATAAGTCGCCACGTTGCTCTTTCTTCATGTAACCGATGGCTCCCATTTAAGGGAAGGCTCAGAATATCGTTCAGTTTGGCTAAGCGCCGATGTTGCTCATTTTGATTCTCTTTCCACTGACTGCGGGTGTTCAGGTTATGATGATACCCGCGTCTTGCACTATCTGCTTTCCCATGTCGATGTGGATCAAGCTCAAAGCCCGCACACTGATGAAGCTGGCTCAAGGTTTCCCGAATTAAACTAAAAAAGAGATCTTCTGTTTTTCTCGGCCAGATAAAACGAAAAACCAGAGTGTACACAATGACGCCTAGTAACGTTTCTTGAAAGCGCAATACCGCGATATTAAAGGTCGTTACGCTGTCGAAACCGCCAATACATGAAATAATGGTGCAAACCACAAAGCCAATAGTAAATGCATAGCCCAGTCTGTTATGTGATGACATAAAAACACACAGCGCTAAAAACATCGTCAAAAAGAAAACAAATAAAGCATGGTCTTGAGCAAACATTATTAATAAAAATGTCGCATAACCTGTCCCCAAAATCGTTCCGAGGATCCGGTTCTGTCCTTTCTTGACCGCGTGAGAATAACTTTCATTGGCAGCGACAATAAACACGGTAATGGCGGCCCAATAGGGCTTATCCCAACCTAGCCACAAAGCGGTTATGATCGCCAAGGAAACGGCAATGCCCACTTTGATCGCTTCTTTGCTCGATTCACTGTACATCTTCTTCCCTTAGCATTGAGTTCAGTTGCCTTTAATAATCTTGATCGACGCAGTTGCACCGACTCGCAGTTGAATCTCTTCTGGCACGTTTGTTAATTTCACTTTTACTGGAATACGTTGCGCTAAACGGATCCATTGAAAGTTTGGATTTACATTCGGTAAGAGATCGTTTCCTGTACTACCGTCTTGTTTCGCTATCCCGTAACCTATGCTTTTGATTTCTCCGTCAAGTGACACTTCTTTGTGAGTCAGTAGGGTAACCATTGCGCGATCTTGTGGATCAACGCCTTGTAAATCTGTTTCTTTGAAAAAGCCCTCTATCCAGAAACTGTGTTCATCAATCAATGCCACTACTGGGCTATTGGCAATCACTTGAGAACCGACCCTTAACGTAAAGTTCGTTATGTAACCATCCGCAGGCGCATACACTTTGGTAAAGGATAAGTTCAATTCAGCTTCGTCAACCATCGCCTTTGCGATCTCTTGATTGGCTTTTGCCGTTTCTACCGCAACCTCCAAATTGTTGAGCGTCAATATCGGTAAGGATCCTGGAGTCAGGCGTTCTAGGTTAAGTGCCCTTGTCTCTTCATTTTGAGATTTTTTTAGCAGAGCACTGGCTTGGTGCAGAGACGCCTGTGCTTTATGTAGAGCCGTTCGGTAAACACTGTCGTCAATCTCAAACAGTAATTCGCCCTGTTTGACTCTTGAGTTATCTTGAATGTGAACGTCGACAACCTGTCCCGTCACTCGTGGTGTAATTTCAATAATGTACGCTCGAACCTGTCCATCTCTTGTCCATGGGTTTTCAGTATATAGGTTGTACTGCGTAATCAGGCCATACCCTGCTACTAACGCGAGTATGGTAGTGAGTAGATAACGTTTAATCACTGATTGTTCCTCTATAGAACAGGGATAAAATGGCTAATGACAACCATCAAGATAATCATGAGGCTTAGATCAACAATCGCTGGTGCAGCAAAATGTTTATACAAACCAAACTTGCTGCCAAGTACAGCGATCGTGCTGGTCAGGGCATAAGCAAGCGCACTAACAAGCAGTAATGGTGGGAGGTATATCTCTCCGAAAATAAGTTCATGGGGCATTGAATTCAACGTTTGCTCGGATACTTTTAGGGACATTGAGTGAAGAATATAAGCAGCGCGTCATTGGCCGAAATCGCATATGATGGATAACACCCTACAAACAGCCATACCTACCATTCATCACCTACACGACAAGCTTTGCTATGAGACACACGTCATTGGTAGGGTTCGATCCTCTATTTGAGATTTATCCGATTCATTGTTGCTCATTATTATGGTGGCCTTGATGCCAATTCAACGTGTTACTTGGCGGATGTTCATCTGAGGAAACCTTAATGAAAGGTATTATGTCTATTCAATCGCACTTTGTTTTCAGCCATAGTGGAAACAATTCGGCTGTCTTTCCAATGCAGCGAATGGGAGCGGAAGTATGGCCCATACATATTGGCCAATACTCAAATCACACTCACTACGACCAAAAAATTGCGGGGCATCACTACGCCGCTGGCGATATACTCGAATTAGTGACTGGGGTGGACAACATCGGCCAGCTAGATCGTTGCGCTGCGGTTGTTTCTGGTCACATTGGCACGATTGAACAAAGCAACGCGATAGCAGACGTCGTGACTCTGGTTAAACAAAAGAACTCACAAGCACTTTATATCAGCCATCCAATGATCGAGTTAGACAATAAAAAAAAGCCAATCATCACCCCTTCTACGACAAAAATCATCCGTGATCTCAGTGATATTGCGGATGCTTTGGTCATCGGGCGTGATGAATTATCTTTGTTGGTGGAAATGAGCATCAGCACGTTGGAAGACGCGATATCAGCTTGCCAAAAAGTCATGGATAAAGGCCCGAAATTTATTCTTCTGAAAAATTTCCCAGGCTTTGACGACCTCAATTCAACCATGATGCTCAGTACCCCCAAAGCCTGTTATTTGGCTCATCGGCCTTATGTCCATTTTGATAAACCTGTCGTGGGCATCGACGAAATCATTACCGGCCTATTTACCGCCGGATTAGTCAAAGGAATGTCACCATTTCTCGCTTTTGAGCATGCCAATAATGCCGCTTACGGCGTATTAAAAATCACGGAAGAACTGGACGGGTGGGAGTTGGACATCATTAGGGCACAAAACGAGTTTATTGAACCCAGTTATCACTTCCACCCAATGAAAGTGGCATCCAGTTAAAGTCACGCTCAATTAACACTGTACTTTAACAAAGACGCTGGCTTTAAAGAGCAGTGAATCCATTAACATCACTAAAAGGAGTCAGTGATCAACAAAAGAGTCGAGCCATGAAACGCAAAACATCGTCCCCTATATTTCTATTTGTCACACTGTTTTTAACGGCGTGTAGCTCGCCACACACCTTAGAGACGCGTGTCACCGAAGACAACTACCGATCCGTTTCTATTTCGGCCGTATCGAATCAAATAGAACAAGAATCGCAACAAACAGAAGAGCCTTACCGTTTTTGGTTTACTGAATCTTTAGATTTTCTCTACGATGAATCGACTCAGTCAACGCCGTTGCACGTGGATGGTGATCGCTTGAATATTCTAGCTCTATCAGGCGGTGGTGCAAACGGTGCATTTGGAGCAGGCGTGATCAACGCACTGTACGACAATGATCAGCTTGAAGACTATACCGTTGTTACAGGGATCAGTGCTGGCGCTTTGGTCGCCCCGTTTGTTTTTGTCGGTGGCGAGGATATACCAAGACTTAAAGAGGTCATGTTAGGCATCAATGACACCATGCTATTGGGTAAGCAAAACTGGTTAAACACCCTTTTCAAAGACGCGTTCACCAATGGGGAAAGCCTCTATGGTTTTATTGAAAGTGTCTATACCCCAGAAATGATCCAAAAAATCGCACTAAAACATCAATCTGGGCAACGCCTGTTTGTTGGTACGACTCAGTTTGACTCTGAAAGACTCATGGTTTGGAACATTGGTCGTATAGCAGAAAGTAATCTCCCTAACAAAATCGGCTTGATACACCAAGTGTTGGCGGCCAGTGCTTCCATTCCTGGTGTGTTCCCACCTCAATTCATTGAGGTGATTGAGAAGAATAAACACTATGAAGAGTTGCACGTCGACGGAGGGCTAGCGACACAGATGTTTTTCGACATTGCACAAACAGATTTCACGAAAGTCAGTCACGCGCTTGGCTTATCGACGAAACCCCAAGTCCATGTGATCCGCAATGGTGTCTTTAATCTGCCCTACCAAGCGATACCGGACAAAGGCATATCACTGCTTTCACGCAGCCTACAAAGCATGACCGTTAGACAAGCTAGAGGCGACCTATACCGAATGATGTACCTCTCTCAGCTTAGTGACTTGGATGTGTCTTTCACTTACATGGGTGAGGATTTCAATGGCTCCAAAGCGACAAAAGACATGTTCGATCTACAATATATGAAAGCTCTATATGAGTATGGTTACCAGAAGGTAGACCCAAGCGGGCCTTGGACAACAGTGATCCCTTAATCCCAAAATGGATGAACGTCCAAGCCAATTACGTGACGGAAATATGGCATTAACCCTCCGGCCAGCCTAGCATTTTTATTAATAGATGATATGTTCTAAAAAGGAACTTTATAAGAGAGCATAGGATATGAATTTTAGTCTAGAGCAGCTTCTAGCATTTGTGACGGTATACGAGCAACTTTCTTTCAGCAAAGCCGCCGTCCAATTGAATAAACACCGTACGACCATTGGTCAGGTAATTACCAATTTGGAAGACCAACTTGCTGTGACTCTCTTTAATCGCATTGGGCGTTCCGTCGAACCTACCGAAGATGGGCACTTGTTGTACCATTATGCTCGGCAGGCGCTTTCTCAAGCGCAAGTGTTCGATAAGGTAGCGCTAAGCCTTTCATATGGGGCAATGGAAAGCGTAACCATTGCCTACCCTAGTATTTTGCCACACCGCATCTTATCGAATATCCGAGTTCAACTGGCTAAAGATTTCCCTATGATGCGAGTGAACTTCTTAGTCCGAACAAAACAAGAGATCAAGGAAGGGATAGAAAGTGGTGACTTTCATTTTGGGTTGGCTAATATCCATAAAAGCTCAGCCATTCAGAATTTTGATACCACGTTTCTAGGCCATATTGAGTTTGTTCCTTTTGCACAAAAAGGCAGTGAATTAGCACAACTACCCGAAGATAAAGTGTTTGGCGCTTTACAAAGCAGCCGTCAATTTGTTCTTAAATCACTCGTTGATGAAGGGATGAAAGAGAAACTGTTGGTGTCAGCCCACCATGAAGACGTCGATCAGCTTGCTTTAGTGATCAAATTAGTCCAAGAAGGATTAGGTTGGGCATGGCTACCCAAAGTCCTGTCAGAATCTGAGTACGTGACCGACAACATTCAAGAAATCAAAGTCAGTCAGATGAAAAATGGGTTCAAATTTCCGATCTCGCTATGGTCACCACACTCAAAGCAAGTTGGCGTGGTGAGAAAATCCATTTCAAAAGCCATCGAGCAATACATCACCCACTTTCGTGAATTACAGAACTAGCCCCTTATTCACTCTTGAGGCACGACGTAACTATCCATAAAAAGGCTCGGTACGTCGTGCCATAGAAAGTGCCTTGGGCATTTTTCTCCAGCTCAACCGCCTAGCGTGCGTCATATTCCTCCAACGTTATCCTATTAAACTTATCTTAAAAACCCTCTATATAGCACACATCACACTACCGCTTTGCTGTCATCAAATGACCTATTCCCCCCTTTACTGAGCGTCTATTCTTCCAATCGCAAAAACACGCGACACGATTCAAATAGATAGGGAGAGCTACTTGAATCGTTAGATCGTACTTATTTACTCGCTAAAATATATTGATAGGAACATGATGAATAGAAAATTATCTCGCTTAATACTCTCTTTAATAGCGGCAGGCTCGTTTTCTACACACGCAGCAAGTAACCACTCCACCTACAACAGTTCCACCAACACCACCGATTTAGAAAATCTCTATAATCTCGCGATTCAAAACGATCCGTTACTTCGGACCGCAGAACTTACTCGACAGAAATCAAGCTTTGCTATTGATGGAGAGAAAGGACGCCTACTGCCTCAAATTAATGCTTATTTTAACCTAAGTGCCTTCGTAGATTCAGAGTCTGTAGAATCGACTTATGGCGGCAATGGTGCGATAGGTAATGTGGGTATCACCCTAAGTCAATCTATCTACACGCCTGCGGTGCAAGCCGGTATTGCTATAGCAGGTAAAAACAATGAAAGTGCCGAACTTCTTGTCACAAAAGCGCATGAAGCGCTCATATATCGAACCACAAAGAGTTACTTTGATGTGCTTAGAAACCAAGCATTACTCGAAACGGCTAAAGCCAACGAAGAAGCGCTAGGGCAATACCTGAGCATCACCCAACACCGTAATAAAGCTGGCACGTCTTCAGAAATAGATCTATTGCAAGCTCAAGCACGTAAAGATCAATCTGAAGTCGCGGTATTGGAAGCGGAAGTACAATATCAGCTTGCACTTGATGCTTTGCAAACTTTATCTGGTCAAGAATTTCAAGCAGTTCAACCTTTAAAAACCGATTCTTATGCTGCTCACTTTCCTAATTCGGCGTCTGGAATGTCTTGGCTTGACGCATCAATGTCCAATAATCGAGATATTCAACTAGCTGGGGTCGCTGTCGAACGATCCAAAATCGAATTAAGTCGAGCAAAAGCGGGTCACAAACCGACAATTTCACTGCAAGCGCGCTTAAACCAACGATTCCTAGGAGACATAGAGTCGACGGCAACTGGGAATAGTATTGATAACAATGAATCTCTAACTTCTGGTGATTTAGCGCTAGTGATGAATGTACCTATTTACAGTGGGTCTTCGTTAACGGCTTTTGTGGATATCGCCAACAGCGATGTCGATATAGCGTACCAAATCCTAGAGCAGTCACGTCGTGAAACACACCAAAATATCCGTTTTGCCCTACGCCTTGCCGAATCATCGATAAAGAAAGTGGGTGCATTCCAACGCAACGTAAACTCACAAGAAAAAGCGCTCATTTCCGTTCAAAAAGGCTATGAGTTGGGCGCTCGAAATATGAGTGAAGTGCTGGATTCCACCCGTGATTATTACCTTTCTGAATCACAACTCTACAACGCTTACTTTACCTATATTGAAAGCGCACTGCTGGTGAAATTTCTTGCCGGTGAAATCTCAGATCAAGATATTCGTTCATTGAACGCCAGTATCAAAAAATAACCATTGTTTAGGAAAACCATGATGAATAAAACTCATATGCTTTGCGTATTAGCAACGGCAGTGTCTAGTATGTCTTACGCTGCTGGCGCTCCGGTTACCGCGGTGGAAGCAGAGCTTACCGCAATCAACCCTAGCAAAAACATTATTGCTAGATTCGAGTCTCAAGCACACACTTCAATTACCCCTAGAGTCACCGGTTATCTAATTGAACAGTCGGTAAAAGATGGCGCTTTGGTTAAAAAAGGGGATGTACTATTTATCCTCGATAGCACCATATATGTGCATAATCTGAGTTTTGCAAAAGCCCATGTTAAGCAAGCTCAAGCTGCATACAAAAGTGCTCAACTGCATTATCAACGAGTGGTACAGCTACAGGGTCCAGGGGGCTCAACGCTGTCAGATTTAGAACTTGCACAAGCTCAATTAGACTCGGCGCAAGGCTCTTTAGTCGCGGCTGAAGTCAATTTAGAAAAAGCAAACTACGACATCGAATCGACAATAATCAGAGCCCCTTACGATGGTCAAGTCGGTAAATCCAAAGTGTCTATCGGCGATCAGGTTTCTCCTGCGTCAGGTGCCCTGATCGATATTGTTCAGTTATCACCAATGAATGTCACTTTCAACATGGATTATGCGACGTATCAATCTTTTGAGTTGGATAATGCCGAGACTTCTTCAGTGAAGCTCACAGAGAACCAAACCGCTACTGAAGTTAATTATGTCGCGAACAAGGTAAACCCAACAGCCGGGACTATCCAAGTGTCAGCCTCTTTTGATAATCATCTTTTGGGTTTCAAGCCGAATAATGTCACCTACGTCACCGTTGAAAATACTCAGTCAGTCTATGGCTTTTGGGTGCCCCAATCTGCACTTATGCAAGACATGACCATTCAATACGTCTATATCATTGATGATAATGGCACAGCACAACGTCGCAATGTTCAAGTAACGAAACAAGATAAAGGACAAGCGTTTATTACTGAAGGGATTGAAACAGGAAGCCAAATCATTACCGATGGCTTAATTCGCGTTCGACCTAATGCACCCGTTAGCGTGCAAAACGAGGAATAATTCATGTTGAGTCGCTTTTTTATATTTCGGCCAAAATTTGCCTTTGTCATTTCGATTGTTTTAACCCTAATAGGGGCGATTGCGATCAAACTGATGCCAATTTCTGAATACCCTGAAATTACCCCCCCTGTGATTAACGTTGTCGCCTTGTACCCTGGAGCAAGTGCGGAAACCATTGAGCAGGTCATCGCAGCACCAATAGAAAAAGAAGTCAACGGCGTTGATAAAATGCTGTATATGGACTCCCGTGCTGCCAATGACGGTACTTATATCCTGAAAGTGACATTCGAGATCGGTACCGATCCCGATATGGCACAAGTCAACGTACAAAACCGCGTCGCTGCCGCCCTATCTGCGCTTCCTCCTATCGTGAACAACCTAGGTGTCCGAGTTAAGAAAGCGTCATCAGATACGTTAATGGCGATTGCGATTCATTCTCCAAATGGAAGTTATGACCGCCAGTATTTGGACAACTGGATGGCCTTGAATTTGGCTGACCGCCTTTCTCGTGTGGCGGGCGTGGGCGACATGACATTGCTCGGTACTGAGTATGCAATGCGAGTCTGGTTAGATGTCGACAAAATGACAGCTCTAGGGCTTTCTACTCGCGAAATCAATAACGCGATTAGCGATCAAAATAGCCAATTCCCAGTTGGTAAACTCGGCGCCGGTCCATTCGATGACGACCGCATGCTGCAAATCCCTTTGCTAAGTCAAGGCCGTTTAGAAACCGTTGAAGAGTTTGAAAGCATCATCGTGAGAACGCAAACTGACGGCTCTAATATCTACCTGCGTGATATTGCGGATATTGAATTGGGTGACAATCGATACGAAACCAATACGGTACTTAACGGAAACCCAGCCGCACTAATGACGGTGTCTCTGGCACCTGGCGCTAATGCACTAGAAACAGGTAAAGGGGTGAAAGAGTTACTGAGTACCATGCAATTCCCCGATGACGTGACGTATGCATTCCCATTTGATGTGACTGAATTCGTCTCTGATTCTATTTACACAGTGACAGAAACACTGGTTATCGCCATCATTTTGGTTATTTTGGTCACCTACTTATTTTTAGGAAGTTTGCGTGCGACCTTGGTACCAGCGATTGCTATTCCTGTTTCTTTAGTTGGTACGTTCTTCTTCATGCACACCTTTGGCTTTACGATCAATACCATTACTATGTTTGGCATGATCTTGGCGATTGGTATCGTGGTCGATAACGCTATTTTGGTTATCGAGAACGTAGAAAGTGTGATGCACAAAAACCCGGACTTTTCGTCGGCAAAAGCGACGTATGTTGCTATGCAAGAAGTGACGGGGCCTATTATCGCGTCGACATTAGTGATGCTTGCTGTGTTTGTCCCAATCAGCTTGTTACCTGGGATCACTGGTGTCATGTTTGCGCAGTTCAGTGTGACGTTATGCATCTCTTTGGTCATTTCAGCGGTGAATGCTTTAACCTTGTCACCTGCATTATGTTCGCTGATCATGAAGCGTGAAGACCCAGCGAAATGGTTTATCGCTTTCAATCGTGGTTTTGACAAAATCACTGCCATTTACGGTAAAGCGGTTTCTATTGTGGTACGGAAAACAGCCGTACTCGCTATCGTCTTCGGCGGTACTATTCTTGCCACGTACCTACTTAACCAATCGGTACCGACTGCTTTTGTTGAATCGGAAGATAAAGGAGCGATGCTCGCGCTAGTACAACTCCCAGATGGCGCTTCACTTAACCGAACCAATGATGTGCTCAAGCAAGCAACGGACATCATTGTTAACGACCCCGCAGTGGAATTAGTCGGCGGTGCTGGCGGTTTTAGTGCGTTATCCCTTTCTATGCAATCTAACAGTGCCACCTTATTTATTGCCCTTAAGTCGTGGGATGAACGTAAGCAACTAGAAGGTAGCCACACCGTCTTTGATGTACAGGCTCGATTGAACGGACAGCTAAGCCGCGTAGTTGGTGGCGTGATAATGACAATCGCACCTCCAGCAATCCCAGGTATCGGTTCCGGCTCTAACCTAGAATACATGTTGCAAAACAGCTCTGGTGCAAGCCAAGTTGAATTGTCCAATACCGCTCAAAATCTGATTGCAAAGCTAAATGCAGCACCTGAAATTGGCCGTGCTTATACTTTGTTCCGTGCCAACGTACCACACTACTACATCGACGTTGATCGTGAAAAAGCGCGTCAATATGGCGTATCAGTTACTGCGGTAAATGACACTCTAATGACGTACCTAGCCTCTTCACGTGGTGGTGATTTCTCTTTGTGGGGCAATACCTTCTACATCACTTTGCAAGCTAAGGCAGAACAACGTATTGGTATCGAAAACCTAAAAGATATCCACGTTAAAACTGCGTCTGGTGAAATGTTACCTATTTCCACCATTGCCAAAGTAGAGCCGCGTCTGGAAGCGGATATTGCATCAAAATATAACATGCTTTCAGCGACTAAAATCTATATCGCCCCTGCTCCTGGTTTCTCTTCAGGGCAAGCAATGGCAGTAGTTGAAGACATCTCTAGTGCTGAACTGGGTGCCGGTTATGGCTACGAATGGACAACAATGGCATTGCAAGAGAAAATGGCTGGTAACGCCATCGTTTTTGCCTTCATCTTTGCGATCGTCTTTATGTACCTATTTTTGGTGGCTCAGTACGAATCTTGGGCACTACCCGCCGCTATTATCATTGCAGCACCTTCCGCTGCCCTAGGTGCTTATCTCGCGCTTTCTCTAACCGGCCTAGCGATGACTCTTTACGGTCAAATCGGTTTGATTCTGCTCATTGCTTTAGCCGCAAAGAATGCCATTTTGATTGTTGAGTTTGCCAAAATTCAGCGAGAAGAACATGGTCTGAGCATCGAAGACGCAGCAGAGAAAGGCGGGACTATGCGTTTCCGCGCAGTCAATATGACCTCATGGTCTTTTATCTTGGGTATTTTGCCGCTCGCCTTTGCCTCTGGTCCCGGTTCGATTGCACAAAACGGCACAGGTCTCACCCTACTAGGCGGGATTCTTTGTGTGCTCGTGCTAGGGGTGGTGATTACTCCTGGATTCTACGCCGTATTCCAACGACTCAGAGAGCGTTTTAATGGTGCAAAACAAGTGAATATTTCTCTCGATTAGCAGGGAAAACACCACTACCAATACCAATTACAGTCAGTACGTGGTTATAAATAGCATAGAAAAAGTGCGCGATAGCAGGTGTCAACTTTACATAAGTGACTGTTATAAAATGATAACTTTAACTAAGTCACCAAGTTTTCTAACAAGCTAGAATGCCCCTTCATTGACTGTAATTGGTAGTATAAAAGGTCATCCTCATTGAGCGGATGACCTTCTCCAACCCACAAAAACGTGACCTAATCACCAATATTGACTCCAACCCATCAAAACTGTCGAAGTGTCACCAAATGACCCATCACTTTGTCGGGTAAATCGTTATATTCATTCACGTTTTAATGTTCCGTAAAATTGTCACTAGATAGGAAAAACAATGAAACTAAAACCCCTCGCTTTACTTGTGTCTGCACTTGCTTCACCCGCCTTTGCAAGCAGCTCAATTGAACAGCCATTAAACCCAGTAGAAGCGGCTTTAAAAGCTGAAGGCGCAATGGTAAGCCTGCCAGTTGAAGCGGCAAAGGAATCATTTACACCTGAATTTGTTGATGCTGCACGTGCTAACTTCAACAACTTCCACTGGCAAATGGGTGGCGACCACTCTATGTATTACAACATGCATATGAGTGAATTCATGCCCACAGCTCTCGCTTCTCCAAGTGAAGAGTATAAGCCTCTGGTAAAGGCCATTAACAAAGATCTTGGCAACATCAAAGTAGTCACAAAAACCAAGGGTGAAATGACCATGGATCAGTACGTGAATGATCCTCAATTCCGTACTCAAGGTTTCATGCTGATCCATGAAGGTAAGATTGTTTATGAAGCCTACCCTGGTATGAAGCCAACTGACCGTCATATTTGGGCATCTTCTGCAAAAACAACTGTTGGCCTTGTGACTGCGATGTTGGTTGAAGAAGGAAAAATCGATCCTAAGAAACCCATCACCACTTACATTCCTACGTTAGTTGGAACCGTTTGGGATGACGTCACTGTGTTGGATGCGCTAAACCACACTACCGGTCTAGATAACGAAGAAACGCTCGAATCAATCCTTAACCCAGATTCTCCTGTTGTTCGATTCTTTGCGTCTGCATTCGGTTCACCACGATACTCAACCGGTGAAATGGAAGGTTGGACAGACGTAGCACGCGACACTCAAAAAATTGACGGCGAAAGTGCTGGCGAACACTTTAGATACGCCTCAATGAACACCATCGTGCTCACTAAAATGATTGAAAATATTGAGAAAACAGCGTGGACTCAAGTATTTGAAGATCGTGTTTGGAGCCACGTAACGGCACGTCAGCCAATGCTATTTAACCAAACTCCAGACGGTATGGCGATTGCCGTAGGCCTAGTGGAAACCACTCTTGAAGATAAAGCGCGCTTCGGTACGTTATTTACTCCTAGCTGGGAAGCGGTAGCGACTGAGCAAGTGGTGACTCCTGCGATCATCGACCGTATCCGTAACAGTGGCGACAAAGCAACTTACGAAGGTACGACTAAGCAAGCAAGCTCTGTGGGTGCATTTAACGAGATGTCTGATTACCAATCATACCAGTTTGACTACGTTTTCGACGATGGTGCTATGGCGAAAAGCGGCAACCTAGGTCAGTTCATCTATGTTGACCCAGATCGTGATTTCGTTGGCGTTGTGTTCTCTTCTAACCCATACCACTCAGGTTACGGTGAAAGTAAAGCGCCAGCACTAATGCGTTCAGCGGCTAAATACCTAGCAGACTAATCATATTTTTAAAAAAGGAAACAGAATGAAAATCAAACATATCGCCCTATTGGTTTCTGCTCTAGCGGCACCGTCTACTATGGCTTCTGAAAATCCAGTTGCTGCAGCACTAAAAGCGGAAGGCGCAATGGTAAACCTACCAGTTGAAGCGGCAAAAGGTACTTACACCAATGAGTTTGTTGCAAGTGCACGTGAAAACTTTAATAACTTCCATTGGCAAATGGGGGGCGATCACGCGCTTTACTACAGCATGAACGCCGAAGAGTTCTTGCCATCAACACTGGTTTCTCCAAACGAAGAGTATAAGCCACTAGTTAAAGCACTGAACAAAGATCTGGGTAACATCAAAGTCGACACCAAAGCTAAGGGTGAAATGACGATGGATGAGTACCTCAATGACCCTCACTTCCGTACGCAAGGTTTCATGTTAATTCATGAAGGTAAAATCGTATACGAAGCATACCCAGGTATGGAGCCAACAGACCGTCACGTTTGGATGTCTTCTGCAAAAACAACCGTAGGCGTTGTTGTCGCAATGCTCGTTGAAGAAGGCAAAATAGACCCTCAACAGTCAATTACAAAATACGTTCCTGAACTAAAAGACACCGTTTGGGATGACGTTCGTGTACTAGACGTGCTAAACCACCAGACTGGTCTAGACAACGAAGAGACTCTGGCTTCTATCATGAACCCTGTCTCTCCTGTTGTACGCTTCTTCTCTTCTGCATTTGGTGTTCCAAGCGCAGCGACTGGTGAAGTTGAAAGCTGGATTGCAGTTGCTCGTGATACAGAAAGACTTGAAGGCGAGAAGGCAGGTGAAATCAACCGTTACGCATCAATTAATACCATCGTATTAACGAAAATGGTTGAAAACATCGAGAACACAACTTGGTCTAAAGTGTTTGAACAGCGCGTTTGGGGCAAAATGACGGCTCGTCAGGCTGCATCATTCAACATTGCACCAGACGGTATGGCACTCGGTCTAGGCTTACTTCACACGACTCTAGAAGATAAAGCACGTTTCGGTACGCTATTTACTCCTAGCTGGGAAGCCGTTGCGACGGAGCCAGTCGTTAAGCAAGAAGTGATCGATATCATCCGCAACAGTGGTGATAAGGCAACTTTTGCTGGCCACACTAAAGAAGCAAGTTCAGTCAGTGCATTTAACGAAGCCGCTGATTACCAATCTTACCAGTTCGATTACATCTTTGATGATGGCGCAATGGGCAAAAGTGGCAACCTAGGTCAGTTCATCTATGTTGACCCTGCTCGTGATTTCGTTGGTGTTGTATTCTCAACTAACCCTTATCACTCAGGTTACGGTGAAAACAAATCTCCAGCACTCATGCGTTCTGCTGCTAAATACCTAGCGGACAAATAAGAATTGTTCAATCAACAAGCTTGATAGGAATCAAACTCGCTTCATGGACGAAGCAAACTAAGAAGAAATAATAATGAAAAAGTTTGCTTTATTAACACCCCTAGCACTTGCACTTTCAACGCCGATTATGGCTGAAGAATCAAACGCAATTGATCCTGCTGACGTCACTAAGGTTTATACACAAGGCGCTGTATTAATCAATGGTAGTTCAGACACGTTATTACAAGGCCAAGTATCTGGTGGTCTGGATAATGGACAGCAGTTTGCTCTACTTGCCGAAGCTACCTTTGTCGATGGTGACGGTGATAAAAATGATTTTGGCGCCGATTACAGCAACTCTCGTTTTCAGTACTTCCATGTATTTGAACCCGGTTTCGAAGCCATCCCTAAAGTTGGTGTGTCTCTAGATTACATCAATACACGCAATGCGATTAAAAATGACCTGTTGTCTGTGGGTGCAGTTGCTGCGATTAACCCGGCGCTGACCGGTGGCCTTTTAGTCTTTCCGCGATTGGGCGCAATGACAGGGACAATGGAAATCCCAGGCTTAACCGATGATAAAGATGATCTGCTCGGGTATTCGGCAAGTCTGATTACAGCAAAACACATTGGCAAAAGCGGTGCTTATGTCTCTGTTGTACCTGAGTGGATGGACCTTTCTGGTGATGATATCGACATGCAAAATTTATCGGTTAAAGTCGCACTTAATGTGCCACTCAACAGCAACCGTACTTGGTGGCTGAATACTCGCTACGATTTCGTTAAATCAAGTGTCGACTACAAAGACACAGCATTGGCGGGCACCGGAGAGTGGCAAACAGAAGCATGGCTTGGCGTTCGTTACTACTTCTAATGAGCACACCACCTGGATAGGTTAATAAATATAGCCTTGAGTGTCGCACTTATTAATAGGCTAATCTATCACAGCGAACACTGCATACTGATTGCGTATAATAAAACAAAGCGTCCAATTGGACGCTTTATTTTTATTGTGCGAAATAGCTTACTGTTTTAAAAATGAGTATTTTTAACACTCATTTATCGCGGGGTTAAATTTAAAAGAAGATCAACAGTGTAATAACAGAGCACTTTCAAATACTATCGATTAAACTCATAACGGTAGTTAACGCTCAGCTTCTCTTCACTACCATAGATTGTACTATCAGATGCCATACCAAACAGATTAAAAGAATGCTGTTTGTTAATTCGGTAACTGACACCTGCACCAGCCCAGTAGATCCCAAGATCTTGAGAGCCTTGCGTTGTGCCTAAAAATGCCATGGTTGTCCAATGTTCTGACCACGGTTTAAACGCAAACGCCCCGACATATAACGCATGACTCGTCACAGGGATAAACACAGCACCATTGGGCTCTACTGAGATATCGTGGTCGCGAATTTCACCATCGTTGTAGCTATAGCCACCCATGATAAAAGGTTGCCAACCACCCGGTGTAAAATCAAAGTAACTTAGAGGCACGAAGGTGCCCAAATTGTATGAGGTGTTATGAGAGTCATCCTCATAAGTCGTCTTACGGAAATTGAAGTTCAGTATCCCAATATCAAACAACCACGATCCCCCCAAGCTCCACTCGGAAGCGTCTTGGTTTATGGTCGCATTGATCATGCGAGCTTCATCTAAACCCAACGAGCCAGATATGGTGACATCATCACCAGAGAAACCAACACCGGCCTTGGTAATGACCTTGGTTGGATCTTCAGGGTTTTTTTCACTTTCAGTATTTTCAGCAGACGAAAATCCCGACGTCATCGCCAAGGTTAACGCAAGTGAATAGAGCGGTAATTTTTGTAACACGTAAGATACCTAAATAATGGGTTAAAAATGATACCAAAGCATAATTGTGCATTTTGCTATCGTGACTCAATTGTGTGGATCTTATCGTGAACGCCAAGGTGTAGACAGGTCTTTTGAGGACTGTTTTGCCAAGTTTAAACAGAAAATAGTTGCGACAAATATTGGTAAACCCCTTTACAGTATCGAGAGGTTTCATGGGGTTGGTTTTGTTGGTGGGCTTATATATTCTTTCATTATTTTGCTATCAAATCACATCACTTCATAAGTAAAAACGAACCAGGTATACACCCGCGTAAATCGGCCGTTATTCAGTTGTCTTTTATGGATCTAGATCACCTACTCACCGCATTGATGTCACCAAAAGACCTATGTAGCGTGGCCATTTAATCTTACTCTACGACGACAATAATGCCTTATTAACACATTGAAATTCGATGGCATTTTGAAAATGGTGCGCTGTAAATTACGCCTAGCGAATTTTTAGTCATACCAAACAACAAACGTTGGCTTCTTATATATGAGGCCACTTTCTTATACCAATTACAGCCAGTAAGCGATCGGAAATAACTTAGGGTCGGAAATAACTTAGGATCGGAAATAACTTAGTAAAACGCTGGATAACAAGGCAGGATTTTCATTAAATCATTATTTTACAATCAAAAATTCTAACGCCGTTATCGCGTGTTTTTACACGCTAGAATGACCGATTATTTGCTGTGATTGGTACTATTTCATTCAACTGTCCAACAAGCCAATAAACACTCTTATGAATATGAAAAAATTACCTTTTCTGGCACCTTGGTTGATCGCAACTTCCGCAACGACACTTGCCACACCGGCGCTATCGGCCAATGAGACGGAATACTCTTTCGGTGGTTCGATTAATACGGTTTTTCTCTTCGATAGTAATGTATCTGGAGCGGGAGTTAATATTCCTGCTGATGCCTTATATAACAAAGAGACTTATGGCGATAATAAAATTGATGCCACACTGTCTCAGCTCAGTGCGGGTGCGAAGCGTACTTTGAATGATGGTTCAACTGTCTCGGCGCGCTATGTAATGGATTTCAATGCTAAGAATGATTCATCTGTGTCGCCACGTATACGTGAAGCATATCTGCGTTGGAATAAGGGTTCTGGTCAAATCACTGCGGGCCAAACCTGGTCAACCCTGATGGACCTCAGAAACTTGCCAATCTCGGTGACCGAAGCGACATTAAGTGGCGTGGCATTTATGCGCCAACCGCAACTGCGCTGGAGTCAATCGTTTGATGCCTTTAAATATGAGGTGGCCATTGAGGATGGTAGCAATGCCGATATTTTTAGCTCAGCCGATGAAGACGTCAAGCTAGACAAATCAACCCTTGACTTAATTGCGGCCGCAGATTGGGACTTCTCCGCGAACGGTCACGTTCGTCTAACCGGTTTGTTGAGCGAAAAAACATTGCATAAGGGCGAGAAAGAACATGATGAGCTAGGTTATGCGTTACAGCTGTCTACGGTTTATAACATTACTCCAAAAGATAAGATTTCTTTAATTGGTTTCCATGGCAAAGGGGTGGATCGCTACGTTCTTGGCGTTTCCCAAACTGGAGCAACATGGAACAGTGACGACCAAGAGCTTGAACTGCGCACAGTAGATGGTGCAATGGCGGCGTATACCAGAACGTGGCAACCTGATTTACTGTCGGTGTTTGGCGTTGGTTCAGCGGAAACGGACCCCCTCGAATGGCAAAAGGATACCTTCACTTATACGCGATACGCGATGGCCAACATCATCTGGGAAGCCTACAGCAATATCTATCTAGGTTTAGAATACAACTACTCTTATTACGAGCGTGATACTGGTGAGGAGCTTGATAATCATCGTATCGCAGTTGGGGTTAACTGGAAATTCTAAGTGGTCAGTGTTTTAGTTTTTCTCTAGGCACATGAGTGTCCGACTTGAAGATGCCTCTGTGTTGACTGCGTTTAGTCGCTTGCTATCAACATTGGGGCATTTTGGGGTGATCCTGCCCATATTCACTTCAACGGATAAAAACGGTCGAAGTGTCAACAAACAAAACAGTACCTTGCGCAATGGAAAACCTGAAACACCCCCACATTGTCATGAAATGACCTAGCATACACAACAACCCCCTCGTATCCTGAGCGATAATGAAAAGCACTAGCCAATAAATAGAACGGTTAAAAATAGTTTTCAAGGAAGAATCAATTCATAAATGAGATGATTTATAGAAAAATGAAAGTGTCCAACGCTTCTTCTAAAGACATATTAACGCCTGCCCAAAAGGGTAACGCTAACACAATAACTAGCCCGTCACATAATATCGAGTTTTCGATTAGCTCGTATAATAACCTGGCACCGTTCATCCGATATTTTGAAAAAAAAGGATGGGACTGGTTTGCCATCGCTGCGCAATCACAAATGCCCCAACTTACGCCAGACTCCACTGACCATTTAGTCACAAAAACCCTCATGAGTTTCATCAGTATGATGGCGAAATCCTATGATGAGAACTTAGGCTTTAATGTTGCAAAGCAACTTTCGTTAGAAAGCCTGCCGGATAGTATTGCCCATGCGGTTAAAAATAGTGACAATCTAAGCGCTTTCTTATCTGCTCTAGTGCCCGCATTTCAAACTCTCAGCAACCATGTCGTGTTGTGGGTGGAAAATATTGAAGGCCGCTATTTCCTTTGCCATCGAGGCAACTTCCCACCAAGTACCGCTGGGCAATTCCATGTCGAGCAATACCGAACTCTTAGCCTGATTAGGCTGCTTCAGTCTTTCATTGATCCAGACTGGAAACCCGACATTCTTTGGATGAACAACAACAGTATCACCAACCACAAAATGTTTAAGTCACATGTTCAATGTCAATCTAACATTCGCACTAATAAGCATTTTGGTGCCATTGCGTTACCAGAAAACTTTGTGTACCGAGCCAGCATCAAAACCGAAACGAACCACAAATTAGACCTCACTCAAATCATTAGCAGTTACGCTCTGCTGCCGCAATTTTCAATTCGTTGGTTCTCGAATTTAATCAACATGAGTACGCGTACCGTTCAACGTTACTTAGATAAGCAAAACGTTAAATTTACCGAAATAAAAGATCAAATCAGGCACAATCATGCCATTACACTCTTAGCACAAGATACCGATCGATCTATTTCAGATATCGCTTTTTCCTGCGGTTACACTGACATTGCCAATTTCAATCGTGCATTTAAACGATGGGAACATGTAACAGCAGCCAAATATAGAGAGCGTTGTCATTCCTGACCATCTCACTAATTCCAGAATCCCTTTCGATTTTAGCCTATTGGTCTCGCTGAGTGACCATGCCAATACTCAGCGATTACTTTTGCACGCTCCCATTATTTCTGCTCACTTCTTCTCTATTTTTATGCCTTTCTCCTCTCGCTCCGTCTTGTTACCAAATGGGGCTGACTATTTTTGGCGGTAACTGACCTACCTCATCCCAATATTGTCGTCTATATTTACATCAACTTAAGAAGAACCACATTTTACCGAACTTTAAAATAACGCCCCCTACACTGGGTTTAATAGAGAATAGGAACTAATTGAAAATGGCAACATTACCTTCATTTATAAAAAAAGCATCGATACTGAGTTTAGGGCTCTTATCACCATTGGTTATTGCGGCAAATTACGACGTCGTTATTCTAAATGGTCGAGTGATTGACCCAGAGACAAACTTCGACTCAGTGGCTAACGTTGGGATTAAAGACAACAAAATCACAGCGATTACCACCGATGCGATCTCAGGTGAAAAAACCATCGATGCCACAGGAAAAGTCGTTGCACCCGGATTCATCGACGTTCATGCTCACGGGCAAAACATTGGTGACTACCGCATGCAAGCAATGCAAGGCGTGACAACAATGCTGGAACTCGAATCTGGTGTTTTGCCGATCAGTGACTGGTATGCAGGTCAAGCAGAAAAAGGGCTACCACTAAACTATGGCGCCGCAGCTGGCTGGACATATGCTCGTATCGCCACGTTCAGTGATACTCAACCGCAAGCAACAGCAGGCTATTTTCAACAAGCGCAATCTCGCAACGACTGGAAAATGGATATCGCTACACCAGAGCAAGAAGGCAAGATCATCAAATTGATTGAACAAGGTCTTGACGAAGGTGGATTAGGCATTGGTATTAACGCCGGATACGCACCTGGACATGGCCAAAAGGAATATTATGCACTCGCTGAACTCGCTGCAGAACGCGATGTAGCCACTTACACCCATGTTCGTTATGCGAGCAATGCCGAGCCACAAAGCTCTTTTGAAGCAGTCAAAGAACTTGTCGGTAATGCTGCAATTACTGGTGCTCACATGCACCTTTGCCACATTAACAGTACTTCGTTAAAAGATATTGAATCCATTTTGCCAATGGTCAATAAAGCGCAAGACAAAGGCATCAATGTGACCGTTGGTGCTTACCCTTGGGGTGCTGCGAGTACCGTTGTCGGTGCTGCCATGTTTAGTGGTGACGGATGGCGTGAACGCATGGGATCAACCGCTGAAAACTTTCAGTTGGGTGTAGACCGTATGACAGAAGAACAACTCGCCGAGTATCAAGCAAATAAACCAGGTACGTTCATTGTTTGGCACTTTTTAGACGAGCAAAACCCAGATGATCTTGCTTTGTTAGATGCATCGATTTTGAACCCAAATGTATTGATTGAATCTGATGAGATGTTCTGGATGCACATGGATGAAGAAGGCCACATTGACAACTATGCGGGTGACGAATGGCCGCTTCCTCAAGAGCTTTTTTCTCACCCAAGATCAAATGGTACGTTCGCTAAGGTATTGCGAGTTTATGTCCGAGAACGCGGCTTATTAACTATGTCTGAAGCATTACGCAAAATGACACTCATGCCAGCACAATTGATTGAAGACTTTGTCCCACAAATGAAACATAAAGGTCGTATTCAAACCAATATGGATGCAGATATCGTGGTGTTTGACCCAGACACTATCGCAGACGTAGGGACTTACCAAGATCCGAATCATCCAGCAGTAGGCGTACATTGGTTATTAGTTAACGGCAAAATCGTTGTGAATAATACAGAACTAGATACAGCAGTTAACGCTGGGGAACCGATCCGTCGTGACATAGTAAAATAATCCACTTAACGGAAAGATCTTAGTCAAGTCGTTAATGTAAATATCGTTTATGTAAATATCGTTTATGTAAATAAAGCCAGTAAGGTCTCCTTACTGGCTTTTTCTCGTTCATTGCTTTGTGTTGGTAGATCGCCATCAAGAGCATCCATTTAATATCACCTCAAATTATTAGTTAGGGAACATTATTACAATGCACTAATGATTTTGGCGCAAAGTGACCTATATCGTATTTCGGGCATTGGTTATAGTTCATCCCACACAAACATAGGAGAACAACCATGAACACTTTTACTAAAACCATTCTTGCTACGACGTTACTTTGCTCTGGTATGAACCTTGCGCTTGCAGACGAGTCTACTGAAAAAGTTGACCCTTCAAACCTAACTGCTGTTAATACTTCAGGGTATGTGGGTATGAATAATCAGGGCGATGTAAAACTATCTGCCTCTCTGGGTTTCGGCTTAAAAAATGGTCAAATGGCAATGAGTACCATCGAAGGAAGCATGGATAATGAGGGCAAATATAAAGATAGCCGACTTCAGTATTTCCACGTATTTAACGTCGGTAACCCAGTTGTGCCAACAGCGGCTGCATCAATTGATATTATTGATAACACCAACTTTACAACGGCTGCTGTCGGTGCTGTTGCGATGTTCAAGCCTGGTGTAGAAAGCCTAACTATCTTTGGTCGCGTTGGCGCGTTGGCGGGTGAATACGATGAAGGTTTTGCCTCTGCGATGGGTGAAACAGATACAGATATCGTTGGTGGTATGGCGGCGGCTTATTTTTCATGGAAACCGGGTGCTGATGGTACTTACCTGATGCTATCACCAGAATACACCTATATGGACGGTAGTATTGAAACGTCAACGCTGAAATCATCAATCACTGTCGGTACACCGTTATCCGCAGATGGAAAACGCTGGGGACAGTTCAAAATTGAAAATACAGTTGGTAGCATGCAATCTACCCACCAAACCGTCGATATTGATGACACCGTTGCGTGGGCATTTTACAAAGTCTACTTCTAAGGCCTAATTCACCTTAAAATAGTTCGTTAAAAAGCAGGGATGCTTTTTACTTCCTGGCTCTGAATAGTCAATCCATTCGACAATGTTACAACAAGATCAATCATCAATTTTCTTCCCTTTCTTTTTACGGTTCAGAAATACAGCACTTATAACCGCCCAATGGGTTATACCCTGATTCTGCTATATCCTCCTAACTATCCTTTTATTTATCCTCTTAATTCTCCTCCTAATTATCCTCTTCAATTTTTAGCACATACACCCCATATCCTATATGATACACACTACCGGTAGTCACATGGAGCTGTGCGCATTAATGCCAAATACCATCAACATTAGTAATTCAAATAACCTACTCCCCTTCCTCAATTATTTTGATCAACAAGGCATTGAGTGGAAAAGTGTCGCTGAAAAATATCAATTTCCAGAGGATTTAAAGGAGGGTGAATATTGGCTACCTTCTCATCAAACGATGGCATTTCTCAGTACCATCATGAAAAGCTCCAATCGTCGGATAGGGCTGGAGGTCGGTAGGCTGATTACCCTAGAACAAATTTCACCTGAATTTCGTTCTTCGTTTATCCATTGCGACAATCTAGAGCAAGCGATCCATACCCTCATTGAAGTCATGCCAACTTTAAATAACCATGTGGTAGTCTGGCCGGAAAGGATTGAAGGTAAGTGGTATCTTTGTCACCGTGGGGCGTATCACCCATCGGTATCTGGCTACGACCAAGCGGAATGGTTTCGAGCTTTCGGGTTGCTTTCTTTATGTCGATTATTTTTAGGACAGACATGGGAACCCTCATCGGTATTGATGAGCTTACCTGGCCATTTAGCAAAAGATTTACCCGCTGCATTCAGTTCGGTATCGTTTACTTTCGGTCATGCGTTTGGCGCGATAGAAATCCCTTTATCGGAAAACTTTATCGGTGTAGAGCCTCAAAAAAGAGAGCATGATTGGCACACCACGCTAGATGCCCTCATTAACACTTACGCTGTTTTGCCCTGGTTTAACGTTGAATGGCTAGCACAACTCATCGGCAGCTCCCCACGAACGTTACAACGACGCCTTGCCGACAAAGGGCTTACTTTTAGACAATCCAGAGATAACGCGCGTTGTGAAACAGCAACAAAGCTACTCAGAGAGAAAATATCGCCTTTCGAAACAGCCTGGCGCTGTGGCTATACCGATTTATCGAACTTTAACCGCGCTTTCAAAGGCTGGATGAAGCAGACCCCGGCTCAATATCAAAGCCAGTTCGAATAAATAAAAGCCAGTTCAAATATGCAAAAGCCAGCTTCATTAAGTTAAAACCGTGTAAGCTCTAGCGGCTTGACTGTGAATGGCTGAAGTCCGAGAGAAGGCCGTAATCTCGTTTGCTATTGAGGACTGTTTGGCTACAGGTCCTCTAAGTTTTCCATGTATTGCTCCGCCGTGTGCAAAATTTCGCGGCGTTTCACTTCATCCATGTTGTCCCAAGACCGATAAATCATCTTGATTCTAGGATTCGTCGCCAGTCGCTTTGCGTGCTTATCCATAAATCGCCAATAAAGGCTATTAAACGGGCATGAACCGTCACCACTTCGTGCTTTATTGTCGTAATGGCAACCTTTGCAGTAGTCACTCATTTTGTTGATGTAAGAACCACTTGCCGCGTACGGTTTTGTACCTACAATTCCGCCATCCGCAAACAAAGCCATTCCGCGAGTATTCGGCATCTCTACCCATTCTATCGCATCTACATAGATGCCTAGATACCATTCATCGACTTGATCAGGTGCGACTTCCGTGAGTAAACAAAAATTGCCCGTGACCATCAAGCGTTGAATATGATGCGCGTAAGCATAATCTAACGACTGTCTAATGGCGTTTTGCATACACGCCATCTTTGTTTCTCCCGTCCAAAAATAGCCGGGTAACGGATTTCGCGCATCCAATGCGTTTTTCTTAGGGTAGTCTGGCATATTGGCCCAATAAACACCGCGAATGTATTCTCGCCACCCTAGGATTTGACGCACAAAGCCTTCAACCTGAGCAATATCGATCTCCGGGTTACGATGAAAAGCTTTGAGGGCCGCGTCGATGACTTCTTTCGGATGAAGTAATTTACAGTTCAACGAAAACGACAAACGGCTGTGGTAAAGGCTCCATTTTGCTTCATGTTTCTCGGTCATTGAATCTTGGAAACGCCCGAAGTTCGGTAAACATACCTGACAAAAATTCGCGAGTAGAGACAAACTTTGTGCGCGATTAACAGGCCAAATGAGGTCTCCATCTAAACGACCCATCGTCGTAATACGGTGGCGAGTTAATCGCTCCACAATCGGCTCGACATTGGTACGAAATAATAAAGGGTTGGGCAGTTTTTCAATATCACTCGCTTTTAACTTGTTGCGATTGTTCGCATCATAATTCCATTTTCCGTCCTGTGGCTTTCCCGCTTCCATCAGAATATTGAATCGCTTACGCATGCGCCGATAGAAATGCTCCATCATCACATGTTTACCTTGAGTAAACTGCTGTGGGATCTCTTCAAATGGCAATAGAAAGTGCTCGGTATCAACGCACTGAACTTCAATATTGTTTAGATCAAGTGAGGCCAACTGCTGTTGTAAGCGGTATTCGTCAGGCCGTTGATAGTCAAAATGAGTGGCCCCAACATCGGTAACATAGTGGGTTATCATCTCAGAAAGGTCAGAAAACCGATGGGTGTCGTCCAGTGTTAGAGACAACACTTGGTGCCCTTCACGCTGACGCTCCTGCGCAAATTGAGCCATCGCTGAGAAAAACGCGCACACCTTTTGAATATGATGGGTGACGTATTGGCTCTCTTGCTTCAGCTCTGCAATGATGTAGAGCACTTTGGGGTCTACTTGCGAGAACCAAGAATGTTCGCTGTTGAGTTGATCCCCGAGTACCAATCTAATCGATTCAAATTGCATGTAACGCCCTCTATGACGGTAACTTTTATATGGGTTGTTTTGCGCTATGCCCCTGGCTAATAACACTTAACTAATAACACTTAACTAATAACACTTAACTAATAACACTTAACTAATAACATCTAGCTAATAACATCTAGCGAATAACACGTACGTAATGGGTATCTAGGTAAAGGGTACCTATATAAAGGGTACCTAGCTAGTGACTCTCTAGCTTATGATCACAACGCAATAGCCTGTGTATGAGGGCGTTTTTTGGCTGAATCTGAAACGATCGGGTGCTTCACTCAATAACTCAAAACCCATAAATCATCTTACCTACGACTGTAAACCGCCACACTATCTGGCTAACATTTCTTCACACACAAACAATTACATCGCTGTACCACATTTTCTCTCATGCTTTCTTGAGTATTGCCGCTATAATGACAGCATCAAAATGAAACCTTTGCTTACAATTTGTTAAGTGCTGTGTATCATTTCTCGTTAGTAGGCGCTGGTCATCACTGAAACAGTCTTACTCACCAGCGTGATGTTGGGTTCACCGTTGTATTATACTGGCAAAGCAGCTGGAGCGATCACATTAGTGAACGCAACCATTTGCGTTGTGAACGCATCATTTACCAAGGTGTTTTGCACACGCTCACACCTAAACCAATAGAAGAAGTCAAATAAAGATGAATCAAATTAGGGTTTTAATATGCTGAAACTAAATTCAATGAGTATTAAACAAAAAGTGGTTTTAGGTATCACGTTCGCTGTACTCGCTTCTACAGCATTCGTTGGCATTATGGCTCAAAAGCATGCTAGAGAGATGCTAACGTATCGTTTGATTGAAATAGAGTTCCCTTCAATGCTAGGGCAAATCAATGCTGAAATTGATCAACAGGTTAGCCAAATGCTTTTGGCAGCAAAGCAGCTTGCGACCAATGAGTTTATTGCGGACGCGATAAAATCGACTGACCGCGATCCTGCGGTCGAAAAAACGCTCGTCAAACAACTCAACAATGTTCGTAACCAGTACCAGCTAAATGATGCCTCTGTTGCCAACCGAGAGTCGGCTTACTACTGGAACCAAAACGGCTTTTTACGTCAGTTGAACCAAAGTCAGGATGGTTGGTTCTTTGGCTTCACCAACTCTGGTCAAGACACGTCTGTGAGTATCTTCCAAGAGCCAAACGGTGATGTGAAGATGTTTGCCAATTATCAAAACTTGGCAAGCTTTACCATGTCGGGGCTGTCTAAGTCGATGGATGACATGGTGTCTTTATTGAACGGGTTCCGTATTGAACAAAGCGGCTTTGTCTTTTTGACCGACAGCAAAGGTGCGGTACAGATTCATCGCGAGAAAGACAAATCCAACACATCGCTTAATCAACTCTATGGTTCAGAAACAAACGACTTGTTAAATAAATCTACATTCAACTTGATCACTGCTGAATACAATGGTCAAGAAGTGTTTGTCGCCGCGACCTATGTACCGTCTATGGACTGGTTTGTTGTGGGTGTGGTGCCTACCGAAGAGGTCTTTGCCGACTTAAACGCCACGGCCCAAAAAATGTTATTGACGACGCTTGCCGTCGCGTTTGTTTTTATCGTGATGGGGATTTTCCTAGCTAACAGCATCATCAACCCAATTAAACTTCTTGCGGAACGATTTACCGAATTAGGGAAAGGTGAAGGCGATTTAGCGCAACGAATTGAAGTGAAAAGCAACGATGAAATCGGACAGTTGTCAACAGGCTTCAATGGCTTCATTGAAAAGATTCATTCGACCATGATTGAAGTCGCATCCACCAGCGGATCCTTGAGTAACGCAGCAGAAAGCGTGTCTGACAAGGCGACAAGAACCCTTGATAATAGCCAAGTTCAACGGGATCAAACGATTCAAGTGGTAACGGCAATTAACGAGATGGGTGCCACAATCAACGAAATCGCATCTAACGCCGCGACCGCTGCAGAAACAGCAAACGAAGCATCAGACAACACCCGAGTTGGCCAGTCTGTGGTTTCTAAAGCAAAAGAAGTCATTTCTCGCTTGGCTGATGATGTTGAATCGACGAGTCAAGTTGTAACGCAACTTGCCACCACAACCAAAGACATTGGCTCGATTCTGGATGTCATTCGTGATATTTCCGATCAAACCAATTTGTTAGCATTAAACGCGGCGATAGAAGCAGCCCGCGCTGGGGAGCAAGGACGTGGCTTTGCAGTCGTTGCCGATGAGGTTCGTAACCTTGCCAGTCGCACTGCGGCTTCAACAGAAGAAATTCAAAAAATGATTAATCAACTTCAAAACGATGCTAAAGACGCAGTGAGTGCGATGGAAGCAGGCCAAGTGGTTACGTTTGAAGGGGTTGAATCGACCGATGAAGCCGTGAAAGTGCTGATGAGTATTTCAGAACGTATCATGGATATTTCTGATCGCAATACCCAGGTTGCAACCGCTACAGAAGAACAGTCAACGGTGGTCGATACGATTAATCAAAATATTGAAGAGATCAACACGATTAACGAAGTGACGACGGGCACCGCGGAAGAACTGGCTTCAGCAAGCCAAGAACTTCGCCAGCTGTCAGAGCGTCTTGATAACATGGTTGGCCGTTTTAAGTTGTAACGTAACAGCCAGCCTAACCATCAATAGATAACGCAATTCACGGTGGCCAACTCTTGGCCACCGTCTTTTAAATCGCCATTCAAGTCGATATTCAACGCGTAACAATCCATCGACTTAATTCATGATCACGACAAGCATAGCGGGAAATAGCTTAGTACTTCCATTCCATACCGAGCATGATTCTATGATTGTCTCTCGAGTTCGTCACGCTTCGCTCATATGTTGAATAATTATATTCAACACCCACCATTAAGTCAGGTTGAACATTCCACAGTAAATTAGCCATAACATATTGGCTAGAGGTTAATGTGTCCTGCTCCTGTGCATCTTGCCAATCTAGAGCATCGCTCTCAACCGAACCGTAAGCAAATACAGATTTAAGGTCTTGCTTCCAATGTCTTGTGTATGACGCCATCAAGCTATTTGTTTCTCGAACTTCGAGCGACTGTTCACCTTCATTCCATGTGGCTCCTGTTCCCGATAAGCCTAATAGGTATCTATCGGTTCCCTGCCCTGTATACAACAATAAGGTCACTGTATTGTTAGGCGTGATGTTCCATCCTCCGGATAACTGAACACCGTAGCCCAATTCTGTATATTCATGCTCATTGGAAGACAGGCGTATCTGACTGAGCGCAGCCGTTGCTCTTACCCAGCCGTGCTGGTTGTCTAACTCTAGGCCTGCCACTAAATCAGGCAACGCCCCATTGGTGTCAATGGTATCACCCGATGGATTTTGAATATCCGAATTGGTGCCGCTTTCTAATGCGACATCATAGCGAAATAATCCAATATCTTGTGACCAACGGAGCATGGGTTGACGTTTAAATACCACACCGCTCAATGTTGGTTCCGCTAGTGACAGAGGATAGTTGCGCATATCCATAAAGGTCGACCAAGTTTGTCCAGCCAACAGATCGCCAGCCTCGGTATGGTAGGTCAAGTAGGCTTCTCTTAATCGTGGCGACATGCCACCGTCATTATTGGCGTTAAAATCCATGACCAATTTAGAGTCGATGGAGGTACCATTATCGAAATCCTTTAGCGCTCCAAATCTAAATTGAGATAATGAAGCATCCACTTTTGTATCGCTATGGTTGCTCTTACCAAATAGGCTATTGCTGGGTATATTAACCCCTGCTCCAGCGACGTCATTATCATGAATCATTATCGCTTTAATTGATCCGCCAAAATCATACGTGGTTTCAGACGCAAAACTGGCTGCGCTCATTAATGCCGCACCAATAACTATTGCTGTGTATTTCATTTTCATAAGGTTTAGAAAGTAATATTGATCACTCAAGCAATCGAAATTACAAATTGCGAGGTGAGTATTTCAAATGAAAAAGTGCCCACTCTTAAACACAGGAGTATTGATATAAAGAGCAGGCACTTAAATTGAAGACTACCGAAGGCATTGGTGTCTCAATGCTTCGGTAGGAAGGACAACTAACTCGATCAGTTACCCGCTAAGGCTTTTGCAGCCGAACGCATCAGTGCAGGTGCTTTATTTTCACCATAGCCTGAGTGGTATGGGTTGTTAGAGAAAACAATACCCACAAAATCTCGGTCTGGGTCGATGTAAATGAACTGGCCTAGATTGCCACTTTTCGCCATCGCACCATCGTCAAAGATGTAATCGAATTGGTATGAGTTATAAGATGCTTTTTCGTTGAAAGCGTGCACAGTGCTGTCTTCTTTTGTCGTACCTGCAAACGCTTTTGGATCACCATTATTATGGATACGGTCGATGATCGCCTGTGAGATAACTGGCTCATCAGCAACGGCACCCCAGCTCGGCGTGAACAAGGTTCCCCAACGTGCCATATCTTCTAATGTGGTAGACACTAGCCCAACCGCGATAGCCATTCCGTCTGGTGTTTGGTTGATCAACATAGGCTGGCGAGCGTTCACTTTTGACCAAACTCTGTCTTCAAACACTTTAGCCCAAGTTGTACCTTCGATGTTCTCAATCATTTGAGTCAATACGATAGTGTTCATTGAAGCATAGCGGAACTGTTTGCCCGGTTCTTCACCTTCAATTTTCTTAGTATCAAGGGCAACATCGACCCAGCTTTCTTGCTCTCCTGTTGCATAGCGTGGAGAACCAAATGCCGAAGCAAAGAAGCGCACTACCGCTGAATCTGGATTCATGATCGAGGCGGCTGTTTCTTCATTATCAAGACCTGTTGCGTGGTTTAATGCATTTAGTACCGATACGTTGTCCCATACCGAACCTTTCAATTCTGGAACATATTCGGTGATCATTTTGTTATGGTCGATTTTACCTTCTTCTGCCAGCATGGCCACCACCGTGCCTACCGTCGTTTTTGCCGCTGATGCCCAGATATGGCGATCCGTTGGTTTCATTCCAGGGTAAGCCTCATACACGATTTTACCTTCATGAATCAGCATAAAACCTTGAGTACGAAACTGCGGGTCGACAAGGTAATCTTCCATTGTCATTTCACCCTTGCTTTCTGTTTGAACTTTTAACTTAGCAAGCTCTGGGTGAATATCTTTAACTAACGGCTTGTAGTTTTCACTTGGTGAAGCCACCGCAGTAGGCATGAATTCGCTCATGTGCATGTTGTAATAAAAGGAGTGATCGCCACCCATTTGCCAATGAAAGTTGTTGAAACCAGCGCGCGCTGCGTCCACAAATTCATTAGAAAATGGCTGCTTTGCCGCTTCTACAGGTAAAGTGACCTGCGCACCTTCTGCGCTAAGAGCCGCTTCGACTGGATTTTGCGTGTCATCTGCAATTGCAGTGCTTGCCAAGACAGCGGTAGAAAGTGCGAGTGCAATGGAAGTAAGTTTCATAGTGTTATCTCCTGTGTTTGTGTGGTGTAAATATAACCAACAGGAACATCCCGATATAGGTCACTTTACGCCAATTATCAATAACCATTGATTTAGAACTCGCCACTTCAATACCTTGATACCAGAACACAAATACAACGATACAAATACAACGACACAAACACAGTGACACAAAGACAGGGATGCGCGTATTCATTAAATGAATAGAAAATTTCGCGGAAACATTAAAAAACAATTGAACATGAATGTTTCTCATATTGAAGGTGAAATAAAACCACTGTTGTTCATTTCACTGACCACGTATAAAAGACTTTCTGCTCTCAGTTCTGTAGGCATGACATACCCTTTTTTATTTAGATGATTACTGACAAAAATAATGATGGGAACAGAATGACGGGGAAAATAATAAATAAAACCTTAAAGGGTTAGAAAGAGATTCAGCGTTTATCTAAGGAAATAGGACACTAAATTACAATGCATAACGACTTTAATTTTACGATTCAGAGCATTAGTCTCGATGAAAATTATCATCCATCAGACAGCACACGCATCACGACGAATTTTGCTAATTTGGCTAGGGGCAACAGCCGCAAAGAGAACCTTCGTAATGCCTTGCAGATGATTGATAATAGTTTCAATGCATTAGCACACTGGGACAACCCAAAAGGTGACCGCTATTCTGTTGAACTTGACATCATTTCTGTGGATATCAACATGGATGGTAGCGGTAAGACCTTCCCTTCAATCGAAGTTCTAAAAACAAATATTATTGACCATAAAACGAATGAGCGTATTGAAGGCATTGTGGGGAATAATTTTTCTTCTTATGTTCGAGATTATGATTTTAGTGTGCTTCTATTGGAACATAATAAAGATCAACCGAACTTCAGTATTCCAGATAATTTTGGCAAATTGCACGGTCAGTTATTTAAGTACTTTGTCAATTCGGATACTTTTAAACAGCATTTTAGTAAGCCTCCGGTTATTTGTCTTAGCGTTTCCGATAACAAAACATATCATCAAACTGAAAATCAGCACCCAGTATTGGGCGTTGAATACCAACCCAACGAGTCGTCGTTGACTGAGCAGTACTTCCAAAAAATGGGCTTACAGGTTCGCTATTTTATGCCGCCAAATAGCGTCGCGCCTTTAGCTTTCTATTTCTTTGGCGATTTGCTTAATGACTATACCAATCTTGAACTGATCAGCACCATCAGCACGATGGGCACATTCCAAAAAATATACCGACCTGAAATTTACAATGCCAATGCTGTCGCGGGGAAACGCTACCAACCAAATTTGAAGAACCTGGACCACTCGGTCACTCAAATAGTGTATGACCGAGAAGAACGAAGCCAACTCGCTATTGAACAGGGTAAGTTTGCTGAGGAGCACTTCATCAAACCATACCAAGTTGTTCTTGATCAATGGTCAACTCATTACGCCCTTTAATTCACACAAATAAGCGCAGCATTTATTATGAAAACACTATTACCGACTTCAACGGCAGGCAGTTTACCTAAGCCTTCTTGGTTAGCACAGCCAGAGACACTTTGGTCACCTTGGAAGTTGCAAGGCGAGGAATTGATTGACGGCAAACACGATGCTTTGCGGGTATCACTGCAAGAGCAACAACAATCGGGTATCGATATCGTTAGCGATGGCGAACAAACACGACAGCATTTTGTGACCACGTTTATCGAACACCTCAGCGGCGTGGATTTTGAAAAGCGTAAAACGGTCAAAATTCGTGATCGCTATGACGCAAGTGTGCCTACGGTCGTGGGTGCGGTTTCTCGCCAGAAGCCGGTTTTTGTTGAAGATGCTAAATTTCTACGCCAGCAAACCGACCAACCGATCAAATGGGCTCTGCCTGGCCCCATGACCATGATCGACACGCTTTATGATGATCATTATAAAAGCCGTGAGAAATTAGCGTGGGAATTCGCTAAAATTCTCAATCAGGAAGCCAAAGAACTCGAGGCCGCAGGCGTTGATATTATTCAGTTTGATGAACCTGCTTTTAATGTATTTTTTGATGAGGTAAACGACTGGGGCATTGCTTGTTTGGAAAGAGCCATTGAAGGGCTGAAATGTGAAACGGCGGTACACATTTGCTATGGCTATGGCATACAAGCGAATACCGATTGGAAAAAAACCTTGGGCTCTGAGTGGAGACAATACGAGGAAGCGTTTCCTAAACTGCAACAGTCCAATATCGATATCATCTCACTAGAATGCCACAACTCTCACGTTCCAATGGAGCTACTTGAACTCATTCGAGGTAAGAAAGTAATGGTAGGTGCGATTGATGTGGCAACCAATACGATTGAAACACCAGAAGAAGTCGCCAAGACCTTACGAAAGGCCCTTCAGTTTGTCGATGCAGATAAGCTCTACCCTTGCACCAACTGTGGCATGGCTCCTCTACCTCGCCAGGTAGCGACAGCCAAACTAAAAGCCTTAAGTGCAGGCGCAGAGATCGTCAGAAGAGAACTCTCAGTCTAGTCATCGCGGTTGATTGACGCCTCTATGGGCACAAGCATGAACGCTACTTTCGTTTCTAATGCACTCTGCATGGTACTATTTCACCGAAACTTTCCCACACAGAGTGCTTGATTTTACATTGAAACGGCTTCTATCTTGTTCCCATCTAAATCTCGCACAAATGCAGCGTAGTAAGTGTCACCATATTCAGGTCTCAGGCCTGGTTTTCCTTCGCATGTCCCGCCCAATTCGATCGCAGTAGCATAAAATCGATCCACCGATTTCTTATCAGGAGCATTGAACGCTAAGTGCGAACCATTGCTCGATGTTGCCTTACCTTCGCAGGGACAGCCAACCCAAAACTCAAAACTTTCACCATAAGCGGCTGCCACATTGTCTATATAGTGAGCACATTTTATGGATAGCGTTGATAGAACGGCATCGTAAAACTCAACGGCTTTAACGACATCTTTAACACCAACGGATACGTGATTGAGAATCATGATTAAGTCCTTTTTTATTAGAAATACGAATACTAACGCTTACCTAACCACCTTTCAACCCACTGATTAAAAGACAAAATCCTCGTAAAAACACAACGCTTACTTGAATCAAAGCACACTTGAATCAAAGTACACTTTAATCAAGGCTCGGGATATTATTTCAGCGGTGCTTGTATTGAGTTGGGCAGAAACCTCTCGACACATCAGAGTGACGAAGCTTTAGATGCTTAGTTGCGCGTCCGGACACGCGTGAGCGCCACAGTTTAAAACTGCTCAATTTTAAACGACTACGCATGAAGCGAATAAGGTCAGATTCATTCAAACCAAATTGTAGATCTATTGCTTCAAACGGCGTTCTATCTTCCCACGCCATTTCTATAATTCTTGACTCATTTTCTTTTGAGAATTTCATCACATGCTCTTTGTCTATCACCAGAAGAGACATACGGTTGCTGCCTGATTTTAGATCAAGAGAGTGTCATCTTAAACTCAATGCAGCGATATAGCGCCAAATGGGCCAAATGGGCCAATTGGAATGAAAACACGGCCAAAAATATGTTTTAGAGTTTAGGCAAAATAAACACAATCAAAGCGTAGGCTGTCGCGAGTGCCCATAAGATAAACGTCACCGCCCAGCACTTGGCCACGGTGCCTCGAATTGACGATTTGAAATTTGGTGCTGCTCGAAATACACAAATAGAGCTATAAATGGCGAATAGAGGTAAGCAGCCTATTTTCAGCATCACAACCGTTGTTTCTGATAGGGCGACTTTGCTCTGTTCTAATAAAAACAGCAGTGCGTATGTTCCGACTATTTGAAATACTACGGCTTTCCACAGCGGAACATCACCTCTAAACCATTTAATAAGTGCTGCACTGTTCATCATTGTGCTAGTCATTCTACCCTCCAATTGCCTAATGCATGTTCATTGCAGCAGAACGAACGTAACTGCATAAAAAGAGGCCTCTGCGATTGCGGAGGCCTTACATTATTGTTTAATTATACAGTCACAGGTTCACTTGAAGGTTCTTCAAGTAAATTGGCTATAAACTGAGCTTTCGCACCCAAGATTATTTGCACACCATTTGAGCCCACTTTTACGATACCCATTGCACCAAGTTGCTTGATCTCATCGGTGTTCACTAACGACATGTCCTTCACTTCCAAACGTAAGCGAGTGATACATGAACCTATTGTAGTCAGGTTTGCTCTTCCACCAACATGACGGAGAATTTCACGTGCTAGGCTTTCATCGTCTAATGTGATTTCCGTTGTTTCATCTTCACGGCCTACCGTTTGATAATTGAACTTGCGAATAACCACACGGAACACGGTGTAGTAAATTGCTGCGTTGATTGGCCCCCACAGGAACAACTTCACCCAGTTAGTTTCGAAGCCGCTTAAGCTTGGCATAACACCGTAAAGTACGTAATCGATAATACCTGCAGAGAACGTTTTACCCATTTGCAAATCGAGTGCATAAGAAACGCTGTAAGAAACACCCGCCATAATCGCATTGAAAAAATAAAGTACGGGCGCCACGAAAACAAACGCAAACTCGACCGGTTCAGTAATACCGGTAACAAAAGCCGTCAGCGCAGCAGAGCCTAATAGGCCAGCAGCAATCTTTTTGTTCTTTGTGTGTGCTTCTTGATACATCGCCAAACATGCTGCAGGAAAAGCAAACATATAGATAGCAAAGTTACCAGAAAGATACGCACCAGCATTATCGTAACCGCCACCTTCAAACGTGTGAACACCATCAGCAAACATGCGCCACCATATTGTTTGAGCGCCATTGACAATTTCGCCATTACCGGCGGTATATTCAAAGAATGTGAACCAATATGGTGTATAGAAGACGTGGTGCAATCCAACAGGGATTAGCGCACGTTCCATAAAGCCGTAGAAGAAGGTTGATACATACATATTACCCTGGCTCAAGTTGGTAGAGATGGCTGCGATACCATCTTGAACCGCTGGCCAAAATAGCGGTACCGCCAACCCTAATACGAACGCACTGAACGCGGTGACGATTGGAACAAAACGTTTTCCGGCAAAGAATCCTAAGAACTCAGGCAGTTGAATATTATGAAAACGGTTATACATATATGCCGCCAACAAACCCACTAACATGCCACCGAGTGGGCCCGTTTGCAGGGTTGCAATACCTAAGACCGAGGCGTAACGCGAATCGGATACCATCTCTGGTGAAATGCCCATGGTCACACTAATCGTTTGGTTCATGACTAACAAGCCAGCAATAGCAGCCAATGCCGCTGCACCAGAATCTTTGGTTAAACCCACCGCGACACCAACGGCGAATAACAGTGTTAAGTTGCCAAAAATTACGCCACCAGCGGCTTCCATCATAGAAAGCCCAAGTGCATTACCTATACCTAACAGCAAACCAGCTGCTGGCAACAGTGCGATAGGCAGCATTAATGCTTTCCCTAACACCTGCGCTTTGGTCATTGTATTTTGTAGAAAACTCATAGTTCCACTCTCATTAAAATGTAAGGATAAAAGTCTGTCTTCCAAACCTTTTGGAAGGGTCGATAGAGAGTGTAAAAAAAGATTCAAACCTGAAGGTTACAAATTAAATGAGCTTTGTAAGTATACATTTCCAATGTAAGTGATTGATTACAAAACTGTGTTTTGCAACATTTTTGAGTTGAATTTATGTGAAATCGTCGCCAAGACCTTACGAAAGGCCCTTAAGTTTGTCGATGCAGATGAGCTCTACCCTTCCACCAACTGTTGCATGGCTCCTTTAACTCGCTAGGTAGCGACAGCCAAACCAAAAGCGTTAAGTACAGAAGCAAAGATCGTCAAAACAGAACTCTCAGTCAAATACTCGCTATTGATGACACAATGTTGATGATATTTGACAACGCAGACGGACAATATGATTTTGTTAAGAATAAGAAGAATTTGAGGGGCATTTCTTGGTTGAAAACGCGATGTGGCGTCGACAACAAGTGAATCAATCGACACAAAAGTATGGCTAACAACGACAACAACCATGGTTAACCATACTTCTCTATGGAAGATTCAACTCATCAAAAGCTACGGGTTTGCTGTACAGATAACCTTGGTGATATACCACACCTTTTTCCAGAAGATAGAGAGCTTGACCTTTGTCTTCGACCCCCTCAGCGATCAAGTTGAGATTTAATGCTTGAGCCATCGAGATAATCGCATCTAATACGGGTGCGTTAACGCTATCGAAACCAATCGTATCAACGAAGCACTTATCAATCTTAAGGTAATCAATGGCGGTAGTTTCTAGCATAGCTAGCGAAGTCTGCCCTGTTCCGAAATCATCAATCAACACATCAAGACCAAATTTTCGTAGATGCTCTATTACCGATTTAGCCTGCCTATCCAGAAGTTGACGTTCTGTAATCTCTAGCCCCAAGCGAATCCCGCGATCTTTTAAAGTTTGAGCTTGTTCAATCAGATACTCTCGATGTTCATTAGATAAAAAATAGCCTGGAGGGAAATTAATGCCTAAATGGAATTCGTTGGAAAATGAACAATTCGAAAAATCACTCACCGCTTTCTCAACCACAACTTCAGTCAATAGATCGATTAATTCAAACTCTTCTAAAGCAGGAATAAAAACATCAGGATAGATTAAACCTCTTTCAGGGTGGATCCATCGAACTAACGCTTCGACACCATACATCTCGCCTGTCCTTGCATCAACTAGCGGCTGGTAGTGCAAGATAAACTCTTTTTGTTTGAGCGCACGCTTCAATTCATTATGGAAACCTTGATGTCTAATGAAAACGCGTCGGAAAAAATAGAAACCGAAATACACCATTAACGTGCCAGGAATGGAAGCAAGAAAATAGAACCTGATCTTTTCTTTTATTAGCGAGTTACTGGCCACTATCTGGATTTCGTGCTCAGGAATATCGACTTTAGCTGTATACACAAACAAGCCGCTTTCTCTCACAGCCCCAATGGGAGCAACGTCATCCCCAATAAACAAGGAAGCTGAATCAATTCTAGACTCAGTGCGATACCCTAAACTCGCACGTAAATAGTCTAGGTTGATTAAAGATACCGCGTAATATTCTTTCCCTTTCGAACTTCGTTTGTTGATGACGGCAACGGAAATGTCTTTCGATCTCGGGATTGGGACTAACTTGATCATTGGTGATGCATCCCCAAGTTGTTCAATGTCGATGATGGCCAGACTCCCTACCCCACCGAGCGAGGAACAAAAATCGCCTTCGCGGGAAATAATCTGCATCTCTAGAATTTCTCGTTCATAACGGAGTACTTGTTGCTGGTATCTACAGTTACGCGGTGCAACTAGCGCTGACTTATTTTCCATCGATACATTAAACAAGATACGGCTATAGGACTGAGCATAGCCATCACCCAGAGTGCGAACTGTTTCTCTAACACTGATCACAGTCAGTACTGCCACTGTGGCAGTAACCAACACTGTTGGCGCTAAATAGAGAAGAAAAAGCGATATTTTTCTGCGGGTTACCATCTTGATCGGAGTCAATGTATATGCCTAGCCATAATGTTTACCTTACACAATAACGATTCCCTAACAGTCTAGCAACACCACTCTCTGTATCTGTAACTATAGATGTGTCTTATATCACTTCGAGCTATAACGCAGTGTGGATCTAGCGATGTCACAACAATTACTGTAGAAGGCACCCTAATCACTACACCTATTAAAACAAAAATGCCAAGCGTTGGCCGCCTGCTTGGTGCGTTTGTTATGTTAATCAGGAAACAGTTAGTCATATCTACTTCGTATACTCTAATAGTTAGTTTACAATGCGCCACCCAAAATATTCCAGCTTAATCCCACTAGGATAAAATGTCCGACAACGCCCTATATACCGACCTTTCAGGCTATTACGATTTAATGTGTGCAGACATTGACTACCAAGCTCAAAGCAACTGCATTCGCAGGCTACACCAACTTTTTGGTAACGATGGCAACACACACCTTGATTTGGCCTGTGGAACTGGCCCACATGTCCGACATTTTATTGATTTCGGCTATCAAAGTAGTGGCCTTGATATTAATCAACCGATGTTAGATATAGCTACAGCTCGCTGTCCTGAGGCGCACTTTTCTTTGCAAAACATGAGTGAATTCAATGTAGTTGAGCAACTAGATTTAATTACCTGTTTCTTATATTCCATCCACTACAACGAGGGAATTGAAAAATTGAGAGAATGCATCACAAGCGTACATCACTCGTTAAAGTCTGATGGGGTTTTCTGCTTTAACGTGGTGGACAAAAACAAAATTAACAATAACTCCTTTGTAAAACACTCAGCAAAACAAGACGACAATTTATTCACATTTCAATCTGGTTGGAATTACTGCGGTCATGGTGAAAAACAGTCGCTAAAGCTCAGTATTGAAAAAGCAACCAATGAAGAAACCCAAATATGGAATGGCGAGCATTCAATGGTTGCTTTCAGTTTTGATGAGTTGATAAAAATTCTTAAACCTTACTTCGAAATCCATATCTTCGAGCATGATTATGAGAAAATAATGCCTTGGGATGAAATCTCTGGAAACGCTATTTTCGCCTGCGTGAAGATTTAACCCTGGTTTGTATCATTCAATGACTAGCACCTTGAATGATACAGTGACAGAAGACCATTTCGACATCCTTTCTAATATTTTGTAGTAACCTTTAAACTGCTCGTAAATTGCTCTCGTCTCATACTTAATCTTTAAAGAAAGCTCTTCTGATGTTAGGTAGGTATGTAGGTATGCCATAATACGGCGGTCTCAATTTGATCTCAAAGAAAATGAGGTATTACTATTCCCTTTAATACCTTTATTACAGATACGAAAAATCACGCCATAAAGCGTTTTATTTTCACGCAATTGGGATTTTAAAACAGAAAAGAGCAATTAAAGCGAACTGCGGGAATCGAAGCCGCATCACAGCCTGTAATTTAGTTGTGCATCTGCTTATCACTAAGTCTGTCATTACTAATGGGTAAGCAATATGGATAAGAAAGACCTAGAAACCTTCGCTAACCAAAATGCCACACATTTATTTGATTGTTCCTTTGAGCACCTTGCTATGTGTTTTACTGATGACTAAGAGCCAAAGCAACACCTGAGCCGACAAATATTCCACCTACAGTGCGCTGAAAGTATTTACTAACCGCTGATTTAGAAAACAAAGATATAAGTTTTTGCCCACCTATTGCGTAAATCATGAAACACAAAAAAGCCACACTGGAGCACACCATTGTCAATACTATCGACTGAATAAAAAAAGCACCTTCGTGATTGATAAATTGAGGGAAGACAGCAGTGAAAAATACAATTGCTTTTGGATTAGCTGCAGCCACAAGAGCTGACTGCCGATACATCTTAAAAAGAGAAACCTCATGTTGCTCATTATCACGAGTTACAGACAATGGCGACGACTTGGCAGATAGATACAAGCTAACCCCCATATACAATAAATACGCTGCACCACCCCATTTAATAACCTGAAACACCGTATCTGAAGCAATCAAGATAGCGCCCAACCCAACAACTGAAATCACGGATTGAATAAAAGTGACAGTCACACTTCCTAACGCGGATGCCAGTGACTTTCGAGTCCCGTAATACATTCCATGAGTCAATGCCAAGATCATACTTGGCCCTGGAATAATAGACACAACAAATACTGTTAATGCAAAAACCAATACGTGTTCAAAAGACATACAAACATGCTCCTTCTTTGTGATTAATAGTGCTTACTTTTACCGAAAAAAACACCGTGTTAAACGAGCTAACATGTTGTCTATATTAATTATTTATATTTTTTCTATCAAGCATAATAAATATGCATCACTCTTTTTGATTGAATATTTACGACAAAAATCAGATCGTTGAACTATTTTGGAAGAAACATCCGTGCATGCGGAAAAACCAAGCAACGAAAAACAAGAAGTATCAAAAGAGAATATGATTCTGTGTAACTGCTCTTGGTTACAAGTAATCCGTTAATCGTTCTTCGAACATAATCATAAATCGGTTTAGGGCTTGCTTCCGGTGATGAATGGGCATGGTCCATCTATTGGAAGCATCCATAATCGCTAGGTACACCAATTTTCTAGGCGATTCATCTGTCGGGTACAGTTTGCGTTTTCTGGTTGCTTTTCTTAATCACGCTGTTGAGTGACTTTTGGGGGCCTAACAGTAATTTGGAGAATAAACAGCAGTTATCTCAAACGCAGGGTACAAAAAATCACGCTATAAAGCGTTTTATTTTCAAGCAATTGGGATTTTAAAACAGAAGAGAGCAATTGGAGCGTACAGCGGGAATCGAACCCGCATCATCAGCTTGGAAGGCTGAGGTAATAGCCATTATACGATGTACGCGCATCGCGTTGGAACGAGATAGATAATGCCATAACTGAGAAAAAAGAAAAGGACAATTTGAGGTTTAAGTGTTTGTTTGCGTGTTTTTTATTCTTACCGTTCAATGATCAAACAATTTAAGCGGTCTTACTCAACGAAAATGCGCTGAGGCTGCGAATATAGTGCAACCTCAGTATTTGAGTAATTTATCGATACCGTATCCGAACACTATGGATCGAAGTTTAACTCCGCTTAAACTGATCCATTTCTGTATTGAGCTCAACCATCTGCTCTTTAACGGTCACCGAGGTTGCATGAGTACTTTCTGCAATTCTCGATACATCGTCAATTGAATTAGACACTTCACCCATTAATCCGTTGATAGCTTGAGTAGAATCAGACTGAGCTTCTGCTGCATTCGCGAGTTCTGACATCTCATTGCTTAACATCTCAATTTGCTCAACCGTTGACACTAATTTTTCGACGGCGAGTTCTGTGTGTTGTGCGCCTTGCTGAGCCAGAGACTTACTGGCTTCAATCTCATCAACCACCGAGGATGTAGAAGATTGGATGGCATCGACAATTTGGTTTATCTCGGTTGTCGACTCGGTTGTTCTCGTCGCCAGCAAACGAACTTCATCGGCAACAACTGCAAATCCGCGACCTTGCTCTCCTGCTCTAGCAGCTTCTATTGCAGCGTTTAATGCCAGTAAGTTAGTTTGCTGTGCAAGGCCTTCGATAACTTCCGTCACTCGGCCAATCGCTTCGCTTTCACGGCTAAGCGTCGTAACCTCGGCACTGGCTTGTTCAATGGTCGAATAAAGATTTTCGACCGTTTGTTTATTTTCGCCCAGAGCCTCTGACCCCTGGCGAATAAGCTCACTCGATTGGGTCAATGTTTTCATCGATTGATCCGCATGATGAACCGTGGTTTGTGCCGAATGGGCAACATCATTCAATTGCTTAACGATTTGATGAATATCCTTTTTTTGCCCAGAAACCTGACTGAGCGCCTGCTGATTAGCCGTCAGTAAGCCAGAAATGCTGTCATCAACTTGATGAGCTTTATCTGTCACGCCTTGAACAATACCGGCTAACGATTGGTTCATTCGGTTTATCGAGTCGGTTAAACTGGCCAGTTCATCGCTTCCTTCAACATCAAGAGGGGGTTGCGATACATCACCACTCGCAATTAATTGTGCCCGTTGAGAGAGCCGGCTAATTCGACGACCGATATTACGCCCCATGTAATTTGAAATGGTGAAGGCGGCAACAAGCGCAATTAATCCCGCAGAAATCAGTAAGCCAATCACGTTAGAAATAGCGCTAAAGATCTCTTCGCCTGTTTTATCCGCTTGCTGCTGCTGGGTTACGACAAGGTTTTCGAGCGATTCTTCAAGTGTTCGAGCGGTAGGAATAAGTTCATCCGCCATTTTTTGATTTGCTCGGTTCCATCCCGCTGACTTTCGCAGTTCAACGACTTCTTGAACCAGTGGAAAGTAAAGCTGCTGCATTTCATGAAACAACGTCCACAGAACGAGGTCGCTACTTCCTAGTAACTCTTTCTTGGATTCAATCTCTGCCACGGATTTTTCATGAACTTTGATAAAATCAGCGTACTTATTCAGGTGATCCTGTTTCCCATACAGTAAGAAATCTCGCATTGAAGCCAACGCGTTTGAAAGGGAGGTATAGCTATCAGCGTATAATTTGAATAAGCGTTTTCGTTCTTCGCCTTGTTTATTCGATGACTCTTCATTAATCAAACCTTGAATTTGATCAAGTGCGACTTCGGCGATAGGCGCAGCTTCGTTAATAAATAAGCTGTGAGCGGGCAGGTTTTCATCACTATGGCTCAGATCGGTGATTTCTGTGACTAAGCCTTTTAGCTGAGCCCATTGGCGACTTATCTGAGCAAACTCGTCTTCAGAGATCAATACCTCAAGAGTGGGTAATCGTTCATCAGTAGACACTATTATTTGATTTAATGTGTCCAATTGTTCTGCCCCAACCAGCTCGTTATCGCCCAGTAACATAAAGGCGCGAACCGTCGAGAGCGTTGCTTGAACTGATTGTTGCAGTGAACGGCTGGTGTCGACCGTCGGTAAATCAGACTGAAGAAGTGAATGTGTCTGAGCTTCAACAACGGTAACGCTGCGGTATGCAAAAAATGCGGATGCGATAAAAAGTACTGCAAGTAGCAGAAAACTAAGCTGCAACTTCCCTGATATCGAGAGTTTCATCCTTTAACTCCTATATTTAACGAATAGGCCAATATAGCGCTATTGAGCTAAATATAATATCGTTATAGCTGTTTTTATGAAACATTCCGGTTACATTATTCCTACAAGTTATTATTTCATAGTGACTCATCTGGCTCACTAATCGCTCATTCATTGAAAGCCACTCGCTATTGCCTCGACTTATAGCAAAGTAGATCACCGTGATCGTATTTGGCTAAGTTGATTAATTACGTTAATTGATTACGTTGATTGATAATGAACTCTTTCCCAGCCAACAAGCCTTGTTGGTAGTCGCTGAGAATGTCATCTTTCCCACTGAGTAGACCTCGACTTGAAAGTGGGCTTGCAGGTGTTATTTCATGAATAACGACACCTTCGGGAGGCCGATTCATGAATTCTTTGACCGATTCATGATTAAGGTAATGAGAGACTAGCATCTCCATTTTCTTTGAACTGCCCCCTGAAAAATGTCCCTTCTTCGATTGATCTTTCAGCAAATTAGCGAGCTTTTCTGCTTCTGGCACCCAACTAATATTACCTACTTTTTTTGATAATGAAGGGGTGGATAATGTAGGCATGGTTAATGAAGGGACAGCTAATGAAGGGTAATTTGACTTGACCCGTTCAACTGCTTGAGAAAACTGCTGATGAAATTCATTCAGTCGGGCGACATGGCCAACTAAGCCATACTTTTCGACAAACTGATCAATGCCGCTTTCTATGCCAAGGGAAAATGTCGAAGGCGGTTTGGGCTGCGATTGCTTTTGGTTATCCCATTGATTTTCATTAACCAGCAGCTTTTCATTGGCAAGCTGCCCTTCATTAACAAGTGGCGTTTCATTAACAATCGGCTCAGTGGTGATAACGACCAGTTCGGTAGCGCCACGTCGGTAGGCTTCGTGCACTGGAATCGTCGATGTAACTCCCCCATCTACCCATGTTGCGCCATCAAACTCAATGTCATCAAAATAGAGTACGGGAATCGCACTGGTTGCCCGTAAAATATCAAACCAGTTATCCTCAAAAATCGGATAGTAATAATCTTTGAGTTCTTCAACATGCGTCACACAGGCCAGCGCTTCTCTTTTTCGTCCAAGATGCCATTGTTCTAGTTTCTCTTTTCCTTGTTTGATGTCTAATGGAAACTCTCCACTTTCCACAAATTGAAACGCCCAATCCAGATCCATCGGCTGCTGTTTATTCACAAACTTATTGAAATCAAAAAAACGCTGATTCGTGGTGTAGTTCATTATAAAGTCGAGCGCCAGTCCTGTTTGACCAGCAATGAATGCCGCGATGTTTAACGCCCCAGCGGACGTACCCAAATAGATAGAAAACGGGTCATAATCTTCTCGCTTAAACTGATCCAGAACACCCGCAGCGAAGGCGCCTTTTTGGCCGCCCCCCTGAACCACTAAAGCACTTATTGTTGAATCAAGCATGAGAACCTCTATTTACTATTTCGGAAAACTAGATAGACCAATTTTCATGGTTTAACGGGAAACTATACACACATGAGCATATACATTAACGCACAATTGAGAAAGCTTAGCCTTTCTACTCTTAATGGCTAGATCACAGAGACGTTAATGACAGAGACTTTTCCACACTCGAGTGCATCAATATTATTTATACATTTTAAATTATTCATCAATTTTTAACAAAATAATGCTAAAACAAACGGTTACCCCTACAGATAGTACGTTACGTTGGTGTTGATAGCACCCATACCGAACACATAGTTGTAACAATTATTTCAATTGATTAACACATTGAAATTAAATGATTATTTGGTAAAGAAAGAGATTCCAATCACATTTATATTGGTTATAATCCGCGCTCTTTGCGGTAATTGTTGATAAACGCAAACTAATTTTGAATAAATACCTTTAATCACTTCCTCGATATGTCGAGGCAACACTGGAATAAATAATGAGCAAGATCGATAAAGCTATGCGTATCCTATTAGCGGGATTCTGTATCAACCTTTGTCTTGGCATCCTGTATGCTTGGAGTGTATTTAATAAAGCACTGGTTACTGACTTTGGTTGGAGCGCGGCGGATGCCTCTTCTCCGTACGCAATCGCCACCATTACTTTTTCTATCTGCCTGTTAATTGCTGGTATTCTTCAAGATCGAATGGGGCCACGTAAGATCCTCATCTTAGGTACTTTGCTGACTGGTCTTGGTATGATTGCTTCTGGCTTTGTTCACTCAGTACTCATGCTTAATATCACTTTTGGTGTCATCACTGGTGCAGGTATTGGTTTCGGCTATGCGTGTTTATCTCCTTCAGCAATGAAGTGGTTTCACCCATCGAAAAAAGGCATGGTTAACGGCTTAATTGCCGCTGGATTTGGCCTTGCTGCTATTTACTTGGCCCCTCTGACTTCAATGCTGATTACCGAGATGGGTATTAACACAGCATTCATGATTCTTGGTGCTGGCGTTTTACTGATCGCTGTTCCACTGGCTTGTACCATCAATAATCCACCAGAAGATTACGTTCCTGTTGCACCGAAAGTTAAGGCGGGTCAAGCGCCTCTTTCAGTTAAGAAGGCAAACGACATCAGCTGGAAAGCCATGCTCAAAACTCCTCAGTTTTATTCGCTTTGGGTGATGTACGCTTTTGCGGCGTCAGTTGGTTTGATGGTGATTGGTAACATTACTAATATCGCGAGCGTGCAAGCTAATTTGCCGAATGCGGTTTATTTGGCGTCTATTCTTGCTGTTTTCAACTCTGCTGGTCGTGTTGGCGCTGGTATGTTGTCAGACAAAATTGGTGGTGTTCGTACCCTTCTTCTGGCCTTTATCCTGCAAGGCATCAATATGGTGTTGTTTGCGACATTCGATTCTGAATTTACACTGATTATTGGTACTGCCATTGCGGCGGTTGGCTACGGTACTTTACTGGCTGTATTCCCGTCACTGACTGCGGAATATTACGGCCTAAAGAACTATGGTACCAACTACGGCGTACTGTACACAGCCTGGGGCATTGGTGGCGCACTAGGCGTTGCTGTTGTGGGTTACTCTATGTCTCATAATGGTGGTTACAGCCTGGCTTACACGATTTCTGCTGCAATGATGGCTGTTTGTGTTGTTCTAGCATTTGTTACTAAACCGGTGAAAGAAGTGTCTGCAGACCAATTACAGCCTGCAAGCGCGTAATCGTAATTTAGACCTAATTTTTTAAAATGGCCCGACCTTGTGTTGGGTCATTTTCTATCCGCCTGCAACCATTCCTTTTCCCCCTCGATACGAGTCCATCTTGCTATGCTTAATGGCTTAATGGCTTAGTGATTATGCTTAGTGGTTATACTTATGGCTAGATTTCCATGGTGAAAGTGACTTGATCAACGAGGAATGACTCACGTTGATGGGTAAGGTTCCTAGATTAAACCAGGCGATTTTTTGTTGTATACTGATAGATAGTTTTAATATCTTTCGGTAACAACATGAATTTTAGGAAGTTCCTTTTCTTAAGTTTTGTCGTCATTTTCTCAGGTTGTGCAACTTATGCAGGGCTTAACTACGATGAACTATTCGGTAAAGCGAGTGTTCAGCAACGGACGGTTAACCACGAGTCCGCACAAGCCAACTTTTTTCTTAATGAAGTCAAACCCATCATTGATAACCGCTGTGTTGTTTGCCACGCCTGTTACGACGCACCTTGCCAGCTAAAGATGTCGTCTGTCGAAGGGATAGATCGCGGAGCCAGTGACGCTCTGGTGTACCAAGGTACACGCTTAACCGCGGCTCAGCCGACGCGACTGTTTGAAGACGCGCAATCAACCGAGCAATGGCGATCTTTCAGTTTTCACCCAATCCTCAATGAGCGTGATCAAACCCCCACGGCAAATATTCAAGCAAGTTTGATTTCTCGTATGCTTATGCAAAAAGAAAATCACCCACTGCCCGATCAAAAGCAATTGGAGGGGTTTGATTTTGCCATTGATCGACTGCAAGAGTGCCCTTCTATTGAAGAGTTCGATAAATATGAGCAAGACTTCCCGACCTGGGGAATGCCCTACGGACTCCCTAATCTCAGTGGTCATGAATACAGTACCCTGATGGCATGGGTTGAGAACGGCTCAATCATGAACGTCCCTCTTCCATTGTCCAGGGCGGAACAAAGTAAGATTGCGGAATATGAAACCTTTCTCAATAAAGATGATCTGAAAAGTCAGCTATCGGCACGATACATTTACGAACACCTTTTTCTTTCTCATCTTTATTTTTCGGAACTCGCTGGTAGCCCTCGTTACTTTAATCTGGTGCGTTCCTCGACTCCACCAGGAGAGGTCGTTCAACGTATTGTGACTCGAAGACCTTATGATAACCCAGGGGTCGATCGTGTTTACTATCGATTGATTCCAGAGCAAGGAACGACGGTAAGCAAAACCCACTTGCCCTTTGAATTGAATAGCGCTCGCTTAGAAAATTGGCAAGCCTGGTTCGCCGATGAAAGTTACAGCGTCACTAATCTACCAAGTTACCAAATTGGTGTTGCCGCGAACCCTCTGACCGCTTTCTTTGATTTGCCTGTTCGTTCACGGTTTAAATTCATGGTCGACACCGCTCAAAACACCATTGGCGCGTTTATAAAAGGTCCCGTTTGTCGTGGTCAGCTCGCGCTCAACGTGATTAACGACCGTTTCTGGGTGATGTTTATTGATCCTGACAAATCTAATCTTCCTGAAATCAACGAATTCTATCAGTCGCAAGTCAATAATTTACGACTTCCCTCGGAGCTTGATAGTACAACAGTCCCTGTTGTCAGTTGGGTAAAATACTCACGTCAACAAGCGCGCTATTTAGAAGCAAAATCCACATTCATTAACGATTGGTTTAATCAGGGGGAGTACTTAACCACCGACATTCTTTGGCAAGGTGATGGCAGTAATCAAAACGCGGCTCTTACGATTTTTAGGCATTTTGATAGCGCCTCTGTGGTCCAAGGGTTAGTCGGACACCCGCCCAAAACCGCGTGGGTACTCGATTATGCACTTCTTGAAAGAATCCATTATCTTCTGGTTGCAGGCTTTGATATTTACGGTAACTTTGGCCACCAGCTGATCACTCGTATGTTCATGGATTTTCTTCGACTTGAAGGGGAAACGAATTTTATTTCTCTATTGCCACGAGAGGTTCGCCATATCGAGCATTCGAGCTGGTATCAAAACCAAAGTAGCGACTTGAGTGATTTTTTCCAGCGTAATATCCGTCCATTTGACCAACAGAGCCTCGTTCCGTATCAGACGACGGATTACAAAAACGAGTTGTACGATATTCTACAGACCCAACTTGGCCCTGTACTCAATACTCGATACAACATAGAACAAAGCGATCTATCAACGAATAACGAGCGTCTGCTTAATTCAGTTAATGGCGTTAAAGGGAATGGTGTCCAGTTTCTTCCAGAGATCATAATGATGATTGTTGAGACAGAGACAGGCAAAGATGAGGTATTTACTATCTTGCGTAATGCCGCCCACACGAACATTTCGAGTTTGTTTAACGAAGAGAGTAACCGAGATTTTGGCAATGACGACCTAACCTTAGTGAAAGGTATTATTGGAAGCTATCCGTCAGCGTTTCTTCTTGTCGGTGAAAAAGAAGTTCCTGATTTAGTGAAAAGACTGTCCACCCTTAAAACGGAAGAGGACTACATTAAGTTACTGGATCAATTTGCTATTCGACGAAGTGACCCTAACTTCTGGCCGTTCAGTGACCGTCTACACGCTTGGTACCAGAAAAATCAGCCTATCGAATTTGGATTGCTTGACTACAATAGATTTGAGAACAAATAAATCCGTTCGATAATATGTTTAGGAGGTGGGTCATGGCACTAAAGGATAGTATCGAGGCATTGGAGCAGCAGATTTATATCGCTTGCTCTGAAGCTGATTACGATACCGTGAACATGCTAGAGCATCAGTTAGAGGTGCTAAGAGATCGCGCCGAGCACCCCTTTGACGATGACCCTAACGCACTGAGTGATCACTCACCCTAAACTAAGTGAATGTTCGCCGTGTGCGAAAAATACGAAAAGGAAAGGAAGTGAGAACGTGCTTCATTCAGCGCCTAGTTCTTAGATAATGAGATGTACTAGACAAGCCCGCAACGAAATAACACCCTACGACAGGGTGTTATTTTTGTTTCTAGCCGCTTTTAATAAAGCCGCTACTTTAATAAAACGGCTACTTATTCATCTGATCATGCATCGCGTCCACGAGATTCCCAGAAGGGTCCCCTGACAGCTCCCAAGTAAAGATACCGCCTAACTTAGCTGATTTAGCCCAGTCGGCCTTTGCTCGAATAGAGCGTTCATCTTCAAACGAGATAAACACTTTTTCCTTGTCATTCCACAAGTACGGCGCTTGGGCTTGCTCGTCATATAAATAGCTGTAGCCTTGCTTGTCACTGTAGTTTTTCATCAAATCCCAGAACATAAAGTACCCATTTTCACCGGTACCAAATTCAGCGCCTTTTTCAGAGACTAGGTCTGATGAAGGCAATCCGCCTTGATAGTCTTTTGTTCCTTGCCAACCTCGGCCATAAAACGCGGCACCCAGAACCAGTTTCTCACTTGGAATGCCCGCCTCGATCATTTGGTTGATGAACACATCAGCGCCCATCCCCCACCAACTTCTCTCTGTTGCGTGAAGGTTAGTCAGATGTCCCGTTTGTTGCCCCCAACCTCCTAAGAAGTCGTAGGTCATCGCAAACATATTGGTTAAATATGGCGCCGCACTCGCCCAGTCAATTTGAGTTGCTTTCGGGCCGACACCCACTGCCGTAGACAGCTCGTACTCTCGTTGAGTCGATTTAGAGAGCGTATCGAGATCCTGACGAAGGGTTTTCACTAAATAGGTAAAGGCTTCTCGCTCTTGGGCTTTTTGTTCATCATTGAGCTTCGTGTCCGGATTCCAAGGCGATGTCGTCAGCCCGCCTCCACCAGGATATTCCCAATCGAGATCGATGCCATCAAAGAACGCATATTGCTCTATAATTTCGACCGCTGTTTTCGAGAACTGTTGCATGGCTTTAGGGTCTTTCGCCATGGCGTGAAAGGGTTCAGACATCGTCCAGCCGCCAAATGACGGTAAAATTTTGATTGAAGGGTTGTCTTTTTTAAGCTGTGCCAACTGCGCAAAGTGGCCTTTGTAGTTAACATCGACGTCTACATCACCAAAGTCATGTTGCAGGGCGGCTTGATTATCAACAATAATCGCACTAAACGGGGCCTTACCCTCACACGCTTTCGCGACCTGATCTTGAACGGCACTCGACGCGCCAGTATGAGGGCCACACATACTTAAAAAGGCGTAGATAATGTGAGTCAATTTATCGGCGGGAATGTCTTTCACCGTATAAGGGTTTTGCTCTTTGTTATATTGCCAGTCGGCAAAGTAACCCGCCACGACGGGCTCATTTGCACTTACCGATGAAACAGAGAATGCAGACAACATAGCCAGCGTTGTTAGTGTTTTTTTCATTTGTAACCTCCTGTTATTTGGTTACAAAATAGTCATTGGCTATTTATTTAGCACTTGAAGTAAATCGGGCTGCGAGTCACCGCCCACTAATCGTTGTAATGATGCAATATTTTTAGCGTTCAGATCAAAACTGGCGACTTTGAGTCATTCATAAGCCTATCTTATTACTCTAAAACCCGCTTTACAGCGATAGGCTGCTACCTCATCTGTTCGTCAAGATTCAATACCGTGAGCGCATTGCTCACACTGGTCGCAATAACGTCCACCACTCCTGTCCTTAATGCACCAAGTAATGCTAAGGGTTTTGAGTTTTCAGCCGCAATGGCAATAACTTCCGCAATCGGGCGAAATTCTTCAATACCTAAGCCGATGACTCGGTCACTCATGACGGTAATTGCGACCTTTCCGTGAATATCGAAGAAATCATAACCCGCAAAATCGCCAACAACGCCTTGTGTCAAACGCGACTGAACAACCTCATCAGTGCTAAACCAGCCTAAGTCGACCATATAGCTATTTTCACTCATGTCACCAATACCGACCAACGCGACATCGGCTTTACGCGCAAGATCGAGGGTCTGCTTTACCGTCGCATTTTGCATAAACGCTTTCTTTTGATCTGGGTTCTCAGCATAAGCAGGGGCGTAGAGCGATTCCGACGAACCGCCATATTTCTTGGCGAGCTGACGGCAGATGTGGTCCGCGTTAAACATCCCCCCTCTTGGGTGAATGCCTCCAATACCACAAACGAATTTACAATCTCGGGGGGTAATAACACCAACATGGTGTGCAACGGAAGAGACGTTTCTTCCCTGCCCAACAGCAACGACCATGCCATTTTTTAACGAGCTGGTCAGATAGTTTGATACTAAGCCTGCGACCTGCTCACGTTGCAACTCTTCACTGGGCTGATCCAACGCGATTAACGCCCGGCTCACACCAAAACGTTCGATTAAGCGCTGCTCTATCTTGGCACTAAAAACAGGGTGGTATTTGACGGTAATATCAACAATCCCTTCATCACGCGCCTGTTTTAACAACCGGCCCACTTTTGCTCGTGATATTGAAAATTTTCGCGAAATTTCTTCTTGGGTGGCCCCATCTTGATAATACGCTACGGCAATTTCCGTCAGTAAGTTAGTTACTTCGAGTGAGATATCTTGAGTATTTTGCACAATGATTCCTACGCTATGAGATCACCCCCTGATTCTAAGTGAACCTCACACTACAGCGCAAGCATTTGCTCGTTAGCATTACAAATGTTCAATGTGTTTTTTCCATCGTTGCGACCCATAGAAAACTAAGCAAACGTTTATACCGCCACTACATCCAATGATATAAATAAATTTCATGACAACATTCACTTTATATGGCTCATAACAATTGACAATATTTCAGAATACGATAATTATGATTACATCAATTACTCATGCAATGAGCATGCGCTCAAGAGCACTTGCACACGGCATAAAAATTTAGATCTGATGCAAAGAAATGAGTTCTTCGTGTCACATGCTTGCTGAACCCTTTCAATCGCCCAATGGCGAACGAAGCCCAAAAATAGGATGAATGATTATGAGCAATAAGTTAGAGCAACTTCGTAAACTGACGACAGTTGTAGCCGACACTGGTGATATCGAAGCGATCGCAAAATACACGCCAGAAGATGCAACAACTAACCCGTCTCTTATTCTTAAGGCGGCTCAAATTGCTGAGTACGCGCCTCTGATTGACGCTTCTATCGAATACGCTAAAGCTCAAAGCGATGACAAAGCACAGCAAGTTCAAGACACTTGCGACATGCTGAACGTCAATATCGGTAAAGAAATTCTGAAAGTTGTCCCTGGCCGTATCTCTACTGAAGTCGATGCCCGTCTTTCTTACGATATGGAAGGCAGTGTTGCTAAAGCCCGTCAACTTATCAAAATGTACAATGACGCTGGTATCACTAACGACCGCATCCTAATCAAACTGGCTTCTACTTGGGAAGGCATCCGCGCGGCTGAAACCCTAGAGAAAGAAGGCATCAACTGTAACCTAACGCTTCTATTCTCTTTCGCTCAAGCTCGTGCTTGTGCTGAAGCTAACGTATTCCTAATTTCTCCTTTCGTTGGTCGCATCATGGACTGGTACAAAGCGAAAGAAGGTCGTGATTTCGAAGCATCAGAAGATCCAGGTGTCATCTCTGTTTCAGATATTTACAACTACTACAAAGACCACGGTTACAAGACGGTTGTTATGGGCGCAAGCTTTCGTAACATCGGTGAGATCCTTGAACTTGCGGGTTGTGACCGTCTGACTATCGCTCCTCAACTTCTAGCCGACCTAGAAGCTGCTGAAGGTGAAGTAGTAGAGAAGCTCATTGACTCTAACGGTACTAAAGAGCGCCCTGCTGCCATGACTCACGCTGAGTTCCTATGGGATCACAACCAAGACCCAATGGCTGTAGAGAAGCTGGCTGAAGGCATCCGCAACTTCGCCGTTGACCAAGGCAAGCTAGAAGACATGATTGCCGCTAAGCTGTAGTCGCTAAGAATTAAAAAAGGGGAACGTTTGCGTTCCCCTCTTCATATCAAATTATCTATTTCAAACTTTAACTCTATTTGGAAGCAATTATGACTCAATCTAGAAAGCATCTTGCTAACGCTATCCGCGCACTCAGCATGGATGGTGTACAACAAGCAAACTCTGGCCACCCAGGCGCACCTATGGGTATGGCTGATATCGCTGAAGTGCTTTGGCGCTCGCATCTAAACCACAACCCATCAAACCCAGAATGGGCTGACCGCGACCGTTTTGTGCTGTCTAACGGCCACGGTTCAATGTTGATTTACTCTTTGCTTCACCTAGCGGGTTACGAGCTTTCTATCGAAGAGCTGAAAAACTTCCGTCAGCTACACTCTAAAACACCTGGTCACCCAGAATACGGTTACGCACCGGGTATCGAAACAACAACCGGTCCACTTGGCCAAGGCATTACTAATGCAGTCGGTATGGCGTTAGCCGAGAAAACCCTCGCGGCGCAATTCAACAAAGAAGGCCACGACATCGTTGACCACTATACCTATGCATTCATGGGCGATGGCTGTCTGATGGAAGGTATCTCTCATGAGGCGTGTTCTCTTGCTGGTACTCTTGGCCTTGGTAAGTTGGTTGCTTTCTGGGATGACAACGGCATCTCTATCGATGGTGAAGTTGAAGGTTGGTTCTCTGACGATACGCCTAAGCGTTTTGAAGCTTATGGCTGGCACGTTATTCCTGCGGTTGATGGTCACGATGCTGACGCAATCAATGCGGCCATCGAAGCGGCTAAAGCAGACCCTCGCCCGACCCTTATCTGTACGAAAACGGTTATCGGCTTTGGTTCTCCAAACAAATCAGGAACGCACGACTGTCACGGTGCACCTTTAGGCGCTGAAGAAATTGCAGCAACACGTAAACAATTAGGTTGGGAGCACGGTCCTTTTGAAATTCCGTCGGAAGTTTACTCAGAGTGGGATGCGAAAGAAGCAGGCGCAGCTAAGGAAGCAGCGTGGAACGAGAAACTTGCAGCTTATGAAGCAGCATACCCAGAATTGGCAGCAGAATTCAAACGCCGAGTAAACGGTGAGCTTCCTGCACAGTGGGAAGAAAAAGCCTCAGCAATCATCGCTGATCTTCAAGCTAACCCAGCAAACATCGCTTCACGTAAAGCGTCTCAAAACGCGCTAGAGTCTTTCGGCGCCATGCTACCTGAATTCCTAGGTGGATCTGCGGACCTAGCACCTTCTAACTTGACTATGTGGTCTGGCTCTAAGTCGCTAACCGCTGAAGATTCATCAGGTAACTACATCCACTACGGCGTTCGTGAGTTCGGTATGACAGCGATCATGAACGGTATTGCACTGCACGGTGGATTCGTACCGTATGGCGCAACGTTCCTAATGTTCATGGAATACGCTCGTAACGCAATGCGTATGGCAGCTCTGATGAAAATTCAGAACATCCAAGTTTACACGCACGATTCTATCGGTCTTGGCGAAGATGGTCCTACTCACCAACCGGTTGAGCAGATCGCTTCTCTACGTCTGACTCCAAACATGAGCACATGGCGCCCATGTGACCAGGTTGAATCAGCCGTGGCGTGGAAACTGGCGATTGAGCGAAAAGATGGTCCTTCTGCACTTATCTTCTCTCGTCAAAACCTTGCACAGCAAGATCGTGACGCAGAGCAAGTTGCTAATATCGCTAAGGGTGGTTACATCCTGAAAGATTGTGAAGGCAAACCTGAACTCATCATCATTGCAACCGGTTCTGAAGTTGAGCTAGCGGTTAACGCGGCTGCTGAACTCACCGCTGAAGGCAAAAAAGTACGCGTCGTCTCTATGCCTGCTACTGACGCGTTCGACAAGCAAGATGCACAATACCGTGAATCTGTACTGCCATCTGACGTAACAGCACGTATCGCGGTAGAAGCTGGCATCGCTGACTTCTGGTACAAGTACGTTGGCTTCGGTGGCAAGATCATCGGCATGACTACGTTCGGCGAATCTGCACCAGCAGGCGAGCTATTCAAGATGTTCGGTTTCACGACTGAGAATGTTGTGAAGACAGCAAAAGAGATTCTAGCGTAATCACTTTCGAATTTCAGATACTGAATATTCAGACATTGCATATTTAGATAATGAATGTTTATATGATCAAAGCCTCTGCATACCTGATGTAGAGGCTTTTTTTTAACACAGCATTCTACATAACCAAAATAGAGTTAAGGAACGACGACCATGCAGCCTGTACGATTATTCTTCAAAGAGCTTGTTCGAGACATCTTTGACGTCACCTTCACTCTATTCAAAATAATGATCCCGATTATCATTGCCATTAAAGTCATCGAAGAGCTAGGCGGTATTGTGATACTCAGCGCATGGCTCAGCCCCATCATGGAATTCGTAGGTTTACCTAAAGAATTAGGACTGGTTTGGGCAACCACTATGCTCACCAACATCTATGCTGGGCTGATTGTTTTCGTCAATTTAGATATGCAGTTAACGGTTGCTCAAGTCTCCATTCTTGGCAGCATGATGCTTCTGGCTCACTCTCTACCCATTGAAGCGGCGATTGCAAAAAAGGCAGGCGTCAGTTTATTTGCAACACTTTTTATCCGAATTGGAGGCGGTTTATTCTTAGCATGGTTGCTGAATCTCACCTATCAAACTGGCGGTTTTCATACTCAGCAAGCGGTCACATTGTGGCAACCTGATGCCATAACTGACACAAGCTACTTAACATGGGTTGTCAGTCAGGTGAAAAATTTTGCGGTTATCTTCGTGGTAATTTCAGCGCTGTTACTGTTGTTAAAAGTACTCAAACTATTGGGTATAGAGAAACTCATGGCATTCATGCTGAGACCTTTCTTACGTATTCTAGGCATCAGCAAAGAAGCCACCAATTTGACCATTATTGGTGTCACACTCGGGCTTTCATTTGGCGGGGGGCTACTCATCAATGAAGCAAAACGGGGCCATATTGCCGCTCGTGATGTCTTTACCGCAATCATGTTACTGAATCTCCTCCATAGTTTAATCGAGGACACGCTATTAATATTGCTCATTGGCGCGGACTTCTACACCATATTTTGGGGGCGGCTGATATTTTCGGTGGTGGTTGTCGCACTAATATCATTAGGGCTTAGACGATTCAGCGATAAGACTTGTGAGAAATACTTTTACCGCAGCGTTACCTAACGCAAACACTTGAATGGGGCAGGTTTAGCATTGAAGTATGCTTTCTCTCGCCCTGACTCATGAGGCAAATGATTGAATAAAGTATCGGTCGATGTCCCGCCTTTCCTAATTAGTTGTTAGACACAACAAACAAAACTTCAACTCGTCGATTACACGCTTTCCCAGCGGTGGTTTTGTTAGTACAAGCAGGGACATATTCACCGTAACCCCGAGTGAAAATAGAGTCCATTGCGACATTGTTTTTGATCAGCGTTTGCTTAACTTGCTTGGCTCGTCTTAATGAGAGGCCATCATTGAACGTTGGCGCACCCGTGCTGTCTGCATGACCATCAATGACAATATCGATACCTGGGTCATTAGCAAGATACTCGCCCATCATACCCAACCAATAAGAAGAATCTGGTGACACTTTCGCGGACCCCGTTTCAAACTTGATCGTATCTTTAAGCTTCACCATCACGTGATTTCCGGGTAAGACTTCGTAGTCGACACCGTGTTTCAACAAAAAGCTTTGCAGTGAACTATAACTAGTGGTGCGCTGTTGACCCATCGGTCCTTTGACATCCGCTGTGGATAATCGCGGGGCTTTATTCCACTGGGGGTATCGCAAGTCAACGTCACTTTTGGGCGCGACATCAAGCATATTATCACCCATCATGGTCAATTCTGGGGGTAACGTGCCACATCCAGTGAGTATTAGTAATATCGGTAAGGCGAAATACTTCATAACGGTATCATCTCATCTTTGATCAAACGCTTCATGCTCCTTAAAGTATATCGACCAATAACGGCAAACTTTAATAAATCTCTTAAGTTTATTCGCCTCCTATCGTTCTAAATAACCAGCAAAAATAGCTCGATAGGTTTATATTTTCGTTTTCGTTGAGCGAAGTAAAGGTTAGAATCTTGTTACTTAAACAGATTGGGCTCTACCCTATGAAAAAAACATCGTCGTTGTTTGTGATCGCTTTTATTGCAATTATCTCACTCGTTGGCTGCTCAGAAAACTCAACACCGACTGAAGGTAAACAGTTTGCCTACTTGCCGGTTAACCTATCTGAGTATGGGCTTTCCCCCGTCACAGAGGTGTTTTCCCTAACCTGCGGACACTGTCGAAAAATGGAGGCAGTCATCCCTGAACTTGAAACGGCGATAGGTCAAAGCATTGGAAAAATACACGTTACCTTCAATGAAAGTGCACAAATTGCTGCCATGATTTATTACAGTGCACAGCTGCAACTAAATGCGACGCCTGATCACGCCATGATGGATGAGCTATTTGCGGCCGTTCAGCTCGGTGAAGGTGCCACATTAGAAGAGCGCAAACTTGCGATTGATTCTGCGTTTGAATCGAGAAATCTCGTCAGTCCTTATGACTTAGGGGAAGAGATGCAAAAAGAGCTATTTAAGCGGCTAGAGTTTTCTCAAGATGTCTCGGTAAAAGGACAAATCAACTCAGTGCCGACTTTCATTGTCAGTGGTAAGTACATCATCTTGACTCAAGGTCACAGCGATGTTCAAAGTATTGCAAACACAATCAATTATTTAGTAGAACAATAATAGGACCATCATGAGTAAATTAATCATTCCCATTGCTATCGTTTTATTGGCGGTATTTTTTATTTACCGCACATGGAACAACGGCAAACTGGCCGAAGAGAACCAAGTGAAAGGGGCAGCGTTTCTCTCTGAAAACAGCACCAAAGATGGCGTCATCACGACGGAAACCGGCCTTCAGTACCAAGTGCTTCAAAAAGGGACAGGAGAAGAACACCCTACGGCGACAAGCCGAGTCAAGGTTCACTACCATGGGACTCTCATTGATGGCACCGTGTTTGACAGCTCTGTCGAACGCAATGAGCCTATCGCTTTCGGTCTTAACCAGGTGATCAAAGGCTGGACGGAAGGTGTTCAGTTGATGGTAGAAGGCGACAAATTCCGTCTGTTCGTGCCTAGTGATCTCGGTTACGGAAAAGGCGGAACGGGCCCTATTCCTCCTGCATCGGTTTTGATTTTCGATGTTGAGTTGCTGGAAATTCAATAGACAATAAATGAAAGAAGAGCCAAGTATCATACTCGGCTCTTCTATCTGTATTCGTCACTACCACTCTGTTTGTTTCAGCGGTTACCTAGTTCATTACAGGGTAAAAAACCAACGTATCTTGTTCCACCATAATACAATCCATTCCAGCTGCGTGCGCCGCCGCTTTACCTAATGCAGTATCTTCAAAAACCACACACTGATCTGCCGCTAACCCTAAATGTTCGGCCGCGAGTAAGAACGTATCAGGCTCCGGTTTATGGTTAACCACATCGGTTGCCGATACGACACAATCTAGCTTAGGTAAAAGGCCAGCTTTATCTAACAACCTAAGTGCACTCTTGCGTTGGCTTCCCGTCCCGACAGCGAGCTTCTTTTTACCATAATAGCGTTGCAATACCTCCACGGTACAAGGGATAACCTCGCCTTGTTCTGGAGTATTAGCGAACGCGTCCATTTTATACGCCGCGATTTCCAAAGCGTCGAGATTAAGTCCATGCTTTCGATTGATCTCAGCTACAATTTTATAGCTAGGCATACCACCTAGGCTGTTCAACCACTCTCGGGTGAAAGGGAAATCAAAGTGGATAGATGTTTTCTCCCAAGCATCAAGGTGTGCTGGCATCGTATCAATCAGCGTTCCATCCATATCAAAAATAAGACCTTGATACTTCTCTAAATCAATGTACATTCTCGTTAGCCCGCTTTCGGTGTTATTCAGTCTAAATCGTTAAGAAATCAGTATGCTCAAAATATCAAACAGTGTCACTCTTCAAGCTTGGGAAATTCAATTAACCGCAATTCGAGCTCAAGGTGCGGGTGGACAAAACGTCAACAAGGTTTCTTCCGCGATTCATCTGCACTTTGACATCAACAGATCTACTCTGCCTGACTTCTACAAAGAAAGACTGTTGGCACTTTCTGATAGCAGAATCACTAAAGATGGTGTGATTGTTATTAAAGCGCAGTCATTTCGGACTCAAGAGCAAAACAGAGAAGACGCGCTTAATAGGCTTGCACAACTCATACAAGCTGCCACCGTTGTTCAAAAACAGAGGCGTCAAACCAAACCCACAAGAGGCTCCAAAGAGCGCAGGCTCAAGCGGAAAAATATTCAGTCACAAACAAAATCGTTAAGAAAAAAGCCTAATCATTAGATGAATTTCACCCATCCTTATACACTAAGTTGCTGATTAATTAGTGATTAATTGAATCCATGTCATATTAAAAATTGAACAATGGATAAATCCTAACTACATTAACTACTATATCGACGTGAATCATTTACTCATAGGCATTGAAATGAATATCAAGCAAAAGTTGTACTCATTAGGCATTGTTTCCGTCATTGGTGTTCTTGCTTTGGTTGGAACAACAACCCATTTTAGCAATACTACATTGGAGTTAAATCAAGCGAGCTTGCTCGTCTCACAGCTTGAGACTCGACTTTTGCATCTAAGACGTAACGAGAAGGACTTCTTGCTCCGCAAAGATGCCAAATACCTTGACAAGTTTAATGACAACATGTCGATCTTTTTAGACAAAGAATCCAAACTGTCTGCAATACTGATCTCGAATTCTTTTGGTTCAACAGAAAAACTTCGCACGGATATTCTTGCCTACCAAAAGGGCTTTCAAAACTTAGTTCAAGCCTATAGCAAATTAGGTTTAAAAGAGTCTGAGCAATTGAGAGGCCGTTATAATTCCAGTCTCGACAAGCTCAAAAGCCAAGTCAATAGCGATACCTTAGTGCGTCTTATGGAATTCGATAAAAAACTACTGATTGGCGAATGGGACGAATCATTAATTTCATCCATCAACGATGCCGCTTTTTTGGCGGATGCCAAGGCTCTATTAGCTCAGGAAATAGTGATTGGTGTGGCCTATAATGTCGGTTTACTTGGTGAGACTCGCGCTCTATCTCATACAGTAGAAGAGCAATTTAAAGAGTTTTCCTCCACGCTCGCTACAGAAGTATCCGAACTTCAAGACCGATTATTCCTTATAAAACAAGCTGTCACTGCTTGTGTTATTCTTTTCATTATTCTATTTATTTATCAAATATCCCGCTCAATTAACCTTCAAGTATCAAAGCTTTTAAGTGTCATCCAGGAGATTGCACGTTCAAACAATGTATCCATGCGCGCCAATTTAACGGGTAACAATGAACTTGTCTCAATCGGTACTTATTTCAATCGCCTTCTCGATAAACTCGAAGTGTTGATTTCCGGCACACAAGACAAAGCGGGTCAGCTATCACAAACCACCAGTAACATGCACGTTGAATTGGAAAATGTCATTACCCAATTCCACACACAAGCTGATCACACAACCACGATGGCCACAGCAGTGCAAGAAATGGTGGCGACCATCAATGAGATCTCGGAAAGCACCGCAGTTGCCGTCGAAGGCGTTCAACAAGCAACAGTTAACGCAAAACATGGCCGAGAAGTCGTGAGTTCAACAGTGGATAATATCGGTTCACTTTCTAATATTTTGGGTGAAAGCCAGACTTCGATCTCATCACTGAACGAACATGTCGAGAAAATTGGCGGTGCCGTCCATATTATTCAAGGCATTGCGGAGCAAACAAATCTATTGGCACTGAACGCGGCGATAGAAGCTGCGCGTGCCGGTGAGCAAGGTCGTGGTTTTGCTGTGGTTGCCGATGAAGTTCGCGCACTGGCGAGTCGTACTCATCAATCGACTGAAGAGATAACCAAAGTCGTTGATGCGATTCAGAAGCAAATGTCGACAGTCGTCGTTAACATTGATCAATGTAACGATCAGGGGCAAGAAACCTTAACCGCCTCTCAAACACTGGATGAAAGCCTGGCTCAAATCTTGACGGATATGGATAACATTCAATCAAACTCTGAACGTATTGCCTCCGCTATCGAAGAGCAAGGTATCGTAATGAACCAAGTCAGTGAATCCATCACTGAACTTAACGCAATTTCAGACAGCAATATGCAATCAGCACAACAGTGCCTGACAGAAGTTGATACGGTTTCAGAACAGGCTCGAGAGATGGACTTAGCCGTGGCTGAATTTAGAACCGAGTCAAAAGCCTAGTTTCTAGGGGCCCCGTTTTAATTACCTATTAGGAGTCTCGTTGAGGCTCCTTTTTTATAAACTCAGATAATGTGTCAGCTTTGGCTCATACTTAATCATTAACCTCAATCAATCAGTTAAATGCTTCATCTAGATCAATCATCGAAACCAATAGCTTAAAAAGCAAAACAGAGGGGACATCGAATTTGAAATGGATTGTGTGGCTGCTCGTCGTTTTTCCTTTATTTCTTCTCTCCGCCATTTGGACAAATTTTATCCCAATAGAGATGAATTGGTGGTTAGAAAACCTTCTGGCCTATCCTTTTCTGTTCCTTGCCTATTACTTTTTATTGACCGTTTATGCCATCGTGTACCGGCAGAAAACCCTTGTCCTTATCGCCATCATTCTATGTATTGGGTTCTACGCATTAACACCAAAACATTTTAACCAGGGTGAAGTGTGTAAAACGGATAATCCCATTGAACTGTTGCAGTTTAACTTGTTTTACAGCAACCCAGACGTCAATGCATTCATGAATTACCTTATTCAACATCCCGCAGATCTGATTGTGTTGCAAGAGGTCTCTCCAGAGCAAGGAGAGCGATTTTACACCCTAGATGATATCTATCCTTATCGTTACGGCGGTCAACCAGCCGTTGGCTACCCATCAAGCCAGTTGATATTGAGTCGATATCCTTTAAAAGAGGTAACCTTCTTTCATACACCCGACGCGCAAAATATCATTCATGGGGAATGGCAACTGACTCCGACTCAATCGATTCAAATCATTACAGCTCACCCAACATCGCCACGCTCAAAAGAACTGTGGTATCGGCGCAACGCCTTAATCAGAACCATTGAAACGGTTGTAGAGCAATATCCTTCTCCAGACACTCTGGTGATCGGCGACTTCAATTTGTCTTCGAAAGCACCATTATTCAACCAACTATTGCCTGGGTTTGCGACTTTGCCTGTCGCTTCATGGCCAAACTTGACGGCTTCGATTAGCGCGAATCAAGGGTTTTCAACCCCGGCATTTTCTATGATTGCTATCGACCATACTTGGCTCAAGTCTGAACGGTGGGCACTATGCTCTAGGCAATCTATTACTGAAATAAAGGGTTCTGACCATTTGCCAATACGTACAAAGCTCGGCGTAAAATACTAGGGCGTAAAAAAATGAACCCCATTAACTGAGGTTCATTTTTTATCATTACTATTTATTTATAACGGGCAGGTAAATAAGAACTATAGGCCTAAAGACCTAGAGACCTAGAGACTAGCAGCTTCGCTTTTTTCTCTACAGTAACTGATAGCAACCTCTAACAGCTCAAGCGCCGTTTTGTCGGTTTCAGGCAGACAGGCATCGCTACTCGCCAGTGGGGTCACTCTTTGTCCCCATTTAATATGAGCGGCGCCCCAAGTTAAACCCGCTCCAAACGCTGCCATCAATAGGTTATGGCCCGGCTGTACTTTTCCTTGTTCTACCGCTTCACAAAGCGCAATGGGAACCGTCGCAGCCGAGGTGTTGCCATAACGTTCAATATTGACGAAGGCCTTATCTTGAGAAATACCCGCCACATCACACAAGGTTTGAATAATTCGGATGTTGGCCTGATGTGGAATAACCACATCAATGTCGTCAGTAGTCAATTGTGAGTTACTCAGCACCTCATTCGATGCCGCACCCATTCCTTTCACTGCGCGCTTAAAAATATCTTTACCAATAAAGTTGAAATCCCAATAGCCGTTATCAGCGGCAAAACGGTCCATCGACGTGCCGAACTTAGGAACAGCTAAAATATCGCGACCCGCCGCATCACAACCAATACGAGCTTGTTGCAGGCCCACTTTCTCTTCTGTTTTCGACAGAACAACTGCGCCAGAACCGTCTCCAAATAAAACCGCTGTATCACGCTTCGTCCAGTCAATAAAAAAGGACAGTCTCTCAGCACCAATGACCAAAGCATGGCGGTAATTTCCAGCTTGTATCAAACGCGTCGCGGTTTCTAAGCCGTACACAAATCCGGTACACGCCGCATTTAAGTCAAACGCGGCCGCCGCTTTAATGCCCAAGTTTTTAGAGACCAAGGACGCTGTATTGGGAATCAGTGAATCAGGAGAGCATGTCGCCACAATCACAACATCGATATCGTTGGCTTCAAGCCCTGCACTAGCAAGAGCATGCTTGGCCGCAACGGTTGCCATATCAGAGGTGTTCACATGGCTAATACGTCGCTCTGCAATTCCGGTACGAGAGCGGATCCACTCATCTGATGTATCGAGAAAGGTACTGAGATCGTCGTTTGACAATACTGAAGGCGGTAGGCACTTTCCCCATCCGGTGATTTCTGCATAGAAGTTATTCATACGTAACCTATTGTTTATTCATGACATCAAGTACAACGATAAATCGGTACTAAAAATTACTGACGGTTTATTTATCGTCTATTTTTGTCGCTTGTGGCGATTAGACGCGTTAGGCTTCGGTTTTTCCGGAACCGTTTTTCTTTCATGTATCAAGTGGCGAATCGCGAGTATGGGATGAGGTATAAGCATCTTTGGCCCAGAATAACGCATCACCCATCGCATTTGCTCTTTTTGTTGCGGCTTATAGCAGTGAATGGGACATCGATTACACGTTGGTTTTTCTTGGCCGTATGGGCATCGATCAAGCTTAGTTTCCGCGTAGTCCGCAAGTTCCTGGCATTCCTGACAAAGCGATGTCGCGCCATGATGATGCCGACAAAAGATTAGCAGCATGGAGTGAACCGTTTTAAACTCAGTCAGCAATGAATCGGTTAATAGATTGCTGTGTTCAAACGTCATAACGACTCTCTGAATACCGAATGGAAACTTGCCGTATCATCTGAAAAACTCTATTATCCCCCACCAAATGACACCTTATGGCATTATCGATGAATCGTAAAAAGAAAATTAATCAAATATTGAAAAAAAAGCAAAAGCAACACAATGCCAAACTGCACTCGAGCAATAAGCCTCGTTATATTTCTAAAGCTGAAAGAGCAAAAATGGAAGCAGAAGAGGCAAACAAAGCTTTAGAAAGTTCAGAATCCGTTCAAACAGAACAGGATCTGAGCGCAGATAAAGTAAACGACAGCACTGAGCAGCAATAATCCATCGCCTGCTTCATTCGCTGCCATGATTAAAGCAGCAGGTCGTCATCGATGGGTATGAACTTGCTCGCGGATTCAATCAAATCTTGAGATGTTAAGCCCGGTACACCATACACTTCAACAGGCTTATTAAATCGAGATTTGATTCGATCAACCAACATAGAAAAGTCGCCATCACCCGACACCAAAATCACTCTGTCTACCGTGGATGCCAGCTCAAAAGCATCAAGGGCAATGCCCACATCCCAATCCCCTTTCGCACTGCCATCTTTACGTTGAATGAAAGGTTTTAAACAAACGTTAAAACCAATGCCTCGTAGAATATGGTGAAACTGACGTTGTTTAGGATCTTTACTTGAGATTGCGTAGGCATTCGCTTGAGCAACGTGACAACCTGCTGTTGCTACATGCCAAAACTGGTTGTAGTCGAAGTTACGACGATATTTATCACGAGTCGTGTAATACACGTTTTGTACATCAACTAAAACCGCTATATTTTCCATGGAAGATCCGATTGGCTTAAAAACGGTCTTTATTCTATACCCTTGTCTCGTTGAAACAAAATCATAACGGCTTATACCCAGTGTTATTAGGGCGTGTTGATTTAATCGAACGATGATTCGACTATTTTATCGCAAATGTATTCGCCAATGGGAATCGCTGAGGTCGCCGCAGGGGAAGGCGCGTTACAGACATGCAGGCTTCGCATACTGTTTGCAAATAAGAAATCATGGACCAATGTTCCGTCAGACAACACAGCCTGTGCTCTAACTCCCGCTGGATAGGCCTGTAAGTCATCGAGTTCGATTGCTGGGCAGTATTTGTTCACCAATTTAAGGTAACCCGGCTTCCATAACGAGTTTTTCCACTCCTTCAAACCCGTTCTAAGGTTCTTTTGTGTGACTTTCCAGAACCCTGAATAGCCCAGCATTTGCATGGTATCTTTAACGCTAAAGTTAATGTTGCCATACCCTTCTCGCTTCCAACCTTGAACCGCATTTGGCCCAACCGTCACCGAACCATCAATCATACGGGTTAAATGGACACCCAAAAAAGGCAAATCAGGATCAGGAATCGGATAAATCAGATGGTTTACTACGTTATTGTGTTTTGCGGCGAGCTGATAATACTCACCGCGGTAAGGAATGATTTGAAAGTCGCCATCGATGTTGAGCATCTTCGTCATTCTGTCTGCCATCAAACCGCTGCACGTCACCAGAAACTTGCCAACAAATGAAGTGTCGACGCCATCTAAACGGGTATCAAGCTGAATATGAGACGTCGATTCATGCGCACCTATCACTTCGGTTTTAAGGCTCACATCTCCTCCGAGAGCCATGAATTGCTCCACCATCTTTTGGGTTACTTGTCGGTAATCAACAATGCTGGTTGATTTCACCAAGATGGCACCTAGCCCAACAATGTTAGGTTCTGCCTCGCTCAGTTGATTTTTATCAAGCAATTCCACATCGATTTGATTGGTTTTACAACGTGCATACAAATCCACCATACGATCGAGCTCCAGTGCAGAAGTCGCGACCAATAGCTTCCCACAGTTTTCAACCTTGATATCATGCTTAGCGCAGAATGCCTTGGTCTGCTGTTCGCCTTTTTTGCAAAACTCTGCTTTCAAACTGCCGGGAGCGTAATAGACACCCGCATGAATGACGCCACTATTGTGCCCCGTTTGATGCTTTGCCCAACCGCTTTCTTTCTCAATCAACAAGATGGATTTGTTTGGGAAACGACTTTTGAGTTGCCATGCTGTGGAAACGCCGACAATGCCACCGCCCACAACAAGATAATCATATTCTTTGCCCATCACTTAAACGGCCTTCTGATTAGGAGTCATTGAGTTAATTTGTTGCTTGTCATACAACCGCCCACTGTGAACAAAGATTGCGACAAATAGGCCACAAGCCAGCAGGCGAATCCATAGTGAAATGTCAGCCCAGACTAGAACGATACCGACGATCACCAGAACGACTCTCAGCATCCAGTTCAGTTCACCTTCCAGATAGCCTTCTATCGCGCCAATGAACGCATAAGTGCCGATAATCGCGAAGAAACCGACAGTTAGCACGCTCGCGACATCCCAGCTGACTAAGCTGGTGTAGGCGATCAATAAAGGCACTAAGTAGAGACCTTTCGCAATTTTCCAAGCCGTCAGACCCGTTCTCATGGGTGGTGTTTTAGCAATGGTGGCCGCTGCAAATGCTGTTAAACAGACTGGCGGAGTCACATTACTGTCTTGAGACAACCAAAAGATAATTAGGTGAGCCGCTAACAACGCTAAGCCGACGGCTTCAATACCCAAACTCTGCTCAAGTAATGTTTCAACAAAGTCAGCCGGGACCAAGGCAAGCATTTCTTTCGCCGTTTCTAACGCCATTGGTGCATTCAATAATGTTAGCTTTTCTGGCGCGGCTAGCATGAATATCGCTTTTGCTTGTTCCGGTAAATTACCTGAAATCATGAGGTCCAATAACTGGCTTTCAGCGATCAATTTATACAGCGCTGGTGCAGACAAGGTACCCAATACGATATAGGCCGCCGTTACGGGTAAACCCATACCAAGAATCAATGACGCCAAAGCAATCAACACTAGCATCATCAGTAAGCTACCGTTAGCCCACTCGTTAATCATAAGAGAGAATGTGTTACCAATACCCGTGGTACTGATCACGTTAATCACAAGACCAATACCGACCAACAACACCGCTGTCGTAGCCATATTTTTTGCCCCCTGAGACAAGGCTTCTACGATCGCTTTAGGGCCCATTTTATGATTTTTAGAGAACCAAGATGACACGATAACCGACACGATAGAGATACCCGCAGCATAGGTTGGGGTAAATCCTTGGACCAATAAAGTCACCAGTACCACTAATGGAATGAGGTTGTGCCAACCGGATAAGAGGACTCGCGTAAGAGAAATTTCACTGGTGCTGATTTTCTGCACTCCGCTACGTTTTGCTTCAATACGTACAAAAAACGCCACGGACAAGAAATAAATCAGAGCAGGAACAAAAGACACCGCAATGATATCAACGTAAGGGATCTGGGTGTAAGAGGCCATAATAAACGCACCTGCGCCCATTACTGGAGGCATTAACTGCCCACCGGTAGAGGCCGCGGCTTCAACACCGGCAGCAAAGCGAGATGGAAAACCGGCTTTTTTCATCAGAGGAATACTAATCACACCCGTCGATACGGTATTAGCCACGCTAGAGCCCGAGACCGAACCCATAAGGCCCGACCCAATCACCGCAATAAACCCTGGGCCACCAATGACTTTCCCAGCGGCAGCGCGAGCAACATTGATGATGTAATCGCCCACGCCCGAGCGAACCAAAAAGGCGCCAAAGAGAATGAACATGAAAACAAATGACCAACTGATACGAGAAATAGACCCAAACATGCCTTCCGATGAATAGAAACTTCGATACAGCAAGGTTTCCATGCTGAGGCCCGGAAAGTGGAATATCCCAGAAGCCCATTGCCCCCATAGAACCACATAACTCAAACACACTAGAATCAAAATCGGGATGAACCAACCCATGGTTCGTCGTATAAGTTCAATAACGATACTGATCGCCAAAATCGCAAAAAACCAGTCGCTGGCTACAAACTTTACACCTCGTTGATACAAGGCGTCTTCCGCGTACGGAATGTACAGTAAACAGGCGAATGCACCCAAGGCGATAACAACATCAACCGCTAACGCTAGCTGACTGTTTTTCAAAGAAACATGAGCGGGACACCACAAGGCGCATATCACAGCGAACCCTGCAAAGTGTGTGGCTGACACCCAAAGTTCGGGAAGCGTTGAAAAGGTGTTAAACCAAATATGCAAAAGTGATAAAACGACACCCAAACCCGTAATGGCGCTGGTTACCCAGGGGAAATCGGTTCGAGTTGGTAATTCAAATTTTTGAAGTTCTTGTTCTACTTCGTTGCTCATGCTGACCTCTAACACGTCTCAATTGGCAATAGAATGACTCGCTCTTTTAACCATGCAGTTAAGAGAGCGAGTTGGGGTTGGACGAGTGTGGGCTAGTTTAAAATAAGCTCAGATGGGATATTGACGCCCATTTCTTTATAGAAACGCGCCGCACCAGGATGAAGTGGTACTGGCAAACCAGAAATCGCTTTTTCTATCGCCATCGCCTTTGTCGCTTTATGAATACCTTGAAGGAATGCAAGGTTTTCATAGATCGCCTTAGTCAATTGATACACATCTTCTTCCGAAATGTCTTCTCTTACCGCTAGGAAGTTGGGTTGCGCAATGGTGGTGATCGGCTTATCGATACCAGGGTAGGTGTTCGCAGGGATTTCATATTTCGTCCACAAACTGTATTGTCCATTCGCCTGTTTAATCTGCTCATCAGTAAACGAAAGAATTTGGATGTCTTTACCCAGCGCTGCAAAAGCTTGAGTCACCGCACCAACGGGAACACCTGCGGGTGTATTCATGCCATCTATGGTGCCATTTTGTAAGGCACTGGCACTGCCGCCATAACCCATGTAAGCCAAGCTGAATTGGTCTGGATCCACCGACAACCCTTTCATGATCTGGCGTCCTGAATTTTCAGTACCCGAATTCTTTTTACCAATAGAAAACTTCTCACCTTTCAGATTGGCTAGGTCACTCACTGTCCCTGTTTCAACAAATTCAGAACGAACAATCAAGTGCTCCACGTTTTGCCATAACATCGACACAGAGCGCAGTTTGTCTTGACGCTCTTTATATGGACCTTCACCACCCCAAGCCCATGCTCCGTAAAGCCCTTGTAGAATGGCAAATTGAGCTTCGTTTTCATTAAGAAGCTTCACGTTCTCGCCCGATCCAGCGGAACTGATCGCAGACAGCGAAAACTGATGTTTTTGGGTAAGTTTGATTTTGCTTAGCGTCGCCAGTGCAACACCTACTGGGTAATAAGTACCGCCTGTTGAAGCGGTCGCGAGTATGTAACTGCGCTGATCGGCAGCAGCAACATTAACCGCAAAGCCGAGTGAAGCGGCACCAACGATCAAAGTTTTCATCAACTTATTCATTTTCATCTTTTACTCTCCATGTGATGTTTCACGTTATCATTTCATTAACATTTAACATCTTTATAGCAAGTACGATGCCAAAAAATAAGCACTTGTTTTAATTGATCTTTATCTATAATCACCAGTAAAATGAGCAAAATCTTGCTTATCGAGAGCATCAATAGTAAGCAATATTTCGCCTATAGCAATCGCGTATAAACCGATAATTAACGTAATCCCTATCACACCATGACGAAATTTGTGATCAATGTTAACATTTGGTTAAATAAACAGTGAGCGAATTTTTGCCTATCGCTGATTCTACTGCTGCTGCTGGACATCCATTATCCGCTCAGAACTAAGAACTAAGAATAAATGTTCAAAATAACAGGCTGTGAGCATGCATGGCATACTAAGTACGACCTTTCCAGGCTATTTATGTTGTGTAATCCGAACGATTTAACGAGTATTTCTGCATTTTTTGATTCAACGTTCTTCTTGGTAGATCCAACTCTTTCATTACATCAGAAATACAGCCATTACAGCGTGTAAGCGCGTCTAAAATGATTTGTCGTTCAAATGTTTCCATTTGTATGGCGAGTGGAAGACCGACACTGCTTTGCTCTATTTGAGAATTAGGACGACACGATAAAATCTCACCCACTGACATGCTCTCATCCAATGCAAATCGGATAGCAACGTTTCTAAGCTCTCTTACGTTGCCTGGCCAGGAATATGCGAGTAACGCCTTTGCATCGGCATCACTCATGTTACGTGTCTCTTTATTGGCCTCGCGAGTAAAGTACTCAAACAGCACCAATGCGTCATCTTCACGCTCTCTCAAAGGGGGTAAATACAATTGAGCCACATTTAGGCGATAGAACAAATCCGGCCGAAATTGTTCATGCCCCAGCAAGTCCTCTTTCGCGGCCGCAATAACTCGGAGGTTGACGTTCAATTGAGTATTGCTTCCTACCCGCTCTATAACATGATCTTGCAATGACCTTAGAACTTTGACCTGCATAGCGAGTGGCATACTTTCTATTTCATCAAGAAACAGTGTCCCTTTGTCTGCGTATTCTAGTTTGCCGATTCGCCGCTTCACAGCGCCCGTAAACGCGCCAGCCTCGTGTCCGAACAGTTCACTTTCAAACAGGTGTTCGGGAATCGCACCGCAATTCAACGCGACAAGATGGTGATCCTTTCTTGAACTTTCATAGTGCAGACAACTCGCGACCAACTCTTTACCACAGCCAGTTTCACCGTAAATGATCACGTTGGTATCAATCGCCGCTATTTTGGCCACCTGAGTACGAAGCTCACGAATCACCTTACTGCGCCCTATCAACACTTTCTCTATGCCAGTGAGGTTGTTTAAATATGACGCTCTTCCTGTCTTGTCGCATTGAGCTTGATACTTCTCTACCGCTTCATTAACCGTATTAGACAAGCGCTCTGGATGAAACGGTTTCTCAATGAAGTCATAGGCGCCAAGCTGTAAGGCGTTCACTGCCATATCAACATCACCGTGGCCTGTCACCAATATGACAGGCGTTTGATTTTGATTTTCAATGAGTGTAGACAGCAACTCAAGGCCACTCATGTCAGGCAGTCTTACATCGGTGATAATCGCTTTAAAATCGGTTGTTTCGATTGCACTGAGTGCGTCCTGGGCTGATTCAAATGCCTGCACCGAGTAACCTGCGAGTTCCAACCATTGGCATGTCGCACGTCGAACGATATCATCGTCTTCAACCAGTGCAATTTCTGCGATTATTTCTTGATTCATTTAAGCCGTCTCAAATCCATTCAGTCTCTCTCTACGGTAGGGAATATTTCCAATCTATAAAAGGAGCTAGCTCCCAGTTCTTGACAACAAACCTTTAACATATCGGGGGCATATAGTTATCTAAGTGGCAGGACGAATTATAAGGCATAGGCATGTCACTTAGACGAAAACTCGGTTTGACCTTAATGGTGGTGTTGTTGATGTATATCAGCTTGGGATCCGGGCGCTTCATCGCGACGCAATGGCTGCTTTCTCAAGCGCAAACCAATATCGAGCAAAGACTGTTGGATTACGTGGGTGAGATTAGGCATGCATTAAGACGATTTTCTCATCTGCCTTTTTTAATCACCAATGAGCCCGAAGTGTTGACCTTTCTTGAAGGAGAAACTCATCTTAAAGAACCGCTGGAAGCAGAACTGAAAGCACAACTCATTCAACTGGATAAAGCCGCCAATACTAAGGGCTGGTATATACTCTCAGATGATGGAGAAATGCTGATATCCAGTCTGTCTGATCTTGCTCTTGATGCATCAAAAGCCACATTGATCTCTACTCAAGTCAAGCAAGATCCTGATAGCCTAACCATCATCACTCAGGTTACCGATACAACCCCTCATTACTTTTTAGCTGCCCCAATTCAAAGTCACTTCGAGCTGGTCGGCATTGCAGTGGTGCAAGTCGATCTTAGTTTCCTCACTGAACAATGGTTTGCGGACAATGAAATCATCTTCTTTCAGGATCGAAGTCATGCCTTTTTCTTATCCAGTAGCCGTGAATTAGATGTCCTCAAACTCAATCAGTTAAGTAACCTTTCTAATCTGCTGATCCATGACCAACTCTATAATGGGACATCGATTACCCGTGTGAAGGTGTTTGGTGAGAAGTACATGACCCAATCCGTCACTCTCGATGACCTAGAGTGGAAGCTGACTTACCTCACTCCATTAAAAGCGGTAGAACACACCGTCTCTTGGATCAGTTGGGCCGCGGTGGGTTGTTGTTTGTTTTTCATTCTTCTTTTTGTTATCGGCCGTTTACGTCACCAAAAGCATCTGAGTCAACTTCGTATACAAAAGCTCATAGAGAGCTCTCAAGAACGCTTGACTCAAATGATAAACAAAACTCAGGTCGGCATATTGTTGTTAACCGAGAAGGGCGTGGTTTCCGATATTAACCCTATGGCCATGCGTTACTTTAATCTTTCAAATTCTATGGTCAACAATCTCGCTGCATGGAAGCTGTTTGAAACCAGTCGCGGTGATTCTACGATACTTCCACTGCTTCAAAATTTAAGTCAACACCACGATCTTGCTGAGATCAACAGCGCAGAAACCATGGCGCGGCGCAGTGATGGTAGCGTTTTTCCGGTTCTGTTCTCTATAACAAGCTTACGCTGGCACAGCCTTGATCACTACTTAGTCACAGTGATTGATATCAGTAAGCGTAAGAAAGCAGAAATAGCGCTAAAAAATGTCAACAATGACCTACGAGAAAGAGTGGAACAACGTACCGAAGAGTTAAAGTCGGCACAAAAGGAACTCATAGAGATCAGTAAAATGGCCGCTTTAGGTCGGATGTCGAGCGCCATAACCCATGAACTTAACCAGCCGCTTACTGGTCTTCGAACGCTATTAACCAGTAATGATTTACTCATGGAACGTGGCGAGACACAACTGCTCAAAGCCAACAATAAATTGGTGCATAGCCTCATCGATCGAATGGCGAAAATGACCACTCAGCTTAAATCGTTTGCGTTCAACCGCCCTGAACAGCTGCAAGAAATCCCGCTACTTACGGTACTGGAAGAGACCTTACGAATTTACCAGGATAGGCTGAGATCTATCGACGTCCGAATTCGAATTTCAGCGGATGTTACGACCGTATTAGGCGAAGATCAACGAGTTAGACAAGTCATCGGCAATCTGGTGGTGAATGCTTGTGATGCAATGAAAGGCACCATCAACCCTCAGCTTCTTATTAATGCACACAGCGAAGATAACCGCGTTTTCCTTTCGCTCATAGACAACGGATGTGGTGTCAGTTCCAATGAACTTTCTTATATTTTTGAACCCTTTCACACCACAAAGAAAATTGGCGATGGGTTAGGTTTGGGCCTTTCGATTTCAATGAACAGCATGCGAGATATGAAGGGGAAAATTTCAGCGCAATCCAACCACAATGGCGGTATGTCTTTCCATCTTGAGTTTCAAAAATACCACACAGAGCTCTAGTGACGTAATCATGCCCACTCAATTCACGTCAACGATGAGAGGAATAGACCATTGAGTTAACAGAGCGATCTCGAAATAGAAAAAAGCCCAATCATTTCTGATTGGGCTTAATAATAGATGGTGCCCCGGGCCGGACTTGAACCGGCACAGCGCGAACGCCGAGGGATTTTAAATCCCTTGTGTCTACCAATTCCACCACCAGGGCACGCAAAACTTATTGCGATGCTTCTAATCAACGGCTCTCATGTCACTGAGAGAGTTAGACACCATCTTGATATTACAGAAAGCACTCGTGCAATATCTTTAAATTTGGAGCGATACATCGGGTTCGAACCGATGACCTCAACCTTGGCAAGGTTGCGCTCTACCAACTGAGCTAGTATCGCTTAGATTTCCATTCTCTAAAAAATGGAGGCGCGTCCCGGAGTCGAACCGAGGTCCACGGATTTGCAATCCGCTGCATAGCCACTCTGCCAACACGCCTTATTCGTTTTTCTATCAATACACCGTAAGGCGTAACGTATTATTAGATGGTGCCCCGGGCCGGACTTGAACCGGCACAGCGCGAACGCCGAGGGATTTTAAATCCCTTGTGTCTACCAATTCCACCACCAGGGCACGCAAAACTTGTTGCGATGCTTCTAATCAACGGCTCTCATGTCACTGAGAGAGTTAGACACCATCTTGATATTACAGAATATCACTCATGCAATATCTTTAAATTTGGAGCGATACATCGGGTTCGAACCGATGACCTCAACCTTGGCAAGGTTGCGCTCTACCAACTGAGCTAGTATCGCTTAGATTTCCATTCTCTAAAAAATGGAGGCGCGTCCCGGAGTCGAACCGAGGTCCACGGATTTGCAATCCGCTGCATAGCCACTCTGCCAACACGCCATGTGCAATTTTTCAATTTCACAACGCTTTATGTTTCAACACGTTAACTCGCTAAAGTAAGCGAACTTAGTGCCGTTGCGTTGGATGCATACTTTACGGATTGAGGCCTGATAGTCAAACAAAAAACGAAAAAAAAGATTTGTTTGCCCAGTTTTACAGCGATTCGATGAACTATCGCTCGGAATGATGACGAATTACCACTGTTTCATCAACCGTCCCATTAAACTTGGGTGATAAGCCCAGCAGTGATCAAACATTTCCATTAGCTGTGGATTCCCGTATTTAGACACACTCACCGCATGGAAACGGTTTTTCTTGGTTTTCAGCAGGTCGACTTTTTGTTGTAATTCGTCGGATTGTTTAGGCGCGATAAAATCCGAGACCACGACTAAATCAGCGTTTTTGTATTTGCTGCCTTCCATGGTTTCAATCGATGTCATGATCGCTTTTTCAAAATCGGTTCCGCCATGAAAGCTATAGGCTAGAAAATCACTCGCTTCTCGAAGGCCGTCTTGTTTTGTCAGCTCGTAAGTGATTTGTTCTGTAGAAAATAAGATAACAAAACAGTCTCGTTCTTCAGCTAGGGCAATTTGCATCAGCGCATACGCGATGGCCTTTGCAGACTGCTCTGGAGACCCTTTCATTGAACCTGAGGCATCAATACAAATGACAAAAGGACCCTTTTCAACATCGATTTGCTTGCTGTCTGGAACATGCGCTTTTACCTTTCGCAAGGTTCGAGATTTACCCGCGACTTTATAGTTAAGCAGACGCTTATCCACGAGATGTTTATAGAAAACAACTTCAAGCTCTGGATACGCCAAGAACATGGTTTCGTTGGGTAATAGTTTATTCAGGTCGTCACTTTCATGAATTCCGACAATATCGTCTGTTGCTTCATCTGATTTTTCTTCCACCATTTGCAATTCTTCAGCCGGTGTTACATTCAAATCAGGATCATCGACCTCACCCGCCATTCGGCCAAGCTGCTCTGCGATGTCTTGCAAACCTTTATTTTTACTGAGGTACTCTGCGTGTTTTCGCATCACCGTCAGATCGGTTTTACTCAACTTAGCAGAGGCCATATCCCAGAGTCTACCAACACTGATTTCACTGCCCGTTTCAGTCACTCTGTCCATGTTCTTTATCGTTTCCATTCTTTGATAAAGATCTTTTAATGCTTTTTCTTTACTGGCTTCAAGCTCTGAAATCTGCGCTTTTTTTAGTGTATCAGATAGGCTTTTGTACCATTGATCACAAAAGTAATGCGGAAACATCGGGTTATTAATCCCTTTGTTTTTTTCAATCAAACGACGAGCTTGTAGATAGAAAGCGGAATGCCATTCTAGCTGTTTGACGACATCATTTAGGTTTTCAAAGAATGTCTCTTCATCCCAGTGGATAACATCTTGATACAACGACAACTCATGCTTAAAGCGATCCGTTTCGCACACCTTAGTAATTCGACGCTTTACACCCGTTCCCCACTTATGAAGGTGACCTTTAACAGACGTTTTTACGCCTCTGTTTTCAGCCATCATCATGACTTGAGAACGTGCCACCAGATCATTGACCGCAGTGTCAACAATACCTGACTCTGCAATCATAACAACAAGGTTAAGTCCATCGGCTCCTAACATAGGGGGCTCCTAAGCAAAAAACTCATCAAGGTGCTTCACGCGAAATACGGTTTTTTCGCATTCAACTTTGGTTGCTTCTAACTGAGTCAGCAACTCTTGTAAGCCAACTTCCATCGTTGTTGGAAGATCAGTATCGATAAAACTGTGTGGTAAAGCCCCATGGAAATCTGAGCGTACCTTTCTTAAATGATAGTCAGCATTCTGCAATTGCGTCATCGCTTCATCCGCTTTTGTGCTCCACTGCTGATACAACGACGAGTCTAGCCCTTCTTTGTCAGCAAGCGCCACCAGTACACCGCGATTCGCAATGTCTTTGATCACTAAATGGTTTTCAGCATCAACGTCGAACGTTAGGCGGCAGATATTGGTGTTCTGATTCACGTAACCGTAAATTTCACCGCCTCCTTCTTTGATCACTTTGCTCAAATCATTCTTTGGTAAATAAACCCAGCGGCTGTCGCCTTTGTCCGATTCTGATACCGACATATTGGATTGCAGCAATACCAGTTTAATGAGGCCTTTCGTTGTGCCGACTTGGTAACTGTTCGCGCTCGAAATGTCATAGTGCTGAACGTGCTTTTTGAGCAGCCCGGTTGGCGCATCTTGTGACAAAACAACGCTATAAGTCGATTCAATGTGCGTCTGTATATCTTCAAGCTCTTCACGACACATAGATATCTGAAGTTCGACATCTTGCTGATCAAAAGCATGATGCAATGCAAAGTCTCGAATAATGCTACGAACATTGTCACGTGATTCAGGGCTGTTCCATAAGCAGTCTTGCAATAACAAAAGATCTAATGGGTTGATCGAACTGCGCCCATTGAAAAAAGCACTCGCTTTAAGAAGTCGTACCGCTTTTTTCCATCGACGGTCAGATACATAGCTGTCGGTGTCCGTCAAGATTTCTTGTGCGTCGTCTTTTCCTTCAACCATTGATTTAAGTTTGAACAATTTTTCAAAAACAGAATCGGATAATTCAAGCTGATCAAACTCGGCTTGCCATTTATGATATTCCTCATCGGTAATCGCTAAGCCTTCCGGAATTTTGGCTTCTTGCTGCGTGCCAACCGTCAACATAGATTTAAAATTTTGCTTGTTTTGAATACGATTGATGAACACTCGAACCAACATACGGTCATAAAGAGCTTCTAAACCACTGTCTTCATCAGGGAGTTCATTCGATGCCGAAATAAGTAATCGCATTGGTACGCGTTCAATATCACTGCCATTTTTAAAGGTTTTTTCATTCACCACCGTCAGTAGTGTATTCAAAATGGCAGGGCCGGCTTTCCAGATCTCATCTAGAAAAACAATTTGTGAAGTGGGTAAGTACCCATTCGTCAAACGAACATATCGTCCATTATCTTTCAATTCTTGGATGCTGAGGGGGCCAAACACTTCTTCAGGCGTAGAGAAGCGCGTCATCAAATACTCAAAATAGCTTGAATTATCGAACGCTTGAATCAATCGCTTTGCTATCAAGCTTTTTGCAATTCCAGGAGGGCCCAATAGAAAAACACTTTCACCTGCCAATGCCGCTAATAAGCACAATTTAATGGTGTCTTCTCTTTCGTAAACCCCGTCAGAAAGAGCGTGTGCGAGCTTATTAATTCGCTCGGAAAGCAACGCTTTTTGTGAATGAGATGCAGGGTTTGGGCTTATCATTTCTCGGCTCCTAAAAAAAACACACGACCTGTGAATCATATGTTTATACATTTGTTATTACTTTGTTACAAGTGTATTTTTACTACTAACTGGCAGTTATAGCAGAGAATATCCCTCTATTATCATTGCAAACTGTGTTTTCGATTATACAAACTTGACGATGAATCGAGCTTCATTGGAGCCATCGATATTTCAGCTATCTTTAGGCTCCAAATCTCGCTATTGTTGTTCGTTCATTTTTTTACATGGAAGTCACTGATTGGCATGAGTAAACTCATTCATACATGGAAGCAAATTTCTCTTATTGAAGAAAATATTCGCTTGCCAAATGGTCACACCATAGCGCATACCACAATAGCGCACCCAGGCGCAGCGGTGATACTTCCTATCACTGCCGATGGTAACGTCATTTTAATCAACCAGTTTCGCCCCTCTCTAGGTAAATGGCTTCTAGAGCTTCCCGCAGGAACCATTGAGCAAGGCGAACAACCCCAACAGTGTGCATTACGTGAGTTGGAAGAGGAAACCGGCTATAGCGCTAACGAATGGTTTCCCCTAGGACAAGTCACCCCACTTGCAGGGTTTTGCGACGAGATTCAGCACTTATACGTCGCAAAGTCGCTGTCAAAATCACAACGATACGAATGTGATGACGACGAAGTGATTGAAGTGGTCACAATGACCGTAGAGCAGTTACAACAACTTATTATCAACGACACCATTACGGATGCCAAAACCATCGCTTGCTTAAGTAAAGCGATACTTTGCGGTTATCTATAGGAGATATTCATGGATTTCAGATCAGACACGGTTACTAGACCCACCCAGAAAATGCGCGAAGCCATGGCTAATGCATTAGTCGGAGATGATGTTTATGGCGATGACCCTACCGTCAATGAACTAGAAAACTGGGCCGCAGAGCGACATGGCTTTGAAGACGCGCTTTTTACCTCTTCAGGTACACAAGCCAATTTACTCGGCATCATGGCTCATTGTGGACGTGGGGACGAATATCTTTGTGGACAGCAGGCACATAACTACCGTTACGAAGCAGGCGGAGCCGCCGTTTTAGGATCGATTCAACCGCAGCCGATTGAAAACAACCCTGACGGCACGTTGGATTTTTCCAAGCTCGCGGCAGCCATTAAGCCAGACGACAGTCATTTCGCTCAAACCAAGCTTTTAAGTTTAGAAAATACCATCAGCGGAAAAGTACTCCCACTCTCTTATCTCTCTGAGGCTAGAGAATTTGTTAACTTACATGGTTTGGCTCTTCACCTAGATGGTGCTCGTGTTTATAACGCTGCTGTTGCTCTCGGTGTTGATGTGACAGAAATAGCCAAGCACTTTGATTCGATGACTATCTGTCTTTCAAAAGGACTTGGCGCACCCATTGGTTCATTGCTGCTGGGTAACAAAGAAACCATTCAGAAAGCGAGACGGATTCGCAAAATGCTAGGGGGTGGCATGCGCCAAGCCGGTATTTTGGCAGCGGCGGGTAAGATAGCCTTGACTGAACATATCGATCAGCTAGCAACGGATCACGCTAATGCCAAGCTGCTTGCTGAGAAAATAAATCAACTTGATGGTTTTGATGTGAACGTCGACAAAGTGGAAACGAATATCGTCATCGCCAAGCTTGCCGAGCACATCGACATTATGGCAATAAAAGATCATTTAGAAGAACAAGGGATACTGATTTCAGCGGGTAATCCTGTGCGATTCGTGACTCATCGAGACGTTTCTTCTGAAGATATTGAGGTATTGGTGGCAAAAATCGCTGAGCAGATATAAATAACCCTGTCGTTGTATTGAGCTTCCCCTAGGGGGAAGCTTTATCTTTGTTTTTTTATTAATAAAACGAACACCTAGAATGAAAAAACGCGCTATTGCATTCCTGATTTTACTAAGCACTCCTACCCTTTCGAGTGATTTTGGTGACGCTTTTGGTGACGCAAAGCTTGGCAAGATCAAGTCACCTAGCTGTGTCTACTGCCATGGAACCAATGGGATCACAGACAATACCTCTTACCCTAATATTCAAGGACAGGACCCTACCTATCTCTTCAATGCGATGAAAGCGTATCAAAACGGAGAACGGGCCGGTCCATTAGCAAGCATGATGCAAGCGCAGCTTCAAAAACTGAGCGATGATGACTTAAAGGACATTGCCGCCTACTATTCTGAATCTCAGTGATGTCTGATTCTCTAATTCGTGTCTATGTCAATGCACGAATGACCGCTTGCTCTGCATGAATCGCGGCCGTATCGAACAACATAATGCTGTTATCTTGTTGCTGGATAAGCAAACCAATCTCAGTACAACCTAATATAACGGCTTGCGCTCCTTGCTGGTGAAGGTCTTGCATGATGGTCTTAAAATCATGCTTTGTTCGTCCAGAGAAGATGCCTTTACACAATTCATTATAGATGGAATCGTGAACGAGACGTCTTTGCACACCGTTAGGAACAACCACCTCGATGCCATATTCTCGCGTTAAATACCCTTTATAGAAATCTTCTTCCATTGTGAATGCCGTCCCTAAAAGGCCGACTTTTTTTATCTCATGAATTTGCAACTTTTGACCCGTAGCGTCTGCAATATGAAGCAAAGGGATGCTCACTTGAGATTGCACTTTTTCAGCCACTTTGTGCATGGTGTTAGTACATATCAGGAAAAAGTCCGCTCCGGCTTTCTCTAGCACTTGAGCGGCGTTGGCTAACAGCTCAGCCGCTTTGTCCCAATCGTTATTCGCTTGGTACTTTTCGACTTCAGAAAAATCGACACTCACCATTACTATGTTTGCAGAATGCAGCCCACCCAAAGCATGGTTAATACCTCGATTAATCGACTGATAGTAGCTTACCGTGGACTCCCAGCTCATACCGCCAATCATTCCTATAGTTTTCATTTAATTCCCTTTGATTCAAACAAATACAGTTTCTAAACCATCAGATTCATCGAGCCGTTGCAACTTTAACGGCATGATTTTTCGTCTCAAAAATAATAATCATTTAAAATAGACGTTGTTTCTATCCTAGTAGATAAATTCATACTTTTTATTTTTTGTAATTGAATACAGTCACATAGAGTCAGTATTTCGAGCTATCTCTACTGCAACAACATAATTCACTCACCTAACATACTAATTACTCTATAATTTATTTCGAAACGAATATTTAACTCAATTCTCAATAATAAGACAAATATTTCGTTGACATATGACTTAGACCCTTTCTAACAGAATATTGTACAACTGTACTAAGTGAGATTCAGATGATCAGAACTCAATCCATTTTCGGATGGTTGCTGACATGTTCTATATTTGTCAGTTTCACGGGAATAGGGACAATTAGAGCTGAAGAACCCTTTCTTTCCGACAAGCAAGCTTATCGAACATTAGAACAAACCACGTTCGGACCAACACAAAATGATCTAAGCACAATACGATGGATGAACGTAGAAGGATGGATTGAGCACCAAACGTCATTACCAGCCACATCCCACCATCAACTGTTTAGAACACCATTTCCTGGACAGGCACAGCGTAACCATAAAAACGCATGGTATCAAATTGCACTCTATTCGGATGATCAATTTAGACAAAGAGCGGCTTATGCGTTGAGCCAGATACTCGTCGTATCAAGGGCCCATAAAAAACTGAGTTCTCGTTCTGAAGCATTAAGTATTTACTACGACATCCTAGTAAACAATGCCTTTGGAAACTATCGAGAATTGCTCGAAAAAACAGCGCTTCATCCTGTAATGGGCACTTATTTATCGATGAATGGCAGCAAAAAAGCGGATCTAAAACTGAATAGCTTTCCCGATGAGAACTTTGCTAGGGAGGTAATGCAACTTTTCACCATCGGTTTATATGAACTCAATCAAGATGGCTCTATGAGGCAAAAAGATGGCGCTCCTATCCCTACATACACCCAGTCAGACATTGAAGAAGTTGCTCGTGCTCTTACGGGTTGGCGTCATGATGACTGGGCATTTACCAAACCGATGATCAGCCTCAATCAGTATCATGATACTGGCTCAAAAGAAGTGCTTGGGTACCATATTCCAGCAGGGCAAACCCCTTATCAAGATCTCTCTTCGGTGATAGACATTTTATTCAATCATTCAAACACTGCGCCTTTTGTCTCTCGTTTACTGATTCAACGCCTTGTCACTTCAAACCCTAGCCCAGAATACGTTGAGCGTGTTGCTGATGTCTTTGATGATGATGGTAATGGCGTTCGTGGAAATCTGAAATCCATTTTTAGGGCCATCATTCTGGACCCAGATGCTCAAAATGGGTCAGGAAATAAGATAAAGGAACCCATTATTGTTGCTACCCACTTCCACCGGGCTTTTGACGCTCAGCTCTCTTCAGAACGAATCAGTGATGCCAATAGAATCATGGTTAATGTCCATCAAGAGCCAGTCGGGTCTCCTTCTGTCTTTAATTTTTATTCGCCCAATTACCAACCCGTAGGGCCACTGAGCGATTTCAATATGGTTGCTCCAGAAACGGAGATACTCACCTGGGCAAGTTATGTTGATTTAATTAACTACCTTAGTAGCTATGTAGGCTATAGGCCTAGTTATGATCTCAGCTTGCCGCTTAGTGATTTACAAGAGGTAGCCTATGACTCTAATAAACTCCTCAACCTTATCGATGCGCGTCTATTTGGAGGAACGATGTCCGAACAGCTACGAACTTCAATTATTGATGGCCTTAACCTTCAACCTAAAGACGCAACCGCAACAACACGAATCTATCATGCTGTCACCATTTCATTGGCCAGTGATGAGTTTTTTATTCAAGACTAGGGACAAACGATTATGAACATTTCCAGACGTTCACTACTCACATCATTTGGCGGTCTGACTGTCGGTAGTCTATTGCCTAATGTATCAAGTGCGAATCAATCTGATGACTTTAAAGCTTTGGTCTGTATTTATCTCGCGGGGGGCAATGATTCAGTGAATACGGTGATCCCAATGGATCAATATCATTACGACGAATACAAGCTGACACGCCCAGCCATCGCAGTCAGTCAGTCAAGCGTGGTTCCTATTACTCAAACAGCATTAGATAACCAAGGACAAATCGTTAAATTGGGCCTGCACCCTAAGTTAGCGAAGATCGCAAACTTATTTAATCAGCATCGTGCCATGGTGGTGCTAAATAGTGGCATACTGAAAGAGCCGCTGACCAAGCAAGAAATAGAAAACAATATTAAGCCCTTACCCCCTCAACTGTTCTCACATAACTCGCAAGCCTATGAGTGGGAGAAGGGAGGTGTTGGTTTTGTACCGCAGTTAGGTTGGGCTGGCAGAATGTTGGACATATTAGGTAGCCACTCTGCGATAGCGCCTCTCTACAGTATTACGAACAAAACCCTATGGCTTCGCTCTCTTCACTATCAACAAAATATACTAAAGCCTTCAGGAACCGCCCAAATTAACGCGTTAAAAAATACGAATATGGAAAGTAGCTACAACGCATTGACCACAGCTCCAAGTAATAACCCGTTCACACTGCACCTTCGTAACATGATGGGGGATGCCATGCACATCAGCCAGACGTTAGATGACCAATTGAATTCAGTGTCAAACTGGCAAGGCTTTACCAACTCTAGCTTAGGTAAACAGTTTCAATTTGCCTATAAACTCATCAAAAGCCAGAAAGCACTCAATCAAGCAAGGCAAGTGCTCTACTTAAAACAATCGGGGTATGATTTGCATGACAATCAGTTAATTGACCATCCTCTGCTATTGGCTGATCTCGCCACTAACTTGATGGCATTTGACAACGCTATGTCAGAAAATGGGCTAAGCAGCAATGTTACTTCATTTACCACTTCCGAATTTGGTCGACGGCTTGCATCCAACGGTAAAGGGACGGATCACGGATGGGGCGGGCATCAGTTTGTTTTGGGTGGTGCCGTTAATACAAGCGACGCGGTTGGGACATGGCCTGAAATAAGAGTCAATGGAGCTGACGATATTTCAAATGGCCGCCTGGTACCGACACTCGGCGCAGATCAGATCAATGCCACCCTCGCTAGATGGATGGGAGTCAACAATGAGAATGAATTGAACTATGTTTTCCCTAATATTCACCACTTTCCTAGCAGCGACCTTGGTTTTCTTAGCTAGCGTTTTATAACCGTGGTATTTAAAAGCGAGGGCAAAAACCATCATTAAGGCAGACAGTACTCTGCCTTAATGTGCTGGCATTTTAATCTCTTTTCTCCTCCGAAAATCAATCATAGAATGAATGCATCCAGAGCAACCCATCAGTATCAAGCGGCCATTTACAACATTGTTTCTTTCAATATTTTAGCAATTAAACGTTTGCGTAATCGCTAACCCTCTTGTTGCTTAGTTTTGTGTCTTTCATCACAGTTTTCACTTTGCTATATTCTCGCTCAATGACATAACACCATTCGAGGCAGGGAGCTTCCTCAATTATCTCATGAAGAGAAGAATTGGTACCGAGTAACATCGGCAACATTTAGAGGATCACTAATGGAAATGAATATGGTAGAAATATTAGGATATGCAGCGTCAATTATGGTCGCGATCTCACTGACAATGAAAGACATTGTTCGCCTACGCGTACTCAACTTTATTGGTTGTGGCTTATTTACGGCCTATGGCTTAATGATTGACTCATGGCCTGTTGTTTTGACCAATGGCTTTATTGCGTGCGTGAATGTCTATTTCCTTGTTAAGATGCAACAAGAAAAGAAGGCGCAACCTCTAGAGAACGCAGCTTAAGTTGCCACTCAGAAGTGCCAAGTCAGAAATTACGACTTTGTAGAAACGATTTAAATAAAAGAAGCGGCTCCTAGCCGCTTCTTTTGTCTCTACGATATCAAACCGCTAGTCTTCATCGTCTAACGGAATCAATTTGGTGCTGCCACCGTGAAACTTCTCTCGTTTACGTTGCACCATAGCAAAGAAGCCTGGAATCAATAACGTACCCGCAAGCAGCACACATAACAAACCACCAACTAATGAAACACCCAGAGCGTTCTGACTCACATGCCCGGCACCAGAAGCAAATATCAGAGGAAAGATACCTAAGATAAACGACCAAGATGTCATGTTAACCGCTCGGAAACGCAGCGTTCCCCCTTTGACAGAAGCGTCATCGATCGACAGCTCTTTCTCTTCCCTTTCTTGTTTCGCAAACTCAACGATAAGAATGGCATTCTTTGCAGCGAGCGCTATGAGCAAGACCAACCCGATTTGAGCATACAAGTTGAGAGGGATACCCGTGAGCGTCAGTGCGATGAATGACCCTAGTGTAGCGATAGGAACAACAAGAATGATCGCTAATGGGATACTCCAACTTTCATATTGAGCAACCATAAATAGGTAGATAAAAATTAACGCGAGCGCAAACGCATAAATAGCTTGGTTGCCAGCGAGTTTTTCTTGGTAGGCCATACCCGTCCATTCGTACTGATAACCTTGAGGTAGCATTTCCGCGGCAACACGTTCCATCGCTGCTATCGCATCACCACTTGAGTACCCTGGCGCAGGCTGCCCTTGAATCACCGCACTTCGGTACATGTTATAACGCCACGCTACATCCGGTTCAAACACTTGTTCAGCCGTCACCAAAGTACTTAATGGGATCATTTCACCCTGAGCCGAGCGAACATGAAAACGGCTAAGATCGTCTATGCCTTTTCGGTATTCACTGTCTGCTTGTAACGTAACTTGGTAGTTCTTACCAAACATGGAAAAGTCATTGACGTATATCGACCCCAGGTTGCCTTGTAACGTCTGGAACACTGAACTCAATGGAATACCAAGTTGCTGAACTTTTTCTCTGTCAATATCAATACTGTAATGCGGAACATTGGCTCTAAACGTACTGAATGTATACGCTATTTCAGGTTGCTTATTTGCTTCTTGAATAAGCTCTCCCATCAGCGTAGCCAGATCCGTTCGGCTTCTTCCTAGCGCATCTTCTAGTACAAACTCAAACCCTGATGCAGCGCCCATACCAGGAACAGCGGGAGGCCCCATGGCAAAAACAGAAGCATGAGGCAATTCCATCGCAGCGGTTCGATTGATTCGATTTGAAATCGCGAACGCAGAATGATCACCTTCCAGCGCATGTCGTGTTTCCCAATCATGAAGCTTAATAAACAGCGAAGCGCCATTCGAGGCTGCAGCTCCTGTCATAAACGCAAAACCGTTTGCGACCGTCACCCCATCGATACCGGGTTCACTGTCGACAATTTTAATCAGACTTTCTGTGACCGCTTCCGTTCTTGATAAAGACGCCGAATCAGGTAACTGAACGTTAACTAATAAAATGCCTTTATCTTCTTGAGGTACAAATGCCGTTGACGTTGTCTTAGAGAGATACGTAACGGAACCAATCGCGACAAGGAAAATAGCCACAACAACCAATGCTCTTTTCACTAGGAAACCGGCCACTTTGCCATACCCTTGGGTAACCTTGTCCAGACCTCGGTTAAAGGCCTTGAACCAACTGGCCGTATTTCCGCCACCTTGCTTTAATACCAGTGAACAAAGTGCTGGAGAAAGCGTCAACGCATTAATCGATGAAATGACCACTGAAATACAGATTGTCAGAGCAAACTGGCGATACATGATTCCGGTGATTCCAGGCAACATTGCGACGGGGATAAATACCGCTAACAATACCAATGTAGAAGTTAGAATCGGCCCAGTGACCTCTTTCATCGCAAGCAATGTCGCTTGACGAGGGGTAATAGACGGATCTTTAGCCATTGTTGTATCAACGTTTTCAATGACCAGGATCGCATCATCAACAACAATACCGATGGCAAGTATTAAACCAAACAACGTGACCGTGTTTATGGTGAATCCGGTCATTTGCATAACGGCAAACGTACCAATTAATGAAACAGGGATTGCCACCACAGGAATTAAGGTTGCACGGGCACTGCCTAAGAAAAGATAGGTGACCGCGATAACCAGAAGAATGGCTTCTATCAGTGTCTTAATCACCCCTTTGATCGATTCAGAGACAAACAGCGTTGTGTCATAACTCGTTTCGTACTTGAGCCCTTCAGGGAAGTGACTGCTTAAGTCATCAAGCAGCTTCATGACCGCTTCGCCACTTTCTAACGCGTTAGCATCCGACTGAAGAGATAACGTGACGATAGAGGCATCTTGTCCGCGGAATTGACCCGTACCATCATAATATTTCTTACCGAGTTCAACACGAGCCACATCTTTTAAATAGACCGTTGAGCCATCATTATTTGCGCGAAGTACAACGTGTTCGAACTCTTCAACGGTTTCTAGGCGCCCTTTCGTCACTAGATTGAATTGGACTTCCTGAGCTTGGCTATAAGGAGCCGAACCCACTCGACCCGCCGCGACTTGTACGTTTTGTTCCGCGAGTGCCGCTTGAACATCAGGAGTTGTTAGCTTTAAATTAGCCAGCTTTTCAGGATCAATCCAAACACGCATCGCGTATTCACCGCCACCAATCACGGTGACATCACTGATGCCTCTTACTCGTGTTAATTGATCTTTTACATTCAAGTTAATGTAGTTGATCAAGAACTGATCATCATATCGACCGTCTGCCGAGTAGAAGTTGAGTACCATAAGTAGATCGGGGGAACGCTTCTTAACGGTGACACCTGTGGTACGAACCTGTTGCGGTAACTTAGCTTCAATCTGTGATACCCGGTTTTGTACATTCACTTGAGCCATGTCTGGATCAGTACCGACTTCAAAAGTGACGTTCAAGCTGTAAGAGCCATCGTTTGCGCTTTTCGAAGACATGTACAACATATCTTCAACACCATTGACCGACGTTTCAATCGGATCCGCTATGGCTTGCTCGACATCTTCGGCACTGGCTCCTGTGTAGTACGCGGTGACGCTCACCGATGGAGGGCTTATTTTAGGGTACTCAGCAACGGGCAACACCATTAACGCCATCGCGCCCGCTAAAGATAATATAATAGAGATAACCAACGCGAACTTAGGGCGCTGGATGAAAAACCGACTTAACATAATATGGTTTCCTATTCAGCGGGATTCGTTGGTTCTGTTTGCTTATTTTGAACCTGCACTGGCATGCCGTTACGAATTCGTTGTAAACCTTGAACCACGACTTGTTCGTTACCGTTAAGCCCAAATGGCACTATCACGCCGTCTGGTGTTTGCGCACCAAGTTCGATATTCCTGCGTTCAATAACGTTACCTTCCGTTACTAGCATCACGAAATCCCCTTCTAGATCCGACTGAACTGCTTTTCTAGGAATGGCGATCACTGGAACCGTGTTTTCCGCATGAAGTTCAACACGGACATGCTGGCCTGGAAGTAATTTGTGCTCAGGGTTGGGAACAAGAGCACGCATGTCGATCGTACCTGTATCCGTGTTGATTCGGTTACCTAAATAATCGAGGACGCCAATATGTTCAAATGTCGTTCCATTTTCTAACGTGATAGATACATCAACATTTTTGTCGTTCGCACTCAGGTTGCCGCTGGCTGTTTCTAAAGCAATACCAAGGCGATCACGTTCACTGACATTAAACGATGCATGGATGGGATCTAGACTCACCAGTGTCGTTAACACGCCTGATGATGGAGAGATAAGGTCGCCTTTACTGGCTTTACTGTCACTGATTCTGCCTGAGAATGGCGCCACAATCTGTGTGTAAGAGAGGTTAACTTCTGCAAGACGAACTTGAGCCTTGGCCGATTCAACCATTGCTTGTGCACCACGTAAATTAGCACTCAGTGCATCAAAGTCAGCTTGAGAAATACTGCCTTTTGGTAATAATCGTTTGCCGCGCTCGTAATCCAATTCTGCTTTTTTTAGATCGGAGTTCGCACGAGCTAATTCAGCCTTTGATGTCGCTACCTTGGCCTCAAACTGAGAAGGTTCAATAGTGAATAGCAGATCGCCTTCTTCAACCATTTGCCCCTCTTCGAAATGCCGAGATTGCAAATATCCGGTAACTTGAGCGGTGATACCTGTATCATCCACTGCCTCCGCTCGGCCAATGAACGTCATACTCCCTCTGTGATCGATCGTCTCGGCTGATTGAGTAATAACAGAAGGAAGAGAAGACGTTGCGTTAGAAGAATCCGTATCACACCCAGCGAGAATTGCGGATGCTAACAGCGTTGTTAACATGAGCGTTTTGTTCATAATGCCTATCACTATTTCCAATGAAATTTAGTTATGTCGAACATAACCATAGGCAATAGTAGATATGTCCGACTAATGTCAGTAGAGGTGATTTAAATTATTTCATTATGTAACTGTACAACCCTTAAGCAGATTCGCTGCTTGCTGTTTAAGCGCCTTGGGTGACGGCCAGCTATACACCAATTCAGGCACTTTATGGCCGCAAGGTGCATTCCACAAACGCTCATCTAGCTGAATACCTTTTAACTGCTCATAGAACTCAATTGCCTGGTGATTTTCTGCCATCACTTCAAGGTAGATTCCACTTTTCGAAAAGTGCTGTTCACACCATTCCGTCACGGCATTAAGCAATTTTAGCCCGACACCTCTTCGACGATAGTTATCATTCACGTGCAAAGAGTCAATCATTGTTCCTTTTTCAAAGTCATGATTGCCAAACACACAGACAAAACCACACAGTAAACCGCCTTCTTCGATGAGAACAACGTGTTGATTGAAAGGGGGGTTAATTAGCCTCGCTTGCCAAATAGACAAACGTTCATCAAGAACGTCATGCTCTAGGTAATCCTCACCTAGTATGCCATGGTAAAAACGACGCCAACTTTGCGCATGAAGGGTTGCTATTCGCTCATAGTCGGTATATTCCGCTATTTTAAAATCCATTTTTAGTTCCTTATTACTTCCTGTAAGGATATTAGCTTTGTTCATACTATGCATTTAGCTATTAAAAAGCCAAACATTCTGTTCACAATTTTTACACTCGACTATTTGACTTACACCTGTTCGCTGATATTCTAGCGTACAGTTGTTAGCCCAAAGGAATTTTTAACTATGTCTAAGCAAGACAAGCCACCATTAATCTGGCTCAATATCTTTATATTCACTTCCAGTCTCTTTCTGGCGCTCATTGTCGCCCCTTGGTATGGATTCACTTACGGCTTAGGTGTAGAGCATCTGATTTGGTTGGTTGTTTGCTTTAGTTTTTGTAGCTTATCCATCACCGCTGGTTACCATCGACTGTGGTCACATAAGACTTACCAAGCTCATTGGTCATTACGGTTAATTTTTGCGATCGGCGGCGCTTTTGCTATGCAGAACAGTATCTTGCACTGGAGTTCCGACCATCGAATCCACCATAAACATGTCGATAACAACGATAAAGACCCATACTCAGCGAAAAAAGGATTCTGGTTTTCTCATATCGGCTGGATGATCAGAGACTACCATGGCGATGCCTATACCGATTACAGCAACTGCCGAGACTTGCAGAAAGATCCTATCGTCGTATGGCAACACAAATACTATGGGGTTCTCGCACTGGTAATGAATGTGGTTTTCCCCGTTTGCTTAGGGCTTATTTATGGTGATGTCATCGGTATGTTCTTAATTGTAGGCGCGGTACGATTAGTCCTTAACCACCACACCACCTTCTTCATTAATTCTTTGGCTCATTTATGGGGTTCTCAACCCTATACCGACAAAAACACCGCTCGCGACAGCGCTGTACTCGCGTTCTTAACATTTGGCGAGGGCTACCATAACTACCACCATATATTTGAAAATGATTACCGCAATGGGATCGCATGGTGGCACTATGACCCAACAAAATGGCTGATTAAAGGATGTTCTCTTGTCGGTCTCACTCACCAACTGCGCAAGGCCCCGCAATTGAAAATTGAAAAAGCCAAAGCAGCGATGTCCTTACGTAAGGCGCAAAAAGCGATCGCGTCATGGCCCGACCATCACAGCATTAACGACAAACTTCAACGAGAGTTTGAAGCCTTGATTGCCAATATGAATGACTACTACTCAGTGAAAAAACAACTGATTGAAACCAAGAAAGATGACATGGTGAAAAAGTATGAGTATTCGGTATTAAAGCTGCGTTATGAAGAAATCAAAAAGAACCTAGCTGAGCAGACCAATACTTGGAATTCGATGATTCTGAATGTGAATAAAAACGTTCGCTCGTTCTAATGTATTTACCCTGTTTACCCATACAAAAATAGCCCTTTAAAGGGCTATTTTCATTTTATCGTGTTCTCAAACACAGGTAACTCCGAACGTTCACAGTATCTCTGCCAGTATTGAGTCGCTTCTGCTAGGGCTTTGGATCTATCTGGCTTCTGCGCAAACAATATCGCTGAAAGCGTGGTGATGATTGTGTTAGCCATCATTTCTTGCTCTTCTTCCGGTGTATCAAAAATACAGCGTTCAGGCAGAGGTAATGTACTGATTAGATCCGCTTCCCAGTAGTAAGATTCCACGCCCTTCGGGGTGCTTAGCCAGACATTTTGGCTCACTTTAGGGTTGTATTCCGATTCACCTGATTGGCCTTTAAATGAAATCACGCTGTGGTTTGGCTCATCCACTTCGTGTTCAATTTCTGCGTGCAACTGTTGAAAGCCAGGATGGAAGCTGCCACGAATACCGATCTTACCCCCTCCAGGATTCAGCGCTCGAACGACAGTATTAATGGGCGTTCTTAATCCATAACGTTTACGCCAGTCCAACATTATTTTGGCCTGTGGCGCATAGTGTTCTAAAGGTAAATAGCAAATCGATTCGGATTCAATCAATACTTTCGCGTGCTCTGCATCTTTTGCAACGGTAATACCGAGATCAGCAAGATAATCTTGAGCGTGCTCTCGATCCGTCGCATGATCGGTGTAGCCATGAACTAAAACTCTATAACCATTATCCGCCAAAATCCTAGCAGCCAATATATGCCAAGGTTTACCCGCTGTTTTGCGTTTACCTGCGTAGCATGGCCAATCGATATCAGCTCCAACATTAGGGACCCGAGATTGAAACGCCTTAACAAAACCGGCTATCTCTTGCTTGGTTTCATTTTGCACTCGAATCAACATCAGCAACATCGCCATTTGGTCATCGCCAATTTGCCCATCCAGATATTCATCCATGACGCGATAAGCTTGATCTAACGTCAATGGTTTTCTCCCCCGCTCCCCTCTTCCCACAGTGCGAATACATTCTTGAATAGTACTCATAGAGATCCTTTCTTTATAACAGCTTAAAATAATCGATGACGAGTAGGCGCACAGTGTGACGTTTTCATATGAGATTTTCAATCACACCCGGTTATCGGGTGTGACTTTTATGGGTTTAAATTGGGTTTAACTTAAGTTCATTGACCTCGTTTACAACACAATACAGCGAAATGACAAGAATCATGAGTGGATTGAATCACAAGCGCCTTTGATATATATCGGAGTTATCTTCACATTGTTCAAACCCAACTTCCATCAGATAATCTCTATGGTCAGGCGTTCTCGCCGTGGCTAACAGAACCTCAATTCCTCGGCTCTTAATTGATTCTGGGTTAGATTGATAGAAGTATTGAGCCAATTTCAAATCACGATACTCGGCAGTCACATAATCTAAACACACCGTAAAGGTGCCATTATCATGTTTGGTCCCGGCAAGAAGCCCAGCGATGGCATTATTTCTCAGCATATAGAACGCTGCGTTCGCACCACGTAATTCACTGGCTGTGGTTTGTCGCTCTATATCGTTCATATTAGTTGCAACGAAATGGTCAAAATATTCTGAATCAATGGTTGCTGAAACCAATTTAAATTGCTCCTTTGAACCAGCAAGCTGATAAAGGTAATAAACGTTAATGCAGGCTATCCCTAAATTCATCAGCATGGTTGGATAGGAGTCGATGAAATAGGCAAATGCCGCAAACAACAAGCAGCCAATAAAGTTAATCACGCGCAGCTTGACAATAGAGGCCATCGTGAGTGACACCAACACCACTAAAGACGCTAAATAACCAAACCATTCAACCCAATCAAATACCATTACATTATCCCTATGTATTTATTTTCTATAAAGATAGCACAACACTGAATATCTCGATTCGATCTATCTAGCATTCTATTAACAGAGGGGTTCGGCTGGTACGAGCCCACCTCCATGCCTTAAACGAGAACGGATGTCTCGCCGTTTTGATGGGCTACTTGCTATTTACTATTTGCTACTTGCTACTTGCTACTTGCTACTTAGGCAAATTATCGAGTGTATTGGCCATGGTAACTAAACGGTCAAGAATCTTTTCACCATCGACACCAATGCCGTTGTGCTCATACTCGTTGGTAATCCAAACTTTAGACATTGGAATCGTCGCCAAGGTTTCTCTTGTATAATCAAGTTCTACGTACATGTCATCGGCATAGGCTACGCACGCTAAAGGGACGGTATTTTGGCTTAAAACATCGGGGTGGTATATCGCTTCCCAATCTTGTTTTTGTGCCAGCAGGTGCGCGGCATCTCGCAGCGGTTTTAATGTCTCTAATTGATCAAACATCCACGGGTACACCATTTCTCCGGTAAACCAGAACCGATCACCAACTTGATAATTAAACGCACTATTTTGCTCGCGAACCCGATGTGCAGACCAATTGGATGCAAACTCTTGGCAGTAAATAGACTCATGTAAAATCGCATAGATAGGGTTGGTCAAATAGCTTTGTTCCTGCTGCATTTGGTTCAAGAAGCTGTAACTCAGTTGTTTCTTGCCATTAACGTCAATAAACGCACTTTCTAACGTGTAATAAAGGGGTAAATGTGCGTCACCTCGGCCCAGATTAATGCCAATCAGCTGAAACTGTTCAACCGTAAACATTTGACCATTCGGCAATGTCACGTCATTTTCAATTAAATACTGCGCAATCTCACAACACTGTTGCTGTGCTTGTGGAAACTGAGCAAAAAACGCGTTGTTTTTATCGGTAACACGCTTGTAAGTCGCCTGGTAGACATCATCCGCGTGTCGAGAAAGTGAAGGAATCCCACCGGTCACATAACAGCGTAACAAACTGTCTGGAAACATTGACAGATAAGTAAGCGTGCAGAATCCACCAAAACTTTGCCCCAGCGTTGCCCACTGTTGAACGCCAAACTGCTGACGAATCGATTCGGCGTCACGGACAATGTTATCGGCTCTGAAGTGTGAAAGATAATCAGCCTGCTCTTGCGGAGTTAAATGGGCAAGAGTCTCTTGATTGATCGCCGAACTCATGCCTGTTCCTCGTTGATCAAGCAGCAAGACACGATATTCTTGAAGCGCACGCTTTATCCAGCCTGAGTCTCCGCTTGCTCGCGGTGAGGGGAAGCCAGGCCCACCTTGAAAGTATACAAGCCATGGTAGGTCTAGATGATCTTTCGCAAGATCGACCAATTCCCGTGCAAAAACCTGAATCTGTTCACTCTCCGTTTCTTGATAGTTGAGCGGCAATAAAAAGGTATGTTGACGATAGAGTGTTGAGCCATCAATAAAGCTATTTTTCACACGATGATCCTTGTTGTTAGTCTGATTGCTTTGGTCATTTTAGCGGATTTAACAGGTAAGGATAAAACTACCATCGACTTTGGGCACTTATAAATTCCGGCGCTTACAAAACAGAAATGGCCTAAGAATACACTTAGGCCATTTCAAAAAAATATCACATCCCGCTACTATCCAAAAATATGTCCAAGCCAAATAGCGGGGCCAAATATGATAATAATATACGCTAAAGCCAATAATGGACTCATTTTACGTGGTTGTTTTCTAGGCATGGTCTAACTACACCATTGAGAGCATGACACCACAATCAGTGTCTACCTGACTTCAATACAATAGCGTCGATTCTAATCACCTAACCATTCAACTTCAACGATTTAGATCATCAGTTAAGACCTTAAAAAGTAACAGAGTATTTAATAGACAATAAAGAGTAAATTACAACCATATGTCAACCTACAAAAGAAGGCTGTGCACAATTAGACTTCATTAATGCAATAGAGTTGATTACTTTTTCTTATTGGCAAAGGCCAGTTTGGTGCCATTGAACTTAAGGCGTGACAATAAGACTTTTACATTGGCTTGGCCCACATCATCAAATTGTAAACCATAGCGAGAGTAATGGGCTGAGCGTTGTAGGTTACAGATTTTACCGATTAAAGGAGGGCATTTCGGCTGGTCAATCGTGTGGTGAAGATCGATAGCGATCGTATCCCCAACTTGAAAAGTCCGGCCTAAAGGAGGAGTAAAGAAACGACAACCACTTTTAGAAAGGTCACGAATCTCACACTGAGTTTTGCTATCGCCTTGAACAACCGCCCCCATCAAATTAATTTCATAGCGCGCTTCTTTTCTCAATTGGGTAACCTGCATACCATTGGGAATAGAGATTGCGATCATGGCAAGTGGATCTTCGATGACATGTTGGATTTGAGACTTAAAGTGAATTTGTGCCCCTTCTCCTCTTGGGGAGATCCCACGCACATTCAGTAAAAAACCAGTTTGAAAGAAAAAAGCAAGTTCATCTTTCGATACTGACGGTATCTCAATCAAGATCAGGTTGTCTGGGTGAGTACCAATAAACTGAGTCGTACAGCGAAACTTTCTTCCAATCGGTGTCGTGACGGTAATCGTCATTTCACTGCCATGCTCAATCATCGCTAACGCGTCTGTACTGTTGAGTGTACTGACCGTGCTGTCTTGTTGTTTATTCGGATTCACTGACGCTTTCGCTGTCTGGGTACTCATCTAGCCTCCATGCGTCGATTTGTTTCACCGACTGATTATTATTCGCAAATTCTATTGATAAAGCCACCATCATTCAACATTTGCATGTGATTTTAACCGTATTTTTTAGACATTTATGTAATAAATCTTGATTTTAGATGCTAAATCTAAACGAATAATCACATCGACTTAAAGCAATATCCTCTAAGGGATAAACATTGGTAAATTCGGTCACAGTGGTTAGAATACGGCTCCAATTTCTGCCTATTAGTGATTTCCTTATGCTTCGTGATTATACCTTTAACTGCCTTGTCACCATGCCACGCCATGAACTTGAAGAATTTAGTGTTCGGATGATCAGCAAAATGGTACCCGAAGATGTCATGAGCGAACTGTTCACGTTCGATCAAGAAGAAATCGACAGCGAAGAACGCATGATGTCAGCCCGTTTAGATGCGACACTTCGGATGAATGCCATTGCCCTTAGTGAAATTCAGCAAGCGTTTGATGATTCTGATAACGCTAAACAGAACAGTGAACGAATGACGCGCTTAGTCCTTTGGCATTTTTATGCCATTTCCTTTAACTTGGAACAAGCCATTACACTTGAGACACACTGTGAACACGTTGAGACATTGTTGAAAAAGACACCTCAAGACGCTTTCGAGTGGGTCAAAACACTGACTGAACTCTTACATACTTACGCTAACATCAACGATGTAAACACGCTTAATACGGAAGTAATCCGTTAATCAAAGCCTTTGGAACACACCGTAATAAAAAATGGCCTAAGTAAAACTTAGACCATTTTTTTAGTAAGAGATAACAATTACTGCTCTCATTTTTTGCTGAACTTACGAATACTGGCTTTCAACTTGATCCGCTTTCGAGAACGCACTATGAGTGGCTAGCTGCTTAGCGTATCGCTTAAGATTGTTAAAATGCTCGATAGTGCCATTGGACACCAGATTTTCAACAATGAATGACATCATGATGTCTGCGCCAGTTAATCGCTCTTCAACCAAATAGGTTTTGCCTTCAAGACTTTGATCAAAATAACTCAGGACTTTCATTGTTTCCGCATCCGCGTAGTCTGCTAAAAAATTGGTTTTACAACCATCTTTCGTGACAAACAGCTTCAATAACAATGGCAGCATTGCTGAACTTTCCGCAAAATGTAACCACTGAGAGTACTCCGTGTATGCACGAGTCCCTCTTGCTGGAGCTAGTTCACCTTTCCCATACGTATCAATCAGATATTCAGTAATCGCTCCTGACTCAGTGACAATCAACCCATCATTCTCAATCACTGGAGACTTACCAAGCGGGTGAATACTTTTTAATTCAGGCGGAGCCAAAAAGGTCACACTGTCTCGAAGGTAAGGCGTGACTTTATAAGGTAATTTAAGCTCTTCCAGCAACCAAATAATGCGTTTTGAACGTGATTTGTTTAAGTGATGCAACGTAATCATAATGAATCCTTATTTTTATTTTGGTTGATTAACCTGAACGACGAGTTTGCCGAAGTTTTTCCCTTCCAATAAACCGATAAACGCATCAGGTGCGTTCTCTATTCCCTCAACCAAATGCTCACGGTATTGCATTTTTCCTTCGGCTAGCCAAGCGCTCATTTGCTGCGCAAATTCATTGTATCGATGTGCGTAGTCATCAAAAATGATGAAACCTTGCATCTTGATACGCTTAACCAGTAACGTCCCCATTAACAGTGACATACGGTCAGGTCCATCAGGTAATGAGGTCGCGTTGTACTGAGAAATCAGGCCGCACAGAGGAACACGAGCTCCTGTGTTGAGTAACGGCAGTACAGCATCAAAGACTTTCCCACCAACGTTTTCGAAATACACGTCGATGCCATCGGTACAAACCGCTGCTAATTGTTCTGCAAAATCCTCGGCTTTATGATCAATGCATTCATCAAAGCCTAAAGTTTCCTTTGCATAACGGCATTTTTCTTCACCACCAGCAACACCAATCACACGGCAGCCATTAAGCTTACCTATTTGCCCTACCGTTGCACCTACAGCACCAGTTGCCGCGGCTACCACAAGCGTATCACCCGCTTTAGGTTGACCAATATCTAGTAAACCCATATAAGCGGTGAAGCCTGGCATGCCCATAATCCCTAAAGCAAAAGAAGGATGTTGAGGCTCTTGACCCAATTTGATCAGTCCTTCTCCATTCGATACCCCATAATCTTGCCAACCGGTGTACGCCAACACCCATTCACCCACTGGAAAGTCAGTATGGTTTGACTGCTCAACCTGACAGACGGTCGCGCCGACCATGACGTCATCGATTTCAACAGGATCTGCATAAGATTTAGCCGCACTCATGCGTCCACGCATGTACGGGTCTAGAGACAGATAAATGCTGCGAAGTAACATTTCACCTTCGCCAATAGTCGGTACTTCAGCATTTTCAATTCGAAAATCATGCTGAGTGGGTGCGCCAACAGGACGAGAAGCCAATACAATTTGGCGGTTGATCGGTTGAGTCATAGGTTGTTCCTTTTGTGTCATTATAAACTGATCCATCCAGTTAAATTAGACCAGTCGTCTATTGTTGTTTTCAAAAAATACCGCCCAAATCTTAGGCGGTACTCTCTTTCTCAATCTAAAGGTTATTTCAACAGCTGTTTTGTTATTGTCATTGCTTGCTCAAGACCTTGCTGGTTCTGAGTGAGCTTACTCATTAAGCTTGCACCAAGCCATTGATGATAAAGAGTTTGAGCCATCGAATGGCTATCTATTCCATTAGCACTAGTATCAATTGAGCCATCTTCGATGCCACTTTGTATGCATTGACCCAAAGCACCCATCACTTGAGTCGCCCCTTGTAATAAGGCTTCTCGCATCGAAGGGGATAAATCCGAGACTTCTGCACTGAGTTTTACCACCAAGCATTTATACGCGTTACAGCTTCCATCTTCCACATTGAGCCACAAATCAAAGTAGCTCAGTAGCCTTTGTCGGCCATTGCCTTCACTGTGCGTTAATAAGTGATTTATCCGCTCAATATACTGGCTAAAATAGTCTTCGATTAACGCCTCGCCAAACTGTTCTTTCGACTTAAAGTAGTGATAAAAAGAACCTTTCGGCACATCGGCTGTTTTTAACAGTGTCGACAAACCAACACTGGTAAAGCCTTTCGCGACGACTAACTGGTAACCGACATCCAAAATATGCTGTCGTGTATCGTGTGTTTTTGTATTCATAAGGCGACTTTAAATGAAATTAGACCAGTCGTCTATAACTTATTTTGAACCATTAATGCCCATTAGAGAAATAGGGCTTTGAAAAAATTGTGATACACTCTTGCGATAAGATTTCGGTAAACACACGAAGCTATATAAAAGAACAATATAAAAAAGCAATACAAACAAGATAGGATGGGACATGTCATCAGATTACACTGGCTCTAGCGCCGCATATGCACGTAAAGAAAGTGGCTACCGCGATAAAGCATTGAAACTTTACCCATGGGTATGTGGTAACTGCGCACGGGAATTTGTATATTCTAATCTCCGCGAACTGACCGTTCACCATAAAGATCATGATCACACAAACAACCCAGAAGACGGAAGTAACTGGGAGTTATTATGCCTTTACTGCCATGATCATGAGCACTCCAAATACACCGACCATGACCGATACGGCGTCGAGTCGGAAGCGAGGCTCGACGATCATGAGAGTGCTACGCACAATCCATTTGCTGATCTCGCCAAGATGATGAAGAAGTAGCACTCCAGACTTCAACAAACAGTAAATTGAAAGCTCGCCATTTGTGACGAGCTTTTTTGTTTACCATGCCTTAACAAGCAACCCACCTAATGAGAGTCGTTAATCCGTAGTGTATTCCATCACAAAATTCTTCAACTTTTGTCCTCTCATGTCCACCCACTGCTCTTGTATAACCATGAAGCCAAAGCGTTCATAAAACGGACGTGCTGTAATGCTAACGTTTGAATAGTAACGTCTAACGCCACGTTGCTCACCCACAGCGAGAACATAGGCCATGAGCGCTTTACCAACACCTTGCCCTTGATACTCATGGTGACAAAAGAAATGATCAATGAGCCCACAAGGTTGTAAATCCGCATAGCCGACAACCACATCATCCATCACGGCCACAAAGGGGGCCAAACTTTTCATTCTCTGTTTCCAGTTCGCAGGCTCCTGCGAATAAGGCGCCCATGCCTCGACTTGAGCCTGAGAATAATCACGACGATTGATAACACGGACCGTATTAAAAACGATCTCGAATAATGCGCTCGCATCAGAATCTTTATACTCTCTAATTACAATCAATCTGCATATCCCTTAGCCAAACCTCTCACTGTAAGCATCCTGTCTAAGTAACAATGTAATTGCCAACTATTTCAATCGATTCTGAGCGCTTACGTAAAAATTGGGGCATGTTGACATCCTGCGTTCTTCCTGCACGGTTCCTACACGCTTAAGATGGCGTGGCTCATTTGTTCATGGCACTACTTAACAAGGCATAAATACGCTAAAATACTCGGCTACTATTTTTAGCCTGAGCCTCTTAACTTAATGACCACAGCCACAACGCCAGCCAACTTTAACGAACTTGGCCTTATTCAACCCTTGCTTGCTCGATTAACTGAGATGGAATACCAGTCTCCTACTCCTATTCAAGCGCAAGCTATCCCAAGCGTGTTAGCAGGACACGATTTAATCGCGGGGGCAAATACCGGCTCTGGTAAAACAGCAAGCTTTGCGCTGCCAATATTGCAAGATGTCTTCACTCAAAAACAGACTGGAAAGCCATCTGGCAGCAATAAAGGCCATACTGGTGGGAATTATGTTACAGCCCTCGTGTTGGTTCCAACGCGAGAACTTGCGAAACAGGTGGCTGATAGTATTAAATCTTATGCCGTCCACTTTAACGGTGCAGTGAAAACCGTGGCTGTTTTTGGTGGTGTTTCTGCTAATACTCAAATGCTGGCATTGCGCGGCGGTAGCGATATTTTGGTCGCGACACCAGGCCGATTACTCGACTTAATTTCAAGCAACGCGGTCAAGCTCGATAGAGTAAAAACATTAGTATTAGATGAAGCAGACCGAATGTTGAGCCTTGGTTTTACTGACGAGCTCTCATCTTTACTCGACCTGTTACCTAAGAAAAAACAAACGCTCCTTTTTTCCGCAACGTTTCCAGAACAAGTACAAACACTCACTCAAGAACTTCTTATCGATCCAGTAGAAATACAATTGCAAAGCAGTGATGCCAGTACCCTAGTACAACGCGTATTCACCGTCAATAAAGGTGAAAAGACCGCCTTATTGGCACATTTAATAAAGCAGCACCAATGGCGACAAGCACTGGTTTTTGTCAATGCGAAAAACAGCTGCGAACACTTGGCAGACAAGCTTTACAAGCGTGGTATTGAAGTCGACGTATTTCACGGAGACAAAGGGCAAGGTTCACGAACTCGCATACTTGAAGCGTTTAAATCTGGCGAGATTGATGTCTTGATCGCAACCGATATTGCCGCTCGCGGTCTTGATATTGAAAAACTGCCTGTTGTCATCAACTTTGATTTACCAAGGAGCCCATCCGATTACATGCACCGTATTGGCCGAAGTGGTCGTGCGGGAGAAGTCGGTTTGGCGTTATCCTTGATAGATTATGAAGATTACCACCATTTCAAAATCATAGAAAAGAAGAACAAAATACGTCTTGAACGTGAACAAGTTGCCGGATTTGAAGTCGACGAAAGTATCGGCGAAGCGTGGTTAGCTGCCAATAAACCGATGGCCAAACCCGAAGGCACCGGTAAGAAAAAACGCAAGAAGAAAGCCCAAGGCAGTCAGGATGTATGGCTGAAGAATTCGTAATCCAGAGAATAGGATAAAGCATGTATCTCGTATTGTATTGCCATAATATCGGAATGACGGATTTCTCATTTTTTGAAACCGAAAACTTTGATAAAGAAGACGGCTACATTGTTCGTGGTAAATGGCCGAACGAACAAGCTTTCAGGCGTTACCTAACCACGGAATTTAGCAATCTGGCCGACTTTCATGTGGTCGATTTAATTGCCGAAGGCCCACGAGCCGAATCCTATTCACCAGCCGATTTAACCGCATTGGCGACCACATCACCCTAATCATATTCGGTTAAAAGTAAGTGACGTTATATACAAAAAGGCGAGCATCAATGCTCGCCTTTTAAGACACAGAAATAGCCCATTCCAAAAGAGCCCCAGTAATGACTGAGTCTCCTATTCACTGCGTTTACTAAAGTTAACAGAATCGATTCCCGCTCTCGGTGTTCTAACCACTACTGTTTTGGCGATCAAATCATGCCAACCTTGTTTCTTGCTGCTAAATGCAACCCAAATGAAGCCAAGACAAAGAGGTATAATGCTGACGTAATAAGCCACGTATCGTAACACTGATTTACCTGGCGTTAATGGCAACCCAGTGTCGGCATTCACAACTTGCAGTTTCAACGCAATTTTCCCTGGCGTTGCTGAACGATACACCCAAAACAGAACAGTCGCGATGAATGGTAAAACCCAACTGATCAAAAAATCCCAACCTCCAACAATGAAATCCTCTGAGGTAAAAAGATATTCACCATATATCCAATACAACAACGGCATTGTAATGAGTAACAACAAAAGCGTATCAATTAACGCCGCCCCAACTCTGACCCAAAAGCCAGCGTATTCCAACTGTTCATTGTCCATGATTTATACATACCTCGTTACGTGATTTTTTAGATGGTAGCCTGATCTTAATCGTCTGGTGAGCATAGTTGTACATACCAATCACTATCGTATTTTACGTTAAAGCCAAGAAGTCCAACGTAAAACTGCTTACTTGCGGATAGATTATCTGAACATATATTTGTGAGTATTTTCATAGAGCATTCCTTTTATTGGATCACACCGCCAACATAACACTAACAGAACGCATTCGACCTTCACGCGCAGCGTATTAACCACTCTTCTTATAAATTGTTAGCATTTTTTCATAAATGAAACATCGGTTGGTGATTCCAGCAAAGGCTCAATGTGTTCTGCGAAGACTTTGGGTGCGCTAGATTATGATGTTCTTAATTGTGGTGCTCTTCTAACGTACTTTATTTGACCACTCTTCATATAAATGTATTTTGAACATTCTGATTCATGACGTTCAAACATTATGCATTCAACCTCATTTTGAGTCGCTTCTAGAATGCCCAGTGATATAACCCAACAAGAATCCAGTAAGTATGTTACGGTGATCACTCTCCCTACCGCTTAGTAGGGACTTCTTTTCTTTTCCGAACTCGCATCTCGGCACTCCTTAGTCGCCCCCTAAGCCTTAAAGACAAGGCTGTAACCATGTCAACCACGACAAAAAAGCTAAGAACAATCTTCCAACTTAATCGAACAGAAAAAACAGAAATAGACAGCGAGTTAGCGTGTGCCGAACCTTGGACACCACTTCATCATCCAGTTAACCCAGTCATACCTACAGCGATTATTTATTGCGAAGGTAACTTCGGGAAAATTGATGGTAAAACGGCAAATGGATTGGTCAGGCATTCACACAATTATCGAATCTTATCGATAATTGACAGTAGCTGCGCAGGTTTGGATTCCGGTGAAGTCCTTGATGATGCGAAAAACGGCATTCCCATTGTTGCAAATGTGGACGAAGCGCTGCTTCAAGCCAGTACCCCGCCTGATTACTTCATTTTTGGGATCGCGCCATCAAGCGGGCTTTTATCTGATCGAGAAAAGAGCATCATTTTGAACGCAATGTCGGTGAAGATGAGTATCGTCAACGGACTGCATGAGTTTCTAACAGACGATCCCATTTTTTTAGAAGCAAGCATAAAGCACAACGTTCAGATACTCGATATTCGAAAACCAAAAAATAAAGAAGATCTGCAAACATTTAGTGGACAGATACACAGCGTAAAATGCCCAAGAATCGCTGTGCTGGGGACAGACTGCGCACTAGGCAAGCGCACGACCGCAACCATATTAGCCAATGAACTAACTAAAAAAGGTCTTAACGTTGTTATGATTGCGACTGGGCAAACTGGAATCATGCAAGGTGCTCCTTACTGTGTTGCGCTCGATGCCGTCCCTTCTCAATTCTGCGCTGGTGAATTAGAGTCAGTGATCGTCAAAGCCTATGAAACGGAACACCCGGACATTATCATCATTGAAGGACAAGGCGCCCTAAGTCACCCTGCGTTTTCAACGAGTGCATTCATATTGCGTGGCAGTTGCCCAACGGGCGTTATTTTGCAACATGCACCAAAGCGTTTGAACCGCATCGACTTTCCTGGCATGCCTATGCCTACATTAGCGTCAGAAATAAACCTTATCGAAACGTTTTCAGACACCTCCGTTATTGGCATCACGCTTAACCACGAAGGGATGTCTTCTGATGAAATACTTACTGCAATGAGTGGATACTCGAGTGAATTGGGCATTCCGGTTACCGATGCATTATCACAACCCACTGAACAACTCGTAAACATCGTATTGTCAGCGTACCCTCTGATAGCAAGTAAATTGGTAGAAAAAGGGTGAAGTACCCTCGATTAGACATCGACTGCACCAAAATCCATCACAATGCGCAGCTCCTTATTTCTCAACTCGCTTTAAAGAACATATCCGTTACACCGGTTACAAAAGTCTTCCTAGGGCATCCTATTATTGCTAGAACGCTTGTAGATGCTGGCGCGGCAATGTTTGCAGATTCTAGAATCGAAAACATCCAAAGAATGACGCAATCGGGTATTTCTGTACCGACAATGTTGATACGCACGCCTATGCTAAGCCAAGTAGACCGTATTGTAAGAGGCTGTGATGTCAGCTTCAACACAGAAGTCATTGTAATTCAAAGACTTGCCAAAGCTGCAAAGCAGGCCAACATTCATCATGGCATTGTTATCATGGTCGAACTGGGCGATCTGAGAGAAGGCATCATGCCAAATCGCGTTATGGGTTTTGTCCGTAAGATCATTTCCCTACCCAACATTACCATTAGAGGAATTGGGGCGAATCTGGCCTGTCGTTATGGTATTGCGCCTGACAATCAAAAAATGGCGCTTCTGTCCAGCCTTGCCGATGAGATCGAAACGACCTTTGGGATCACGCTCGATATTGTATCTGGGGGAAATTCGGCATCTATCAATTGGGCTCTTAATCATACCGGCAATACTCGTATCAATAACCTTCGTATCGGAGAGGCGATTTTTCTTGGTTGTGTTCCGTTAGATCAAAACCAAATTGAAGGGCTGCATACCGATGCAATCACATTAACCGCCGAAGTGATCGAATCTAAAACGAAACCTTCGTTACCCTGGGGCACCAGAAGCACGAACGCGTTTGGAGAAAAAGAGGTCATTACCAATAAAGGAATGGTTTCACAGGCCATTCTTGCTTTAGGCAGCCAAGATGTCTGTGTCACAGGACTTGGCGCACCACAAGGGATAACAATAACCTCATCAACCAGTGACCACTTGCTCGTTGAAACGTCAGACGTTCCATTATACGTCGGACAAAAGGTCACGTTTACTCTCGATTATAGTGCGCTTTTGTCTTCTCTTTCCTCTCGACATATCCTCAAAGCGTTCGATAACCGCTTTGATTTTAGTTCAACCCCATATCCAATCCATTGAAAACTAAGCCTCCTTAAGCATTGATTCAGACACTTGAGAGCGAACCCACTGAGTAAAGCACTGCGCTGCTACTGAATGAGAATGAGCAATAAGAAAGTACCCGGCTTTTGCATTCATCGCTGGAAACGGTGCAACCAATCGGCCGCTAGATAACTCATCTTGGATCAAGGCCTCTCTTGCCATTGCAATGCCAACCCCAGCTTCCGCAGCTGACATTGCCATATCCGTTCGATTAAAGAAATGGCCTTTATCAACCGGTGTCGTTACACCATTTTTTTCCGCCCAATACTTCCATTCATGCTGTCTGATGGCCCCCGGCCAGGGCAGCGCATCGTGCAACAAGGTAACGCTAGACCAGCTTGTTGATTCCACCTGCTGCCCTTTAGATACATTGTGTTTGTCCAAATAATGGCGGCTCATGACAGGCATCAGCTTTTCTTCTAGCAACAATTCAGCATGAGAGTCACGATAAGGTATCGGGCCATAATCGATCACAACATCGAAATCTTGCGACGTGTGGTCGACCAGAGCACCTTCCGCATAGATTTGTACTTGAATGTCTGGATATAAACGATGAAACCCTTCTAGTCTCGGGACTAGCCATTTAAAAGCAAATGACGGAGTGAGTTTTAATCTTACTTCTGAAGAGCCCACGGAATGAGCTTGTAAACTCGCCAAAGCGGTATCAATATCTTGAAAGCTTGAGGACGCGACTCGGTGCAACAATTGCCCAGCTTCCGTCAAGGTGACACCACGGGAATGTCGATCAACTAATCGCACCCCTAGATTATTCTCAAGTTGAAGCAGTTGTTGGCTAATCGCCCCTGTCGTTAAACACTTTGCTTTCGCTGCGCCGGTCAAACTGCCCCGTTTACCGACTTCAACAAACGTCATCAATGCTGAAGCCATATTGCTTTTCAAGTACTTCACTTTCTGCCTTTAGAATTTCTATACACTGTTGTTAATTCTTATCGATTGTTAGCGATTTGTAAAACACACAAACTAGCGCCAACTGACAAGAAGGAAATGTAATGAAAGTAATTGTATTAGGTGGCGGTGTAATAGGGCTGACAAGTGCATGGTACCTCTCCCTTCAGGGACATTCGGTAACCGTTGTCGATAGGCAATCAGAATGTGGGAAAGAAACCAGCTTCGCCAACGCCGGTCAGATATCTTACGGTTATTCATCACCGTGGGCGGCGCCGGGTATTCCACTAAAAGCAATACAATGGCTAATGCAAGAACATGCCCCGCTCAAAATAAAACCGAGCCTTTCACCCGCGATGATCTCTTGGGCAAGTAAAATGCTCAAAAATTGCAGCGCTTCACATTACAACACCAACAAATCAAGAATGCTGCGCTTGGCGAATTATAGCCGAACGTGCCTAGGTGAGCTTAGAACAAATACCGACATTCAGTATCAGGGCCGTCAGCTCGGAACGTTGCAAGTCTTTAGAAACTCTAAACAGCTTATCGCTATAGAAAAAGACATGGCTCTGCTTAAGCAAAGTCACACTCAATTTTCTTTACTTGATACCCAAGGTTGCATCGAGAAAGAGCCCGCGCTCAAGCGAGTGCAAGAAAAAATCGTGGGAGGATTGCATTTACCTGATGACGAAACCGGAGACTGCTTTCTTTTCTGCCAACAGTTGACTGAATTGGCTAAGCAAGCTGGCGTTCACTTCCATTTTGATACTGACATTCATTCATTAACCCAAAACAACGGCGTCGTTGAATCCGTTGAAACCAGTCTTGGCCCGTTACAAGCCGATCATTATGTTGTCGCTTGCGGGAGTTACTCAGCCAAATTGCTCGCCCCACTTGGCATCCAATTACCGACTTACCCTGTAAAAGGTTATTCGCTGACATTACCCATTGATCACGTTGAACATGCGCCACAGTCAACCGTTATGGACGAAACTTATAAAGTCGCCATTACTCGATTTGAAGATCGTTTAAGAATTGCCGGGACAGCCGAATTGACCGACTTCGACCTGTCGATTCCTGACAAAAGGAAAGCCACCATTAATCGCGTAGTGAATGATCTGTTCCCTGATGTGGGTGATTTTGAGCAGGCTCAATATTGGACAGGTTTAAGGCCAATGACACCAGACGGTACCCCGGTGATAGGAAAAACACCCATTAAAAACCTATTCACTAATACCGGTCACGGTACGTTAGGCTGGACAATGGCGTGTGGTTCTGGGCAGTTGATCGCTGATATTGTCAGCAATAAAACACCTCAAATTGAGCATCATGATCTGAGTATGCAGCGCTACCTCTAAGCTAAAGGAAGCAATAAAAGTAAAATCAACTGAGGGCTGGCTCGATAGTTTTGTGCGACCGAATACTTGAGCCTGCCTCATCAAAAGGTGCACAGTCTCTGTTAGTCAGCCCTCAATGCTGAAATTCAAAACAATGCTGACATTCAAAACAGCGTGGAAATCAAAAATATGGCTCATGGCATGGATGTATAGCCTGATTTTTACAAGTATTTCTCAATCGGTAACAACTGTAGAAAACGAGACTTCACTCGCTCCCAGCGGCCCGTTTCAGGTTCGCTATTCCAGCTTTCTGAACCAGAGTGCCAGCGCACTTCGCCACTCTCAAGATCGACACGCCAACTGTGGTCTTCGTTCATCGTCTGATCCATCGCTTCTGCTAGGCGTTTAGCGACATCTTCATTGTCGATCACAAGTAGAGATTCGGTATTGAGATACGTTGAACGTAAATTGAAATTAAATGATCCGATGGTGGCTATTTTTCTGTCAAATACCGCTGATTTGGTGTGAAGCCCATACGGCGCTGATGGCGCGCATTTAGACACATCCTTGGTCGACATCTCACACAGTGTGCTATCGGGTTTCAACTCAAACAACTGAACACCACTTTCCAATATATCTAACCGTCGACCCGCGTAGCCCGAATGGTTGGTGAGCAGATCATTCGATGCCATTGAATTGGTTAACGCTTTGATTACGACACCTTCACTCGTCAACATTTGGGACATTTCTAGCTGCGACTCATCGAAGATCAAATAGGCCGACTCCAATAATATTTCGTGCTCTGATTGCTCAGCCAATTGGGCCATGAATCGCGCCGTCGCCTTGGGTTGGTTGGTGTTGGTTTCGTCAACAGGAACCGGGCGGTCCGACACATACTGAGCCTTAACCCAGCTCATTTGCTCCATTGTCTCGTTCAGCAACGTTTTCGCCGCCTTGTTTCCCTCAGGATTGCCGTCAGGTTTAGAATTGCCGTCAGGTTTAGAATTACCGTCAGGTAAAGCTGGATAGTCTGAATAGCGCGGCACTTCTACCTCACCAAAACCCGTCAACCCAGCCAAATCTGTAATATTATTCAGATCAGCAAAATCGACTGTGGCTTCGCCCCCTAGCAAGTGAACAGGATAAGACCAGTCACTGTCCCAGTATTGGGCAAAGCTTTCCTCTATATCTGCGACCACAGCGCCCATGACCAGTGCGTCTCGGTCACGAAAGTTAATGTCATCAGAAAGGTCAAAATACTCATCGCCAATATTTCGCCCTCCCACAACCGACAGAGCGCCATCAACCGTGAATGACTTATTGTGCATACGGCGATTTAAACGAGAGAAATCCCCCAATACACTCACCAGCTTGGACACCCCGCCACGACTTGGCGCTGGATTATAAATGCGGATCTCTATATCTGGGTGAGAATCGAGTGTGGTCAACAAGTTTTCTCGTTCATTCAGGTTGATATCATCCAACATCAAGCGAACTTTTACCCCACGTTCTGCCGCTGCCACCAAGCGGCTTGCCAAGTAACGGCCAGAAACATCGGAGTTCCATATGTAATATTGAATATCGATACTGTGCTCTGCGGTTTCAATGAGTGCCAACCTCTGAGCTAACGCGTCCCATCCAGTATCAAGAACCGAGACAGCACTCATTCCAATGTTGGGTTGCGCTAGCTGGTAGGCATCACTCATCTGAGACAATGTGCTGCTTTGCTGGCTAACCACCGGCACTGCTGAGTGGGACACTTTTTCAGGAAGTGATGCGCATCCGGTGAGGGTAGCAACGAAAAACAAAGTGACACGAATGTGTTGAAGCACAGCCATTGATAACATTTCCTTTCTAACTTGGAATGACCATTTCAAGAGGGTTCTTGCCATGATTTATTACACTGATCGAGTTTATGGGCGTAGCTCTTTGGGGCATAGATCTATAAGACATAGCTCTATAAAACATAGCTCTATAGGACATAGCTCCTTGAAACCTACCTTTCAGGCAAACACGCAATAACCCGTGGTTTGAAGAGAGTATAACAAACAAGGTGGCCTCTTCTCTCAACTGATTTATTTATTCATTGGGGAAATCAGGCAGCCAGACAATCAACAATGCAATAGCAATTGGGGAAACAAAAAAGCGAGCCACATAGGCTCGCTGATTGATTCACACTTAACGGCTAAACAATAAAGTGTTTAAGCTGTTTGCCAAGTGCCGTTGCTGTTTCATTCAGAGCATAGCTCTCAGAAGTTAAATGCTGAGCGCCTTGGCTGATTTCATCCGCTGCGTTATGAATATTAGTCACCGTCGTATTTATCTCCCCCGTTACGGCCCCTTGCTGTTCTGTGGCAGTAGCGACTTGCATGATCATATCGTTAGCATGGGAAACGAGCGTTGAGATCTGCTCCAAAGCCACTTGAATTTGCTCGGTATTTTCTACACACACCTGGGTTTGCGTTGTGCACTCTGACATTGATTGAACCGATCTCATGCTGCTCTCATCAAGCTTGTTAATCGTTTCTTGAATTTCGATCGTTGACTGCTGCGTTCGGCTGGCTAAGCTTCGTACTTCATCAGCCACAACGGCAAAACCTCGGCCTTGTTCTCCCGCACGTGCAGCCTCAATAGCGGCATTGAGCGCCAACAGATTCGTTTGCTCTGATACGCCTTGAATAACCTGCGTAACATTACCAATTTCGTCGACACCCACTTTTAGCTCACCCACTCGAGCATCAGAGATTTGAATACCTTTTGATACATTATGAATAGATTCAAGAGCTTTGTTCATTAACTGATGGCTAGATACCACCTGACCGTTAATTTCAGATGTTGACGTTGAAGCAGTTTCTGCATTATGGGCCACTTCATTGATGGTTGAATTCATTTCTTCCATCGCCTCAGACAACTGCGATAACTGTTGGTGTTGATCGGTGATGGAGTGCGACCATTGCTCTGTGGCTGCCGCTATAGTGCCACTCATTGCAATGGACTGCTCTGTGCTTTCACTTGCTGTTTTTAGCGTCGTTCTAATGGCTTGAGAAGCAGAGTGCAGTGCGGCTGATATTTCCCCTATTTCATCTTTTCTCGTTATGGTGAAATCTTGAGTAAGATCCCCTTCTTCGAGCTTTTTCACTCTAGCGATCAAAGTACTTAAAGGTTGGCAAATATCGTTGGCAATCATGATACCGAAAACAATAAGGAGCACCAAAACAACAGCAATTTTACCTACTTGCCCGATGGTATTCTCCATAAAACGAGACTCAATATCGAGCAGATGGACTCCTGTCCCTATCACCCAGTTCCATTGAGTAAAGTTTTCTACGTAAGAGACTTTTTCCGAAGTTTCACCGTTAGGGGCTACCCAAGCGTAAGTCAAAAATCCTTCCCCTACCCCACGACCAATCGTTGTCATTTCTAACCAATGCTGTTTTCCCGAAGCATCGGTGACCGATTGCATCGATTGACCTTCTTGAGTCTTACGCAGGGGATGCATTATTAAGGTATTGTCAGTATCGACGATCCAAAAATAATTTTTTCCTTCAAAGCGCATCGATTCCAAAGCGAGTTTAGCTTCTGTTTGTGCTTGTTCTTGATCATTCGGGTACTTGTTGGAATAGTACTGAACCAAACTCACCGCCGCCTTGACTTGTTCTTTCATTGCGGATTTCCGATCGGAAACATCCGTTTGATAGGATTGATGTAAATGAAAAACAGTGGTCATTAACATCAGCGTCGCGGCAATAGCAACCAAGCCCATCAACTTGGTTTTTACCTTGTATTTTTGTAATACGCTCATCATTGAAATTTCCTTAACAATAGTATCTTTCGGCAGTGCAACGGGTAGTATAGTAGCTGAAATCATGACATATAGATATTTTGAATCTCATGAATGAGAACTCATCCAACATGGTGATATCTAACCGCCAAAAGAAGAAAAATGTCCCTCCTTCCTACCCTTTCTATCAATGCTTAACTAGTAATGCTTGCCAATAAGGCTTGCTAGTAATGAAAGCGATATAGAAGCGGTAAACGGAATCTCAATATAAAAAGCCGGATACTTCATATCGCATCCGGCTATTAACTTACTGTTCACTCTGTGCTTAGATTGAACAATGCTTAAATTGAACAGTGCTTAGATTTGAAAGTGCTCAGATTTAAAAGTGATTAGATCTGAGCGAATGATCCTTCCCAGGTGAATGTTTCACCGGCAAATTCAACCGTATGTGTTGATTGTTGCTTATCTTCAACTTGGTTAGAAATACCGTAGTGATAAGTGTTACCTGACGTTGTTGCAATGCGAATCACTGTGCCTACCTCGTTGTGGCCAACAACCGTCACTGACTCAACTAAACCACGTGCGTTAGTCGATTGCTCAAACTCTTCATTGAAGTAGCCGTGAGTTTCTAGCACTGATGCAAAAACATGGTCTTTGCCAGACTGACGCATGATCATTGCTGGCTCGCTGCGCAGGTTGAAATCAGGATCGTTAGCACCTAGGCGAGCAAAAATCACTTCACTGTCAGCCGCTGCACTGGTGACTAGTGAGTAGTAGCTGTTGTTCACCAGCCAGCTGACTAGAGAGCTTGTTCTTTCTGATGAATGAGGAACTTTACCTGAACCTAGGTTCCAAAGATGTTGGTAGCCATCAGAGTCGCCCACAGGTTTCAGTGTAGATTCGGTTTGGTATTCAAAATCAGTACGGATGATTTGACCCGAGTAATGCACAGGAAGATCATATTGATTCTCTTGCTCAGACTCGATGCGGTAAACATCAATCACTAGTGGCTTTTCGAATTCAGGAAGATCAGCCAGAAGAATACTGCGCTGCATTTCAGTCCCTTCGTAGTAACCTGAGATACGTCCACTCATGCCTTGCAGTTTTTCATTCTCGATGTTGAAGAAGTGCTTCTCACCAAACTTCGACTCTGCCAATGCCGTGTTGAAGTTGTTTTGTGTCTTCTGGTTAACTGTCACTGTGTTGTGAGCCACCGTCTGCTTACAGTAAGACTTGTTCTCTGGGATGTAACGACCGCCAAATTTCGGCTCAACGTTAACCCAACGACCGTAACCATAATCGTGAAGCACTTCGTGGCCACGGTTGAACACACTTAGGTGTAAACCATCGTAGTGACCGTGATCGAGCGCTGAATGGTACTGGTGATCAGAACCGTGCTGACCAAACCAGATAAGCGCCATCGTGTCGTCATCTTTCTCGTCACGGTGACGTAGAATACCTAGACCACCCTTCTCGCCTTCAGGGCCATCAGTGATGTAGAGGCTGCCCCAGTTAAATGGCTTGATTTCATCAGCCGCTTCAACTGCGTTAGACAGTGTTTGGCCTGATGCGTGAACCCATACGTTTTGCTGGTGATTCGCCATCGCAAGAAGCGTTTCGGCTTGCTCGTAACGGTGGAAACACACAGAGGTTGCCATCACTACGCCTTCATCGTTGATAGAGATCGTTTTCGATGAATCGTTACAAGCAGGCAATGAACCGTCTGGGAAAGCTGTTTTAAATACCGCGTAAGATGTGGTCTTAATGACTGAGTCGTTGAACTCGTAGATGCCAATTTCTGGCTGACGACGTTCAATCGCTTCTGCGAACAGGTAGATTGGACGCAGAGAGAAACGGTGGTAGTAAGGACCTTCCATGTAGTAGCCGTCTGGCGAGAACAGTTGGTCGAGTTGCGCTAAGAAACCGCCGCTCACTTTGTCCAACTTCAAGCCGTACATGGCTTTGTCTACAGACTCTTGATCGTTGATTGCGTAACCACAGATACCAACCGCGGCAACAGCCCACAAACCGTGGTTGTGAACGATGTCAAAGTCATGGCCGTAAGTTACAACGAAAAGGTCAATCATTTGCTTAAACAGATCCGTTTCAATCAACGTTTTCTGATCGTCTTCAAGCGTATGGTAAACACAGCTGTATGCACATGACGCGTAAAGCATCCACATGTTTTCGTTTAATGTTTGGTGGAAAATCTTGCCCGGTGGGTTCGTATCTTTACTCACATTGCTTTCAAGCGTTGGGTACACTTTCGCGTACGCCGTTAGCATTTCTACAATGTAATCACGGTATTTCGCTTCTTCAGTGATCAGGAATAAACGACCCGCTAAATCCATGTGTATGTAGTTTTGCTTATGGCGGTTATGTTCGTAACCCCCACCTTCACCGTGTCCAGGGACTTCGATGCCAACTTCAGTCATGTAAGCATCTGTTTGAGCGATATCACGTGATAACGCTTTTCCTAATAGGCTATCCTTGCCAAGATCTTTACGAAGTTCCGCTGCTTCCTCAAAGTTCATTAATAGCGGTTGATAAGCTTGTGGTTGATAGCTCATTATTTATTCTCCTGCTTTGACGTCGCTACTTCTGAAATAGAGATGTCTAGTGAGTAGTAGCCTGTCCAGCTGTATGTTTTATCGTTAAATTCTACTTGGTGTTTGGTTTCACCTGATGCATCAGCCTGGTTGCTGATCATCAGGGTAATAACTGATTTCTTTGTCGTGATTTCAATGATGGAAGCGATGTCACTGTGCCCAATCACTTGAATGTTTTGTACTTGACCACGCGCATTAACAGACTGTTCAAACTCTTCGTTGAAATAGCCATGTGTTTCAAGTACTGACGCAAATAAGGTGGATTCGCCTCGGCTACGCAAAATGAATGCAGGCTCACAGCGCAGGTTAAAGCTAGGATCGTTTGCCCCACTGCGAGTAAAAATCACTTCCGCATTATTGTTTGAACTCGTACCAAGCCAAGTGTTGTAACTGTTGTCTTGGAGCCAGCTCACTAATGCCAGTTCATTGGCTTGCCCTTGCGCCACCTTCCAAAGGTGCTGATAGCCGTTGTCATCGCCTAGGGTCTTCAGTTCTTGGAATGTCTCATAGGCAAAGTTAGTGTGTATGATTTGACCACCATATTGATGAGAATAATCGTATTGATGCTCTCCTTCTCCGGCGAGTCGATATAGGTCAATCAAAAGAGGCGCTTCTAATTCCTCTAGATTGAGAAGAAAAGCACTGCGTTGCTGCTCAAAACCATCATGGTGAGCGTTCGCAAATGCGCTCATGCCTTTGATGTTACTATCATCAACGTTAAAGAAGTGCGGTATACCATGCACAGAGTCCGCGCGTTCAACATCAAAATTATTCTGACAAGTTTCATCGATAGTCACGCTATTGTGCGCAATGGTTTGACGTGCATACGATGGGTTTTCAGGTAGATAACGACCACCAAATTTAGGTTCAACGTTTATCCAACGAGCAAACCCGTATTCGCGCAGCACTTCATGGCCACGATTAAAGAGTGTAATACCCAGGGTGTCGAAGTGACCGTGGCCCATGCCGTGCTGGCCGTAGTTCATCACCAATTGGGTCACATCGCCTTGTTTATCCTGCATACGGATAAAACCCTGTGCTCCTTGGTCGCCATGTGGACCTTCACTTAATTGCATGCTCGGCCAGTTAGGTAGACCGATATCGCGCTCTTTCGATGCACGCTCATAAGCATTAGAGAGCTCAAGGCCGCAAGCGTTCATCCACACTCCACCTTGAATCTTTGCCATGCCTAGAATGTTATCATCCAGTTCATAGTGTTTTGCGTAAACACTCACGGCCACTTGAACGCCAGCATCATTAATGCTCATGCTTTGTGATGCATCATTGAGTGCGGGAAACACGCCATTTGGATAGGCCGTAGCAAGTAATGCTTGAACCGTTTTACCAACCAGGCCATTTTTATAGCGGTAGATATCAACCTCAGGCAGATGGCGGTGAATAATTTCAGCGAACAGAACCAACGGGCGAATGGTAAACCGTGAGTAATAAGGTCCTTCCAAGTAGTAGCCTGAGGGTGAAAAAAGGTTCGAAACTTGATCTAAAAATCCGCTAGTAGCGTTACGCTCTTTGCCGTACACCGCCATATCTAGATACTCTAATTTTCCGATGGCAACGGCGCACGCACCGACCGCAGCAACGGCCCAGACGCCATGGTTGTGAATGTGATCAAAACGATGCGCGTATTTTTCAATACTCATTTCAATCATAGGCATAAAAAGACGCTCAACGATACGTTGCCGCTGTTCTTCGGTCATTGTTGAGGCGACACAAGAATAAGCAATACTAGTAAACAGTAGCCAGCCGTGCTCATTAAGAATTTGATGAAACAAGCGACCTGTCGGATTGGTATTTTTTTGAATCTGGTAACCGAGACCGAGATACTTGTCGGTGTATTGCTCTAGCAATCTAACCACAAAATCGGCGTATTTTTGCTCTTTTGTAATCACAAAAAGGCGGCCGGCTATGTTCATATACGTGTAGTTATCTTTATGACGGTTGTGCTCATAGCTCCCACCATCACCATGACCAGGAACATCCAAGGGCAAACTCATAAACGATTCAAGCGCCTCAATGTTCTTAGCGATCGCCTTACCCATTATGGTAGGGTGCCCAACCTCTTGGTGAAGTTGCTCGATTTCCTCACTGGTAAACAAAATAGGTTGTATCGTCATGGTTGCCATCACCGTCAAATTAGAGTGTTAGTATAATACTCGCAATAAAGTAATACAATATTACTGAACAGGATAGCGAATCGTCGCAAAACAATGATTAACGTCACAACAAGAGCACCAACGCCTCACGCATAAAGACTTTACAATCCGAAATTACATCATGACGATGGCTTTCTGTGCTTAGGAATAGTGACATCACCTTGATGAACATCACACAATATTAACTATATTGTATTACAATTGGTTTTTATCTATTATGATACCTAGCAATCAATATAGAACCCGTAATCAGTTTTGGAGAACACCAGTATGAATCCTTTCTTTTCTATTCAAGAAACCCCTTGGGAAGAAGTTGGCGGTGGTATTAAACGTAAGATCGTTGGTTACACAGACGAATTAATGCTCGTTCATCTTTGCTTTGACAAAGGCGCTATTGGTGCACCACACACTCACGATATTCATGACCAAATTGGTTATGTCGTCAGCGGAAGCTTTGAAGCTGAAATCGATGGCGTGAAAAAAGTACTCAAAGCTGGCGATGCTTACATTGCGCCTAAAAACGTGATGCACGGTGCCGTTGCCCTAGAGCAAGACAGCATTCTGCTTGATGCTTTTTCACCGCTACGTGCAGACTTCTTAAAATAATCTAGCGCAATGTCAGTTGCTAAGGTACTTACATGAAATCATTTAACATCGCAGTCATTGGCGAGTGCATGGTGGAGCTACAAACTAAAGAAGAAGGGCTTAAACAAGCATTTGGCGGCGACACGCTTAACACCGCACTTTATCTTTCTCGCTTAACAAAAACACGCAATGTTAAGACCAGTTATGTTACTGCGTTAGGGCAAGACTCTTTTAGCTCTGATATGCTTTCAGCATGGCAAAGTGAAGGTATTGATACTCGCCTTGTCAACCGCATGGATGACAAACAACCAGGTCTTTACTACATTGAAACCGATAGTACTGGTGAGCGTAGCTTCTTTTACTGGAGAAACGACGCAGCGGCTCGTTACTTATTCGACCAAAGCAACGCCGAAGCGCTTGTAGGATCATTGCTAGAGTTTGATGCTGTGTACCTAAGTGGTATTACGTTGGCTATCTTAACTGAAAATGGCCGGAGCGTTCTTTTCAACATGCTTGAGCAATTTAAAGCAAAAGGTGGACAAGTATTCTTCGACAACAACTACCGTCCTAAACTTTGGGCGAGTCAAGAAGAAGCGCAAACCCAGTACACGAAAATGCTTAGCCTAACCGATACAGCACTGCTTACTTTCGACGACGAGCAAGAGCTTTACGGCGACGATGATGTGGAGCAATGCATTGATCGTACAGCCAAAGCGGGTGTCAAAGAGATCGTCATAAAGCGTGGTGGAGATGACTGTTTAGTTGTCGATGGTGACAATGCGTCTTACGTTTCGCCAAACAAAGTGACGTCCATTGTCGATACAACCGCAGCGGGCGATTCGTTCAGCGCAGGATTCTTAGCAAAACGTTTGTGCGGTGGTAATCCACGAGAAGCGGCTTTTGCTGGTCACTGTGTCGCCGGTACTGTGATTCAGTATCAAGGCGCGATTATCCCAATTGATGCAATGCCAGACCTTTCCTTATAATTTTTAGCGAGGCTTAGTGAAACCGCTAAGCCCAAAAACAGACAAGAGAATACCGTCATGACAACACTAAATGAACAGTTAGCAAACCTGAAAGTCATTCCCGTTATCGCAATCAATAAAGTAGAAGACGCCATTCCACTAGGACGCGCCTTAGTAGAAAACGGGATGCCTTGTGCTGAAATCACGTTACGTACTGAGTGTGCTATTGAAGCGATCCGCGTGATGCGTAAAGAATTCCCAGATATGCTGATCGGTTCTGGCACGGTGTTAACCAATGAGCAAGTTGATGCATCTATCGATGCCGGCGTTGACTTCATTGTAAGCCCAGGCTTTAACCCGCGTACCGTTCAGTACTGCTTAGACAAAGGCGTTGCTATCGTTCCTGGTGTTAATAACCCTAGCCTTGTTGAGCAAGCAATGGAGATGGGTCTACGTACTCTAAAATTCTTCCCTGCTGAGCCATCAGGTGGTGTTGGCATGCTGAAAGCACTAACCGCTGTTTACCCAGTCAGCTTTATGCCGACAGGTGGTGTTAGCCTTAAGAATGTAGATGAGTACCTTTCAATTCCTTCAGTGCTTGCATGTGGCGGCACTTGGATGGTTCCGACGAAGCTTATGGATGAAGGTAAATGGGACGAGCTTGGTGAACTGGTTCGCGATGCGGTTAAGCACGTAAGTTAAACGCTTTTTCCTATCCTCATATCCGACAAACGAGCCAATTGGCTCGTTTTTTATATGTGCAAGATAACTAGAGCATGTTGATCTTTCACGGTTCAATTTTGTTCGAGATAAAATGACTGCATATCCAATCCTCTTCCTTGTCAAAATTCCCAGCAAGTTGCTGCAAGAATCCGCCCTAAGCTTTTGATGTAGATAAATGGTATAGGATACAGAAGGTAGAGTTTCCCATTGAGGTTCTCTACTTACGGGTATCGAGAACAATAAATAGATAATATTGTATTATTATATAGCTGTTATTTATTGTTAAACTTTAGTGCGCCACGTGTTAAACCTTTTGTTTTATGGCTTTAAACCCGACCCTCTCGTATGATTTCGCTCAATCTTTTCCGTAAAAACATGAGAAACCGATCACGATAAAGGCTTATTGTAGTACAAATAAAATTAAATTGGAGTAATCTAGACAGCAGTTAATTATCAAACCTAAAAGGCTGTAAAAATGACTATCGAAACTCTTGTTGTTCTTGCCTACTTCTTTTTCTTAATCGCTATTGGTTGGATGTTCCGTAAATTCACAACCTCGACCAGTGATTACTTCAGAGGAGGCGGTAAAATGTTGTGGTGGATGGTAGGTGCAACTGCATTCATGACACAATTTTCAGCATGGACGTTTACCGGAGCCGCAGGACGCGCATTCAGTGATGGCTTTGTCATTGTAATCCTCTTCTTAGCCAACGCATTTGGCTACTTCATGAATTACATGTATTTCGCACCGAAATTTCGCCAATTACGTGTTGTTACAGCCATTGAAGCCATTCGCCAACGTTTCGGTAAAGCTTCTGAGCAAGCATTTACTTGGGCCGGCATGCCTGACAGCTTGATTTCAGCGGGCATTTGGCTGAACGGTCTGGCTATCTTCGTTGCCGCTGTATTCAATATCCCGATGGAAACCACCATCATTGTAACCGGGCTTGTTCTTGTCGCCATGGCGGTAACCGGTGGCTCATGGGCTGTTGTCGCTTCTGATTTCATGCAAATGCTTGTTATCATGGCAGTTACTATTACCTGTGCGGTTGCGGCATACTTCCACGGTGGTGGCATTTCAAACATCGTTGCGAACTTCGATGGCGACTTCATGTTAGGTAATAACCTAAACTACGTCAGCATCTTTATTCTTTGGGTTGTGTTTATCTTCGTTAAGCAGTTCGGCGTGATGAACAACAGCATCAACGCTTACCGTTACCTTTGTGCAAAAGACAGTGAGAACGCTCGTAAAGCAGCAGGCCTTGCTTGTATCTTAATGGTTGTTGGCCCACTAATCTGGTTCCTACCCCCTTGGTATGTAAGCGCATTCATGCCAGATTTTGCTCTACAATATGCTTCAATGGGTGACAAAGCGGGCGACGCTGCTTACCTTGCATTCGTACAAAACGTAATGCCAGCGGGTATGGTTGGTCTGTTAATGTCAGCTATGTTTGCAGCAACCATGTCTTCAATGGACTCCGGCTTGAACCGTAACGCGGGTATCTTCGTTATGAACTTCTACAGCCCTATCCTGCGCAAAGACGCAACTCAACGCGAATTGGTTATTGTAAGTAAAGTCACCACCATTGCTATGGGTCTTCTAATTATTAGTATCGGCTTATTCATTAACTCGCTGCGTCATCTAAGCCTATTTGACATCGTCATGAACGTGGGTTCTTTAATCGGCTTCCCAATGCTTATCCCGCCTCTACTAGGTATGTGGATCCGCAAGACTCCTGACTGGTCAGGTTGGTCAACACTGGTTGTCGCAGGTTTTGTTTCTTACATTTTCGGTATCACGCTGCAAGCTGAGCACATCGAAAACCTATTTGGAATGGAACAAGAACTAACCAGTCGTGAATGGAATGACTTGAAAGTAGGCCTAAGCTTGGCTGCGCACGTCGTGTTCACTGGTGGCTACTTCATGCTAACGTCTCTGTTCTATAAAGGCCTAACCGCTGAGCGTGAAAAAGAAGTCGATCAACTGTTCATTAACTGGAACACTCCTGTCGTTTCAGAAGGCGCAGAACAAAAAGACCTTGATACTAAACAGCGTGCAATGCTAGGTAAACTTATCAGCACAGCAGGTTTCGGTATCCTAGCGATGGCTCTGATTCCAAACGAGCCAACCGGGCGCTTACTGTTCTTGTTATGTGGCTCCATCGTTCTGACGGTAGGTATTCTACTTGTCAATGCTTCTAAGACTGGTGCTCGACAACTCGAAACAGCAAAATAGAGCACGCATAGTCTCACTTTATAAGCCCATGTATTCCCCCGAATCATGGGCTTTTTTTATTTTTAGTTCGGTCTTTGCTTGGCATTGTCCACAGAGATTCATGTGCCTTAAGTCTAAAAACCGCTCAAAAACACGACTTTTTTATCGCACCCCAACCTCATTTGTATTACAATAAGATGTAATACAGTTGACTATATAATTACCACTGAATAAGAGAGTGAACATGACTGATAATAAGCCTCTTGATGCCATCAGAAAGATGAAGCTGGAAAACGATACTTCCGCCGGCAACCTGGTAGACTTACTCCCTATCGAAGTACAAAAACGTGACTTCGACCTATCGTTCCTAGACAACTTGAGCCAAGAACGACCACGCCTTTTAGTTCAAGCAAACGATCTAGCAGAATTTAAAGCGAAGGTGCAGGCCGATGAATCACACTGCATGTTCGATGATTTCTACAACAAAGCAACGGTTAAGTTCCTAGACACTGCACCTTACGAAGAGCCACAAGCTTACCCAGAAGAAACTGTAGGTAAAGCGTCTTTATGGCGTCCTTATTGGCGTCAAATGTACGTAGATTGCCAAATGGCGCTTAACGCGACACGTAACTTATCTATCGCAGGTATTGTAAAAGAAGACGAAGAGCTTATCGCGAAAGCAAAAGCTTGGACTCTTAAACTTTCTACTTACGATCCTGAAGGTGTGACTTCTCGTGGTTACAACGATGAAGCAGCATTCCGCGTAATTGCAGCAATGGCTTGGGGTTACGACTGGTTACATGCGTACTTTACAGATGCAGAGCGTCAACAAGTTCAAGATGCACTGATTGAGCGTTTAGACGAAATTATGCACCACCTAAAAGTGACGGTTGATCTACTAAATAACCCACTAAACAGCCACGGTGTTCGTTCAATTTCTTCTGCTATCATCCCAACGTGTATCGCGCTTTACCACGATCACCCGAAAGCAGGCGAGTACATTGCATACGCACTAGAATACTACGCAGTACACTACCCACCATGGGGTGGAGAAGACGGTGGCTGGGCGGAAGGTCCTGACTACTGGAACACACAAACGGCATTCTTGGGTGAAGCATTTGATCTACTGAAAGCATACTGTGGCGTAGATATGTTCAATAAAACATTCTACGAAAACACTGGTGATTTCCCACTTTACTGTATGCCTGTTCACTCTAAACGTGCGAGCTTCTGTGACCAATCATCAATTGGTGATTTTCCAGGACTTAAACTGGCTTATAACATCAAGCACTATGCGGGTGTAAATCAAAAAGCAGAATACGTTTGGTACTACAACCAGCTTAAGGGCCGCGATACGGAAGCGCACACTAAGTTCTACAACTTCGGTTGGTGGGACTTTGGTTACGACGACCTTCGCTTCAACATCCTTTGGGATGCACCAGAAGAGAAAGCACCGTCAAATGATCCATTATTGAAAGTGTTCCCAATTACAGGTTGGGCGGCATTCCACAATAAGATGACAGAGCGCGATGAGCATATCCACATGGTATTTAAGTGCTCACCATTTGGTTCTATTTCTCACTCACACGGAGACCAGAACGCATTTACTTTACATGCATTTGGCGAAACTCTTGCTGCTATCACAGGTTACTACGGTGGTTTCGGTGTTGACATGCATACTAAGTGGCGTCGTCAAACATTTTCTAAGAACTTGCCGCTATTTGGTGGCAAAGGCCAGTATGGAGAGAACAAGAACACAGGCTACGAAAACCACCAAGATCGTTTTTGTATCGAAGCGGGTGGCACAATCTCTGACTACGACACAGAATCTGATGTGAAGATGGTTGAAGGTGATGCAACGGCATCTTACAAGTACTTCATTCCTGAGATCGAATCTTACAAACGTAAGATTTGGTTCGTGCAAGGTAAAGTATTCGTCATGCAAGACAAGGCAACGCTTTCTGAAGAGAAAGACATGACTTGGCTAATGCACACGACGTTCGCTAACGAAGTGGCTGAAAAAGCATTCACTATCCGTGGTGAGAAAGCGCACCTAGATGTGAACTTCATCAACGAGTCGGCTGACAACATCACATCAGTGAAGAATGTTGAAGGCTTTGGCGACGTAGACCCGTACGAATACCAAGATCTTGAGATCCACCGTCACGTTGAAGTGGAATTCAAGCCATCTAAAGAGCACAACATCCTGACGCTTCTTGTCCCTAATAAAAACAACGGCGAACAGGTTGAAGTCACACACAAGGTAGAAGGCAATACACTGCTTCTTACGGTTGACGGTGAAACCGTCACCATTGAGTTGTAATTGATCACTCTTTTAACACGATCATGCAGCCGAGCTTGGCTGATACAACTCCGCTGGTAACGTGAGTGGGTTAAGCTTCAAGGGGCTCTAGATTTTTATCTAGAGCCCCTTTTTTTACCTTTCTAACGATAAATCCATCATCGCTTGTGATCAAAAGAGAGCATTCTCTCGTATTGATGTGCTGTATTCACAATAACTCTGTATCCTAATAAATCGAGCATTCGGTTTTAAACGCTTGCCTTCAAACTGACCTAAATTTAAACGCCAGACAGACTGACACCGCTAAATAAGAGAGTATTTTCATGTCGCAAAAAGAAAGAAGCTTACCGACTCATCGTCTTTCTCGGTTTAGTAAATTCGCATCCCTGGCGACACGCGTTGCGGGTAATGTGCTGACAGAAGGCACAAAACAAATCGTGAAAGGGAATCGCCCTACGACGAAAGACCTTCTTCTGACACCGAAAAATATATCGCGCCTCACTGATCAACTTGCTCACCTTCGCGGCGCCGCAATGAAGCTTGGGCAAATGCTGTCGATGGACGCTGGCGACCTGTTAGATCCTGAGTTAGCGAATATATTAGCTCGTTTGCGCTCCGATGCCGACCCGCTGCCCGCGAAGCAGTTAAACCAGGTGTTGGAAGATGCCTTAGGCACAAGTTGGAAGAGCGAATTCATGGCCTTTAACTTTAAGCCCATAGCCAGTGCATCTATAGGCCAAGTTCACCAGGCCTACAATGATGCCGGAGATAAACTCGCGGTAAAAATACAATACCCAGGTATTCGACAAAGCATCAACAGCGATGTTGATAACGTCGGGACACTACTAAAAATAGTCGGTCTCATCCCTGAATCCGTCGATTATCAATCATTGCTCGAAGAAGCGAAAAAACAGTTACACGATGAAGCCGATTACGGCAGGGAAGCGGAATTCGCGATACGCTATCACACCGCGTTGCAGAACAATGAACACTTTGTGGTGCCACGAATTTACCCAGAAGTCTCATCAAATTCAGTGTTGGCGATGGCGTTCATTGACGGGCGTTCGATAGAACAAATTGAGCGTTTTGATCAACCGACACGCGACCGTGTGATGCACCGTTTACTCGAACTGATGTTTAAAGAGTTGTTTGACCTCAAAATGGTACAGACCGACCCAAATTTTGCGAACTACCTGTATCTTGAACAAACGCAACAAATCGGATTGCTCGATTTCGGTGCCACTCGTGAGTACAGTGATCGCTTTAGTGATGGCTATCGCGATGCGTTCAGTGCGGTCGTCAATCACGATGAAGACGGCTTGAATAAGGCGCTCGAACAAATAGGTTTTTTCAGCGAAAGCATTGAACCCACTCAACGCAAAGCGGTTCTCGATCTAGTTAAAATGGCGTGTGAACCGATGTTAACCGACGAACTATACGATTTTAAAACAAGTGAGTTATCTCAACGATTACGAGAAGCCGGTACCATATTAAGCATGGAGCAAGACTATTGGCATACCCCTCCTGCCGATGCCATTTTCTTACACCGAAAAATTGCAGGGATGTACTTACTTGCCGCGAGAATTGAAGCCAAGGTTAACATTCACCGCTTGGTTGCCCCTTATCTGACACTCAATCCCACACGCGAAGCATAGCGATGGTGAGCAAAAACGGCTCACTATCACTACGCTATTCCATGACCAACCGGTCCGTTTTCTACAAAACAAGTTCCTGTCCGTATTTACACTTTGTCTGCAAAATAGGCCATTATCTCAGCCGTTGTCATCTCTTGGGTTTCATTTGAAAAACAATAATAACTTGGCTTCCTATCAATGAAATACTGCATATCCATTTCCAATCCATTCAAATTTGGAAACAAACCTACCGGCATGTTGTACTCACCGGTTGCTTTCAACTTATAAAAGAGATGGGTGCCACATTCGGAGCAAAAACCTCTCAAAGCCCACGATGACGATTCATACGTTTTGATGAAGTCATTACCTTCTATTTTTACTTTTGAACCACATTTCACCGCAAAGAATGGGGCTCCACCCCATGTTCGACATGATTGACAGTGGCACACCGTGAACTTTGGGTTAATGTCTTCAGCAACAATGTTTACAGCACCACAAAGGCAACGGCTTTCTGATTGAGTCATTTGCTTCACTCCTTGATGAATTTAACGATGAAAAAAGTGTCTTTTCTCTGTACTCTTCCCTCACTATTTGGTCGTTGTCTCCGCTTCAATGTGCCCTATCGAACGATAGTGTGAAAAGATCGTCGTTTCCATGTCCATTATAGAAAACACTTGCTGAGCATGTGGGTCTTCCATCGCCTTTACGCTAGCCGATTTAGCGAGTTCCAAGCTTTCCCAAATCACGATGTCGGTCCAACGATTCAGCTCTTCACTGTAGAAATAACTGCGGCTTTGAAAGCCATCAAAATGCTTCACTATTGAATTTAAACTGTCCATCGCTTTCTGCTGCTCTTGATAACTGACACCTGCAATAAATTGAGTGTTCACAATTTCAAATGTCGACGCAGCACTCACCGAAGAAGCTAGAACTGCTGTGGTTAAACCCATTGTAGTTAAACCCGCTGTCAGTGTTTTCATTCTCATATTCCCTATGTTGATTTTTCAATCGCTTGTTAAAGAAGCTTTTATTTAAGAAGCCATTAATTAAGAAGCAATTAGTTAAGAAACCATTAGTTAAGAAACCATTAGTTAAGAAGCAATTAGTTAAAAAACGTTTATTACTCCAAGTCGATGTATAGCGCAAAGTCGATGTGACGACGCTGTCTCAACCTGAAGTGAAATGCTATGCTACGTACAAATAAGACACTAAATGACACATTAATAATGCGCGGCTTTCAAAACAGACAAGAAAGATTGGATAACCTGATTGGTCTTTTAGAAAACAAGAATCTTTGGACAGTTAAAGAGTTAGCCAATGTACTTGGGATTTCGGTCAGAAGCATATCTCGAGACATTACCTTGTTGCGCCAGCAAGGCTACGATATTGACGCAGAGCGAGGCACAGGGGGCGGCATTGCGTTGAGAGGAATGACTCGTCCCCCTAGGTTTTTTTTAAGTGATGAAGAAATTTTAAATACATTGATGGCACTCGCGCTAACCGAATCACTAAGGTGTCCCATATTAGGGGACAACATATCTAGCGTAAAAAATAAGCTCACCTTTTTTCTGAATAATGAACAACAGAAACGTATAAACCTTTTGCGCCAGCGAGTATTGGTTGGTGCTATTGCTTCCGAGCCAGTCGCAAGTACAGTAACCAATACGCGTTATCCTTTTTTTAATGACATTAGCCAGGCATTTATACAGCAAAAAAAGCTCTCAATTCGCTACATATCAGAAAAAGGAAGTGAAACGAAAAGGTGTATAGAACCGCAGTTTATACTGCTCAACTGGCCCGCTTGGTATCTTTTAGGGTGGGACTATTTAAGATCTGCGCCTAGGTTATTTCGAATCGATAGAATAACTGACGCGGTTGTTGAAAATGAGCGTTTTCGCCTCAGAAGCCCACGAAGTTTACTGGATGAATACGGAGATTACTTCGATAGTATGTAACGGGTGAATGCTCTTCTAACCAAACATCGAATTCTTCTTGGTCCTTTAAAAACATGGGAACTACCCTATTTTCATCTCCATAGTTAATCATTAACTTTTGCTTCGTCGCCTATTTTCCGATGAAGAGTCGTGTATTAACCACACCATGACAACAGACCTTCCGTTCGCTTGGAGGGTCTATTTCATCTTGAGGCGTTCTTAGTCGGAAGCGTTAGTCTGCTGTTCCAACCATGTTAAAATTGCATCGTTTGTTTCTTCCGGCTTTTCTTGCTGGATCCAATGGCCGCAATCTAGGCTGACCACTTCCACATTGGGTACGAACTCTGTTAGATTTTTAGATTGAGGGATCGCATCTTGGTCACCATAGATCATGAGCGTAGGCTGTTGGATAATTGGGGTTACTTCCGCCAATAAACGCCAGTTTCGATCAAGGTTTCTGTACCAATTTATACTGCCAGTAAACCCAGATGATTCAAAGGCTGAAACAAAAACGGCTAATTCGTTATCACTCATTATGGGCTCACCGAATGGTGTTTTTGCTCTGGCAAGATTGATCATCTCCATACCTTGCTCTGGTTCTTTCGGTGGCTCATTTTTCCTATACAGATTACGAAGGAATTGGAATGTATTCTGTTCCAATACCGCGTCTGCAACACCTGGTTGTTGATTGAAGTGAACAAAATAATAGTCATTGCCAAGTATTTGTTCCATCAATTCGAGCCAAGGAATTTCTCCACGCTCTTGGTATGGCAAGCTCAGGTTTATCACCTTGTTAACACGGTTTGGATACAATAAGGCTAAACCCCAAACAACCATCGCCCCCCAGTCATGGCCAACAAAGGTGGCGTCTTCGTATCCGTAGTGATCGAGAAGAGCGGTAAGATCACCCGACAAGTGTTCAATGTCATAGGCAATGACTTCTGTCGGATGGGATGACTTTCCATAACCCCGTTGGTTAGGGATGATGACATGGTAACCCGCATTAACAAGAGCGGGGATTTGATAACGCCAGGAAAAGGCATGTTCTGGCCAGCCATGGCAGAGTACTATGGGGTTGCCTACATTTTTCAGACCCGCTTCGAAGACTTCAAGTGTCACGTCGTTGACTTGAATCAAAGTGGGTTTAGGGAAATCGGTTGGATCAAACATTTTATTTCTCCTACATGTTTTTGGAGTGCTTAGACGACACCGCTGCTATTTTCGGAGCGGCATACAATTTTCAGGTTCAGGAACTGACCAATGCGTATTACTACTTTGAAATTTCTTTACTGACATCGACAGATAATTTATATACCTTAATGGTGACAAATACTGGCACCATTGAAGGGTAACCTTACCAAATGAATATTCGCCTACGACAAGACGCCATCGTGCGCTGCCTTCGCCGCAACGGCACTTCGACAGTCGCTGATTTAGCACAGGAGGTGGGCGTATCTAGGCGGACAGTGTTACGCGACCTCAACACACTGCGTGACGAAGGCTTTGTCATTCATTCTGAACCTGGACGAGGAGGAGGACTGCAACTTGATCCGCGATCCGTTCAGACCACCGTGAAGCTCTCGGTTGCCGAAATTTTTGCGTTACTGATCAGCGTTGCATCGATGTCTGCCATCGGCGGTATTCCGTTTTCGGGGCTCGCCGATGTAGGGCTTGCTAAAATAGAAAAAGCATTACCACCAGACAAATTACATGACCTGCGTCGCCTGTTGAGTTGCTTGTTTGTTGGAAAACTTGCGCCTCAAGTGGATATAACCGGTATGGGTAAAATGGACGCCGCGTTGCTGCCCACATTTGAAACTGCTTTTTTACAACAGCTCAATCTGCGTTTTCAATATTGTGACGCAAAAGGAGCGGCCACCAACCGGCATGTGGAGCCGCAAGCAATGTTGATCTTGCCACCACTTTGGTATTTGGTCGCTTGGGATCCGGAACGAAATGATTTTCGTCATTTTAGAATGGATAGAATCAGTGCACCTGAATGCGTCGAAGGTAAAACATTTCTGCGACGACAGGTGCCTTTCGAAGATCACGTTTCTCCAATTCGCAATCTAGCTCGCTGACTTTTATTTAACGAGATGTGCATGAAAAAAGTAGCCGCATCATTTCAGGCACAGGCTCACGTGACAAGTGACAAGTGACAAGTGACACCACATTAATATCATGTGGTGCCACTTACGTTTGCTTTGAGGTATCGCTTTACACTATCACTCAACCGTATCGAGCAAGAGCAAGTCGATAACAACTAGTTCGCTGGGCGCCAAACTCCCCACTTATCGTTTTGGTAAGTTGCTTCAGGGTTTTCACCTCCGCGAGACCACCATTGAGCTTCCCACGCTTGCCCCGCATAAGTGACCACATCTCCACCTAAATATGTTGTCGACGAATCCCAAGTCCCTGGTTCTGGTTCTGGCGCCACTCCACCGTCATCGACGATAACTTCAAACGTGAACGTTTCAACACGCTCGCTGTTTATGGCACTCGCATAAAATGACAATATGTCATTAGCGGTAATGGCCTTGGTATCAATGATAATTGAAGATGTACCGTTATTTTGTATGTTGACAGCAGAGCCTTGAGTCTGTGTGACTATTGCCGCTTCCGCTGTTGCGATGACCACCTTGTCTCCGGCGTTAACAACGTTATCACTTGTCACTAGCTCGTAAATATCGCCCTCTAACGGTTCAACACTGCCGTCATCTCCTTTAAGCAGAGTCAGTAATCCAGACTCACTGCCATCCTTTGAATTAAAGAAGTTACGCGAAGGATCGTTTTGGAAATACATGTAATGCTGCATTTCTTCATGCCAATCACCAATGAATACGGCACCGTCCTTGAACTCTTTATGCCATCCGTTGATTTCAGAAGCCAGTAAGCGGGCCCAATCGTTCGTATTTGACTCATCAACAAGGAGATTGAAGCTACGTGCTACTTCGCCGTATTGGTTAACAATATCGTATTGAACCCTATCCCCAGCTTTTGGCGTACCAAAGTCAGTTGCAACAAAGAGCTCACCCCGTATTAAATCAGGTTTTGGGGTAGGCTCTGGTGGAGGTGTATCACCACCGACGATAGTAATGTCTGAACAATTGTAGAAACCTTCACCAACAGCATCATCACGCTGCCAACGTACAAATAGTATGGCGTCTCCGCTGCGCTCTGAAGGGATCGTCACATTAATTCGGTACTTGCCAGCATTGACAGGGACGTTTCCTTCCGTCTGTATGAGATCTAGATCCCCCCAAGCGAGTCGCTTGCTAAGGTCTGCATTCGGCTTGGTTAGGTAAAACTCCCAAAATGAAGGGTTATGAGGAGCGGTTGCATTAAAGACATACTCAAAGGTTCCAGTCTTTAATTCAGTACGTTTCCAACTCGTGTGAGCAGCCCCCATGCCACGCTTTTGGGCGTCATTGGCATAGCATAATGTACCATCCGGGATGGCGGCTTTTACCGCGTTAATACTATTGAAATCCGGAATATTCTTAGCGTACTCATTGCGTTGTACAAACGGATAGGTGCCTGAGATCTCTTTTGCTTGAGCACAAGCTGCATTGGGTGGAGTTCCCGACCAAATTCCACCTTGTTCATAACAAATGTTCTGTCGAGCATTCGGAAATTCTGACCAGCCATGAGCACTTACCAATGATGGTGCACTCGATAGAATAGCCATACCCACTGCTAATTTAAGAATATGATTCGTCGCTGTCACTTATTCACTCTCTTTTGTTTTATTATCCAAAACCGCCCTGGTGGTCGTTACATCGCCACCATGACTTGATTTGATTTATCGCTTGGAACTAAGAAACAACAAGATATATTTATACTGTCTATCCATTACAGTCGGTATTTTATTGATAGGAATGAGAATCACAGTTATTAAGGAAAAGCGTCTTCATAAAATGACGTTGCTTCTAATTATAAGGTTTTTTAATCGGTACGTATCTTGAGCAATTCAGGGAAATAAATGAGCACTGTGGCAATGATTTGCATAGAGAACAGGCAGTTAACATGCCTAAGCTTTATATCTGCTAATACTTCGATTGAACAAGCGAAATCGACTCCCTTCACCTGCACTTAATCTACGGTACGACTTCTCCTGTCACCATCCCCTATAGAATGTAAAAAGACCAGCATTCGCTGGCCTCATCATTGACGAGAAAACAGTTATCCTAACAACCCCTAGGATTCAGGAACGGGTTCGCTCTGCTTTTCTTCAGCTCGCTTTACTTTTCGAGCCCAAAGCGCGGCCACTACTGAACCTGAAAGGTTGTGCCAAATTGAAAAAATCGTGCCTGCAACCGCCGAAGCTGGCGTGAAATACTTCATCGCTAATGCCGTCGCTAAACCCGAGTTTTGTAAACCAACTTCCAATGCGACGGTGCGACAGGTTTTTTCGTCGAAGCCAAGTAACTTCGGAACATAAAACCCAAACACTAAACCCAATGAATTGTGGAGTATTACGGCGAAGGCGACCAAAGGACCAATGGTTGCCAATCTTCCCGCGTTTAATGCAACAACAATAGCAATAATCACCACAATGGCGGCCATAGAAATCACCGGTAATACGGGTTCAATTTTCTTTATCGTCGACTGAAGTAAGACGTTAAGAATAACGCCGATGATCACTGGCGCTAAAACAATCTTAAGTAAACTCACCAGCATGCTCGTCACAGGTACGTCGACGGTCTGCCCGACCAAAAGCTGAACCAGGAATGGTGTCGCCACAACCCCAACCAATGTTGATAATGCCGTCATGGAAATCGACAGCGCTACATCACCACGAGCCAAATAGCACATCACATTAGATGCCGTTCCACCAGCCACCGAACCGACCAATACCATACCGACAGTTAATTCAGTATCAAACCCCATCGCGATACTAATCAGTAATGCGGCAATTGGCATAACCGAAAACTGCAAAATTAGCCCAACACCAACAACTGGAAGCTTATTCAATACTCCTGCAAAATCACTGGGTTTTAACGTCAACCCCATCGTCAACATAATAATGGTGAGCAGCGGAACAATGTAGCCTTTGAGCCCCACAAAAGCATCTGGTGTAGAGTAGGCAATAAATGAAAGCAGTAAAGCCCATAGCGGGAATAACTGGGTAACCATCCTGATCATGTTGTTTCCTTAACTGTAACGATAAATTGAGATTTACACGCTAACGATATTCATTCAACAAATACATACCCAAGCCACAGCAAACGTCAAATTACTAACATAATTGCATAAAAATGCGAGGCGCACACGTTTATAACCACTTAATTAATAATGTTTTTATTGTTTCATGCCGAGTTTTTACGAAGTGATTGGTGGTTGAGGTTTATAAAGTAGAAGGGCCATATAACCCCGTCGCGATTTCTGCCAAGTGTGTTGTCGTCCCATTACGTTTCTTGTCACTGGAGATTCAGACAAAGATTACCATGTCAGTGTTTTCAATGAGGACGAATCATTTTGAATGCGATAGTGATCAGTTGAGTGCGATATACCCTCGCCCTTGCATGCAGTTACGCATAAGATCGTCACGCTCTTTTTGATTGGCTGACGCAGCGGCATTTTTCGACCCTCTGCCCGACAATACCCCTACTGTCGTTCCAATCGCGGCGCCCGTTTTTGCTGCGCTACTTCCAGAATTTCCAGACACACTGCCTGCTATCGCCCCCGCAGTGGCACCACGCAGGCCTCGCTTTACTCCCTGCTCAACAGCGCCTTGCCCCTCGTTGTGACCAACATTATCCAGTAAGTGATAGCACTGCTGATGATCGTCATTGAACTCGGTCGCGTCGTACTGAGACTGATCAAAAATAATGTTATGAGCATTGGCATACGTTGGCATAGCCGCAAACAGCAACACCCCAATAGCGGCCGCTGCATTGATGATTCGGTTGCGCAGAGATTCGTTTTTCATAAGATTGCCCCTTCACAAAGGTGGCAAATCCGTCTGCCTATGAGATTGTCGTGATTAAGTGATTAAGCGATTAAAAATCGTAAGAAAGACCGAGCGTGACAACATTGTCGTTGTCAATTGGGCCCACTGACGAGCCGTTGATAAGTAGCTCACCTTCATTGGTATTGAAATAGGTGTATTTCACGTATGGCGTCCAATCATTGATCGTTTTAGAAAGAACGAACTCATGTTCATTGGTGCGATAGTCCCCTTGTATGAAGGCATGACCGATAGAAGAATTTATATAGCCATTAGAGCCATCGCTTTTTTCGTGGGTGTAAAGGTAATCAAGATTCCAGCCACCAAGTGAATAACCAGCGCCAGCCAAGAACTTGTTGGTATTGATGCTCGTGTCGCTCAAGTTTTCCAATACCTGACCAGATTGTTTGTATCCCAAGCCACCGAGTACATAAAGGCTCTCAGTCAGCTGGTAATCTAGAATACCTTCAACCAAAATTTCTTCGCCTGTTTCCCACTTACCGAGTTCGCCATAAAGATTAAATGTGAGCGAGTCGCTTATCTGGAAATCATGGCCATAACCCGCGGCTAACCAGCCCTGATCATCAAAGCCGATATAGACTTGGCCATTCTCAGACGTGTCAATCAGTGCGCCCGCTTCTGTTGTGTAAACACCGTTATCAGCAGCATTCGACGCCACATTTTGTTCCACGTAAACTTGAGTAGAGCTGGCAAACGCAGCGCTACTTGCCAGTGAAAGAGATAAGGCGATTAAGGTTCTTTTTTTCATGTTTTCTCCAATGCAGTTGAGCTTGATTAACTGCTGGAGATTATGAAACGTAAACCTCGTTTAATTAAGACGGTTAACTTTAGTTAACACATCAATTCTATTTATGATTGAGCGCATCTAGACACTTTGATTCACTTTCTGTTTTGCATGAGCGCCGATTTTAGCGATTCTCGAACCTTCATGTGTTGCTCGTCTTTTGCGTAACGTCTGTGATAGAGCATTCTGAACTTAATCGGTCTTAATTTAATTGGGAATGCGTGCACTCTAAGGTTTAGTGCAGGGGCGAGTTTTTCGGCCAACGAACGCGTTGACGCAGCAATATAGTCGGTTGAGCTTGCCAACATAAGCATGCTTGAGATCGAACTGGTTTCAATGCGAATTTTACGAGGCTCTATATCACTATCAGACAAGAACTCCACGGTATCCATATCTGCCCGTCGAATTTTTAGGGCGATATGCTCTTCCTGAAAATACTCTTCTTTCGTTATTGATTCGCCAATACGGGGATGGTCAATACGAGTTAAGCAGACGGGCTCTTCATCAAACAAGACCTCTTCAATCAAAGAGTGTTTCTTACTGGAAACAACATCCACCACAATATCCACTTTCTGAGCGATCAACGCGTCAAACAACTCATTCTCTTCTAACGGGGCTTCGGTAAAATTGACTCCGTCGACACCACTAATGAAATGCAGCAAGCTCTCGGTGCAATACACATTTAAACGGCTCGTCTGCTGCTCAACCGTACCGATGATATTCAGAGGGTCTTCTATTTTATTCGCAAGAGACACCGCCGCCCCTGTGGGTGCAATGCCTCTGCCTTCCCGAACAAACAGGGTTTTCCCAACCACCGATTCAAGTCGCTTAATGGCTGCGCTCACCGCGGGTTGAGTCAGGTCTAACTGATCAGAAGCTGCCGTAATGGAGCCATGTTTGTACACCGCTAAGAATGTCGTCAGTAGATTCAAGTCCAATTCTGTCTCTCACTTCTATTATCGTGATGCATCACATTATCAATGGATCATCACAGGCACTGTTTATTGCTTATTGCTTATTGCTTATTGCTTATTGCTTATTAACAGCGAAACACACTGAGGCAATATCAACCATTAAACATAAATTCAGTTTATGTTTAAAGCATAGTTTACTCTATATAACAAAACTCCACTTATCAATAAACTTGTTTGCATCGGAGTGAGGAAGGAACTTCATTTCATTTTTTAAAGACTCAAACCGATAGGTGGAACTATGAAAACTTACGCAAAATTATCCGTTATCTCTACAGCAATGATTATTGCAACCACGGCTTTCGCTGCTGACCCAATGATGGAGTACAACACGAAACAAACCAATTCTGATATTCAGAAACTTCAAAAATTCGAATATCACGATGGTGAAACACTCGAAGAGTATTTAGCCTCTCAACCAGAAGGCAACCTGTATTCTTCTGAAGAAGAAGTATTGGCGGTTCTAATGGGCGGTGTAAACAACGGTGACTACCGTAAAGAAACCAACACTGGCTGGAAAGAAGGGTTAATGTTTGAAGGCATCGCACCGTATGGTGACCACATGGTGTCTGGCGCTAACTGGTTCCCTCGTACTGAAGAAGTTCAACCTGACGAAATGCGCGTCACCTTCATGGGTACTTCACCAATGATTCGCCCAGGGCAAGCCAACACATCTATCTATGTCGAACTCGGCAACGGCTCTAATTTTGTCTTCGACCTTGGTGAAGGCTCAATCGCGAACTATGTCGCCGCGGGTGTCGCAATGAACGAGCTTGACCACATATTCATCACTCACTTACATGTTGATCACTACGGCTCACTGCCTTACTTGTATCAATTCGGTGGCTGGAACGGCCGCTGGGAAAAACCGCTCAACATCTATGGGCCAAGTGGCGCAACACCGGAATACGGCACACGCCACATGGTTGAAGGCATGCAACAAATGCTGAACTGGCACACAGATGCGTTTGATGTGTTCCCTTCCGGCAACGACATAGTAGTTCATGAATTCGATTTCCGTGATGACGGTGGCGTAATTTACGATAAAGACAACGTGGAAGTGATTCACTGGCGACGCAGCCACGCTAAAGATGGGGCATCTGGCTACCGTTTGAACTGGACACAAGATGATGGACGCGTGCTGTCGTTCGTATGGACAGGTGACGGCCGACCAACCGAACTCGACCTGAAATACGCGAAAGGCGCGGATCTGTTCATTACTGAATTGCAAACAGAAACATTTGGTGTGTCTTCCATCATTCAAGGTGTACCACCGTTCTTAGCGCGCTACACGGTCGATACACACCATACACCAGCTTACGCGGCGGGTTATGTGGCAAATGAAGTACAACCGCGCTTATTTATGACAACACACATGACGTTTGACCCTTACCTCAACGAAGAAACGGTCGCGGAAGTTCGTCACCACTGGCAAGGCCCATATCACTTCGGTGCGCCAGACGGCATTGTCGTGAACATGACCAAAGACAACGCGTGGGTTCGTGAAGGCATACTTCCAGATTTCCCGAACGCAAGAGCGCCACAATTTGATATGGCTGATGGCTCAGAGTTCAGAATTCCAATGCCGAAAAACAGCCGTGAAGACATTCAAGAGCAAGAGATACGTGATTTAGAGCTAGACCCGAAACTGTACTACCCAGAAGGCTACATGCCTGAGTTATTAACAGAATGGCCGGTCGACCGCGATATTGTTATGCCAGCAGAACAAATCCCTGCGTCGATGAAAGATGGTATGAACACGAAGCAAGAGTACATGGATAGAGTACGTGAGCACCACGGTTTGGAGCGTCAGTCAGTGACTCGCCCAACCCAACCCGGTGAAGCGGTCACAACAGACTAAGAGTAAACATCACTGAACGAGAGGGCTAAACGCATTACCGCGAGCCATGCCCTCTCCTAACCAAACTTACGCTTATTTATCTATCACATTTTGTATTTACTCACTATTGGAGTTCAACATGAAAAAATCAATCATCGCAACGGTCGTTTTGGCATTGGTGTCTAGCACTGCATTTGCAAGCGCTCAAGAAACAACGATTTCAAACGCTCAAGATTACCACCCAGGCGCTATTAACAATCAAGATCGCCTTGGAGACATTGACCCAAACTACCAACTCACTATGCCGACAGAGAAAGAAGGCTACACCATGTACGACAACCCTTACATGTCTGAAAAGGGAACGTATTCCACATATGAAAAGCCAAATCCAGGCGATGACCGACACGTTGCTGACGCAGGTTCGTTGAAAATCACTCATGGTCAAGGTGGCGTCATCATGACCGATTACACCACAAAAAATGGAGAGAATGCTTTCTCAGTGATGTGCGGCTATACATCTGGCCCTTCATACTGGGCAGACAGCAAGCCAGCCAACGTATGTAAAGACGCTCAGGCACTGGCCATCGCGCTTGAGGCTAAAGGTGAGTGGGAAGAAAAACCAATGACTTACACCATCGCGCCAGCAAGAATCAGCATCGATTAATCGAACGGTATCACTGGCTTTTCACTCACACAAACGTTTTCACTGGCACAAGGGAATGGAAGCAAAGGGATCAGCTCAACACTCGGTTGATCCCTGACAAACTAACAAATTACGCAAGGTCTATTCTATGAAAAACATCACTAAATCTCTTATTCTTACATGCTCACTCATGGCGCCAATGGCCGCGATTTCCGCAGAACACAATCATAGCCATAATCACTTTAATCCAGCGTTAGAGCAGTTAGGCAATGATATTATTGGGCTAACGGTTTGCTACAAAAACGGTTACTTGTCGGATGAAGAGCAAGAGCCCGCTTTTACCAACCTCATCAGTCATGCTGACGTATCAGGGGAAGAATTAGGGTTGTTTTACATGGATAAGCTAGGGCCGAAAGCGGAAGAAATCATGAGTGACAAAGACGCAAGCGCTCTTTGGACAGTAGACTACTGCTCTGATTTAACTCAACTGTATCTCGACACAGATCAACTGGCGAAAACGAAAAACTCACAACACGACCATCCCCATGATCATGGCCATAGCCACGGTCACAACCACGGTCACGGCGAACATGTTGAGGTATCAGAAGAGATGTTAGAGCATGACATTCAGCAAGGTCGACTGCTCAGCATTCAATAGTCGTCTAGCCGTCGCTCACGACACAAAACATTGGCTAGTGACTAATGCTTAATGCTTAAGTTAAGACGATGCGGAACACAAGTGTTCCTAGAAAACGATTCCACCTTATTCCACCTAAATAGGGGAAAAGCTTCGGTTTTTCCCTTATTTTCTTCCGATGCCCTCAAAACAAACCATGCGCTTAAGTTCAATTTTCTTTATCCTATAGACCTCAGTAATGGTTACACCCTACCCATAAGGTAAAGATAATGAAGCAGTCCATTATTCATATCGCATTAGTTGTGAACGATTACGATGAAGCCATCGACTTCTACGTCAATAAACTCAAGTTTGAACTGATCGAAGACTCCTACCAACCAGAGCAAGATAAGCGTTGGGTTGTGGTCTCTCCCCCTGGTTCAAATGGCGTGACGTTATTGCTGGCTAAAGCCTCAAAGCCTGAGCAAAACAATTTCATTGGGAATCAATCTGGCGGCCGAGTATTCCTATTCTTGAGCACCGATGATTTCTGGCGCGACTACAACCGAATGGTGTCTGAAGGGATTAGATTTATAAGAGAGCCCCAAGAACAAGACTACGGAACCGTTGCTGTTTTTGAAGATCTTTACGGCAATCTTTGGGATCTTTTGCAACTCAGCCCCAATCACCCATTAGCCTCAAGAAACCGCTAATTGGAATGCCACCTTCTCGACTTATAGGCCAAACAATGTTTCAGCTCGCCACACCCAATCTGATCATTAGAGACATGCGTTTCAGTGACGAAGCCGACTTTGTGGCTTTGTCTCAAGACGCGAAGTATCAACGTTTCTATGAAGAGTCCGATTGTACTCCTGAAAAATATAAAGAGTTGACCCACTTGTTTGTCGAACAGTCTCTAGAAACACCGCGAAAGGCTTTCCAACTGGCGATAGAACACAAACAAAGTGGCCAGTTCATCGGCATTGTTTGCTTACGATTGGAAGAGAACCAGCAGGCGTCTATGGGGTGTGGGATGTCACGAGAATACCAAGGCAGTGGCCTAATAAAGGAAGCCGCTTTGGCGCTGGTTGATTATGGATTCACCACACTCAAGGTGCATAGAATCTATGCGGAAACCATCAGCAAAAATCGTTCGGCAATTAAGCTGTGTCAATCGTTAGGCATGAGGCAAGAGGCGCATTTCAAAGAACATCGATTTTTTAAAAAACAATGGTGGGATACGATAGTGTTAGCAGTGTTGCATTCAGAATGGCAGGAGCTTAGATGATTCAAATAAGGCGATTCGAAGAAAAAGACAGTGAAAGCGTAAGAAAAATCACCTTGCTAGACGGGCAAGCACAGTTTGCAGAAACAGCCGAAGAGTTTCTGAATGATCACACGCTCAGCACTCACAAACATGTTATTCAATATAATGATGAGATTGTTGGCTTTTTTAAACTGGATACCGTCTACCCTTTAAGCAATGACTTTTGCCCAAAAAGCGCCATTGGACTTAGAAAGTTTGTTATTGATTCAACAATGCAAGGCAAAGGCATCGGCTCGAAAGTGGTGTCGGAATTACTGGATTATCTTAATCATCATTACACTGACTACTCCGACATTGTCTTGACCGTGAACTGTAAGAATCAAAATGCACGAGCCTGTTACCTGAAAACTGGATTCATCGATTCTGGAGAGTTGTATCTTGGCGGCCCGTCAGGCCCACAACATATCATGAGTACCAAAATAAAAGCCGCAAACACATAATCGAAACGGTAATACAACGTGAATACAAATCAGCACAACACCGCACGGAGGCCACATGTTGCAACGGGAAAACACCGGCTTAATCGTCGTCGACATTCAAGGTAAACTTGCCAAGTCCGTTCATGATAGCGATATCATGATAGAGAACTGCAGAAAGCTTATTCTTGGCGCTCAATCTCTTGACCTCCCTATCATTTGGGTAGAGCAAAACCCAGAAAAACTGGGCTCAACGGTTGGTACGCTAAGTTCACTACTCGCCCCCCAAACACCGTTGGCCAAGTTCACTTTTAGCGCCTGCGACGAACCTTCTTTTATCGAGTCGATTGAAAATAGCGGCGTCAGGCAATTCTTAGTCTGCGGTATTGAAACTCACATCTGCGTTTTCCAAACGGCAATGGCACTAAAGCACCGAGGCTTGACGGTACAGGTTGTGGGCGATTGCGTGTCATCACGAACGGAAGAGAACAAGCAGCTGGCGTTAAATCGGCTGGCAGCGAATGGCATCGAAACCACCGGCATTGAAATGTGCCTGTATGAACTCGTTAAAGACTGCCGTGCCAGCGAATTTAAAACGATCCTTAAACTCATCAAATAGACAGCGGCAATTTCCAGAACTGATAATCCATGCGCATTCAACCCAAATAACAGCATTAACCAAAGGAAAGACATAATGATACCTCTTAGCACTGCCATCGTTTCCGGCGTAGCCATCTCAAACATAAACGGCGTTCCAAAAATATTACTGATGAAACGAGTGAAAGGCGGTTACTGGTGTCATGTTGCGGGATCGATAGAAGTCTGCGAAAGGGGTCAAGTCTGCGAAAGGGGTCAGGTCTTGCCTTTTGCTACTCATTACTTTTTGCATATCAAAGTTACCTGAGCAACGTTGTTCGAACTTCTAGGTGCAACCCATTTTGGAGCAAAAACAAGCTATACGATATAGCAATGACGGCCCTCTAATCGCGAACTCAAAAGAACCAAATATGGCCTTTTAATACACCGTGTACGTGTAAAAACACATCCATTTACTGCCAGTATACGGTTTATCACAAACAAAAAGAGCCACTATCAATAGTGGCTCTTTGAAACTAAAAGTCCCTTAACGATTAATCGCTTATTCTTTACCGAAAACGTTGTTCTCTTGCTCTTGAACGCGGATGAACGTGGTGCGTTTCGTTAGCTCTTTAAGCTTTGCTGCGCCTACGTATGTACAAGTTGAACGTACGCCACCAAGGATGTCATTGATAGTGTCGTTTACGTCACCACGGAATGGTAATAGCACGGTTTTTCCTTCCGCTGCACGGTAGTTAGCAACACCACCAGAGTGCTTAGACATAGCCGACTGAGAAGACATGCCGTAGAACTTCATGTACGTTTTACCGTCTTTTTCGATCACTTCACCGCCAGACTGTTCGTGGCCGGCTAACATACCGCCAAGCATAACGAAATCGGCGCCGCCACCGAATGCTTTAGCTACGTCTCCAGCACAGGCACAGCCACCGTCTCCAATGATCATACCGCCTAGGCCGTGGGCTGCGTCAGCACACTCGATGATGGCCGACAGTTGCGGGTAGCCAACGCCAGTTTTAACACGTGTCGTACATACAGAACCTGGGCCAATGCCCACTTTCACAATGTCTGCGCCCGCTAGGATAAGCTCTTCACACATATCACCGGTAACAACGTTACCCGCAGAAATAGTCTTTGTTGGGAATTCAGCACGCACGCGCTCTACATACTCGACTAAGTGCTCCGAGTAACCGTTTGCGATATCAATACAAATAAACTCTAGGTCTTCGCTTAATGCTAAGATCTCTTTTGTCTTTTCAAATTCACGGTCAGAGGTACCTGTAGAGACAAATACTTTATTTAGCGTTTCTTTATCAGCACCTTTTACAAACTCCGCCCATTGCTCAACGCTGTAATGCTTGTGCATTGCCGTCATTACGCCGTGCTTAGCAAGCTCGGTTGCCATTTCGAAACTGCCCACTGAATCCATATTGGCAGCAATAACTGGGGTGCCCGACCATTGACGACCGCTATGCTTGAATGTAAACTCGCGGGTTAAATTTACTTGAGAACGACTTTTTAGTGTTGAACGCTTAGGGCGAAACAGTACATCTTTAAAGCCTAACTTAAGTTCTTGTTCGATACGCATTGTGTAAATTCCTTGATTTGTGAATACATGTTCCAGTGGGCGTCTAGCTTGCTTAACTTGGTACAGTCATCACAAAGCATAGTGCGTTGGTAACTCGTTGGCAGACGGTTTACCTTTCTTCGGACACAAAAAAACCGGAGCGTTGGCAGACGCTCCGGTTTTCAGCATTATAGGCTGCGATTTTTTTCCTGCAAGTCTGATAAATCAATTTTTTTTGTGTTACCTTACGTAGGAAAGCACCCACGCAAATCAGACTCATCACCCGCTTTATCTATGTTTTTAAATTTCAATAGCTTACATTAAAATCAACCCAACTACTGCGGTTTTTTTGTACCTGTATTTTCACACATCCAACGATTCTATACGCTCCTCAGGTTCATTCCGTGAAGTAACGCACTCTTTGTCTGTCTGTTTTTTCATCGACTTTGTTTAACTATCAGTCAATCACGCGGGTTATTACCCGCATAATTTTCCTTTTGCTCTATATCTGCACTTAGGATCTTCACCTAGGAGCGCTTATTGCTACAGCCATCCATCGTTCAGAAAACGGCAACTCGACGTCGTGCCATGTCATTACTTGCCACTTGTTACTTGCTACTTGTCACTTCTCGCTTCCAGGGAGGCTAAGGCTTCCGTCGTAGCATCTTGAATAGACAAAAACATCGACTTTATCTGACCTGTCGGTGAACGCATGGGGTTGAGCGTGACGTTTTGGTACATAAACGGAGACTGCTGCGTAACAGGACGAACATTTCGGCAGTGAAACAGATAAGGCCGCTGTTGCCAGGTGATAAAGCTTCTGCAACCAAGATCGTACACAGGCTTGGTTTTCAGGCGAAACCATTCTTCGGGTATTTCAGGAAACAGCTCAAACAGTGATTTTCCGATGGCGTCATGACCTTGAGTACCGCTATGATGCGTCATAAATCCGTTCCAAACTTGGACGTTATAATCGCGATCAATAACAATGAGCCCCATATCGACGTTTTGCACCATGTCCACCATCCAGTGGAATTGTTCAAACTCTGCAGGAAGATTCAGCATTAAAAGTCCTCCATTAGGTAGGCTAGTTTATTGTCCAGTAGCGGCAAGGATTCATCCACAAACATAAACAGGAGATCACAACGAATAGACGTGCCATCAATGCTATAACTGACTTCAAAGGTCATGGTTTTGGTAAACGAGCCGCTGGTCGAATTAATGACAGAATCAATAGAGATGTGCTGGCCAAGTAACACCGGAGAGCTTTGGAAGAAACGAACTTCTGACTGCTCCCCTAACCCGTTTAGAAATGACCCCACCAATATATTAGAGACATCCATCAATAGCTCTAACTCTTCGAGCTCTTCACTGTCGGCAGGTACTTTCATCAGCTTTTTCAGGTCTTCAACACTGGAGTCACTGAGTAAAACCAAGGCCTCGCCTGCAATTCCTTCACCACTAAACCCCTGACACACTCCAGAAACTTGGTCATTATCAGCGAGGTCGCGAAGTGCCATATGAAGTTCACTAAGTTCAAGAATATTGACATTAGGGAGAGGCAAATGGACAAACACATCGAAGTGTCGCGCCAACGCATCAGCCGCCCGGCCAATGGAGACGTTAGCCACTTCCATGTAGATGTCTCGGCGACGTAAAATCGGCAGTTCAAGAGACACAGGCGTGATGATTTGAGGCTGGACACGAGGGGCGACCAGTGTTTTTAACGCCTCGTTAAGCAGCTTTTTATCGATCGGTTTCTGAATGAAATCTTTCGCACCAAAAGCCATCACTCGCTCTTTGGCTTTAGGCTGAATATCCCCCGAAACAACGACAACTGGAATGTCGTAACCGCGCTTTTGTATTTCTTCTAATGTGCCGAAGCCATCTAACTCAGGCATGGTGAGATCGAGAAACATCAGCTTATATTCATTTTGCTCAAGCTTTTCTAAAGCATCCAGCCCATGAACGGCAAAAGTAATATCAGCATTAAGTGATGCAGGGAGAGAACGAGCCATCTGTTTTCGAGCCAAAGCAGAATCATCACAGATGAGAACGGGGTAAGACATGCGTTCACCTACTAGTTTATAACCATCATTTAATTAGAGTGTAACAGATAGTTACCGCATTGCCGCCCGAATAAGCGTATTTCGTTCTTTTCGTTGATTAAACTATCAATTCGGTACAAAAAACACTCACAAAACCGGTGTGCTCAATCAGGATTTAACAATAAACGTCATAAAAAAAGCACCCTACGCTGAGGATGCTTTTCTGAATAGAGAAAGAGTGTAGCGGGTGTTATCGAGCCATTCTAATCAAGGACTTTCCGACAAGCCATTCGATTTCTCGACCACTGGCTTCACCAAAATGTTCTTCTGTTACTTTATACAAACGAGTGATGCCATGATCAGCAAATTCGTGAGCACGCTCAGCGGTCACAATATGATGGAAAAGCAGTCTGAGTATGGCGATAAACTCTTTGTTATTTAGGGCCGAAATCCAACTCTCTGAAAACAGAGATAGGTCGCCAGTAAAATCGAGATGCTCGACAAAAATCTTAAAAATGCGGCCATCTAGCGCAGCGGTAAAGTCGGTTTTTTTAGGGAAATGGTGGCTAATACCTGTGCGAGATACTCCAGTTTGCTGGCTTAACGTGGTGTACGACATCTTGTCATAACCGAGTGTTAATAACTGATCTACAACTGCATCCATAATTTTTTGGATAGTAATTTCAGTATCTTCTTTGCTACGCTTTGGCATGGTTAGAATCTTCTCTCTGTTAACTACTTAGCTCAGCCTTGAGCTTAAGTAGGTTCAGCTATAAATATCGGATCGTTGTCGGGTTGCATCATCCCAATTGCTTACCATAACCAAAGTTAGGGATATAAATGAGCAAATCGTATTGATATGCATTGCCAACAACTCATTGACCGGAATGATGTTACATATCCAATCAATAGACAACTCAGGCTTAAAGGTTCCGGTGTGTTTTTGCTGTTCGTTTGCGTATTTATTCGACTCACCTCACACTTCAAGGGGCTTTGTTCATTATTTTTGGATTATACACACCACAAAAACAGTATAACATTCGGTTTCTGAATTGCTAAAGTCCATTCTTTTTTTGTGGATAGAGATCAAATTGATAGGTAGTATGTCGTGAGTTTACTTAGGAGAATATGTGATGAGCATTGATAAATTCAATAATGAAGTATGTGAAGCTTGCGGCAGTGCGGGTGAGATTGGTTTCATCATTAAAGAAGGAGATGATGTTTCTGAAGTCACGATCTATTCTAACGATGCCTCTCAACTTAAAGTCGAGCTAGATAAGTACCTAGCGCTCGCAAAAGAAGTGTGTGCAAAGGTTGAATATGAAATATCAGACATCACTGACACATCAAAAGAAGCCGTTGTGCGCTTTCAATTTGAAGTCAGTGCAGAAAAGCTGATTTTTGAATTGAAGACTCGCTCTCTGCGACGCTAATGCGTCACTAAATGAGAGTCACCCTACGACTTAGAGGGTGGCTTTCTACTCATCTTCTATTCATTCCCATATTGATTTCCGCTCTTCTGGCCTTAAGCTTTCTTACCCACTTGTCCGAGTAAGTATCACAGTTTTTTGGAGTAACCATTGAATCGTTGAGCTATCCTAACGATACTGACGATTGAATCCGTTACGCTTGGCCCTTCTGCATGAAAGCTGTTTTCTTTTTGGTACTGCTGTTGTTTTTGTCTCCTATCACCTCTGGTGAGCCGCTTGATCATTACAAAATTCTGAATCACTTAGATAACTACGGCAATCTAGATCTGCGCAATAAACCCTATACCTCACTCCCTGATGGCCTTGTAGTAAAAGGGAACCTGAACATTTCCAAAACATCAATCAAAAAGCTGCCAAATGGTTTAGCGATCAATGGGAGCCTTGAAGCCACCAACTGCGAGTTAAGTAGGATTCAGAAAGGAACCACGATTAAAGGTTACGCAAACTTACTTGGCGCAAAGCTCACTCGTTGGCCCGGCGGCGTTAAAGTGGGCGGCTACATCAACCTAACCGATACCCTAGTCGCGACCTTGCCGCCTAGAATGAGGGTTAAAGGGGATTTAAGCGTGATAAGAACCCCATTAGAGCAGTTACCTGAAGGGATTGTTGTTGAAGGCAGTTTGTTTATTGGCGGATCCGCCATCACTACGTTTCCAGATACGATGACGGTGAATGGCAATATCTACCTTGGTGGCAATACCATCACTCAATGGCCTTCTAATCTTACGCTTGGTGGCGCGGTGGCTCGTTAAAACCTGCTAATCATAAAACCTTAATATTCGTTAAACCCCAATATTCGTTAAACCCTAATGATTGAGCAATACGGGATACGAGATAAGGGCTATAGTTTGGTGTTTTTTAGGGTAAAGAATTGACAGTTTCATGCTGCTCTTATCGCTGCCATTGAAACGCCGGACAAACTCACTTGATACAAAAAGAGATGCGCGATGGCATCTCTTTTCAATCGACGTTCGGTTTCAATTTAGATCTGGTTATGCACGGGATTTGCGTAGCTATCAAGCAAGTATTTGTGCGCATCGAGAGGCAATTGTTCAAGCTTTTCCTGCAAACTTTTTCGCGTTTCCGGTCCAACATCGGCACCCATATCTGCCGCTAATGTATTAATTGGAAACAGTTTGTAATTCTCGTGAATTTGACGATCTAACTCAACAGCAAGTTCATCGGGTGTTTCGTACGATTGAGTGATGACATCACCAAACGCCACATGAACCTTCCCTTTGTCACCAACAATGCCTTGAATGATACTTTCAATATCTTCAAACTCGCCTTTCTCATACTCTCCATGAGTCGCTTTTGCGTATAGCTCACGGGCTTTAGCAATGTCACATGGGTCGTTCTCGTAAGAGATCGAAACTGGCACGATTCTGAGTGATTTAGCGTAGTCGCCAAAACTGATTTTTTGCTTCCTACCTTCAACATGGAACATTTTTAGAATCGCTGGATCGGTGAAATCGTTGCCGTCTTTTGCTCGGCCTTCTTTCTGTGCAATCCAAATCGAGTTACCCGAATCAAGAGAATGCTTGATGTACCCCGAAAGTGTGCCAAGCATCTTCATCATTTCACGTGGGCCTTTTGCAGAACGCTTGACGATAAAGCTCTTATTGAGACGCATTAATTCCGTTGCACACGGCTTTTTCAATAAGTTATCACCTATCGCAATTCTTACTGTTTTATGACCACTTTCATTGAGACCATAGTTGACTAACGCCGGATCCATCGCGATATCTCGGTGGTTCGATACGAACAAATAAGAGGTCTGTTTATCGAGTTTATCCAAACCACTGAATGTAACACCGTTTGTTGTCGTCTTGAGGGTATTGACCAGGTACTTCTTTACCTCATTCTGAATGGCTTCAATGCTGTTCAATTTTTTCCATTTGAATTTCAAATACACTTTAACAAAAGGGCTCATGACCGCCATAAACCAAGGCGCATGATTGGAAAAACGATGCTGAAGGATCGCGCTGATGAATTCTTCATCATGAATTAAACGATCAAGTGCCGCGGGAATTTCTTCGTCATTGTAAGGACGAATGTCTAGATAAGGATCAGTATTTGAAGTCATTAGTTACTACGTAATAAAAAAAAGCTCGCCTATTCTACTCATAGTTACGTTGGTAATCAGCAATAGAGTTCTCAGAACCCAAAAGGTCTGACCAGATATTTGTGATTAGCCTTGCGTTCTATTGGCATTTTTTTCTAGAAAAGGTAATCTTGTCGCCCCCAAACACTGAGGCCTAACCCATGCATTACGCGGTTCAACATCACATTGCCCAATACGATTTCTTAACCACAACCCCTCGTAGACAGGTAATCAAGCATCGCTTAATTCGTGTGCTCGAAGGGATGATGCTGGTCCGTTTGGGAAAAAATGAATACGCGGTAAAGCCTGGAGAATCCATGTGGATCCCACTTGATTGCTTAAACAGCCTCACTTTTTTTCCATGCAGTCGTGTTCAATCTATCGATTTTTCGTCTCGTTTGGATCTAAAATTCCCGAAGAAATCCGGGCAAATCACACCCGATACGTTGCTCGCTTCACTATTAGATCAGCTTGCTCAAGATGAACGCTCACCAGAAGATGCCTATCTACAAGCACTATTAACGCTGGTTAAATTTGAAGCGCTCAATCTAACCCCTGCGTTAAAGCTCAATGAATTAAGCCGTGCCATTTCCTCATGGCTACCACTGGAATCAACAACGTTAGATGCACAAGTTCAGATAGCCCTGCTGATTAGAGAAGCGAAAAAACGCTCTCTTTCAGGGCAAAAAAAGGCACTCATCGTGGAACAGCTTTTCGCTGGAAGTGAAAATGAGTGCGATCAAGTGGCGGCTCTCATTTTGGGCCAACCACTGTAACGCGTTATTAGATCGAGGTTGGCACAAAATAGCACTGACTCAGAAGGGAACTTACTCAGAAGGGAACTGACTCAGAACAGAGCTCACTCAGAAGCGTGCTTAACGAGCATCATACTGCTGCAAGGCTTTACCTTGAGCGTGAGACGATTATTGTGCGCCTCGATAATTTGCCCCGTTAGCCAATCACACCATGTTCCATCGACTGAAATGTCTACCGTGCTTGCTCGCTTCGACTTGTTAAGAACCACAACGCCCTCTTCCCCACGACCAAAGATCAGTACATCTTCACTGGCTTCGATTTTTTTCATTGGCAGACCGTGCATGCGATTATAAAAGCCAATACGTTTGATAATCCGCAGGTCGTTCCAGATATCTTGCCAGCGCGGAGCGCCATTGGTGTCTTTAAATTGGCTCGTATCCAGATCACTGTAGATAAGCGGTGCGCCGCCATCACGCCCCAATATGTAACTGTAAGCGAGCCATTCGTTCTCTTCAGTCATGACTAAATTTTCAAACACATCGTTATTGGGGATGTCGTGAGTAATAGCAAAGGTGATCGCTCGACGCTTGGATAATGCTTGCCCAAAACAATACGGATCCACCAACGATTTCAAGCTTCCGTTTGGTTGCAGTGCATCAAATACCGTCTGAAACAGTGGGAAGTCATACGCGCCAAGTCGTGTTTCCTTTAAATATGGCTCTAAGAACAGTTCATACTCTTCACGCGTCGCGCCGCCATCGGTGATAATTTCACCGAAGATATGCACATCTTGCGTCATATCTTCGCTCCAAACCTTTTGAAGTTGCTTTAGCGTAATGTGTTTCGCCGCATCAATCCGAAACCCTTTGACCCCTAGGTCTTTTAACGCTTGCAAATACTGTCGTTGTAGCTCAATCACACGCTCACTGTCTCTTAACGTAGGCAACCCAGGGTCCGATGGGCCTCCGGTGATACGGCCATTTTGTACTTGCCATTTATCGAACCAATCTTCGATTCCAAATGCTTCGATAAAATCATCTTGTGTAAACAGTGGTTCAGATAAGTCACCAAATAAACGAAGGGCTTGATAGTCATCTGCGTTGTCTTGATAGTGCTTTAAGTCTTCTTTGCTAGGGTATTGTAAATCGTTACGGATAGACGATTCATTTGCCATATGATTAAACACCACATCGACGTACACGTAGATATCGTATTTGGCTAAGCTTTCAAGCATGTCGATGAAGTCGTGAGTATTTCCAAGCTGATTGTCGATCACTCGGTAGTCTTGAGGCTGGTATCTCTGCCACCATTTTGTGCCGTTAGGCTGCTTTAGTGATTTCATCGGTGGTGAGATCAATACCGATTTATAACCGGCCTTGGCAATGGCTTCAGAGCGCTCTTTTACTAGTGCATATGGCCAATCAAATGCGTGTAAAATAACGTTCGCATAGTTCACGTTTTCCATACGTATTCAATTCCTTAAATGATGAGTGTAAACTTGCAATAAGCCCATTATAAAGGCGTTTCCATGAAATACCGTCCCCCTTTTTGCTCATCCCCATTTATCAGCAAAGGGGCGTAGGAAGCCTTCCTGCTGTATCAATGACCCTTTAGCCGCTGTTTGGATGCAAAGGTGAGGATTACTCAATTCTAATAACGCCATCAATTTTAAGCATTCAAGGCGCTTTTTACTCAAGCAAATGGAGCCGTCACCTCTATACTCTATGTGAGAGTTGAAAGGAGAATGAAAAGGAGAGTGTAATGGCATTGCGTGTCGACATTGTTTCAGATGTTGTTTGTCCTTGGTGTGTCATCGGCTACCTAAGGCTAGAGCGCGTGCTTGACCGTCTCGCATTAAGCGATCACCTGGAAATTCATTGGCATCCGTTTGAGCTAAACCCAGCAATGCCACAAGAAGGCATGGACTTATACCAATATACCTTTGAAAAATACGCGATCACGAGTGACGCGAGTGAAAGTGCTCGTCAGTCGATTCATCAATTGGGTTTAGATCTCCACTTTACCTTCAACTTTTCTCAGGACATGAAAATCTATAACACTCGCAAGGCTCACCAACTGCTAATGTGGTCGGCACAGTTTGGCCTGCAATACAGCCTAAAAATGGCACTCTTTAACGCGTACTTTACTCAGCAGCTCGATATTAACGACGCTGAGACGCTATGTAACATTGCTCGGTCGGTTGGGCTCAATGCCGGTGTTGCCCAGCAGGTGATCAATGACGATAGCTGGAAACAAGCCGTTGCCGTCACTGAGCAACAATGGGTTGAGGCAGGTATTAACGCCGTGCCGACGTTCATCATCAATCAAAAACAAATTTTAGTGGGCGCTCAAACCGAGGCAACCTTAACGGACGTCATTAAAAACGCACTGTTATGAGTTGTAAATAAACAGGTTGAAAAAAAAGACGGCAGATAGAAAAGCAGATAAAAGAGGTAAATAAGCATTCAATTAAAACACCTATCTATTGCTTCGTATTCATACTGTTAGTCAATAATGATTGCTCTCATTTCCTAGTCGTCATAAGCTCATTCAAAACCAATAATAATAGGTAAAGTCATGAACCGCTCATCTACATATCACATCGGTACTCCCGGCCAACCATGGGGCGACAAAGAACGCACAGAATGGCGAGAGCAAACCAGCATAAAACGCGAATACAGCCAAGATGTGATCCCGAAGATTCAAGCCTTAGCTAAGCAGTTTGATGTCGAACAGTACGGCACATTGTCGTATGACCCAGAACGATACCCACTCTTTTGCATCAAAACTCGCCAGTGGGATGAGAACAAACCCACCGTGCTGATCACTGGTGGCGTTCACGGTTACGAAACCAGTGGTGTTCATGGGGCGTTGAAATTTGTTGAAACTCAAGCCGATTTTTACAGCCAGTACTTCAATATTGTTGTCGCCCCTTGTGTCAGCCCTTGGGGTTATGAAACGATTAATCGCTGGAACCCCAATGCTGTCGATCCTAACCGTTCTTTTTACGAAAATTCCCCCTCTGAAGAATCCGCTAACCTGATGGCATTGGTGAAAGGGCTAAATCGTGAACTTTACATCCATGTGGATCTTCACGAAACCACCGACAGCGATGAAACCGAATTTCGCCCTGCCCTCGCGGCTCGTGATGGTCAGCCTTACATCAAAGGCTCTATCCCCGATGGATTCTATACCGTTGGCGATACAGAAAACCCAGCGGAAGAATTTCAGCGTGCGGTGATTCAATCGGTTAAGCAAGTGACTCATATCGCCCCGCCAGATGAACACAATCAGATTATTGGATCAGATGTGGTTCAGCACGGCGTGATTAACTACCCATTAAAAGCGCTTTCTCTTTGCGGTGGGCTGAGTAATTGTCGATTCGGCACCACAACAGAAGTGTACCCTGATAGTGAAAAAGTGACCGACGAGGAGTGTAATCACGCACAAGTCGCGGCGATCATTGGGGCGCTTGACTACGGAATTGCTCAACTTTAATGCTTTTTGGTTTCTACTTCTGTCTATCTTCGAGTCAGTATTAAGTCGACTCGAAGATAGACGTTTCCGAAGTGATGGTTTTGCTCGTTAAGGAATCAATGGCAGGCTTTAAACATCAGTTGAACCGATAATTTAGCCCGGCACTCAGACTGTCTTCATCAATATTAATCTGGTTAGATTTCATCCCGAATGAGTGATTGTAATTACTGACAATCTGAAAATGATTATTAATGTTGTAACCTAAAGACACCCCTATCAAGGCACCTAAGTCCGATACTTTTAACTGATCATCTTTATACTGGGCATAGGTCACCCCTGCTTCTGGCGAAACAAAGACGTTAGATTGCTGAATACTCCATGACTTCTCGACACCAAGACTGTAACTATCGTAATCCGCACCATCACCGGTAAGCGTTGATGCCGTACCTTTAATACTCCCCCACCCTAGCTCACTTGCAGACAGAAATTTAAAGCCACCAACATTCGCATGATGGCCTCCGACGTTAAGATTACCCCGCTCGTAATTAACGCCGAAGTAAGTCTGAACATCCCGCGCTTGAGAAGCCATTGGTAACAAGGCAATTATTGCCATAGCAATCACATTTATATGCTTCATGTTTTCTCTCCAATCGTGAATTAAATGTCGTTGAATGCTGGGTAGTCAATATAACCATGTGCATTCCCACCAAACAGAGTCGTATTATCTAGGTCTGCGAGTTTATGGCCATGCTTCAAACGCGACACCAAATCGGGGTTCGAGACGAATGGACGTCCGAAGGCAACCAGGTCAGCGTAGCCTTTGTTTAGGACTTCTTCAGCGCGTTCTTGGGTGTAACTGCCCGCGACGATGATGGTGTTGGTAAAGATCTCTCGCAGTTCGATTCGAAAGCGTTCAGGTATCATTGGTGCATCATCCCAATCAGCTTCTGATAAGTGCATGTAAGCAATATCACGAATTTGCAGTTCTTTTGATGCTTCAAGGATTGTTGGAACAATATCAGGGCAATCCATATCTTTAAATGTGATGAAAGGGGCAAGGCGCACCCCGACTTTATCTGCCCCGATGGCTTCAATCACGGCATCAACCACTTGAAGAAGAAAACGGATACGGTTACTTCGGGTGCCTCCATAACTATCCATGCGCTTGTTTGAGTTGGTGCGAAGGAATTGATCGATAAGATAGCCATTACCGCCATGGATCTCTACGCCATCAAACCCTGCGTCGATAGCTCGTTTGGCAGAGTAAGCGAAGTCTTGAACGACTCGGTCGATATCCACCTGCGTCATCTCGCGTGGTTGAACACAATCAACCATGCGGCCATTACCTTGTTCATCAGCAATCCAAACCTTCGTTTCAACTGGCGCTAGAGCAGTAGGCGCGATCGGTCGTTCTCCCTTCTGAAAGATTGGGTGAGAAACTCGGCCCACGTGCCATAACTGGCAGAATATAGCTGCACCTTGGTCTTTGGTTGCTTGCGTGACGGCTTGCCAACCTTTCACCTGTTCATTGGTATAAACACCGGGCGTGAATGAGTACCCTTGTGAGTCGTCAGAAATCTGAGTCGCTTCTGAGATAATAAGACCCGCGGCAGCGCGTTGTTGATAATAAGTCGCCATCATTTCATTGGGTACGTTGCCCGGTTGACTTGTGCGAGCGCGAGTCATGGGAGCCATGACAACGCGATTTTTTAACCCTAGCTCTTTTAGGTTTGTTCTCTGGAATAATTTACTCATGATATTGCTCTTATTCTGCTCGGTTAATGTTCATTGTTCATTGTTCATTGACGGGTGGGCGTACTAGTCGTCATTGCATCCGTTTGATTTTCGTGAACCAAACGTTGAAGTTTCGCCAACCATACTGAGTTACCCTTTGTCGCTTTTCATCCATGAGCACCATTATATTCATTCGCAAAATTTAAATAATTAGCTAAAATATGAAAACATTATTCAGATAAATTGAAGAATAGGAGACAGAGTGGATAAGTTTTCTGATATGGCTATGTTCGTGAGTATTGTGAAGCACCAAGGATTAGCCGCTGCGGGGCGTGAACTAAGCCTTTCTCCGGCAACGGTCACAGCAAGATTACAGGCTTTAGAGGAACGGTATGGTGTGAAACTACTGAATCGAAGCACAAGACATGTTTCACTGACCGATTCTGGCGAGCTCTATTATAAAGCCTGCCTTGAAATATTGGAGGATGTCCGTGAGGTAGAAAATCTTATTCAGAATGATGTCAAAGCGGTAAAAGGCACCATAAGAATCGGGGCACCAAAGGATATCGGTAAACAATATATTCTTCCTATAGTGAATGAGTTCTCTGAACAGTACCCAGATGTTGTGCCGTATCTCTATTTGAGCGATCAAGTATCCAATATTGCAGAGTCTGGGGTGGATATTGCGATTCGATATGGGGAACTTGCTGATAGCAGCTTGATCTCTCGACAACTGGCACCAAGCCAACGAGTACTGTGTGCATCACCGGAATACCTAGCAAAGCATGGAGTACCATTAACACCAAAGGATTTGGTTCACCATGATTGCCTCGTCATGCTAAGCAGTGATCAAGAGTTGAAGACATGGCGCTTCAGGGAGAAAGACAAGAACACATCCATCACGGTAACCCCTAAGCGATTTTCAGATGATGGTGAAGTGATTAGAAGCTGGGCATTAGAAGGGGCAGGAATAGCACTGAAATCGATCCTAGATGTGCAAGCCGATATTAATAACCAACGTCTGATCACCGTACTCGACGGTTATATGAAGAATTTCAATGCATCAACGTCAGTATCTAGCGCAAACTTGAATGTTCTCTATATCAGCAAGAAATATCAGCCAAAACGGATTCGATTGTTTTTAGACTTTCTGTTCAAGCGGTTCAATGAGTTAGTTAAAAATTGAGAAGAAAGCGTTTTCACCGAACACTTTCACCCCGTCGCATCCATCACCAAATGCTGATTATTCCTTTAACCTGGTCTCGAACGCTACGTTAGCCGTTTGGTCTTGTTTACGAATATAGGCATTACCATGAGAGTTGGTGTAATGCTAAGTCATTAAAAAACTCGATATGCCACATTTACATTGCTCGATCTATACCTTGGTCAGGCACTTCCAAACCTAATTTAATCCATCGGTGCTGCTAACAGCATATTAAAAAAGAGTTGTCTGGAGTCTGGAGTATTGTCTCGGTGTGTTGTGTACTCTACGTGCGCATCCATATTAGAGATTGTTGATAGCCTGATGCTCCATAACGCATTAAGCTGGTTGGGTACCATTGAATACCTCACGTCGATGATGCGCATCTCATCGGCTGGATCTTGCGCTAAATACCCATTGGAGAACCAGCGAAAACGTTCAATATCCTTCGCTTGTTGCGAATTCGGGTCGAGCCATGGAAAGTCTCTGCTGACGTCTAGCTTAGCAACGGATTCGCCGGGATATCGTCTTACTGATGTGCCCACTCTCACGGCATCTACGTAGTAGTCTTCCTCGGTTTCGTAAACCACTTTCCACACCAAAAGATTAGCGAAACTTGGTTTTGCTTCTAACCGAATCGGTGCATGCTGCCGCTCTTTCGCTAATGCCCATCCAGCGGTTTCAGCTCTGTCCCTTTGCACCATCCCTAACGTCAAATAAATCATAACCCAAAGAAACGCAACCCGTGCAAGCCAAGGTGCTCGCTTCAGCGTTGCAAAGACCAGTAGTACCAATATGGGGAGGGTGAAAACAGGATCGATAATAGAAATGGTGTTCCAAGCATAACGCTCATTGGTAAGAGGCCAAAACAACTGAGTACCATACGTTGTGCAGGAATCCAACAACGCATGAGTGCTATAGCCCAAAGCGCAATAAAACCAACTTTGCTTAAACGAAAGCCCACGCTGCTTTCCGAACAGATGATGCAAAGCCAGAGCGCAAATGACACTTCCAATAGGGATAAATAAAAGTGAATGAGTAAATTGTCGATGGAACTCCAAAAACAGTAACGGATCGCTTTGTGACCGAATGAATACATCCAAATCCGGTGCCATTCCAGCGAGTAGCCCAAACACTCCAGCGACAACCAAGTGTTGTTTTTTGCTCGCTGATTGTGACAAAGAAGCACCCAACACACCTTGCGTTAATGGATCCATAATTAACTCATTGATCGTTCGTGACTTAATAGTAGACCATAGGTCAATCTTCACCGCAAAGAAATCATCATTACCGCCTTTTTGATTATCCATTACGATTGTAGTTGTAGTTGTAGTTGTAGTTGTAGTTGTAGTTGTAGGGAAATAGACAAAATCGAGTCAGCTCATACTGTCTAACTTACCTTGATGACTTCGTATTAAATCGGAGCAGTAGCCGTATTAATTATGATAAACAATAAAGACTCCCAATACATGGGAGCCCTATTGTGCAACCAGCATTTAGTTTGCCTTTAACCAATCGGATAGACGTGTTGAAGCCGTAAGTGGGTGGTCTAAAGTGATAGGGTCTGGCTCTTCTCCCACTTTCTCGGTGTATGACAATAAATCGACCGCATCCAGTAGCGTGTCATCACCCAATTCTTTGGCGTACTCCCAAGCCTCACTCTCTGTCATGTGATATCTGGCTAGTTTTTTTTCTTTTGCGAAGAAATCTGCAGCTTCGGTGATGGTCAGGCTTTCCGGTCCTAGTAGAGTTAGTCGCTTATTGTATAGCTCTGGCAGCTTATAACTTTGCACGACAGCCTTGGCATAATCACCAGCGCTGATCCATCGCAGCGGTTTCGTTGACTCACACATCGTGGTTACTGTTTCTTGGTCAACCAATAAGTTCAGGGTCTCGAAAAACCAACTTGGCAAATAGGCCATGTAAGGTATACCGCTGTTCTTTAGCAGGTTTTCTGCTTCTAGTTTTGCCTGTGTATCGATTCTGAAGCTATTTTTTTCATACGCCGTCGCGGTTGAAATCATGGTGATTAGTTGGATGGTCGATGTATCGACAGCGTCAAGAATGTGTTGTGTTCCCTCAATGTGATTTTGGAGATAAGTCTCAGGACTGTTCCCACTGAGGTTGATGTGAATAGCTTCTACATCCTTCAATGCGGCAGTTAAGCTCTCTTGGTTAAATAAGTTGGCTTCGACAAATTCAAATTGCGGCCCTTGAAACATCTTACGAGCTTTCGATGAATCTCTAGAAATGATGCGAACAGTATAGCCCTCATGAGCGAGTTGTTTTGCGACAGGTAAACCCAGCATGCCAGTAGCACCAATTACAGCAGTTGTTTTAAACATAATAAGACTCCTTGTGAATGAGGTATCAATCATAAGTGGTATTGATTAATGTTATTAGTAGGATAAAGTGGGTGTCTGCTTATCATAAATGGGATAAATATGGATCTTGAAGCGAGCTTATGGTTTTCGACGGTGGTTAAAATGGGGTCTTTTTCGAAAGCTGCTTTCGAATTAGGCGTGCCGACCAGCACAGTGAGTCGACGTATCGCCAACCTGGAAGGTCAATTGGGGGTAACGTTGCTGGTTAGAAATACGCGAAGCATGCAGCTAACCCAGTCTGGGACGGAGTATTTGGCTCTAACCAAACAGCTCGAATTGGGTTACCAATCATTAAAAGATTGGCAAGACAACCAATCGCAGGTCTCAGGCACGTTGCGTATCACAGCCCCATTACAATTTGTTGATTGGCCACTCAGTGACTGGGTCATCGAATTTAAATCGACCTACCCAAGACTCAACATCGAAATGGTTGGCAGTAACGAAAACCTTGATTTCTACGAAGATAGAATTGATATCGCATTTCGTCAGGGGCCGTTATCAGACTCTGATCTGAAGCAGCGACGTTTGTTTGGGTTACAGTACGGTATCTATGCCTCTCCTAAGTGGGTGAAAGAACACGGTGAGCCCCTAGATTTAGCGTCGTTACAGACACACGAGGTGGTGAATATTGGTGTGAAGGGCAAGGGGTTTCCGTGGTTAGTTAAGCAAGGTAATAAACAGCATGCCATCTTCCCGAAATCTGGATTGTTACTAGAGTCTCCAAAGCAGGCAGTAAGAGCCGCAAAAGCGGGCTTAGGAATGATCTATGTCCCGTATTTTGATGCGCATTCCGCCATAGGCAATGGAGAAATTGTACCGATATGCGAAGCGCTCTGGCCAGATGGGATCAGCTTTTATCTTGTATTTCATGAATCGAGAACGCGATCGAAAAAGTTGTCGACGTTTATCGAGTTTATTTTAAACAAACAGCAAGAACTTCTAACACTTCCTGGCATTCGTTAATCATATATATTACGCGTACATGGGCATTCGCTAACTGTGGGTTGCTCAAACTTTCGAGCAAAACCATTTTATGAAAAACAAGGCTCCCTTTGTCACCAGCCAGTAACATTTGATTGGCGACCTATTCACCTTCTTTCCTGAAAAAATGGCCTAGCTAAGAACTAGGCTACTCTTTTTAATAAGGCAAAAAGCAATACGCCATTATTATTAATTAAAAATAGGTCAAAAAAGCGCTTTACCTCAACCTAACTTAAGGTTTTATGCTGTTCCTATTGACTCAAAAGAAACCTTAAAGAGAGACGTATGATTAAATTAGAACATATAAACTTAGTCGTTAAAGATATTCCTCAAATGCTGAAGTTCTATAGAGCGGTATTTCCTCATTGGACAGTGCGCGATGAAGGGCAAGGTGAGTGGTACGGTAAACCTCGCAATTGGCTTCACTTTGGTGATGAGTACCAGTACATAGCAATGAGCGATCATGGTGAAGGAGAAAATCGAAACTTATCAGGGCACCAAATTGGCCTTGCACACTTTGCTTATGAGACCAATAACATCGAAGCGGTAATAGAGCGTTTGACTCAAGCGGGTTTCCCAATCGCAAAAGATGGAGCTGTTGAACCTTACCGAAAAAATGTCTATTTCGTTGACCCAGCTGGTTTTGAAATTGAGTTTGTCGAGTACTTAAGTGATGATCCTAAAAAGCGAAATCTTTCACAATAAAAGAAGATGACGGGGCGATCACATGATGACTCAATGACAGCTAACGCCTATTTAAACAGAAGGGGGATGAGCATATCGATCTAGCGTGCAAGATCCATTGTGTTTCATTCGCTTCAAAGTGTGTCTGTAAGAAAAAAGTCGCTCATAATAGAGCGACTTTATGCCTGGTTAGCTTGCTGCTCGTGAGAGCCCTAGGTATAAGCCTACGATGATTGCGACAATACTAGCTGATCCCATGATTAGCACTGCAAATACAGTAAGGTCCATCTTAATCCCCTGTTTTATAAAGATAATATTACATCGCTGAGCATTATATCGATAAACAAGGTGAGAAAAACGATTTTCGGGTCTGGGTTATTCTGTTGTTACAATTTTTAATTCCAGCCAAGTATAAAGATCACTTCAAGTTGAAATAGCCGTATTGCTCTCTTTAATATTTATCAAATTCGTATTTCAGCGTTGTTGACTGGAAGAAATCAACCGATGTGTACCTATAACAAGGTAGAACCTAAACAAAAACTTAAGAGTTTTTGCGACAATACCATGATTTAAAAGACTGCAGGGTATATACATAATGAATGTATTGCCCCAAATGAAGAGAATTCATGACGCTCAAAGAGATCCTTAAAATAGATAATGTCCGCTACTTCTTAATGTTTCGAAGCAGTTACTTTGCGCGTTTTTATTACCCAGTGTTCACCTTACTCTATTTGGATTACGGTTTAACTCTATCTCAATTTGCCATGCTTAACGTGGTTTGGGCTGGCACCATTGTTCTTGCTGAAGTCCCATCAGGCGCATTTGCCGACACCTTAGGGCGAAAAAAGCTCGTGGTGCTATCGTCCATTGTCATGTTTATTGAAATAGCCATGATCGCCGCTGTGCCTACTGGTAACCCAAACTTGGTATTCATCGTGTTTTTGATCAACCGAATATTAAGTGGATTAGCGATGGCGTTAGCAAGCGGTGCGGATGAAGCGTTAGCTTATGACACCTTAAAAGAGCAAGGAAAAGAAGAGTTGTGGCCGCGAGTCTTGCAAATCCAACTTCGCGTTGCTTCAAGTGTGGGTATCTTTGTCACGCTAGTAGGAGCCGCTATGTACGATGTAAACTTTATGGCTAGCGTTTTTCATATTCTCGGATTAGCAGAACCAGAAAGCACCCAAGACCTGATGCGCATTCCCGTTTATGCCACCTTATTCGTCGCGATGATCGCTATTTATTCAGCTATAAACATGCGGGAAGAGAAAAAAACACTGCCAACCGATCAAACCAAATTGGCAACAACCATAGCCAGTCTGAAATTAACGGCCAATACGGCTAAGTGGGTGTTTGCTACGCCCTATGTGCTTTTCATATTGCTCTACTACAGCTTATTTGAACATACCTCGAGAATGTTCCTGACCATGAATAGCCAATACTATCTCGCCATTAATATTCCTATTATCTATTTTGGGTTTATCGGCGCTGGAATCAGTCTACTTAAAATCATACTGGCGGGACAAAGTCGTCAGTTAGCGGAAAGCATGCCGCCAAAATCCTTTATTGTGGTCATGGGGTTAGCGACCATGGCGACCTATTATTGGATCAGTTTGGGGTGGTCGATCTACGGGGTAATTCCGGCACTGGTGTTGATCTTTATCATCATGACAATGAACATTTTTATTAGTTATCACCTCAATAAAAAGACCGAATCACACAACAGAGCGACTGTTCTCAGCTTCAAGGGGTTGATGTTTAACCTCGGATACGGCTCGATCGGTATTTTATACGCTTACTACTATAAATTGGTATCTCAGAACTACACCACCCAGGAAATTGAACAGAACCTCGATTTCTTGGCTTCACTCTCTTCGTTTTTTTATTACTTCACCTTATTGTTCGTTTCAATCAGTGCGCTGTTTTATTTCAAGAACAGAAAGACGACTATTTTTTGAGACTTCTGGTTGTGTCGAATAACAACTGAAGCAAAGTAGAATCTTATAGCGCGATTTTTTGTTAGCATAATCAATTAACTTACATAACGTACGGAAGAATTATGTCATTTGGTTGGATAGCTTTTACTCTTCTTGCAGCCTTCAGCCAATCTTGGCGCAACGCATTTCAAAGTAAACTAAGTGGCACAATGAGTGTGGCCGGTGTGACGCTGGCTCGTTTTATTTGGGCTGGCCCGATCGCGCTTCTTTACCTCTGTGCGCTCTATCAATGGCAGCCTGTATCCGCACCTAACTTATCGGGTGAGTTTGTTTTCTACATTATTGCCGCTGCCATTATGCAGATCATCGCGACCGGCTTAATGGTCATGCTCTTTAAGCTAGAAAATTATGCGATAGGCGCTGGGCTTGCCAAGTGTGAAGCCCCCGTTTCTGCTGTGCTTTCTGTGCTGTTTTTTGGTACCGCTTTGACGATGACAGGCTGGGTGGGTGTTCTTATTGGCACGTTAGGCGTGCTCATAATGAGTAGCTCTTCTGGCTGGCGGAGCTTATCTCCTAAGGTCTTTTTCTTAGGTATGACTTGCAGCACCGCATTTGCTTTAACATCGCTTTGGGTACGTGAAGCAAGCTTGAGTATAGGACTGCCCTTCCCTCATAGCGCGGCTTGGGTGCTATTTCTAGTTATTACACTTCAGACAGTGATTATCTGTACGTTTCTTTTCTTTAGAGAGCGAGACACGTTAAGACAGATGTTCAAGAAATCAAAGTTGGTGGTGATGACGAGCCTAGCGAGTGTTATTGGCTCTCTTGGGTGGTTTAGTGCGATGTCACTTCAAGCGGTGCCTTACGTTAAGACGCTAGGGCAGATCGAGGTGGTCTTTATGATTCTGATATCCTACTTCTGGTTAGGGCAAAGCATTGCTCGCAAAGATATCACAGCACTCATCTTGATTTCTGTCGCTGCGGTCCTAGTAATGTGGCAGTAAGCTGAACGCACCACCAGCTCAGTACGTCTCGCGCTGCGCTATAAACCACTAAATACCGCTGTAAACCATTCTATTAAAGAGCGAGCAATCGATTTTTGTACTGTTCAGGGGTCTGGCCCGAGTATTTCTTAAACATTGATATGTAAGGGCTGGCTTGGTTGTAACCTAGTGTTAGTGCGACTTCTTTAACGGAATGCCCTTTTCTCAACAGGTCCATTGAATACAAATACCTCACCCTTAGGCGCCATTCTGTAAAACTCATCCCAAGCTCAGATTGGCAATGGCGAGCCAACGTTCGCTCTGTGGTATGCACTCTTTCCGCCCATTGCCCTAGCGAGGTAGTATCGGTTGGGTTGTGTTCAACAGAATCTAAAATAGTCGATAAGTACTTATTCGTTGAGGTGGGTAAGAAATGCCGTTCCGTTTCTTCAGTAGCCAGTTGATCGAGTAGAACTTGAATCAGTCGTTTGTCTTGCTCAGACTCTGCAACGTTAACGCTACGTTGGCGAAAATCATCGATGATCGAGGACACGATGGGCGTTACTTTGATCAAGCTGGTGGATTTTGGAAAGCCATCGGTCAGTTCATGCGCGACATTTAACGAACAATATTCCAGTGGTTTTCGATTATAGCTGCAGTGCTCGGCCCCGGCAGGCACCCAAATAGCAAGATGAGGCGGAGCTAGAAAACGAGTGCCTTCCGCTTCCATTTCTAAAATACCTCCACTGATCAATTGTACCTGCCCCCATGGGTGGCTATGAACGCGTGTTTCTGTGTTAGACAGAAACGCTTCAAAATTCATAAACACATCGGATGGTGCCCGAACAATAGATAAGGATTGATGAAGTATTCGAGCTGTTTTTTTCAAACTTGTCTTCCTATAACGCCAGTTGTCTTTTTGAAGATACATACAATCATACCGACCTGCCACACTGGTTTCCACTGGCAATAATGCGATGGAGCTCACATGGTGTACTTACTTCCACTTTTAACTGTGTTGATCTGGGGCGGCAACTCTATTATCAACAAGATGGCCGCCACCGCCATTGAACCCAGTGCCATGAGCTTTTATCGTTGGTTCTTCGCCATGCTTTTAATGACACCTTTTTGCTTGCCAGCCGTCGTCCGTCAGTGGGATACCATCAAGCCCTATCTCCCAAAACTAGCATTGTTATCACTACTCGGGATGGTGCTCAATCAATCGCTCGGCTACTACGCAGGACTAACGACTACGGCGTCAAACATGTCGTTGATTATCTCATTGGTCCCACTGATTTCTGTCTTTATCAGTGTTCCATTGCTTGGTAAATCCATCTCAATGATCAGTATTGTCGGCGGGATTATCTCGCTAGCGGGGCTCACTTTTATGTTAGGCCATGGCGATATCGGGTTTTTCTTGCATCAGGATATTACCCAAGGGGATGGGTTGATGATCATTGCCGCCGTCATTTACGCCACTTATTGTGTTCTGCTTAAGCGTTGGAAAATGCCTTTTCGCAGCGCAACACTAATATATTGTCAGGGGATCTTTGCCGTCATGATGTTAACGCCACTTTGGCTAACCAGTGAACAATTGCTGCCTACACAGGAATCTTTACCGTTGATCGCTTATGCCGCAATCGCAGCGTCTATTTTGGCCCCATGGATGTGGATAAAGTCCATTGACATCATTGGTGCAGATTCAAGTGCCATGTTCATGAATTTAATGCCGGTCATTTCAGTGGGCCTGGCCACCTGGCTTCTTAATGAAAATATTCACAGCTACCACTTAGTCGGAGGGCTAATGGTGATTTCAGGGGTCATCCTTTCTCAGGTTAAAAGGCGTAACAAATCTATTGCCGTGAGTGGCCCTGCCGTACCCTAAAGCAATAACCCTTTAAACACGACTATCAGATTAACTTGAACGTGTCGCGATAACCTTAATGCCTAACGCGACCATTGCACCACCTAAAACACGGTCGATCCAATGCCCATACTGTTTAAAGCGGCGGTTAATAGCAGGTCTTGAGAGAATACCCACTAGCAAGGAAAACCAGGCAAATTGAATCATCATGATCCACGCACCATAAATAGCGATTTGGTAGGCAGGCATATCCGGAGAGAGCACGACAGTAAATAGCGAAACAAAGTAGATGGGCGCTTTCGGGTTTAAGGCGTTACACAGAAAACCAACACCAATACTTTTCCTTGCTGAATAAGTGGCAGGGGGAGTGGCATCCACTTCCATCGAATTCGTTGCTTTTGCTTTAAGCCCGTTAATACCAAGATAAATTAGATAACCTCCACCCAGTATTTTAATGGCCCAAAGCGCATTGGATGAATTCGCAATTACCGTTGCTAAGCCAAAAGCAGAATACGTAATATGAATAGACAGGCCTAATGCTATACCAATGCTGCACATCAACCCTGCTTTTTTGCCATTTGATAATGTTTGTTGTGAAACGAGTACAAAATCTGGCCCAGGCGATGCTGCTGCTAGCAAGTGAATCGATGAAATCAAAATCAAGCCTTGTATAAGATCCATTTAAATACCTCAATTAAAAATACGATAGTGGTGAACGCTCGGTTCAACTTGAATCCTTATTTCATGATTCCTTGGCCTCAAACGGCCACAATAACAAATCCAAATCCAATCCCAATCCAAAAAAACGCCATGTGTTGAGTGTCTGGTAACCTGTTTTTTAGTGTCATTTTTTCGGCGATAACAAATTTATAACGTGTAATCAAAAACAACAATATCTTCTAACAACGGCCTAAACACTTGCTTCAGAGCTTCATGCTCGGGATGTGGAAGGTAGTTTTGACGCCCCGCTTCATCAGCAAACGTCATCATCACTGAATGAGTATAACCCTTATTCTTGTCTTCGGGGCTATCGTTAATACCCCATTCTACAGATACGACACCCTCTACTTTTTCAGGCATCGATGCAAACAAGCCCTTAAGTTTTTCGATTTCTGAACATGGCGATGAATCTTTAAATTTAATCAGCAAGATGTGTCTAATCATCCATTTCCTCCTAGCGTATAACGCCCGGTTTAAAGCTGGTTAGCGGCGATTTTCAATGGCATTAATTAAGTTATCAGGATCATTTGTACCTAAGCTGACTGTCGTGCCGTTTTTAAGCTTAAGCTCAACAGCGGACAAACCCGATACGTTGTATAACCAGCCTGTTGAGGTTAACCGAATACCCATGCCACTATACCATTTGGTTTTAATTTTCCTCACAGATAGAACATCTGAAAGCTCTAATGATTTTTTCCAAAACTGAGGACCAAAATACCAAAGGATTTGGGTCCCATCTATCTTTATTGTCAACGATGAAAAAAGAAATGTTGCTATGCCAATGATGACAAAAACAAACCAGATCGATTCATCCGGTTTTGTATACGAAGCAAAGACCAATAAAGCAAATACCAGCCCCATAATAATGAGCATCGCAATGCCTACTTGGGTGTTTTTATACTGCATATCAAACGCCTTCTCTGCAACCAATAACTAAATGGAACCAATAACTAAATGGAACCAATAATTAAATGGTACCATTCTTTATGGGTATCCTAGCCAAGCCAGACTCAGCAATTAACTGGTAATCTCACAATGGGTTTGTGGTACGCAAGAACACGCAAATGCAATATTATCCAGGCCTTTACTCAGCTTTAATACGGGTACATCGGCGTGATCGACTTTACCCGACTCGATAGTGACTTTACACGCACCACATAGACCCACGCGACATTTGCTGGCTATCTTTAAGCCGGCGTCTTCTGCTTGCTCAAGTAATGTTTGCTGGTTGTTGCCAACAAAACTCTTTCCATTGACCGTCAATGTTAACGACTTGAATTTAGGCACTTCCTCTTGAAATAGCTCATCATCGAGATCGAATTCATCATCGAGATCGAGTTCATCTGCAACCTTTTCTCGCTTCGCTGGCGCTCTATCCGCATAGTCTTGGCGCTCCTGGTATTCTAATACTTCAACACGGTCGCTAGCGGTGATCACACCTTCGTTTCTTGCGACCAAATTTTGACCAAAGAAGACACCACCTTGTTCATCGGCCCTAAAGGTCATGAGCGTTTTCAGAGGCTCTTTAGAGGTTCTGAATGTGCCTTTTTTAGTGTCTACCGTAGTTAAAATACAACGCTCACAAGGCTTAACAATATCAAAAACCACCTCGCCGATGCGTATCGTTTTCCAACAATCTTCCGCGAAAGGTTCCGTCCCGCTAACAACTAGATTGGTACGAAATTGAGTCATTGAATGCACTTCAGAACTGCGCCTATTTAACTCATCTAAAGACGCTTGACTGATCAATAACACCGGATACCCATCCGCAAAGCTCACGTTGTGTCCTATCTTTTTACGAACACGGTTAGACTGCTCACCACAATATAGCAGCTCGACATGTTGCCCAATAATGTCACTAAACCAATCGTTCGCTTTATCGGTGGTGGTGTACGCGGTGAAGTTGTCTTTCCAAACCGTTGCTGGTGTTTCTTGCTTTTTAAACTCCGCATAACTGATTTTTAGTGGATCTTTACCCTCTGCGGTAAAGACAAACCCGTGCGGCAATAAGCTGGCTTTGACTTTCACCATTTGAGGGTGTTTTCTTGCCGTAACCATGCTTCCATCAGCCAGGGCAAGCATAAAACGACGGTCAAAACTGAGCCCTTGTAACTCGACCCAAGCACTTGATAGGGTGACTCCCCCTACAGATTTGACGGGATAAACGTTAATTTGAGAAAGATGAGCAAGTGACATGGACTACCTTTAGTTGTTTTGATTACCCCGAACTCAGGATATTTATAGTGACGTAACGGCGTTGAAAAGTATAACGACATCGCCGCCTATCTAACAACGGTTATCATCGCTGAATAGACTCAAATAACGAATAGCATTGAGAAAAAACGTGAAATACATCCACTTTTCCACTATCATCCTGTCGCCTAGACGGAAGCGTTTGCGTTCATTGTTCCGTTTGGGCTCCAATCACTCAACAACTCATTGGTGGGAGCTTTTCAATGACAACAATTACTATCACTCGTCCTGACGACTGGCACGTTCATCTTCGCGATGGCGACGTTCTTGCCGACACGGTTCGCGATATCAGCCGCTACAACGGCCGTGCTCTAATTATGCCGAATACTGTCCCACCTGTGACCAATACGGAACTGGCTATTGCTTATCGCGACCGCATTCTAGCTCAAAATCACAGTGAGCGATTTGAACCACTGATGGCGCTTTACCTGACAGACAACACAACCCCTGATGAAATTCGTAAAGCGAAAGCCTCAGGCGCGGTCGTTGCTGCTAAGCTTTACCCTGCCGGAGCAACCACGAACTCAGATTCAGGGGTGACATCGGCAAAAAATATCTACCCTGTTTTCGAAGCAATGCAAGAAGTCGGTATGTTGTTGTTGATTCACGGCGAAGTGACCACTCACGATGTGGATATTTTTGACCGTGAAAAAGAGTTCCTAGACACGGTATTAGCGCCTATTGTCAACGATTTTCCTAACCTTAAAATCGTTCTAGAGCACATCACAACCGCTGACGCCGCAAACTTTGTAAACAATGCCAACGACAACGTTGCGGCAACCATTACCGCGCACCACCTTCTTTATAACCGTAATCACATGCTAGTTGGTGGTATCAAACCACACTTTTACTGCTTACCTATTTTGAAGCGTGGCACTCATCAACAAGCGTTGATTGAAGCGGCTACAAGCGGTAGCAAAAAATTCTTCATCGGTACCGATTCAGCGCCACACACTAAAGAAAACAAAGAAGCAGCCTGCGGTTGTGCCGGATCTTATACTGCCCATGCTGCGGTTGAGCTTTACGCTGAAGTGTTTGAATTAGAAGGTAAGATTGAAAACCTTGAAGCATTCACCAGCCATAACGGTCCAGATTTCTATGGGCAACCACGCAACAGTGATACGATCACTTTAGTGAAAGAATCATGGCCAGTCGCTGAAACGATGCCATTTGGTCAAAATACCGTGGTGCCAATTCGAGCGGGTGAAAACATTGAGTGGAAGGTAAAATAGACGGTTTAAACCATCCGCTATTCTATTGTGAGCCAACTCTTTTGTGGCTCAAGCATGGTAAATCAACCATAGTAACCCCAACACCGTCCTACGCAGGGCGGTGTTTCTGTTTATAGCTCCATGATTTATAACTCAATAATTAATAGCCCAGTAAGTAATAGCTCAGTAATTAATAGCCCAGCAGTTTGCATCTCAGCCTTTTAGTGTGTTCCTTTTTTATCTGCCTTTTTACCCCAAAATATCAATGCAATCCCCCCAAGTATCATCACGCTGGTGACCATCACAGTGATCGACAGCAACTCCCCAAGTAATATTGCACCTGCGACTAACGCTATGATCGGCACCGATAACTGAGCAACAGAAGCCTGTAAGACGGACAAGCTGGTTAGGGCCAAATACCAAATCACATAACCAATGCCCGATGCAAAAATCCCAGACAGCAGTGCCCAAAGAGCACCTTGCAGCGATATTTGTTCAATATTTAACATCCAAGGGGTGAGTATTAAAGTGAGTACAGCCGCGCCTAAAAAACTCTGTGTCATGCTCACCCTTGGAGAAGCACCGACTTTACGTTTTCCTAATAACGTGAGCACAGCCCAACTGATGCCCGCCAAAACCATCAACAGCGCAGACTTCAAATCTGGTGCTGATGCCGATGGCAGCATGAGAAAGACAAAACCAAGAATCGCGATCAATAAACCGCCCGATTCATAACGGTTAAGTGAGTTGCCTTGAGACAAATGAAAGGCGATCATAGTCAGCTGAACGGCACCAAAAAGAAGCAACGCCCCTGTTCCTGCGGCTAACTCGACATAAGCATAAGAAAAGCCAATCGCGTAAATAAACAGGGCCAAACCGCCGAACAGTATTGCCTTAACACTCTCTTTTCCAGATGAAAATAACGTTTCCTCTTGGCCAGAATGGGGCTTAATGCCCGGTTCTCTGTTCTCGAGGTTTTTGCTCTCAACTTCTCTATTCACAAGCTTACGGCTCATCAGGTGTATAAACAGTAGCGTGAACATACCAGACAAGAGGCGCAGCACGGTAAAGGAGCCCGGATCGATCGCAAATTGCGCCAGTGCAAAACGGCAGAGCAATGAGTTCGCTGCAAATGCAACCATGGCGATGAATGTAATGAGACCCGTTGACAATGAAAACTCCTATCGATGTTCTTTCAAACGTATTAAGACGACAACCTAAGATGACCCGTTTTTCGCGAAAAAGATTTCAAACCGAACATATTTCAAACCGAACATATTTCAAACCGAAAAGCTCTCAAACACAGCCAGAGCTTTCAAATAAAAAAAGCCCGTCGAAACGGGCTCTTAAAATACGAGACAACGGGCTATTCATTCATACCACATTAGTGAATGGGCGCGTCACTTTTTGCGTAGAACTGGCCAAAATGAGCTTCTAGAATTTCAGGGGTTAACTTACCTTCTGCTTCCAGCTTCTTTAACTCGGCAACCACATTTTTTTGTTCTTCCAGAGAAGGCAGTTTTGCCTCTGGTTCATCCGATGCTAGCTGAGACATTTGCTCTAGCTCTTTTTCAAAATCACTCATTATTTACACCTACCAAAGTTATAAACGAAAAAAGTTATAAACGACAAAATTTATACGCGTCAAACGTTACAAGATTCACTGCTCACGAGTTTACCCATTCCTACGCTCTTATTCTAGCGTTGTGCGATAACTCATGACGGGTCGCCATTTCAACTCCGCCTTTAATCGAACAAAATATAACCGTTAATTTTAAGAAAACGTCAAAATTGGTCGCCTGAGCCATTTTTCGTTGAATCAACTCTTGGAACCAACTCTATTGCCCCCATAATGTAATTATCTAATAATTAACATGTTCTATGTGGGTATTTTTCTGCAAGCGGTGAGCACATCGTCAAGTTGATGGAACTAATTCCATTTTTGACTCACTAATTGAGAAATTAGGAGAACTCGATCAATGACCATACAAGCCATACAACAACTTCAGACCTACCTTGAAAGCCAAGTGATTGGGCAACCTAACCTAGTAAAACAGTTGTTAGTAGCGCTTCTAGCTGACGGGCATATTTTGGTGGAAGGTCCACCTGGCCTTGCTAAAACCCGTGCGGTGAAATCCCTTGCCGATTGTATAGAGGGTGACTTTCACCGAATACAATTCACTCCAGACTTACTGCCTGCAGACCTCACGGGTACCGACATATTTAGGCAGGAAACCGGCGAATTTCAGTTTCAACCCGGCCCTATTTTTAATTCATTATTATTAGCCGATGAAATTAACCGAGCACCCGCAAAAGTTCAGGCGGCAATGCTTGAAGCGATGGCAGAAAAACAGATAACGGCAGGTAAAAATACGTATAAGCTGCCAGAACTGTTTTTGGTCATGGCAACACAAAACCCGATTGAACAAGAAGGAACATACCCTCTTCCTGAAGCTCAGCTTGATCGTTTTTTACTTCATCTTGATGTTGAATACCCAGATGCGGCAAGTGAGCTTGAAATATTAAGACTGAATCGTGGAGAAGCCAAAGGTGAGCAGGCCATCGCACCGCCAACTTTGAGCCAGAAAGATATTTTTTCAGCTCGGCAGGACGTACTGAATATTCATATGGCTGACAGCATTGAGCAGTACATCATTCGTCTTGTGATGGCGACACGTCATCCCGGTGATTATGACCAGACGCTGTCCCAGTGGATCGAGTTAGGAGTCAGCCCACGAGCTACTATTGCACTGGATCGATGTGCTCGAGCACACGCCTGGCTTTCTGGTCGAGACTTTGTATCACCAGAAGATGTACAGGCGATGGCATTCCCTGTGTTACGCCACCGCTTACTACTTTCCTATCAAGCTCAAGCGGAAGGCATCCACCCGAACAAAGTCATCAATCATCTTTTGTCTCTTGTGGGTAGCGCATAAGCAATGGAAACGAATCACCGCGCCCTGCCAGATCAATTTAATGGCGCCACGCTTTCGCTAGAGGAGCTTATTTATTATAAGCAACACAGCATTCATTGGTTGTCTCCAGCCAAGAGTCTGTGGGCTCAAATAGCGGGGCAACATCAAAGCAAAAAGCTCGGCAGAGGAATGGATTTTGCTGAAGTTCGCCAATATCAGGCTGGTGATGATATTCGCAGTATCGACTGGCGTGTCACTGCTCGAACCGGAAAAGCACACACCAAGCTATTTACCGAAGAATGTGAAAAGCCGGTCGTACTCTACATTGACCTAAGCCCAAGTATGTTCTTTGGTTCAACGTTGCAGTTTAAGTCGGTGCAAATGTCCCACATGGCGAGTTTACTCAGTTGGCTGTGCGTCGCCAATGGGGATCGTATCGGTGCGGTCATTGATACGGGTTACGCTTTGATTGATATTAAGCCAACAGCTCGCGACCGTGGCCCATTAATGCTGTTACAGCAATTGATTCAGGCCCATGACCAAGGGCTTGGCAATCATACCAAAACGCCTGGCGATCGACTTGCGTCAATGACTGATGGGCTCCACGCTCTTCATCGTTTGTGTCCCAAAGGCAGTGAAATCATTTTGCTGAGTGATTTTGTACGTTTTGATGAGCCATGTGGATCGCTTCTAAAACGTTTACGACAGCACAACTTACTGCGAATGGTGCACTTTTCGGATCCACTCGAATACGGTGAAACGTCTTTTCGTGGCGTAGAAAAAGTAACGGACAAGCGCCGTTCACAATGGATTGATTTCTCGTCTCGAAAAAGTCGTGACAGTATCAAAAGCAAGTATAATCAACATCTAGAGGGCTTAAAGCAAGCCAGCGAATCACTCGGTATTTCGTTCACCTCTATCTCAAGTAACCAACCACTACTCAATCAACTATCTGGACATCTCTAAATGAAGGATTCATCTAGCTCGGCCCTATTGCCACTGAACGACTTACAACTTCCGCCTGTCCCTTCGTGGTTTCCCCTAGCTTGGGGTTGGTGGGGTTCAGCGTTCGCTATCATCGCAGTGATTGCTTTGATTTTAGGGCTAATGAAGTGGAATAAAAAGCGCTTAGCGCCGAAGAAAACCGCCTTGAAACTGCTTCAACAGGGTCAAAATCAGCAAAACCCTTCAGACGCTATAGAGCTCGTCCGCCAAGCCGCCCTTTGTTACTTTCCTCGTGAGCAAATTGCTCACCTGACGGGTCAAGAGTGGTATGTCTTCTTAGATTCTCATTTAGCGTCACCCACTTTTGTGCCCAATGCCAACCAGTGGCAACAAGCATTGTACAAAAAAGAGTCGATAGAGGAGCCTCAGTTGCTGATTGAACATTGTTACCAATGGGTTAATGAGGCGCTGCCGCCAAAACGAGGACGCAAGCGTGGCTAGTCTGGAGTTTGTGTGGTGGTGGGCCGTTTTCTTATTGCCCTTGCCATTGATCATTCATCGTCTTCTTCCCCCCGTAAAAACGTCGGCGCCAGTGCAATTGCCTTTTTTGCCGAGCTCAAAAGGTCAATCCGCCCCAAAGCAAACGTTACTGCGGACACTTGTTGTGATTATCTGGGCCTTCTTGTTAATCGCACTCGCTCGGCCCGTGTGGTACGGAGAGCCCGTCACTCATCAGCCCGAACATCGTGATTTGATGCTCGTTGTCGATCTTTCAGGTTCAATGGCCCAAGAGGACATGAGACAAGGTGACCAATTTATTGACCGATTGACGGCGGTTAAAAACGTTCTCACCGACTTTATAAACAAACGAACCGGTGACCGAATGGGGTTGGTTGTTTTTGCCGATCACGCCTACTTACAAACACCTTTGACCTTAGACAGACAAACAATCTCTCAGCAACTCAATCAGACCGTGCTCGGATTGATTGGTTCTAGTACCGCAATAGGCGATGGTATTGCCGTCGCAACCAAAACATTTATTGATAGTGACGCCCCTCAACGGGTAATGATTTTGCTCAGTGATGGAAGCAACACCGCGGGTGTACTGGACCCAATGGAAGCCGCTGAGATAGCAAAACAGTATGGCACCACAATTTATACCGTGGGTGTTGGTGCTGGTGAAATGGTGGTTAAAGAATTCTTTATGACTCGCAAGGTCGATACCGCCCGTGATCTTGATGAAGAATCACTAAAAAACATTGCTCTACTCACCGGCGGCCAATATTTTCGAGCGCGTGATACTCAAGATCTAGCATCAATCTATGACACGATCAATGAACTTGAACCGGTCAGCGAAGCGGTGCAAACCTGGCGGCCACAAACAGAATGGTTCGGACTGCCACTGTCCATTTCACTGCTTTTATGTTGTGTCGTCATCGTATTAAGGAGGGGTTTTGTCTAACTTCACATTCCTTTACCCATTTTGGTTGCTGGCATTGATTCCCGCCGCCGTCTTGGTCGGTTGGTTGTATAAATACAGCGCTACAGGCTCACTGATTGCCCCTCACCTTGCAAAGGCAATAGGGCTTGACGCCAAACCGCGTAAACGCAACATCATGTACCTCATTGCTCTCGGCTTGCTGAGCGCCATTATCTCGCTTGCAGGCCCTAGTTTCTATTCTGCTGAGCGGCCTGTATTTAGTCATGGCGGGGGAAGAGTCGTGGTCATGGATATGTCATTGTCTATGTACGCCACCGACATTAAACCGAATAGATTAACCCAATCACGCTACAAAGTGACCGACTTACTCAATAGCTGGTCGGAAGGCACAACGGGGCTAGTAGCCTATGCAGGTGATGCGTATACGGTCAGTCCAATGACGACCGACAGTCAGACATTACTGAACCTGCTACCCAATCTTTCACCTGACATCATGCCATTTTCAGGGGCCAACGCGGCCGCGGGGGTAAAGCTTGCGATTGAGATGATGCAAAACTCGGGGCTGACCCAAGGTGATATTGTATTGGTCGTGGATGATATTGATGACGATGAAAAAAACGCCATCACTCAGCTGTTAAGCCGCACCCCGTGGCGATTGAGTATTTTGGCCGTTGCCACTCCAGCCGGTTCGCCGATTCGATTAAGCGACGGCTCCTTAGTCAAAGCAAGCAATGGTAACACTGCTATCGCGCAATCCAACTTTGCGAATATGAAAGCACTCGCTCGCAATGTTGATGGTGTCTTTACCGGCATACAATCCGATAGTAGCGACATCGATATTATTCGTGCCTACAGCGCTCGCGTTGAAGCCAGTGCCTCACCAGGAAAACAACAGCTTGAAGAACGCGTGAACAGCGGTTATTGGCTCATTTTAATGTTAGTGATTCCAGTCAGTTTGCTGTTCAGACGTGGCGTTGTTTTTACCTTAGTGGCCATCACTTTTTCGCTCACCCAACCTAACCTAGCCTACGCTAACCCTTGGTTAACCGACGACCAAGAAGCGATCAAATTATATCAAGATCAACAATATCAGCAGGCAGCTGACACGTTTTCAAACAAAGAATGGCGTGGCGTGGCGAAATATCGTGCCGGCGATTTCGAAGGGGCGATTAAGGAGTTTGAACAACTGAATAGTGATAATGCTCGTTACAATCTAGCCAATGCGCACGCTCAACATGGTGACTACCAAAAGGCCATCGACGGCTATAATCAGCTGATCCAGGAAGGGAAATTTGTTGACCAGGCCAAAGAGAACCTAAAAATTGTAGAACAAGCTCAACAGCAACAGCAACAGCAACAGCAACAGCAACAGCAACAGCAACAGCAACAGCAACAGCAACAGCAACAAAATAGCGGCGAAGAAAGTCAAAACCAACCCGATAGCGGCGACAATACCCCCTCAGATGAGCAGCAATCATCAAGCGACTCTTCTCAATCCGAGCAAGAGCCATCGTCAGGCAATGACCAAACAAATGAACCGCAAAGTAATCCGCAAGGCAAACAACAAGACACGCAAGAGGGTGAGAGTGCCGACAATCGTGACGGCCAATCTAGCACCGACGAACAGTCTAACTCAGAAAAACAAGCTAACTCAGACAAACAAGGCAAAACCGCCGACTCGGATGAGCAGTCGAATAACGAAGCCAGTAATGAAGCGAGTAATGAAACAAGTGATGATCAAGATACAATGAATCATGATCTTAAATCAGAAGCTCAAGATTCCAAACCAACCGATAACGGCACAGCCACGGCAAGGCAAGATAACCAACAAGCGGTCGACCCGAATATTCGCAAATTAGAGCAAGTGGAAAGTGCTCGCGACCCTAGCCGACTGTTGCAAGCGCAAATGGTATTGCAGGCCAAGCAAAAACAACCTCCTAAAGACTCAGGTAAGAAGTGGTGAAGATGAAATCTACCCTATCTCGTTTCTCGTCAAAAATCGTGTCAACATGCGCGTTAGTTACGCTGTTATTGATTAGCCCTCACAGCCTTGCCGCCAATGTAATGGCCAGCGTGAGCAGCAATAGCGTAACAAAAAATGAAGTGTTTCTACTCAAAATCGTTGCCGATGAAAGAGTGTCACAAGATGACATTGATTTAAGTGTTTTGGAAAAAGACTTTTTCATGGGAAGACCCAGCTTTGGCACTTCAATCAACATCATCAATGGGAAGAAAAACACCCGCAGTGAATGGAATGTCTCTTTAGCTGCGCAAAAACTCGGAACCCTGACGATTCCTAGTTTTACGATTGCAGGTGCAAAGACCCAACCTATAAATATCCAAGTGAAAATGGATAAGAACCAGCCAGAGGCCAGTGATTTTATTGAATTACAAACGTCCCTTTCTAGAGAGACCCTCTACCCTAAAGAAAGTGCACTGTTGAATTTTCGACTGATAATTAAAGCGGACCCAAGGCGCTTACAAAACGCGCATATTATTCAACCAACAGTCGATGGTATGAGCATTGAACTTGCAGGTGAACCCAACCAATATCAAAGCGTACTCGATGGCGTTGAGGTCACCATCGTTGACCAGCAATATCGCATTGAAGCGTCCAATTCAGGGGAATACAACATCGTCGGACCCGCTTTCACAGGAACAGTGATCCACGGTAATGATCGTACCGGCACGACTCAGATGATCAATGCGGACACGCCCGCAGAACGCTTTGCCCTATCGGTGCTTCCGATCCCTGATAATTATGCTGGTGAATGGCTTCCCACAAACGAGTTGGTGCTAGAGCAGCAATGGCTTGATGAGGATGGTCAGTTGATTGGTAACCCAAGTACGTCGAATGCCTCGAATGTCCTGAATAGCGTGAGCACCTTAAAGACCAAAGTTGGCGATGCACTGACCCGTATTGTCACTTTGAAGATAGAGGGGCTCAACCCGAATCAGTTCCCCAATTTGTCCGTTGATTACCCAACCTCATTTCGCGTTTATGATGAAAAACCTCAATTTTCGCAAGACGAATCTGGCAATACAGTAATGACGCTTAAACAGGTGTTGATACCTCAAACAGTGGCTGATGAACAACTTTCTGACATTAGTATCCATTGGTGGAACAGCAACCAACATCAACAGCAGACAGCGTTAGTTCCAGGTTTAATAGTCTCGGTCACTGAAGCGAACAATACTAATAACAGCGAAGTCATTACACCCGCAGCGGAATTACCTAAGACCGTCAGTATTGTCTACGACCGAGGAATATGGCCCTACTTAACCGCTTTATTTACCGTGCTTTGGGTGGTTTCGTTGAGCGTTATTATCCGCATGAAAAAACAAGCCAATCTAGCCAAACACAGAAACGACAATGTGGCCGTCAGCGACAGTTCAAACTTAGAAGCCTTTAAACAGGCAATAGACAAACATGATGCTATCAAAAGCCAGTTTTACCTATCACGCTGGCTACAAGAGCAAGAGTCGCTCACCGAAGAAGAGTCAGAATCTATCGATCACTACACGTCCAAACTTGGTTCAGCTTATGCACAAACAAGCCATCAAGAGATCTCAAAGGAAGAGTACAAAACGCTCTTTTCCTTGATGAAAAAAATCGAAAAGAGGCAAGCAAAGGCTGTAGATGCGCTTACTAAGCTGTAACCCAAACGCGGTTATTTGTTGAAATACCGTTAATTGAAATCCAGTTAACTGAAATACAGCTTGGCGAATACAATTTAGCCCGATACGATTTAGCGACATACTGTTTAGCGGCATTAAGTCTAGAAAAATAGATAAGGGGCAGGCATCAGAGTTTAAGATGTCTGTCTTTAAATCCAACAAAACGGCTCAAAAGGCCGTTTTGTTGTCATAAATGCAGAAGCAAAACTCGACTAGAACGTTGAGTGGTACGGGCTCGGTCTATCACTTCACCTTTTCATGATGATCCATGGTACTCATTACGCAATTTCGGCCTTCCTCTTTTGCGCGGTACAACGCTTTATCCGATTCACCGTACAACAAATCAAAGTTAAACTTATCGGTGTCCAGTTCCATGACAGTGTAACCAATAGAAACCGTTAATACGTCCTGAGTTGGGCTGGGCTTATGAGGGATAGATTCCATCTCAATATCTTCTCGAATGAGTTCCGCCAGTACTCGTACTGATTCGATGCTTTTATTGGCCACTAACAACACAAATTCTTCGCCACCGATTCGGCAGAAAACTTCATCGTCATGTTGGGTGTATCGTTTCAAAATGTTCCCCACACGCATTAACGCAATGTCGCCCTCTAGATGACCATAATGATTATTAAACAGCCCAAAATGGTCGATATCTAACAAAATTAAACCATATTTTGTTTTGGCTTGTTTTTGCGCCAAACATTTGCTTTCCATTAAATGCTCTAACATCCGGCGATTGCCGAGCCGTGTTAGAGGGTCCATTTTAGACAATAGCTCAAGCTTTTCATTCGCTTCTTCCAGTTGCTTCGTTCTACTTTTCACCTGCTGTTCCAGACTCGCGTTCAGCTCGTGAATCGCTTGCTGAGCACGAGTTCTTAATAGGACCTCTGTCAGGTTAGACGCAAACATTCGCACCACCTCTCGCAGCTGAGAAGTGAGCGGAGTTCGCTTCAAAAGGTTATCCGCTGCGATAAAGGCAATGGGCTCGCCGCTGTTACTCGTTAGCATGGTCATCGCTGTCCAGCCAAACCCCACAATATTAAAATCATGGTAAATGGGCACAGACTCCTCAAACACCACTTCATTTGGGCTCTGACGTGCCAAATTGACGATCGTACGATCTTGAGTTTCTGAACGATAATAGGATTCATCAACCACATTACCCTGGATATCGGTTCCCCATGTCCCTTGCATGTAGCTGCACTCTGGATCAGTAAGGAAGACCGCAAGCCGATCAATGCCCAGTCGATTGATTGCGAACATCACCGCTGATTTACACACTTCACTGGTTTTCATGCATCGAGACAATTCAACCATACTGGCATGTAACATGCGGACATTCTGTTCTTGACGCTTACGGATGTATATCTGCGAGAGGTGAGAACCAAAGGCTTCCAGTGCCTGTTTCTGATAGGAGGTAATTGGCATCCGGTTGATGAAATTGTCAACAGCAATCCACCCAATGGTTTCGGTTCCATCCCGCAAGACCAGCATACCATTCCACCCTTGGCCTACCACCTTACCAGCGGTATACAAGGGCGCTTCTTCAATTAATACAACGGTACGATCTTCGTCAAACAGAACTTCAATATACTCATCTTCAAGCTGGTGCAGATCGTATTGAGTGTGATGTTCACTGACGGTTTTCCCTTCTTCATTAGTCCCATAAGTCCCGCTAAAGCAGCGCTTTTTCATATCGAGGAGCATAAAAACAGCGCGATCAAAGCCAAGATCCTGCCTGACGGACTCAACCGCAAATTTGTAGAGGTCATCTAACGTTTCCGGTGCCGACATGTTCATCGCCACTTTTTGGACCAGTTTCATGTTATCGATAAACGCTTCACGCTGTTTAAGTTCATCAATATATTTAGCTTCTTTAATGTCTCTTTGCTTAAACTCTTGAGAGGCATCCCGTTCAGCTCGAATGCACTGCCAGCGCGAAGCAATAATAATTAAACAGTCAAACTGGTTCTTCTGGTCCAACTCGGTAAATAAGCTTCCATCTACCCCTTCGATAATAAGATATGTTCTTGCTGAGGGATGGTTATCTAACATGAAGATGTAAGAATCGCCCCCCATAAGTGAAATAGGGTCCCACTTACAGGTATTAATAGCTAGAGGTAACAAGCTATCAGAAGTGTCAAACTGCGCTGCCCAGCCCCAAAAGCTGCTCGGGTAATGAGAAAAGTCGAGACCTTGAGATTGAGAATAAAGAGGCTTTGGCAGCTCACTGAGCTTTGGCTCATTAACAATGGTCATAGCTTTAGGTTGTATGAGTTCATCTAAATAGCTAAATAGGGTATGAGCCAGATACCGGTTACTTCTTGCCGATGATATCTGCTTTAAGAGCGCTCTTTGAAACATAATCTAAGCCTTATTTTTATTTTATGCTTCTATATTCGCGATCTCCCCTTATGCAATCAATCCACCACCGTCTTCACTGTTAACTGGACCGCAAAATGACCATTTTGAGTTCAACATTCATGAGACAAACGACATTTATATGACATTCTTTCCAATGTTTTTCACCTTTCACGGTTGCATTTTTATTTATTTTCCAGAAAAAATAAATTCCGTTGTCTCGTTTGTCGAATTCATATAATGAGTTTAATGGTATTTCAGTGCCCTAAAAACGCCAAAATTGTCTATAATCATCAGATTCTCACTGGATCATTCATGGTATCCATGTCTCATAAATCAGTCTCTCTTAATTCGGCGTTATTGACAGTAATCACGACCTTGTTCGTATTGTTTATATCTCCCCCCGTCTTGGGCTCACTAGAACTCACCAACACGGTGATGATTTCTGGTCCAGATAAAGCAGATCATGCAGATAGATCGAATAACGTAGATAGACCGAAAGACAGTACGATTGATCTGGTGAAAGTCGATAAGTCGAAGCGCAGAATGTACTTATTGAAAGATGAGACGATCATTCAAGAATTTCGCATTGCTCTTGGTGCCCGTCCAAAAGGCCATAAGCTGTGGGAAGGTGATCAAAGAACGCCCGAAGGGCTGTACAAGCTAGATTTCATTATTGAACATTCGACCTTTTATCGCTCTATACACATCGATTACCCTAACCAGAAAGACATTGAATGGGCCCGCTATAAAGGTATTAACCCAGGTGGGAACATTAAAATTCATGGTCTAAAGAACGGTGACCGTCGACACCCAGAATACGTTCAGAGTTTTGATTGGACCAATGGCTGTATCGCCATCACCAATGATGAAATGGATGTTTTCCTCAGTTTAGTCGAATCAGGGACTCCCATTTTAATTGAATGGTAAGCTAACGGAAAAGATTAAGGGCGACGATGAGGCCGCCCCTTTTAGTTGGATCGATGGATGAATGAGTTGGATGAATGAATTTGATGAATGAGCTGGATGAATTTTCCCTAGACAGCCATCATTAACACTCTATTTACCTAATGGATTATTCACTTACGTAACGCATTGAGTTTTGCTTGGGCAATGCCATAAATAGTATCGATTGGGTAGCTACCTTCGTCACTCGCTACTCCCGCCACTTTTCCAGTAAATATTTCAATCGCTTCAGTGACATGCTCGATGGCCCATATATGAAATTCACCTTTGTCGACGGCTTTGACGATATCTGGTCTTAGCATTAAGTTATGCATGTTAGAACGAGGGATCACGACCCCTTGCTCGTTGGTGCGGCCCTTAATTTTGCAGACATCGAAAAAACCTTCTATCTTCTCATTAACTCCACCAATCGGCTGTGACTCGCCAAACTGATTCATTGAACCAGTAATAGCAATATCTTGACGATTAGGTTGTTTAGAGAACGCAGAAACCACTGCACAAAACTCAGCCATACTGGCACTGTCACCATCGACGCCACCATAGGATTGCTCAAAGGTAATGTTCGTCGTGAGCGGTACCCTAGCCGTTTTGCCAAATACAGAAGAGAGATAAGCCGTTAAGATCATCACCCCTTTGGAGTGAATACTTCCGCCAAGATCAACACTTCTCTCGATATCAATCACTTCTCCATCGCCATACGCCGTGGTTGCGGTGATTCGGTTAGGAGCACCAAACATATGATCGCTGGTACTAAGTACCGACAAGGCATTGACCTGCCCAACGGCTGCACCCTCTGTTTGAATGAGTGTTGTCCCATTAATGTAGCTTTCCATTACGCTATCTTGGAGACGGCTTACTCTCATTATCTGATTACTCAACGCCTCTTCGACATGACTCGCCCGAATCATATTGGAGTTAGCTTGGCGAGCAACGTAATTGGATTCACGAATTAAGTTTGCAATGCTCGCTGAGTGAAGAGATAGCTTAGTTTGATCACCTGACAAGCGTGAGCTATGTTCAATGATTCTCGCGATAGCTTTGCGGTCACAATGAAGCAAGTTGTTATCATGAATAATGCTCGAAATGAACCGTGCATAATGCAGCTCAGCCTCTGAGGTTCGCTTCATCTCATCTTCAAAATCAGCGGTCACACGAAACAATTCAATAAACTCTGGATCGTAATGTTGCAGCAGTTGATAGGTACGGTGGTCGCCAAACAGGATAATTTTCACATCAAGCGGAATCGGCTCTGGATCGAGTGATACGGCTCCGGTTAACGTGACTTCTTTTTCGAGCGAGGTGAAACTTAACTGCCTTGAGCGTAACGCCCGTTTAAGCCCTTCCCATACATAAGGTTGTTCTAAAACTTTTTGTGCGTCCATCATTAGCACGCCACCATTGGCTTTGTGCAAACTGCCAGGCCGAATCAATGAGAAGTCGGTAAATACCGTTCCTTTGAATGTAGCTGTCTCGATGTAGCCAAAGAGTGAGTGATAATTTGGGCTCTCTTCAACCACAATGGGGAAATCTTCTCCTGAACGGCTAACCAGAACGTTCACTTTGTATCGTCTCGGAAGCTTTTTATCCAAAGAAGCGGTGGCCATTTCACCTTGCTCGACGGCTTCATCTAAGAAAATATCGGCATTTTCAACAATGTCTTTTTGCAAGTCGGTGAGGTATGACTTGATCATTGAATAACCATTATAATCAAGCTTCAACTGCTTAATGAAGTGGGTAATGACATCCAATGTCACTTCGTCGTTCAGCTTTTTGATTTTTTCACTGTAACCCTCTTCCCATTCCGTGAGCTGACGAACCATAGATCGCAACTCTATTTCCAATTCATCGATGCTGGCTCCGAACTCTTCTTGATCTTTTTTACTGAGCTCGTCGAAGGATTCTTCAGTATGTAATTCCTCTCCATCCATCGCGATAAACTGATAGTCGCCCTGTGTGGTTAAGGTCAGGCTAATGCCCTTTTCTTTCGCTTCCTTGCCAATTTTGTCGAGCTCGACTTGTTGCTTATCGGCCAATTGGTTTTTAAGTTTTTCGGCACGAGAGATATACATTTCGTTGTCGAACGCCAAAGGCAATGCATTGACTAACTTGGTCATCAGCTTTTCTATGTCTTGCTTTAATTTGGCTCCGACTCCACAAGGCAGTTTAAGTACTTTGGGGGTGCGGATATCTTCAAAATTAGCCACATAACACCAGTCAAACATGGTATCTGAATCATGTTTGTGGCGGTTTAAATAGCGCAAAATCATCGTGCGCTTGCCCAGCCCATTTTGACCAATCGCGTAGATGTTATAGCCTTTCTCTTTGATAGACATGGCAAATTCTACGGCTTTCTGGGCTCTTTTCTGACCGACGATCTCGTCAATGGGAGCCAGTTCTTTGGTCGATTTGCAAGGCAACTGCTCTAATAGAGCCGTGTTATAAAGTTGCTCAGTGTTCAATCTTTGAATCGCCATCACTACCTCCTTGGTAATTATTGCTCTGGTACTTATTGCTCTGGTACTTAAGTCAGTTTAGATGCATTTCATCGATTTTTTAGTGACTTAGACCCAAATCGAGTTTAAGTGAACAAATATCCACCAATCTCATGCCATTAGCACCTCTTCTAAATAAATCCTTTCAATTATGAATCTGGCACTTGTAAATGATAATGAATTTCATTTACAATAAATTATCACTCTGAATAAAGGATTATGATGAATATTCAACAATGTTGGAGAGCCTTTCAAAAAGCCCAGCAATTATTGGAACAAGGGCACTGGCCAGAAGCATATAGTCTATTGGAAGATGTACTTCATTATATTCCTTTTCATATTAATGAAGCCCTGTGCAAAGAAGAGATGGAAGTGTGCCAGTTTGTCGCTCTCATCTCGACGCTAAGGGATGCATCCATCGCGCAATCCAAAATATTACTCAAATTGGGGCGTCAGCAATGTGCATTCGAGGTACTCAACCAAAGCTATTGTGAGTTCCAATTCATCTCAATTGAAGAGTGCCCGCTGATAATAAAAGCACTCAGTGTTTTAAATAAATACAGTAATGACCTTGTATTACATATTGGGCAATTATGTGTCTCTCAACGCAGTGCCACATGGATGCTAGAGTTCGATACCTTACAAAAGTCCCATCATTACTTTAACCAAATTCGCACCGCATCGGGTCGGCAAACTCATTGCCACACTTTAAATTAATAAAATAGGCAGTTTTATAAAACTACGCCTATACTTATCTACATACAGTTTTTCGGTTTGGCCGCCGGAGTACAAGCGTTGCAAGGAAGCAGCGCTTTTCTTTATGTTCATTATCGAAACCACGCTCCCTAAGCAACTGTATCCCTTAAGCAACTGCATCCCTTAAGCAACTGCGCCCCTCAAGCAACTGACTGATCAGATTTACAATGTAAACCCAGCCCAGAAATCGCTCCAAAATCTCCCCCACCCTATCTTTCATTGTGTTTACTTTAGGTGCATTTCTCTAAATTGAGTGGATACAGGTGTTATGACCTCAGCAAAATTCACTTCTGTACAGTCTGTTATCCCCTAGGTAAAATGCGCTCACACCGATGAAGGGCTGTCTCTCATTCTTCTTGACCTTTGTACTGCGACGTATGAGCACTAACCATGAATCCGCAACCAGTATTGACAAACAAGCTATCGTCTTTTAAAAGTCCAATCGAACACTTACAGCGACCAGAACGTTTTACCTTTCCCTATTACTATACGCCTCACCCACTTGCTGTCACTGCGATGACTGAATTACAACACTATTTAGCAACACAAAAAGAGTGGAAACATGATTTTTCTGATCAAGGGAAAATGTTTGCGGTTTTAGTGATCGAAACCGAGCAAGGGGAGCTTGGGTATTTATCCTCTTTTTCTGGCTCTCGTTCTGTTGTGCGCTCTGAATTCCCTGACGAAAGTGACATTCCAGGTTTCTTTGTTGACCCTATTTATGACCCACGTGTTGACACGGATGCTCAAGCTCAATGGATTGAAAAAAAGAACAGACTCGACGCGCATATTCTCTCGTTAACGCACCACCCTGTATTTATAGAAAGAAAAGCACGATATACAAGCTTAGAAGCCCAAGCTGAGACTGAAATTACTGACGGTCAAACAGCTTTAGCAGTGAATAAAGCTAAGCGTAAGGAACTGCGCAAAAAAGCCGAATTGCGCCTCGGCAACGATCTTGATGAACAGCAATTGCAAGCGATCATTCACGAATTAGGTCACCAAAGCAGTAAAGAAAAACAAGAACTAAAACTGATAAAAAACAAATGGAAACAATCACTTGAAAATCTCATCCAGCTTATTCAAGATACCGAAACCGAGATTGAAAACCTACAACAAAAACGTCAACAAGTCATGGCGCGGATTGCGGATGAAAAGCACAAATCCTGTCGATTCTTAAACCGTAAAGGCGAGCTAAAAAGTACGTATGACCTGTTCAAGCTAGGCCCCTCGAACCCAAAAAATGAGGCTAATGCTAAAAAGGCGCCAATAAAGGGCTCAAGCGAAGAGAATCTACCACTATTACTACAAGCGGCTTATCAACATGGCTTTACACCTTTAGCGTTGGGAGAGTTTTGGTGGGGCGCATCGCCTTACCATCAAATTCGCCAACATAAAAACCTCTACCCGGTATGTCAAAGTAAGTGCTTTGAAATTTTGGAACACATGCTCGAAGGGATTGAAACCGATGAAAGCCCCCTAGAACAAACCCCTTCTTTAAATAAAGAGCTTGAAATCATTTACGAAGATGATGCGCTCGTCGTGGTGAATAAGCCAGCCGAGTTCTTATCGGTATCGGGAAAGTATATTAGCGACTCTGTTCATGCTCGTATGCAAGTTCGTTACCCTAACGCCACTGGGCCACTGGTTGTTCATCGATTAGATATGTCGACCTCTGGGCTGATTGTTTTCGCGCTCACCTCAGAGGCAAATAAACACGTTCAGCAGCAGTTTATTAATCGCACTGTAGTGAAACGTTACACCGCACTGCTTGAAGGAACCCTGAGCCACACCAGTGGGACAATCACACTGCCCTTGCGTGGAGATATGGAGGACAGGCCCAGACAGATGGTGTGCCATCGTAGTGGCCGCAACGCGCAAACTGACTATCACGTCATTGAAAAAATCGGTCACCGAACCAAGGTTGATTTGTACCCAAAAACAGGTCGAACCCACCAACTCAGAGTACATTGTGCTCATTCATCGGGTCTCAACACGCCGATTGTCGGGGATGATTTATACGGTTTCAAAGATAAGCGCTTACACTTGCATGCAGGGTATTTGAAGCTGCGCCACCCAATCAGCAATGATCTTATCGAATTTACAGCGCCCTCGGATTTTTAAGGATTCCTCCTAAGATGAGAAGACACATCACTGTGATACTCGAACTGCCTTTTTGTCTGTACTATAGTGATTAACTAACAATTATAGAGGTCTGAACTTTGAACATACTGATTATTGGTGGCTCCGGTGGTATTGGTTTGGCGCTCATCGAGCACTTTTTGTCCTCTGACAACACCGCGACTATCTTCGCGACTTATCGCAACGCTCAACCGACTATTTCAGCCCCTAACCTGAATTGGCATAACGTCGATGTCACGGCTGAAAGCGATATAAAAGAGCTAGCGAACGTGATCCCCAAATTGGATATGTTGATCAACGCGGTCGGTGTTCTAACGGGGCCTGAGCATTCCCCTGAAAAAACCATCAATGCTTTCGATGTGGATTTTTTTAACCAGAATCTATCGATTAATACAATATCCACGCTTTTATTAGCTCGATATTTTGGCGAACACCTTAAATCAAAGTCGTTATCTCATTTCGTCTCGCTGTCCGCCAGAGTTGGCAGCATTGAAGATAATCAGCTAGGAGGGTGGATTAGCTATCGGTGCTCGAAAGCTGCTTTGAATATGGCCATTAAGACCATTAGTATCGAGTGGCAGCGGAAAAAACATAACTGCTGTATGTTTGCTTTCCACCCCGGGACCACTGACACGTCACTTTCTAAGCCGTATCAAAAAAACGTGCCAGAACACAAACTGTTTACGCCCCAATACGTCGCAGCTCAATTAGCTAACCTGATAGAAACAACGACATCAGAAGATACCGGTAAATTTTATAGCTTCGATGGCAAAGAAATCCCCTGGTAACTAAATGCTGTTACGTCATCGCCAGTGTTGGATACTACTCTGGGTAAACTTTAACGAATCGCTCTAGCACTAAGTCCGAGGTCTCATTGAATTCGACACCCACCTCCTGCGCATACTGTGAGAAGAAATTAATATGCGCAGCGCGCCACCATTCGTAACTGCCATCGCCTTCTCCCTCTGACTCGGCAAATTCACGAGTGACTTGATTAAATGGGCATATCGAAACTTCCGTCATTTTTACGATACAAACGGGCTCTTGTTTCCAGTTAAGCACGACCGTGAGCTGTCCGACTTCAGGCAAAGGTTCTTTTTCAGCGTCATACCCTGCTTTTAGGCTGCAAGAGGCGCGCTTTATTCCAAGATTAATTAGACGGGCACATTCATTTGCATTGTATTCATCGGCGCAATAGTACTCTGCAATCGCCTTATAAGAATTGAGCTGTTCAGTTGGGGACAAAGTTAATAGGTATTGATCTAAATAAGCCTGTTGTACTGCGTTCATTTCTATTCCTAATAATCCAGTAAACGGTTAACGATAAATTGATTCACAATACTATCTGAGATGTGCATTAAAAATAACTCCCCATTTCCATTCAATTTTTGGTAGGTTGGTCAAAAGCTCTAATCTCATCTCAACAGTCAGCGGGAGTGGATAAATGAAGATAGTCTTTCTGCACGGCCTTTACATGCACGGGGTTGCCCTTCTTCCATTAAGTCAGCGCCTAGAAAAGCTGGGCTACCACACGGATGTTGTTAGCTACAATTCGCTTAACATAAACGCAGAAAACGTTTTCAAACACATCGATACGCTTCTTGACCCTTTCGAAACCAATATACTGGTAGGCCATAGCCTTGGCGGGTTGATGATCAAACATTACCTGGCGAACAGAAAGCCATCCAGTGTTCGAGTTTCACACGTCATCGCTATCGGATCACCGATTCAAGGTGCTTCTATTGCTGAAAAGATTTCGGATTTAGGTCTAGGGGCTATTCTAGGAAATTCAACCAAACATGGGCTAGAAAAGCACGACGATACGTGGAATTTCCCGCAAAAACTGGGTTGTATCGCAGGAACTCAATCGATTGGTTTACGGCCAATACTGTTAGGGAGCGAGATGTTGTCCGATGGAACCGTCACCGTTGAGGAAACTAAAATCAACGGTATGACGGATCACGTAACCTTCAACAGTAACCATACTAGCTTGCTTTACAGCAATGACATACCGAAACAAATTGACCACTTCATTCAATTTGATCGTTTTAGCACGCTGCACAAGAGATAGAATGCCTAAGCAAAGGTCGTATTCTCGACCTCAAAACGTTGATGATACTCTTGCATAAAGTCTTCTCGGATTTGTTGCTCTAAATGCGAAGCACGCTCGGTCGGGCAAAAAATCATGTAATGAACCGACTGCTCTCCTGTTGGCATGCTGCTGATGTGAATGTGAGGCTCTGACCCTGGCAAGTCAACACCCGCGTGCTTTTCAATGACGGTATTATAACGACGCGCTACCTCAATAAAGTCTTCGCAGTGTTCATCGACCTTTCTGGTTAAGTCTTCAATCATTGGGTACAAGTTAACAAAGTCTTTCACCACAATAGAAAAGCTGTGGTAAACATAACGCTTCATGAAATTGAGGTTCTTAACAGGGTAAGTAAAAAACATGCTATTGGGTAAGGTAGCGGTTTTTCCTGTGTAGTGGTACTGGCCATGGTGTAAATCAATCTCTTGAATCACAGTAGCCATTAAATTGTGTTCTATAACTTCACCACTAATTTTTCCAACCTCAATCCAATCACCAATACGAAATGACCGTGAACTGGCACGCTGAATTGACCCGGTAAAACAGAGAATAATTTCTTTTGAAGCAACCACAATAGCCACAGCAATTGCCGTTACCGATAAAGCAAACTCCGCGATTTCAGATTGCCACAGCATGAATATTAAAATGACAAAAGCCGCAAAGGCACCGTTCTTTGTCCGTGACATCCAATTACGCTGATTCTCTGTAAGGAACAGTTCTTCACCACGAATCCCTGACAAGATCAGGCGACGAATCATGATGATCAACAGTAAGATTAAAGCACTAGTCAGGACTTTGTGATCCACTAAAAAATTAATAACGAGGTAAACCTTTTCCACCCTCTACTCCTTAATTGTAGAGACAAACGCTGTAACGCATATTAAATGAGTTACGCACTCATTACACACTGATTCTAGCCATTAAAAAGAGAAATGGTGAATTCGAACAAAAAAGCCGAGCATGATGCTCGTTCAAAGCGTCTTTGGACAAAAATGAATTTGCCTCATTCTCTTTGAACACTACAATGGAAGACTCTCAATAGATAAGAGCTGACGATGAAAGAACTTCGCGATTTAGATTTAAACCTGCTGAAGCTATTGCAAGCCGTTGTGGAAACACGTAACACACATCAAGCTGCGGACAGATTAGGAATATCTCAGACGAGTGTAAGCCGCGGTTTAGCTAAGCTCAGAGAAACCTTTGGCGATCAGCTTTTTATCCGTAAAGCTCATGGTGTCGAACCTTCAGAGCTTGCCGAAAAACTTGCCGAAGCGGCCGATGAAATGTTCACACCATTGGTTAAAGTCGTTGAGTCTTATCAAAATTTTGACCCTCAGACATTTACTGGTGAAATATCAGTCGCAATGAACATTTTCATGCTTGAACAATGGGGAGATGGCATTTTTAGTGCTCTAAGAGAAGCGTTACCTGTCGCCAGTTTTAAATTGGTTTATTGGCAAGAACAAAGCTTAAATGAAATGCTTAATGGTCAAATAGATTACTTACTCCTTTTTTCTCAGTACCAATTGCCACAAGAGGTATATCAGCACCGTTTGAAAGAAATAAAACTCAGCCTGATTGCTCGTAAAGATCATCCAGTCTTGAGTAAGAGTACCGCCCTAGAAGACATCCATCACCTCCCTATCACTCGGATACTGGCTGATGGGATTAACTCAAAGCGCGCCCCTGTTGAAGATTTTTACTTAGCGAGAGGGTATAAAGCTAATATCGTTTTATCAACTCACAGTATACGAGTGTTACTTAATGAATTAAAACATTCTGACGCCTTGTCTTTTGGCAGTACGTTAGTGACTGATAATGATCCCGAGCTGAGTTGTTACCCACTTCCTAAGGTTCCTAAAGAGATGAGAACGATTCAAATAAACGGCGGATACCTACAATCTAAACGTGGTTTTCCACTAAACCAGCTGCTGCACCAAACAATACAAAGCTACTTCGATCAAATAGTTCAACCAGAAAAGTAGCCTCTTAATTTCAATTCAAGCATGTCGCAACGAGTCCATTCATAAAATCTCTATGAGAGTGTCCATTATAAACATGAAGTTCGTTCTCAACATCAGCGCTGTCCATTAATCGAGGTACTCAAGCAGTACAACGAAGCAGTACGAGTCAAGAATACCGTCGATGAGAGAAGCTCAGATTTGAGGTAAACATTAATGCATTTATGAATTTCTCCAATTCATATTCAACCTCTCCCCACAACCATAAACTATGAGCAAATCACTACCCGCCAATTTGACACCAATGGTGATTGCTTTCATAGCCCTCTCTACTCGAGTTATCCATAAACGAAAATACATTGAAGCGTAGCCATTTATCATGACCTTAATAACCGTCCCATTACCTAACTCAGAAGCAGAGCAACTGTACTCCGAGTTGATTTCAGCAATGCAGTCCGGTTCAAGTAATTGCATTATCAAACAGATAGAAAGTGCAAACCTAACCAATCTTCCATTTGTGATAAGAAAGTTCACCAGCGCACAGTGTGGACGGCTTTGGGAGCTGCTCTGTACTCAAAAGCCGAATTTGGCTGCTGACTTTCTGGATTACTTAACCGAGCCAGAGCGTGCTCTCTTATTTTCAAACCTTCCGATCGACAGTGCAAAAGACATTCTTTTACATATGCGTTCAGACGTTCGCCGCTCTCTATTACGCAGTTTACCTAAATCGCTTCATAAAGCCCTTGAATCCTCCCTGCCCGAAACTTGGGAAAACGAAGAAAAAGCCGCGATGTCATTTCCTGATGGCTCAGTCGGACGTATTTGCAAAAATGAGATCATTAAACTGGAAAGTTGGGCTACCGTTTCCGACTTAGAAACTATCTTGCGTGAAGGTGAAAAAAGCTCTGAACGAATCGAATGGCGTTACGTTTACCTGCACGATAAGCATGGCAACTACTTAGGTACAATCAAAACTCGAGAATTGTTTCTTGCTCAATCTTGGGACAAATTGATTGACCATATTGATGGAGGTGTTCCCACCGTTCCAGCAGGTTTTGATCTCCAATCATTAAAAAGTGTGCTCGACTCTACCTCACACTCTACCGTTCCTGTCATCAACGAACACGGTTTTCAAATTGGCATTGTTGGTCACACACAATTAAACCAGGCGTTATATGAGAAATCTGAACAACAACAACGTGAAACCAGCGGTATATTTGGTGGCGATGAATTTCGTACTATGCCATTATTACCGCGCAATATTCGACGCCTCACCTTTTTACTTCCGTCGGTAATCTTGAGCTATGCCGCCGTATCGATCATCGCTTCCTTTGAACACATTATCGAGCAAGTTGCCGTATTGGCCGCCGTTTTGCCTTTAGTGGCTAATCTATCTGGGGCTGCGGGCAACCAATCCGTTGCCGTTTCGATTCGAGAGCTATCGACTAAGCATATTTCTGCTAAAGACTGGTTATTCGTCGTCGCCAAAGAGTTGCCTATTGGCGCTATAAATGGCCTAGCTATTGGTCTGGTTATTGCTCTACTCATGTTGTTTACACATGGTCAGCAAGGTCATTTATTACCCGTACTGGTTGCTACTGCCTATACAATATCGTCCACTTTAGCGGTTATGATAGGTGGTGCTTTGCCTCTACTTCTGAAGCGCGTCAACCTCGACCCAGCCATGTTATCCAGTCCACTACTTACCACATTAACCGACGCGATTTCATTCTTTAGTGTTCTGTATCTCGCCCAGCTGATGCTTCTTTAGCTTCGTTACTTAGTCATTACTTAGATTCGATATAAACCATCTCCTATTAATTTAAACGCCACCAATCACAGAAATCCACAAAATTTAAAGAGAACCGTATGCATTTAGAAACGTTATTCACCTATTTGACTCTCACCGTTCTCGGCTTGTTGCCGATGATGAACCCGCCAGCTGCTGCC